>PHTZ01000001.1:3329750-4047167 GCA_002813285.1 Flavobacteriaceae bacterium MAR_2009_75
ATGTTATTAACGCTGTTAAGAAAGTGTTATATAAATAAGGTATACCGAATTGTAAAAGTACTTTTGCTTCGTCTACCATGGGTCGGCGAAGCTTTTTTTATGGTATACTATTTGCTTGCACCAATGCGAGAACCAATATTTAATGAAGAACTTTCTCTTTACCTTCCTTTTTCTTTTTGCCTACACGGTCTGCGCGCAGAGTAAGGTGAGCGGTATCGTTACCGATGAATTTGATAATCCGGTGGCATTCGCCAATATTATCTTCAAAAACTCGTACGAAGGCACCATCACGAATGATGATGGGCGTTTTTATATGGAGTCTGAAACGACCCATGACACCTTGGTGGTTTCTTTTATAGGATATGAGGATTTAGAAATACCCTTGGACGTAAAGGTGAATTATGACATGAAGGTGCAGTTAAAGGAATCTTCTGAGCAGCTCAATGAAGTTGTCATCTTCGCCGGAAAACAGTCGAAAAAGAATAATCCGGCAGTTGAAATTTTAAAGAAGATTTGGGCTAAAAAAAGGGAAAACGGACTGCGGAAATTCAAGCAGTACGCCTACGACAAATACGAAAAGGTTGAATTTGATCTGAATACCATCGACAGTGCCTTGATGAAACGTAAAATTTTCAAAGGTCTTGAATTTGTTTTTCAAGATTTGGACACCTCACGAATTACCGGAAAAACCTATCTACCAATTTTCTTAAATGAAACCTTTTCAAAAGTTTACGGAGATAATCTTTTAAATGAAGAAAAAGAAGATGTTCTTGGTAACAAGAATTCAGGCTTTGATAACAATCAGGCAATAATCAGTTTTGTGGCGGATCTTTATCAAGATTATGATATCTATGACAACTACTTGAAGTTCTTTGATAAGAGCTTTACGAGTCCGCTTTCTAGAACAGGTGTCGATACCTACAATTATGCATTGCGCGATAGTGCCTTTGTCGACAATAAATGGTGCTACAATATTGTCTATTACCCGCGTCGTAAAAACGAATTGACCTTTAAGGGAGACTTTTGGGTGAACGATACCACCTATGCCATCAAAAATATCAATCTTGAAGTTACGAAAAGTGCGAACATCAACTGGGTAAAGGAAATCTATATAGAACAAGATTTCGAAGTCGTCAATGACAGTGTTTTTCTGCTAAAGCGCGATTATATGATGAGCGACTTCAGTTTTAGTAAAAAAGAGAAATCTCGAGGTGTTTATGGTAAACGAACCACGGTCTTCGATAATTATGCCTTTGATGAAAAGAGGCAAAGAGATTTTTACAAAACCGAAAGCAACCCTTATGATCCCATCGTACAGAATCGCGATAGCGCTTTTTGGACGAATAATAGGCTAGAAGACCTAAATAAAGATGAAAAAGGAATTTATCAGCTTTTAGACACCTTAAAGACCGTACCCAAGTTTAAATCTTATTACAATCTGGTCAGTATTTTGGGATCGGGTTATGTAGAAATCGACAAGTGGAACATGGATATTGGTTCGGTCTACGACCTCTTTGGGTACAATCAGGCAGAAGGCCCCCGTGTTCGATTAGGTGCCCGTTCCTATTTTGGCGAAAATGACCTGTGGCGATTAGAAGGGTATACGGCCTACGGCTTTACCGATCATAAAATGAAGTATGGTGCTTCGGGCAAGATTTTGCTCGATCAAAAATCCCGACTTATCGTTTCGGGAGGTAACCGGCGCGATATTGAACAATTGGGTGTAAGCCTAACCGCTACCAACGATGTTCTGGGGCGTAGTATCGCTTCATCTTCTTTGGTTACGGTAGGTGCGAACAATCGGCTGACAAATATCAATCTTAGCAAGCTCGGTTTTGAGATGGAGCCGGTAACCAACCTGCGCGTTGGGGTAGGGGCGACCTTTCGTACCTTAAGTTCTGCATTACCTGACGAGTTTAGCCTAGACTATATTGATCTCGAACAGTCCTCTGGCTTGGCGTCGACCATTCGGCAATTTGATTTTAATGCTTTGTTGATTTATACCCCAGGTAAGCGTACCATCGGTTACGGGGTCGAAAGAAGGGTGATCAATGATAATTACAGTACCCTGCTGCTGAATTATACAAAAGGTACCGAAGGGGTATTAGATAGTGATTTTGATTACAGCAAGTTACAGTTTTCATATAGCCAACCATGGCAAATAGGTGGTTTTGGCAGACTTTTCAGTACTTTAGAAATAGGCAAGACCTTTGGCGAGGTTCCCCTGGGGCTGTTGAACGTAATACCGGGCAACCAAACTTTCTTCTCTAATTATGGCACGTTTCCGAACCTCGACTTTTATGAATTCGTTACCGATACCTACGTAGCTCTGCATCTGCAGCATAATTTTAACGGAAGGCTATTTTCGAGAATTCCTCTTTTAAGAAAGTTGAATTTAAGAGAAGTGGTCGGTCTCCGTGGGGTTTGGGGGCAGCTTTCCGATGAGAACATTGCCTTAAGTGCCCCTGCTTCGATCAATACTCCGTTGCAAGCTCCATCAGATAAAATTTACTGCGAATACTCTTTTGGTGTCGGTAATATCTTTAAGGTGCTGCGTATCGATTTTAACTTTAGGGGCAATTATTTAGACGCACCCGATGCCCGGCCGTTCAGTATAACAGGTACTTTTGGTTTCGACTTTTGATTTTTCAAAGAAATCATAATATTTCCCTTTGATTTTCTACAGTTTTAGTGACATTATTGCCTGATTTCTAAGGTATATTTAATAAATCTCTTTTTATTTTAAAAGCCTTGGATTTGTTGCGTAAAAAGCCTTGTTTTTTTACATAGGGCACACATCCTAGCTACCATTTTTCGTAACTTCGCCGCTTTAAATAAAACCACAAAAATGGGAAAGAAGACGAATTTAACTTTTGATGTTCTAATAGAAATCCCGAAGGGGAGCCGAAATAAATACGAGTACGATTTTGCATTGCACAAAATCCGTTTTGACCGAATGCTTTTTTCTTCAATGATGTACCCTGGTGATTATGGTTTCATTCCAGAAACTTTGGCCCTTGATAAAGATCCATTAGATGTGTTGGTTATGGGTACGGAACCCACTTATCCCATGGTGGTGATGGAGGTTAAGCCTATTGGTGTCTTTCATATGACCGATGAAAAAGGCCCTGATGAAAAAATTATCTGTGTACCGGTATCGGATCCGATATGGAGCAATAACAATGATATCAGTGACCTGAATCCACATAGATTAAAAGAAATTGAACACTTCTTTCAAGTATATAAAGATCTGGAAGAAAAGAAAGTTGATACCGGTGGATGGGGCAATGCCGAAGAAGCGGTGAAAATTTATCACGAATGTGTGAAGCGATATGAAGAAAGTGATCTAAAAAAGAAGCGTACCTTTACGATATAGTCAACAATCGACTTAAAAAATAGCCTTATTATTGATATAATAGGGCTTTTTTTATTTAATTCTATTTTACTACATTAGGTGCCGTTAAAAAAACCTTAAATCAGTTAGAATGGAATTTATCGTAAAGTTTCTGCCGGCATTCGGTGTTCTGGCCTTGCTCTATGTAGCTTGGAAAAATGCTTGGGTAGGCAAGCAAGAAGTAGGTGATGATAAAATGGCGCGAATCGCCAAAAACATTGCTGATGGTGCTATGTCTTTTCTAAAGGCCGAGTATAAAATCTTATCCATTTTTGTGGTGGCTGTAGCCGTATTGCTATTCTTTAAGGGCAGTAGTGAAGAAGGTTCGAACGGTATGGTGGCGGTATCATTCATTGTGGGCGCCATTTGCTCTGCTTTAGCTGGTTTTATCGGTATGAAGGTGGCTACCAAAGCGAATGTAAGAACCACCCAAGCAGCAAAAACTTCGTTGGGTAGAGCCCTTGAAGTTGCCTTTGCTGGTGGAGCCGTAATGGGTCTTGGCGTTGTTGGTTTGGGTGTTTTAGGCCTTAGCGGACTTTTTATAATTTATCAATCTATGTGGCCCGGAGCCGATAACTTAGGGTTGGTATTAAATGTTCTTTCCGGTTTCTCTTTAGGTGCGTCTTCAATTGCACTTTTCGCCCGTGTAGGAGGTGGTATTTATACGAAGGCCGCCGATGTGGGCGCCGATTTGGTGGGTAAGGTCGAAGCGGGTATTCCTGAGGATCATCCGTTGAACCCTGCCACTATTGCCGATAACGTAGGAGATAATGTCGGTGATGTTGCCGGTATGGGCGCTGACTTGTTTGAATCATATGTAGGTTCTATTATCGGTACAATGGTTTTGGGGGCATTTATAATCACTCCTGATTTTGCAGGTCTCGGTGCTGTTTATCTTCCATTGGTATTGGCTGCGGTCGGTATTTTGATGTCTATTATCGGAACCTTTTTTGTAAAAGTAAAAGATGGTGGAAATCCGCAAACGGCATTGAACATTGGTGAATTTGGATCTGCCGGTCTTATGGTAGTGGCCTCTTGGTTTATTATTCACGCTTTGATTCCTGAAAGCGTTGAAGGCTTGCCTGCCGGTGCAAATGGAATTTTCTTTGCCACCTTGGCCGGACTTGTTGCCGGTTTAGGTGTTGGTAAGATTACCGAATACTATACGGGTACAGGTACCAAACCTGTAAATTCTATTGTTGAACAGTCAGAAACAGGCGCTGCCACAAATATTATTGCAGGTTTGGGCGTAGGTATGATGTCTACTATGATTCCTATTCTATTGATTGCGGCCGCTATTTTGGTTTCGCACCATTTTGCCGGACTCTACGGTATTGCTATTGCCGCAGTGGGTATGTTGGCCAATACGGGAATTCAGTTGGCCGTTGATGCCTATGGGCCTATTTCCGATAATGCCGGTGGTATAGCTGAAATGGCTGAGTTAGACCCTGAAGTACGTGAACGCACCGATAAATTAGATGCTGTTGGTAATACGACTGCCGCTATCGGTAAGGGTTTTGCCATTGCTTCGGCGGCTCTAACCGCTTTGGCATTGTTCTCGGCCTTTATGAAGGTAGCAAACGTAACTTCCATCGATGTTTCTAAACCTACAGTAATGGCCGGTCTACTTGTTGGTGCAATGCTACCATTCGTATTCTCTGCACTTTCAATGAACGCGGTCGGTCGTGCGGCCATGGCGATGATCGAAGAAGTACGTCGCCAGTTTAGAGATATTCCGCAATTAAAAGCAGCTCTAGAAGTTATGAGGGCGGTCGATTCAGACATGTCGAAAGCTACTGTGGAGCAACGCGCGATTTTTGATGCTGCCGATGGATATGCCGAATACGATAAATGCGTCGATATTTCAACAAAGGCTTCGATAAAAGAAATGGTATTACCGGGTCTATTGGCAATTGCCGTTCCCGTAGCCGTTGGGTTTATTGGGGGCGCTGAAATGTTAGGTGGTTTGCTTGCCGGTGTAACTTCTGCAGGTGTGCTTATGGCCATCTTTCAATCCAATGCCGGTGGTGCCTGGGATAATGCCAAAAAAATGATTGAATCTGATGGGCGTAAGGGTTCCGATGCCCATAAAGCTGCCGTGGTAGGTGATACCGTTGGCGATCCATTTAAAGATACTTCTGGGCCTTCTTTGAATATTCTTTTAAAATTAATGTCGGTAGTAGCATTGGTCATCGCACCAAGTATAGCAATGAATGCTACTGGTATGGCCGAAACCGACGTTAAGAAAGAGATCAAAGTAGAAATGACAGCTGATATAGAAGATTTAGCGGAGGCTACCATCGCTTATACCACCGTAATCAACGGGAAAAAAGTGTTTGAGGAGAAAACCTTTAAAGGAACTACCGAAGAAGTGAAAAAGCAACTTCAAGAGTTTGAAGATAAAACGAATGAATCTAAGAGTTCAGATGTTGAAATCAAAATAGAAAGCATTGATGTTCGTAAGTGAACATCCTCAACTTGAACGCCAAAGAAGGCTGCCAATTGGCAGCCTTCTTTATTTGGTAGCAGTTTGAATGGGGCAAATCATAGATATACAATGAAAACCATTAATGATGTGTTTGACCCACCTGATTTGTTGCGTAGGTTAGCCGTAGCCTTAAGCTTGGTAACTCCTTTTTTAATAATAAGAGACGAACGAACCGCTGTGGCGCTGCGATGAAGGCTTGCCAATAAAAAGTATATCGAGTTAGAGTTTCAAAACCTATTGGAACTCGATTGTCAAAATAACGTTTGTTGCCTGAAACAATACTGGTATAGAGTTTTTCATTGGAATGGATTTCTTATATTTGGTAGAATATTTGCGCATTAAACAAATTTTTGCACAATCAATTACCAACTAAACTCTATATTTTGAAAAATTTAAAATTAATATTCATTTGTTGTGTTGTCAGTTTTGTTTTTTACAGCTGTAATCAATCGAGCAAAAAGCCGGTCGATGCCACTGAAGCGGGTGGGGTTGAATCCGATAGTTTGACCTTAGAAGCAATGGCCACCTATTCGAATGTTTGTTCTAGTTGCCATGGTAGTAATATTTTATCATTTGCCGGCCATCGATGGAAGCATGGTACCGAAAGAGATAGTATTTTCAAATCTATAAAATACGGTTTTGAAGGCACAGAAATGATTGCCTGGGAAAGTGTCTTGTCAGACGACCAAATAAATAATTTAACAAGTTATATTCTCAAAGAAATTGAAAACGTCGAGAAATATGGTGTAAAAGAAGAAAAATTAGAGTCTGATATCGTAAAAACGGAATTGTTGACGATAAAACTCGATACCGTTGTTTCTGGTATGGTTCAACCCTGGGGTATGGTATTTCTTCCGTCAGGCGATATGCTGGTGACCGAACAATCGGGTATTCTTTATCGAGTGGAAAAGGATGGAAAAAAAATTCCGATTTCTGGTCTTCCGAAATCAAAATATCGAGGTCAAGGTGGTTTGTTGGATTTGGAATTGCATCCAGATTTTGAAAATAACAATTGGCTCTATGTAAGTTATTCCGATTATATTATTGAAGGAAATGATACCTTGGCGGGCACTGCGCTTAGTCGTTTGAAATTTGCCAATGATAGGTTGACCAATGAAGAAAAACTTTTTGAAGGTCTACCATATAGTACGGCCGGGTCTCACTTTGCGGGTAGGATAGAATTTGATAAAGACGGATATTTATTTCTTTCTGTTGGTGACCGCCGTAAAGAAAATGAAAATCCCCAATTTTTGACCAACTATAATGGTAAAGTACACCGTATGATGGATGATGGTAAAATCCCTTCCGATAATCCATTTGTTGGTCAAGATTCGGTAATGCAAACTATTTACAGTTACGGTCATCGAAATCCGCAAGGTATGGCGTTGAACCCCGCAACGAATCAAATATGGACCCATGAACACGGACCCAGAGGAGGCGATGAGGTAAATATCATTGAACCAGGGCTCAACTATGGCTGGCCCACTATTTCTTATGGAATAGAATACGATGGCACTACTTTTACAAATTTGACCGAGAAGGAAGGAATGGAACAACCCTTGTTGTATTGGGTTCCTTCGATTGCCCCAAGTGGAGCAACCTTTGTTTCAACTGATAAATACCCAGGTTGGGAAGGTGATTTTTTGGCAGGGTCTTTACGTTTTAGGTATCTAAACCGTTGTATTGTTGAAGGAAATAAGATAATTGGAGAAGAACCGCTGTTTAAAGGTATTGGTCGGGTAAGAAATGTACGAGTTGGGCCTGACGGTTACATTTATGTTGCAGTTGAAGAGCCTGGTATCATTTTTAGGTTAATGCCCCTCTAAGTAAATTAAAGACCACCTCTCAAAGGTAACGGTGTTGTATCCCCTACGGAGCTATAATTTCATATACTTTGGTGTATTTATTCATTCAATTGATTCACAAATGCATGAAGTAAGTTCGCGTATATACGCTGACCTTTCTTGAAACTTTCAATACGCATATATTCATTATCAGCATGAAAATTTTCGTCACTCCTTTGGAAGCCTACGGAAACTAAATTTGGGCCACCACCATCAGGAATAGACGACAGGGCCGGAACGGTTCCACCAATATAGAGTATGATTGGAGGGGTCTTGAAAAAATCTGTTAATACTTGTTTACCTATTCTAAAGCCCAAATCATTTTCATCAAAAACAGGTGCAGTACCCATAACACTTTCTTTGAAATCCACTTTTAAACCCCATGGCAGACTATCTTTTACGTGTTTTTTAAGCATTTCCAATACTTCTTTAGGGTCATGTTCTGGTCCTGTCCTTGCTAACATTCTAAACCATGCGGTATGAGGTATAATAGAGGCTTTACCTTCAGTATAGCCTGCTTTAAATCCTGTTATATCTACTGAAGTTCGTATCCAAGGACGTTCATAAAAGGAATATTCTTTCTCCCCAATCCATTGGTCAATGTCAAATTTCTTTAAATCCTCAGCTTCTTGATTAGGGTCTACTACAGCAGCGATTTCTTTTCGTTCTATTTTAGAATATTGCTTTAGGCCATCATAAAATCCTTTAATAGCTATTGAACCATCTTTATTCCAAAGGGAAGCAATCACCTTAGAAGCTGCTAAAGCAGCGTTCGGTGCCACACCTCCATAGATGCCCGAATGTAAATCGGTATTAGCAGATGTAATAGTGACTTCAAGGTCTGCGGCTCCACGTAGGCCTTTCCACATCATTCCTTGATTGTCATTGTTCATCATTGCATCTACATTAACCCCAAAATCAATGTCACTTAGCCATTCTTGATTTGAAGCTAACCATATTGGTAAATGTGGACTCCCCATTTCTTCGCCACCATCCAATAGTAGCTTAATGTTGACTGGTAGCTTACCATCTACTTTCAACAATCCTTCTATGGCACTAATTAAAGCAATGATAGGCCCTTTATCATCGGTGGCTCCTCTTCCATAAAGCCTTTCATCTCTTATCTCTGCACTAAATGGATCGCTTTTCCAACGTTCTTTATCTACAGGTTGCACATCAAAATGACCATAAAAAAGTATGGTGGGTTGTTTTTTGTTTCGTGAATAGGAGGCGGTAACTAATGGCAATTCATTGGTGAAATGTACTTCTGTATTTTCCATATCAATTGTATGGAGCATGTCTTTGAGCAAGTCTGCAGCTTTTTTGAGTTCTGGCTTGTTTTCTGGTTTCATTGACATGGTGGGGAGAGCAATCAATTCAACTAAATTATTGATATGTTTTTTATGATTTTCTACAAAAAAACGATCATATTCCTTTAGTTGCTTTTGAGTGGCTTTATTTATCACCAAGGAGGTATTCCGATGGTTACTTTGAGCGGTAGAAACATGATGATAGCTAAAGAAAACTAGCAACGTAAAATAGTAAATGATATTTTTTTTCATAATTAATAATATTGTATACAACATTTGTGTACGGTTTCTTTTTGTCGTTGAGGGACTAAAGCGGCAAATAAATTACAGATAGAACGTCTGCGAGGACATTTATAAGTAGCTATATTTTGCAATGAATCATACCGTTATTGTGCGTACGTTTTTAAATCTACTTCTATCATTTGCCCCAATAATTATAAAAGAGTTTACCAATTGCTGCTGAAAATTCAAATCCTGCATTTGTAGAATTTAGCGGTTTTGAATCATCCACATTTGTACATTTTAGTCCGATAACATATTCACTTTTAGATGTTTTTATATAAGCAACATCTCCTCGGTAACCTGGTGTATATCCTGCTTTTCCATACAATTCAATTCCAGCATATATTGGTTTGTATTTTTCGAATGCTTCCATGGTTGTCACTTCTTCTACAAATGGACTCCAAGGCAGGTGACGAGCCAACCCATTATCTTCATAATGTTTTAGCATAATGCTTTTACATAAATCTGCGGCTTTTGTTGGGTAGCCATATTTTTCTGGTCTTGCTAATATTTGAGCTGCAGTTGCCAATGATTTTGCTGAAGTTGATATCCAATCCCCTCTAAAAACTTCGCCTTGTACTTTGGTGTCGTTAATACCAACTTTTTTCAAAAAATTATCGACAGCTTCTATTCCTCCAACTTCCCTTAATAATATATTAGTTGCAACATTATCAGAAATAGACATCATTAAGTATGCAACAAACGATAGTGAAACTTGATTTCCAGGATATTCAAAACGTAACACACCGGAACCCAAAACTTTATCCTCTTCTGTTAGTGTTATTAGGCTGGTTGGGTCAAAGGCGCCACTGTTAACTTGTTCGGCATAAGTAAGTAATATGTAAATTTTTGCTTCACTGGCAGCATTGTGAATACTACTTGCTTCAATATCTATGACTTGCCCAGTTGTAAGATTTTCTGCGTATACATGGGCATGGCCGTCAAAGTTTTCAATCAATTCCTTTAATTGACTATCAAGGCTGAAATTCTCTTTAACTTTAGTAGTACATGACAGAAGTAATATAAATAAAGCTAGTATCGATATTTTAACTGGTGTAATTTTCATGAATGATGGTTATTGGTTGGTTACATGAAGCACAACGGTGAATTGTATGAGTAGTGGCAAATTGCGTGGTAATTTCCTGCTAAACCACTACGTAGTTTGAGCTGGTGGCAGAACTTGATATTTAGCACTTTGCCTGCTATTACTTTTTCAAAATATTAGCACACGTAATTAATTGTGTGTCATATATTTACCTTCTATTCTCGTTATCGCTCCACCTCCAAAAGATACACGAAGTTTGTTACTCTCATCTATTCGTTTTTGAAGTTTTACTATGTTAAAATTGTCCATTAAACCATTTTGCTCAATAGTCAATGTTTCTGTTGTCCATAAGTTATTATTAATCAAATAATATCCAAATGCCGAATTTCCAGAACCTGTTGCAGGGTCTTCTATGTATCCAAAAGTAGGTGCAAAAACTCGGGTTCTGTAATCGTTCGTTTTTACGCTAACATTTGAAGTGAAAACTTCTATAATATCCACTTCTTGACTCAAACAATAATCTTTTAGTTCATCTAGTTGGGGAGCAATCGACAAAATAGATTCCAAATCGGTTATTGGAACAATCAAGGTGGATAATCCTGCATTAATTACTGAAATTGGAAAACCCGAATCAATTTTTCCTTTATCAATCATTAATTTATCCGCTAATTCTCCAACATCTACTGAAATCACTTTTGCTTCAGGATTCGGTGACATAATAAACACAGAATCAGACTCTTTATATCTATTTTCCACTTTTAAGGTTCCTTTGTTCGTGTTTATGGTAAGAGTCGGAATATTTGCCACACTATCATCTGTTTTTATCAAGTCATATAGAATAGCAATTGTAGCATGACCGCAAAAGTCAACTTCTCGTTCAGATGAATAATATCGTAAATCAAATTCACTTTTTCCAACTTTGGCAACATATCCAACTTCGTTTACAAACCCTTTTAACTCTTTTGCTATTTGTAACATCTCAGTTTCGGAAATATCCACCAATTTATCCAATAAAATGTAACCAGCAGGGTTTCCATCTGATTTTTCAGTTGCAAATGCGTCTATCTTTTTAAATCTATATTCTATCATGCTTGTGGTATTAACATCCTGTGACCATATTTGTGGTACCGGTTGGTCTATTGTAAGTAGGGCAGGTAAAGAAACTTTACGTTTACGTATGGTCTGCGAGCCAGAGCTTTTTGTTTTGATTTATTTTTTCTTTTTAATTGCCAAATCCATTCCCGATGGCTATCGGGATTAGGGACTTAGCAAACACGCCCAAGCCATTAATTATAGCGTTGTTTGCCACTAGTTTTTAATCAACATCTAATTTTTTTATTGTTCTTCTTATAAAACTTTTTTTGTCTTTTTTAACATCTTTTAGAAGAGCTTTTGTTCTATCAGGTATGTCAGCATAATATTTTTCTCCCCATAAATTGATTTCAACAAGTACAGGAAGTAATTCAATACCTTTCTTAGTGAGTTTATATAATACTTTTGATTTGCTATTGGGATGTTCAAGTTTTTCAATTACCATATGCTGTTCTAACGTCTTTAATCTTGCTGCTAAAATGTTAGTAGATATTTTTTCTTCTGATTTTAAAAAATCTCCATAAGTACATTGTTTAGCAAACATTAAATCACGAATAATGATTAATGACCACTTATCTCCCCATAACTCAAGTGAACAACTTATCGGACAATTTGACCTGTTTTTATTTTTTGACATAAAAATAATTTTTGAAATACTTGCAAAACGCAAGTGAATTTTTATATTTACACTTGCAAAATGCAAGTAAATATATAATTAAAATTTTTAAGAATGAAAAATTCAAATACGATGAACACGGAATATGCAAATATTGATGATTTAAGAATTGCTTATAGAAAAAAAGGTAATGGCACTTCAATTATTTTGGCAAATAGGTTTAGAGGTACTTTGGACACATGGGACCCACTTTTCTTAGATTTATTATCAGAAAACAATACGGTAATTACTTTTGATTATACTGGTGTTGGCTATTCTGAAGGTGAATTGCCCACGGATATTAAAGAGGTTGCGGGTCAAATAGTAAAACTTGCTGACTATTTAAAAATTGATAAATTTTTTGTATTAGGTTGGTCTTATGGTGGTTGGGTAGCACAATATGTAACATTTATAAATACTTCAAGAGTTTTAAAAACCGTAATAATTGGAAGTAATCCAATTGGGAAAAATGAACTGCCTCTTGAACCACTGTTCTTAAAACACGCCTTAAAACCAATAAATGACTTAGAGGATGAAATTATTATTTTTTATGAACCTAAATCAGAAAAGAGTAGAAAAGCAGCTGAAGAATCTAGAAGTAGAATTTATTCTAACATAGATATTTCAAAAATTCCATCCAGGCAAGAAGAATTTAACCGCTATTTTGCTGTTGCACCATCAGTGGTAGAGGATAAAGAAAAATTTAGAGAAAAGTATACAACTTTACAAACACCAATTTTAGTCATTTCATCAGATCACGATATATCTTATGCTACGGAAAATTGGTTTCCACTTCTAAAAAATGCTCCTACAATTCAACATATTATATTACCAGATTCAGGTCATGCAATGCATTTTCAATACCCTGAATTATCAACTAAATATATTGACATATTCCTGAGAAATTAAAAAAATAATCCTATGAATAAAATGAATTAAGTTCGTAGAGAGTGCTGTATTTAACTTGTGACTAACGGCTACGTTTATGAAAAGTAGCGCTGAAAATAAGCGATAACTTTTCGGTTGAACCACAAGGCATTTTTTCTTTTCTAGCTTTTCAGTTCTAAAATACTAGAATTAAAAATTTGTAAAATATTTAAAGTTTCTCAAAATTTTCGGCGCTATTTTATCGGCCCTCTGCGCCGAGTTGGCGAAGGAAACTTCTATAATCTGTCTGAACCCATTCTTCCACCAGTCTGCCTTTATCGTCAAATTGAAAGATATTTATAAGGTTCCAAGTTATTTCCTTTCCATTGGGTGGCAAGGAACCAACAGGAGAATGTGTAAATTCTCTAACAAACTTGCCCTTAATCCAAGTTTGACAAGCTACAAAATTACCATCCACCACAATTTTTCCTCGTTCTATAGAGCGATTATCAAAAGCGGCACGTATAGATTTAAAATAGTTTGTAAGACCTTCATAATCTGTTTCAAAACCATCGGGACCGTGAAATTTGAAATTTTCTGCATCAAAATAAGTGTCACATTCTGTCTGATTTTCACCAGACACCTCTAATTCTCCAGCCCTTATTAAATTCGATACAAGTGTTTCACGTTTTGAGTCTGATTGTTGAAGTTTCTTACTGTTCTTTGAGGATTCATTTTCATTGCTCTTCATATCATTACAACTTACTAAAAGGAAAATAGCCAAAGCAGCTAAACATTGTTTTCTCATAACCTATATTCTAATTATACAAAATTAAAGAGGTTGTAGATGGTGAAAATATGTGAGTCAATCTAATGATTACAAAATTCAAATATTTCTGTATTGTGTTGGAGTTTTTCCTATATGCTTTTTGAAAAAATTATTGAAATGAGTGGCTTCCTTAAAAGCCAAACAATAGGCAATTTCTGCACTATTCCAATCCGTATTACGTAATAGGTGTTTTGCTTCTTGCAAGATTCTTAAAGCAATAATCTCTGACGTAGACTTCCCGTACTTTTTCTTTAAAACTTTATTTAAATGGTTTACGTGAACAGAAAGATTTGTTGCGAATTCAGATGCAGCACGTAGTTGAATGGTTTCATTGGGGTTTTCTAAAGGAAATTGCATTTCTAACAAATCTTGGAACAAGGTTGCTAACCGTTCATTAGCAGTAGATGTTGTATCTTCTGTTATTTCTGAGGGATACATTTTTGCCGCACTATGCATAATTTGAAAAATTAAATTACGCAATAAATCGTTTTTGTGTTTGTAATCTGACTTTAGCTCGGTTTCAATTTCCTTGAAAACAAGCTCTATTTTTTCGTATTGCTCATCAGAAAGTTCATAAAGAGGAGTTCCGCCAGGTTTAAAAAAAGAATACTCTTTTAAATTACCAAAGTTTTGAAAAAACTCTGGTTTAAATACACAGAAGTATCCTGTTTGATTTTTATCTAACTGTTCCCAATGAAATGGAATCATAGGGTTTGTAAACAATAAGGATTTCCTTTTTGTTTCGTAAACTTTGTCAGCGTAATAAAGCCTATTCTTGGCTTTAGCTAAAGTTATTTTATAATAGTCCCTTCTTCTATAAGGCAGCTTTGTGCTATCACACCCAAAAAAATCCTCAAAACGAAATGTATTAAAAAGCAAAGACTCATTACTAAAAGACTCATTACTATTAGATGCTGATTGTAAAAATGCCTGCTCTCTAAATATTTTTCGTGTATCTGAATTTTCCATAATACAAGTTTTTAAAAAGTGGTTATTTCCTTAGGTTGGATTTCGCATAATATTAATTAAATGAATTACGGTATTCTAAAGGTGATAAATCGGTTTTACTTTTAAATAGTCTATTGAACGATTGCGAATGTTCAAAACCAAGCTGAAAAGCAATCTCGCCAATAGATTTTGAAGTAGTGGTTAAATATTCTTTAGCTTTTTCTATGAGTTTAGAATGAATATGTTGCTGCGTATTTTGCCCTGTAATGGTTCTTAACATATCGCTCAAATAATTTGCGGAAACGTTCATTTCTTCTGCAATACTTTTAACTGTTGGTAATTTTGATTCCTTACGTTCATCAAAATATTCTGATAGCTTACTTTCAAAATTGGCGAGCAAATCGTTACTCGCCATTTTTCTAGTGATAAATTGCCTGTTGTAAAAACGGTTGCAATAATTAAGTAATAATTCAAGATTCGAAACAATCACGTCTTGACTATACAAGTCAATCGTTGAATTGTATTCGTTTTGAATATTTTGCACCAAGTTTTCTATAATTTGTTCTTCTTTGTCTGAAAGGTGCAAAGCCTCGTTTACACCATAGGAAAAGAAACCATATTTTTTAATGATTTTTGATAAACCATAATTTGCAATCAATTCTGGATGAAATAATAACGACCAACCATCACTATTTCTTTCCCCTTTTTCGTCAATTGCCAACACTTGATTGGGCGAAAGAAAAGACATTGTGCCTTCGTCAAAATCATAATGGCCTTTTCCATATTTAAGTTGACCTTGAAAACTTTTTTTGATAGTAACATTATAAAAGTTAAGTACCATTTTTTGGTTACCTAAATCTGTTTGTTCTCTTTCTTGCGAATGGTCAATTAACGTAATTAAAGGATTTGTAGGTTTTGGTAAACCTAAAATCCGATGTAACTCGGTTATCGAATTTATGATTTTCGGTCTGTCAGTATGTTCCATATTTATTAGTTAGGATAAAAAATCTTGTCCGCTACTTCGGTCTGCGGTCATTACTTCTACCACATTTTTTGGATACTCAATCGGTAATTGACTAACTTCGTTTAGTTTGTCTAATTCTTCTGCGGTAAATTCAATGTTAACAGCTTTTAAATTGTCTTGAAGTTGTGTCATTTTTGTAGCACCAATGATTATACTCGTAACAACTGATTGATGTAACAACCACGCTAAAGCTAATTGAGCAACTGAAAATTCTTTATGCTCTGCCATTGGATGAAGTACGTCTAAAACATCAAATGCTCTTTCTTTGTGGAAAGGCTCAAATGGAAAATCGTTCAAACGACCTTTTTCGTTTTTTCCGTCTCTTTTGTATTTTCCAGTCAAAAGTCCACCACTTAAAGGACTCCAAACCATTAATCCTACTTTTTGGTCTTCTAATAACGGAATCATTTCACGTTCTAAATCTCTATTATCAAGCGAATAATTAGCTTGTAAAGAGGCAAATTTCTCTAAATTATTGTAGGTTGAATGCCCTAACGCCTTCATTAAATGCCAAGCCATAAAATTACTTGCTCCAATGTAACGAACTTTACCGCTACGCACTAAATCGTCTAAAGCTCTCAAAGTTTCCTCAATTGGTGTTAATGGGTCGGAAGTGTGTAATTGGTATAGGTCGATATAGTCTGTATTCAATCTTTTTAGACTTTCATCTACTTGCTGAATGATATGCTTTCTCGACAAACCTCTGTCATTTTCGCCTTGCCCCATACTCCCTCTAACTTTCGTTGCCAAAACGAGGTCGTCTCTTTTTATCGAAAGATTTTTAATTGCTTTTCCAATCATTATTTCTGAAAGTCCTTCTGAATAAATGTTGGCAGTATCTATAAAATTGACGCCTGCATCAATTACGGTTTTTATTTGTTGGTCCACTTCTTGCTGACCTAAATCACCCATATAGCTGAAAAATCCTTTTCCGCCATAATTCATTGTTCCCAAACATAGTGTTGAGACTTTTAAGCCTGTGTTACCTAAAATTTTGTAGTTCATTTTTATTGTTTTTGTACTGTGCAAAGTTCGCCGACTAACAAAAACAATATGTAACTAAATTCAGTTGTGTTGTAACCGAAATGAAGATTTTTACCTAAATTTTAATGGCTCGCACAGATTTTTACCTATTACAGCTAACGAGTTACGTGGTTTAGCATGTAATTTAGCACTCGGTAGTTAAATCTTTGAAAAAGTCTTTTATGTCTTTTGCCATTAAGTCTGGCTGTTCCATTCCAGCAAAATGTCCACCAGCCGGCATTTCGGTCCAATGAGTCATATTGAAACCTTTTTCGATATATGAACGTGGTGGCGTAGGCAATTCTTTTGGGAATTTTGCAAACCCAACCGGAATTTTTATAAAATCGTTTTCGCCAAATTTTAAGGGGTGTTTACTGTTTTCATTATACATTCGGATTGATGAATGAATAGTTTGAGTAATCCAATAGAGTGTCACGTTGGCAAGTAGTTCATCCTTTGTAAACACAGAATGGATTTCTTCATTGTTATCGCTCCACGAATTAAATTTTTCAATGATCCAAGCGCATAATCCAATGGATGAATCATTTAATCCAAAAGCCAATGTTATGGGCTTGGTACTTTGTATGTGAGAATATGCAGCTTCTTTAGAAGCCCAATCCAATGCGTATTTTGGAAGGCTACTACTTCATCTGTCAATTGCTCCCCGTCTTTTAAAAACGGTGTATAAGAGCCAGAAATGTAATTCAGGTGCAAACCAATTAGGTTTAGAGGATATTTTAAAGCGAGCCAAGAGCTAACTCCAGAACCAATATCGCCACCTTGTGCCCCATATCTTTCATACCCTAATTCCATCATTAACTTGTGCCATAAATGAGCCACGAATTCTGAATTGCAACCTTCAACCTGACTTTTACCGGAATACCCAAATCCAATAACGGAAGGAATCACTAAATCAAAGGAAATTTCATCATTATCAGTCAACATAGGTATAAGCTTAAGCATTTCGATAAAGGAACCCGGCCAACCGTGAGTTATGATTAATGGAATGTTTTTTTCCCCTTTTCCTTTAACGTGTATAAAGTGGATGTCATAACCATCAATGGTTGCAATGAAATTCGGGAAAGAATTTATTTCAGCCTCTACTTTTCTCCAGTTAAATTCGTACAGCCAATAATTGGATAATTCTTTCATAAAAGAAAGGTTGGTTCCGTAAATCCAATTTGAGTTGGATATTTCATCTGGCCAACATGTATTTTTAATTCTATTCTTTAAGTCGTCAAGAATTTCTTCGGAAATATTTGCTGAAAATGGTTTTATCATTTTAATTATTGGTTCAATTTTTTTGTTCTAACTCAAATGGCAGTTAACGATTTTGTATATGAGCTGTGGCGTATCTGGGCACGAAACTCTTCAAATAAAAACTGGCTTCGGAAAATCAGAAGGTTTTTTCAAGTGGGGATTGACCGAGCCACGATTCACATACTCTGTTGGCAATTGCCTTTATTCTGTTCTGGCTTAATCAGGTTTTTTTCCTTTCAATAGAGCATAAATTGCCATTGAATGTCCGTGTCCTAATTCAAATTCTTGTTTTAACCAATCTGTAATTTGGGTCGCTTTTACTCCATCTTTAATTTTTCCATTTTGGGTAAATCCCTTTTTTTTGGCAAGTTCCTTAAAGTCCGATGGTGTTTTTCCTGTTTTTACTTGAATATTATCGAGATAAGCTTGAAATGACATTTTAAATGATTTAATTTTTTATTTTAATTGCATATGATGTTATTGATTTTACTTTCGCACCTTTCGCTCCACTAAATTCGTAAAAGTCCGAAAACGCATATTCTTTTCCGTTCTGCATTTTCATAATTCCGCTTACAGCACCTTCTTTTCCGTGAGTTAAAATTCGGTCGAGTGTTAATTCCGATGCTTTTTTCGTTTTCATCTTTTCCAATTCCAATATAAACTTTTCTTTTCCCTCAATTTTTTTGTCGCCAATGATTTGCCAAATAATTTTGTCCGTTACGCTCTCTGTCAGAAAATCCAAATTTCCTTTCGCAAAGGCGATATTAATCTCTTTTAGAAACTCTTTTTTAGGTGCATTTCCGCAATCAGCACTTACGGTTATTTTTGTCATTTTTCCGAATCTTTAATTTCGGTTTCGAGTTTTTTTCAGCTTGTAGGTTGTCGTACCGAAAGGTACGTAAAAAGCAAAAAAACAAGTGAGCACACCAGATTGCATATAGCTGCTGATATGTACAGTTGTCCTCGATGACACCTGAAGGTGATAAAAATAGGATGGTCCCTTATCCTACGGCCCTTGCAATCTGACATAGCGCGGTGATGATGTCGACTTGCTTTGGGCTGCATTGTCTGCGAAGCGGCGCAGTTAAAAGTACGCCGCAGGCGTATTCGACATCATCGTTTATGTATATGGAAAGTTGCGGGTTTGCACTTATTAGCTATGTTTTATACCCAATGTTACCTACTGCCATTTTTTAGATGTTTCTTTTTGTTTTTTGTTATTCTGTAAATGTGGTTTTTGTAAGTTCAAGGCTGCCACTCCACAGGTCTCTTTGAAAAACCTTGCTATAAGAATCAACAGATGTTTTAACAACTTTTCCATCCGAGAAATAAATTCCTTTTAAGTCTTTGTACTTCTCAGAATACGCAAGGTTTGCTAAATTTCTTCCCGCTTGAGCTGGTGTATGTATGTTGCTTTTTATTAGGGTCAAAACAGGGAATACGTTTTTCCATAAAAATCGCATTACAGGTGTGTAAGTTCTTGCAAGACCTGTACCTGGTGTCATTCCTGGGTCATAAGCATTTACTCGGATATTTGTGTGCTTTAATCGCTCTTGTAATTCATATGTGGTCATTATGTTACACAATTTTGAAGTAGAATACCTTCTTTGTCCAACTATGTTAGGTTTTTCGGAAGTTTCTTTTGGGAAAGCAAGCTCTTGAACACTGGTATAAATAGGTGGTTCTATTGGTGTTCTAAGTGCTGGGTCGTGTGTTTCGCTAGATGTGAATGTTATGTGCCCTTCATTTTTGATTAAGGGTAGCAATTGCATAGTCAAGGCAAACGAACCGAGATGATTTACACCAAATGTTTGCTCAAATCCATCTGCCGTATATTGTGTTTCGCCAATATTCTGTACTCCTGCATTATTTATCAAGATAGAAATGGAGTTGTTTTTTTCTTTGGCAAATGATTCAGAGAACTTTCTTATAGATTCTAAAGAAGCCAAATCCAATTCCAGGCATTTTAGGTTTTTATGACCTGTCTTGTCTTTTATTTTTTCTATGATGTCTTTTCCTGCTCCAATATTTCTGGCAGGAATGATAATTTGTTCGTTTTTGGCAATTTGAGCCATTTGTAAAGCACACTCAAAACCAATTCCACTGGTTGCTCCTGTAATAATTATTGAATCCATTTTTTTTTGTTTTCTATTAAAATGATGAAGCAAAGCTCAGCACTTCAAAAGCAAAAACTTTTGCCATTTGGCAAATAATGAATTCAGATGCTTTTTCGAATCCTGCTTAACGATGATTGCGTGATTCCTAAATAAGAAGCGAGATAGGAAAGCGGAATTCTGTTGGCTAAATTCGGAAACTTCTCTAAAAAACTAAGATACCTTGTTTTGGCATCTTCGGCTAGCATGGGGCTTAGTTTATTTACCTTTTCAACCAATGCTTTTTCTGTTATTTTATAGATAATGCTGTCCCACTGAATGATAGTAGCTGACAAATCGTTGAGTGATTCTGTAGAAAATACAAGTAGTGAACAATCTGTTACAGCCTGTACATATTCTGAAGAGGGAATTTTTTGATTGAAACTGTTTATATCCACTGCAAAATTGTTTTCATCAACAAAGTATTTGGTGATTTCATCCCCTTCGCTGTTATAGTAACATACCCGTAAAATACCTTCTTCAATAAAAGCTACTTGTTTTGGTATTTTTCCTGCTTCGGAAAAGTAATCCCCTTTTTTCAACACCAATACCTGTAATTTTCTTTGTATCAAGTCAATTTGCTGTTGATTTAGCTGCCCAAATTCCAATAGATAGTTTATTAATTTGTCCATAGTCACAAAGGTGGTCATTGCATTTTATTCGGAATTTGTCAAATGGCAAAAAGCTTGATTGATTTTGGTATTATGCTATTTGTACGGTTTTTCTGATTGCGGGTAACACAGGGCTATGTGAAGTCCGGCGGATTTTATGGAAATATAGCAAAATCACCATAAATATGCCATGGTAATCTGGCTTCCGCTTAATGCCATGGCATGTTTCGTAACTAGTCCGCGCGAGCGGACGTGCCATTAATGATTTTTCGGTATTGGTAAAAAGTACCGCTCGATTCCTGTTCGGCCCATCTGTAAAGCTTCAAAAATTGACTTTTCAATACTGGCCCTGAAAGAAAAAAGCCCCTTAAAGAGGCTTATAACAATCCGTTTTGTTGCCGGTCAGGGGGTTGTGCAACGGTTACTTGTGTTGTACTTAGTTTTTACATTTTGATTGTTTCGATTCTAGAAACTATGGGATTACCAACATCGTCGAACTCAGTTATTTCATTTTCAATTTCACAATCTTGAAAAATAAAATTCGAATCAACAGACTTTAGAGGAGTTAGACAATGAATCAATAGTGAATCAACGCCTTTTTCACTTTCTTTTATTAGCCACAGATATCGTTCCGAACTTTTTAATTCAATATTTGTACTGTATTCCACCATTCCGCTTTTTAATGATTCAATTTCGAATATTGTGTCCTTGTATATTGAGGCATAAGATTCCATCTTACTTTCATATCCAACCGTTAGCGGAAGATTGGTAAGTACGCATGCTAATATTTCCTCTGCCGGTTTAATTTCGTTAAGAGCAGGCTTGGTTGTTTTACAACTTAATATTAAGAAGAGAATACATGAAAAATAATACCTCATAAATACAGCTTTAAATGTTCGTTAATATACATTGTTTACAAAAGTTATAGATTAGCGTTTACACTAAGTTAGTTTCTAACCTTACTGATTGTTCTTTCTTTCTAAACACATGTTCATCAAAGTATCCTAAAAATACGTTTCTATAAAACACCCTCCAAACACCATTGCCAATGTCCAGTGCTCCGATATGTTTACCTTGGAGCGAAGCGGAAAGGTAAACCCAATTGTAGGCCTTCCATCTGATGGCTCCATTCTGTGTAACTTTTAAGACTTTCATTTTGGAATCGTAATCAAAGTTGGGGATTCTTTCGGGGAAAGGTCTTGCTGAAAATTCGTGTACATAGGCGGGTGTTTTCATGTTCAATGCTTCATGCGGTCTTAGGTTGTTATATTCTTTTACAAAGCTGTTCAAGCGTCTTTGTTGGGCTTTTAGGTCATAAGCTGAAGGATTGGCACAAGCGGCCTTTAAATCCCTGTGCATACGTTCATGTCTTCCGTTCTGTTGTGGCTGTGCCGGGTCGGAAAACACGGGCATGATTCCGAGTTCGATGAACCAATAGGATAACCTGGTAAATCGTTGAATCGCGGCCACGGAACCAAAAGGACTTCCATTGTCGGTATGGATTTGTCCGGGGATGCCGAATTTCCTGAAAACCCTTTTGAACTCTGCTTTGGCCGATGCAAGGTTTTCTTTGTAATGCCCTTTTGCGGTAAATACGAAGCGGCTCTTCGAGTCTGCGATCGTAAGGGGATGACAATAGATTTTATTGCCCATAAGAAACTTGCCTTTGTAGTCGGCACTCCATACTTGGTTACAATGTTTTGGGTCAAAGATGGGGTGTATGGGCTTGACTCTTCTAAGCCTTTTTTGAGGCGACACCAATCCATGTTTTTTGAGGATGTTATGAACGGTCAAGACCGATGGGATTATTTCATCGGGGAAATCTTTATACAACAGTTTGTGGATTTTTTTAGCGCCCCAAAGCTTGTGTTTTTCTTTGAGGGCAAGAATGCCGTTCACCACATTTCCATGGGTCGAGTTCGGGTGGGTTCCACGCGGTTTTCGTGAGAGTTCTTTCAGTCCTTCGTAGCCTTCGTTTTCAAACCGGGCGATGATTTTGTAAGCGGTCGGGCGTGAAATTCCAAAGCTTCGACAGAGTTCCGTGATGGTATAATTTCCGGTTCTCCATTCACAGATAAATTCAATTTTTTGTTCCATAATCGTTGATTCTTTCCAAGGCATGGCAATCTGAAGTTTGGTTCAAATTGCAAGCTAAAAAGTGTAAACGATGTTTATATAACTCTGTAAAGGATGTTTGTATATCGTACCGATATGTTGGCTAACGGGAGGGCTATGTGTAGTCGTGCGTTTGGATTTTTGTTCGTCGTACCGACAAGGTACGTAAAAAAGAAAAATACAAGGGAGCACACCAGATTGCATATAGCGGTTGATATGCACAGTTTTCCTCGATGGCACCTAAAGGTGAAAAAGTCGATGGTCCCTCATCCTACGGCCATTGCAATCTGACATGGCCCTCCCGATGATGCACGATCCCAAAGGGCGGGAATTGGAGCCTGGCGACAATGTAGCGATTTGGGTTCACCTTTAGGTGACCGAGCTTAGCGACCGATGAATACCTTTGAAAAACAATAAAAATATTATGAATAATTGTGCATCATCGGTCTCGTATAACCGTCAGTTACGGGTTAATATGCGTTAATTTTCGGTTTGGCACTGGCTTCAGCAATTCCGAGTGGATTCGGACGTAGTCGAATCCGCCGTAATTGCGGTTATACATCTTAAGTTTGATTCTCGGTAAATTGTTGTTGTAACCAGAAAGAACAAAAGAGAGAATTAAGGTTATGTTATACAGTGAAGCTTTAGACTTCGACAACATTGATAATCCTCTCTCTTTTACTACTTAAACCACGTTCAGTTCTGTGAGACCTTAGATCTCGTTTTCAAGTTGTTGCGGTCATAAGTAGCCGGTTCTTTCATAAAACATTTCTTATGAATAAATATAAAGAAACTTTTGGAGTCGACATCAGTAAAGATGTCTTTGATGTACATGGAAGTAGGAAGGGTCACGAGCAGTATAAGAACGATGAAACTGGATTCAAGAAATACCTTAAGGAATTACCCAAAGGTTCATTGGTCGTTATGGAAGCTACCGGATATTATCATTATAGGCTTGCACAGTTTCTTTACAAGAACGACGTAATCGTTTCGGTAGTAAATCCATTGTCGATCAAACGTTTCATTCAAATGAGACTTGCCAAGGTGAAAACGGACAAGAGCGATGCGAAGGCTATATGTGAATATGCCCTGGTCAACGAGGTGTCTATTTATAATGCCTTGACAGATGTTCAGAGTGAATGTTTACAGTTGTTCCGGTTATTGGATAACTATTTAAAACAACGAACGGCGACCAAGAACAAGATACATGGGGAGGTAGTTTTAGGTATACCCTCAAAGTTTGTTTATCGTTCCTTGATACGGAACAGGAAGCAGCTGAATAAAGAGGTAGCTGCAATCGAATCAAAGATTTTATCATTGGTAAAAGAGGACCAACAGGAGCAATTGACATTATTGATGTCAATACCTGGTATAGGTCAAAAGACAGCATTGTTCCTAATAGTGGTCACCGATGGTTTCAACAAGTTCGAAACGGCCTCGCAGCTTTGTAGTTATGTAGGTATAACCCCAACGATACGAGAGTCTGGGAGCAGTGTAAGAGGTCGAGCGAGAATAAGTAAGGTCGGTAATAGAAAGCTTCGTAACCTATTGTTTCTATGTTCTTTCAATGCTTGTAAACACAACAAGGCATGCAGAGAGGTATATGAGCGAATCGTGAACAAGGGCAAGAGCAAGAAACTGGCATTGATAGCCGTTGCCAACAAACTATTGAAACAGTCCTTTGCCATCGCAAAATCTGGCAAACCATATGATGAAACTTACGTATCTGTATTGCTGAGATAAAAGCAGATAAATCAAATAAAAAAAGCTCAAAGAACCTGATTTTAGAATCTATGAGCCTAGAATAATATTGTCTCAGATTAAAGAAAAATTTGTTTGTTTTTTACCTCAGTTCTTTGTTAGCTACCGTTTTTTATTTTTTTTCTCAGTTCATCAATACTTAAAGTATCTAATTCGCGATGAAGCATTCTATGGCAATTTGCACAGACTAAAGCCAAGTCATTTATTGTCGTAATTGACTCACCTTCTATTTCAGATAGTGGTATTTTGTGATGACATTCCATAAACCCTTTTCCCAATTCACCATAAACCTCATAAAAGTCAAATCCGCAAACTTCACAATCTAATTTTCCGTATTTCTTTAAATAGTTTTCTTTTTTCTTATTATTCAGTTTTGGGTTCCGTTCTCTGTGTTTGTGTAATTTATAAATTACTTTTCCTTCTTTAACTTTTAGTTTTTCATCTTCATCGTCATCTCCAATTCGATACAGGTTATTGGTCAGTTCGACATCTGAAACAGTTTTTTTAATTTGTTCTGCAATTCTTTTAAGTCCGTTAATGTCATCTTGAAATTCGAAGAATACTTTTTCATCTAATTTGCTGTATCTGTCCATTCCCTTACCATCATAGTTTGGGTCAATCGCTTTGAAGTTATTCAACTTCATAGATACTCCATTTGGATTTCTAAACTTTACATTATCGACTCTTTCTTTATGAATTGGAAGTTTATTTAGAATTTCAGACACCTCAATGACTTTCGGATTTCTGCTGTCCATTTCCCGCGCCTCAATCGAGTGATAGAGGTCAAGAGCAAGTATTACTTCATCTCTATGCCATTTTGGTGGTTTCATAGTTGGTTTTTCAAATGTTCGTTAATATACATTGTTTACAAAAGTTATAGATTAGCGTTTACACTAAGTTAGTTTCTAACCTTACTGATTGTTCTTTCTTTCTAAACACATGTTCATCAAAGTATCCTAAAAATACGTTTCTATAAAACACCCTCCAAACACCATTGCCAATGTCCAGTGCTCCGATATGTTTACCTTGGAGCGAAGCGGAAAGGTAAACCCAATTGTAGGCCTTCCATCTGATGGCTCCATTCTGTGTAACTTTTAAGACTTTCATTTTGGAATCGTAATCAAAGTTGGGGATTCTTTCGGGGAAAGGTCTTGCTGAAAATTCGTGTACATAGGCGGGTGTTTTCATGTTCAATGCTTCATGCGGTCTTAGGTTGTTATATTCTTTTACAAAGCTGTTCAAGCGTCTTTGTTGGGCTTTTAGGTCATAAGCTGAAGGATTGGCACAAGCGGCCTTTAAATCCCTGTGCATACGTTCATGTCTTCCGTTCTGTTGTGGCTGTGCCGGGTCGGAAAACACGGGCATGATTCCGAGTTCGATGAACCAATAGGATAACCTGGTAAATCGTTGAATCGCGGCCACGGAACCAAAAGGACTTCCATTGTCGGTATGGATTTGTCCGGGGATGCCGAATTTCCTGAAAACCCTTTTGAACTCTGCTTTGGCCGATGCAAGGTTTTCTTTGTAATGCCCTTTTGCGGTAAATACGAAGCGGCTCTTCGAGTCTGCGATCGTAAGGGGATGACAATAGATTTTATTGCCCATAAGAAACTTGCCTTTGTAGTCGGCACTCCATACTTGGTTACAATGTTTTGGGTCAAAGATGGGGTGTATGGGCTTGACTCTTCTAAGCCTTTTTTGAGGCGACACCAATCCATGTTTTTTGAGGATGTTATGAACGGTCAAGACCGATGGGATTATTTCATCGGGGAAATCTTTATACAACAAGGTGTGCAATTTTTTAGCTCCCCATGCCTTGTGCTTTTCCTTCAATTCAAGAATGCGGCTCACCACCTTTTCATTGGTGGCATTGGGATGTGGGCCACGTGGTTTTCTGGATAGTTCCCTTAGCCCTTCATAGCCTTCGTTTTCAAACCGGGCAATGATTTTGTAAGCCGTCGGTCTTGAGATTTTAAAGGCTCTACAAAGCTCTGTGATGGTGTATTTTCCAGTTCGCCATTCACAGATAAATTCGATTTTTTGCTCCATAATCGTCTGTTCTTTCCAAGGCATAGCATCTGAATGTTGGTTCCAAATGCAACTTAAAAAGTGTAAACGATGTTTCTATAACTTTGTAAAGGATGTTTGTATATCGTACCAAATGGTAGCTAACGGGAGGGCTATGTGTAGTCGTGCGTTTGGATTTTTGTTCGTCGTACCGACAAGGTACGTAAAAAAGAAAAATACAAAGGAGCACACCAGATTGCATATAGCGGTTGATATGCACAGTTTTCCTCGATGGCACCTAAAGGTGATAAAATCGATGGTCCCTCATCCTACGGCCATTGCAATCTGACATGGCCCTCCCGATGATGCACGATCCCAAAGGGCGGGAATTGGAGCCTGGCGACAATGTAGCGATTTGGGTTCACCTTTAGGTGAATTGTGCATCATCGTGTTTGTATATGGTTTGTTGCGTGGTTTAAGCACATAATTTAGCAAATAAAAACCGAATAGAAAATCCGCGAGGATTTTCGTAAGTAGGCTAGGACTAGCAATAAATTATATACGGTGTTGTAGCACGTTTTTTTTAATTCAGAATTTCAGTTAAACTTTTGAAATTGTCAATTATATAGTTTGGTTTTTGTTTTTCTAATTTTTCCCTCGTGTTGTTTCCATAAGTAACTCCACACGTATCTACATTCGCCCTTTGTCCCATTTCAATGTCAAAAATTGTATCGCCAACTACTAAACATTCAGATGGATGATAATTATATTTATTCATTATGAGATTTACAATGTCAGGTGAAGGTTTTTTATTTTTAGCATCTTCTTCACCTCCAACAAATGTAAAAATGTCGTAAATGTTTTCCTTTTTGAGAATCTTAATTAATGCTTCTTTTCCTTTGCTTGAAGCAATAGTCAAGTTGATTCCTTTGTGATGAAAATCTAACAATGTATCTTTTACTCCATCAAAAAGAGAAATTGTATCGATTACAATTTCATTATAATGTTTGCGGTAGACCAAAGTCGCTTCTTTAATTAATTTTTCATCAATTGAAAAGGCTTTTTCAAAGCTGGTTTTTAGAGATAATCCTATTAAACTCTCGATTATTTTTTCATCAAAGTTTTCAATATCAAAGCTATTTGCAACAAACTTCATAGTCTGTAAAATACTTTCTTTGGTATCGGCTAATGTGCCATCAAAATCTAAAATAAGATTCTTATATTTCATTTGGATTTGCGGTTTTTTCAAATGTGCTACAACGGTTAGTATATGAAAAGTAGGCGATTTCGAAGTACTAAACTTTCGGTTAAGCACAAAGTTTGATACAAGCTAAAAGCCTTGAATTTACTAGTGTTTCGCCTATTTTTTATATACATTGTTGTGTGCTGCCTTTTTTTATTCATTCGGTTCAATATGAATCAGTACGTGTCCTAAATTTGGTATTTCTTTCCGTAAATAATCCTTTAATTTATGTGCAATATCGTGACCTGATTTTACTGTAATTTCACTATCGACAATTGCGTGTAAATCAACGTGAAATTTCATTCCAGATTTTCGGATAAAACATTTTTCTGTGTCTAAAACACCTTTAACCTCTAATGATCTTTCTCTAATTTCAAGTATCAGGTCGTCATAAAGTTGTTCGTCCATAACTTCACCTAATGCTGGTCGTAATATTAAATAACTATTATATAAGATAAATGCGGAAGCAAATAAGGCTGCCCAATCATCTGCTGTTTCATAACCTTGTCCAAATATGATTGCTATTGAAATTCCGATAAAAGCCATTACAGAAGTTATTGCATCACTTCTATGATGCCAAGCATCTGCTTTAAGAGATGAACTGTTGGTTTGTTTACTTTTCTTAATTACTATTTGAAATGAAATTTCTTTCCAAATTATTATTAGACCCAAAACAATTAAAGTCCAAGATTTCGGAATTTTATGAGGTGTCTGAATATTTTGAATGCTTTCATAAGCAATTATTGTAGCAGAAACAACAAGAAAGGCAACTACTCCAAATGTAATTAATGGTTCAATTTTTCCGTGTCCATAAGGGTGGTTTTCGTCTGCTGGTCGTTTTGCATATTTAAAACCTAATAGAACTAAAAATGAAGCGAAAATATCAGTTGTTGATTCAATCGCATCTGCAATTAAAGCATATGAATTGCCAAAGAATCCTGCAAGCCCTTTAATCAAAGCTAAAGCAGTATTTCCAATTATGCTGAAATAGGTTGTTTGTATTGCAGTTTGTTCGTTATTCATTCGTTTTTTTTAGGTTGCACACAACACATAAATATATACAACTCCGTATTATTTAAGTGTCTTATTTTTAATAGGTTATATTTTTATATAATTAGGTAATCTGTATATCAACTTCCCCCTGATATATAAATTACCTAAGTGTTGTTTTTACCCGATTTCACTTCCCTCATTTTAAATAAGAGGGCAAAACAGTGGTTTCTAATATTTAAATATACCGAAAAAATGTGCCCATGGCGTTCGGTCATTTTTTGTAACATCGGTAGCTACAAAAAAATAGCTGCCGAAGGGCAGCCAGTTTTTTTTTATCGATAAAAAAATATAAACGTGAAGAATATGGCCTTAGCATAAATTCTTAAACGCTTAAAAAATTAGGGCATTTGTCCATTTGAGGAGAAATAATACCAAGAAAGTAAGCCCGGTACTAATACCGATAACACCCTCCCAATAGAAAGTCTGCTGCCCCCAAATTTTTCTTCTTTTCTCGCCAAACTCTCTTTTATAACGACCATGAGAAAGTTTCCATACCAAAAATGTAATGGCTGCAAAAAGGGCTATAGCCAGTAGTACCATCGAAGTTTTCTCCATTCTTACCTGTTTTGTTCGCCTATTCTTATCAAATTAGAGCACGGTCATACGATTTTTCTACATCGAACACCCTCTAGTAAATATAAGAAATTCAGTGCTATCTAAACGCAAGCTTATTGCAACCTAAAATTGATGGGTATGCTAAATGGCACTCGAACGGCAGAGTTACGTTGTTTGCCCGGTGTCATTCGTGGTAGTTTTTCAATAATCCGTTTTGCTTCTGCTTCCAGCGATTGGTCTGGGCCTCGCAATTGAACATTACCGATGCTACCGTCTTTCTGTATAACGAACATCACGCTCACCCTACCTTCGATTCCCATTTCTTGGGCCACCTCAGGGTATCTGAAATTTTTGTTGATGTGTTTGGTCATCATTTTTTGAAAACATGCGCGTTTATCTTCTTCGGTCTTTTCACCTTCACAACCGGGGAAAACCGGCACCTTTTCAATCAAGATGAAAGGTATTTCTTCAGGTTCGTCCAATTCTTCGGTCGCTATATCGTTAACTTCTAGAACTTCTTGCTCTTGGTCTGTTTCCGTAGAGATGATTTCACTTTCGATACGCTCATCTTCATCTTCCATAATTTCGATTACCGGTGGCGCTTGCACAGGTGGTGGGGGCGGGGGCGTTTTCAAATGCATCGTTATCGGTACCTCTTCAATGAGCTCATCTTCCACGTTCATAGAAATTACATAACCATGGTCGTCGTCGTAGGTTTTCCATTCGAAGGCGATGAGAGTGAGTGCCATCACAAATAGCAATCCTAATAAAAAATAAATACCTCGATTTCTATTGAGGTCTAGTTTTGGGTTCTTTTTTGGTTTCATATCTAAAAATTTAAGGGTTATCGAATGCATTAAATCTACGGTTACGAACGCGCTATAAAAATGAAGAATGAGTAAACCCGTCTTTTCGATGAGGGAAACGGCATTCGATGCTTTCGGGCAGAGTGATAGAGGCCTCATTTAGTGGAAAAAGCTTAAAATAAAAGCGAAAAGGGTAGGCCGATAGCTATCTTTATCGGTGTAACCATTGCGCGTTATACAGCACCTTCGTATGCCTAAAATTGCGATATTTGCGAGGTTAAAATGTTTAAGCACTAAGACACGTTTTTTAAATCTATGGGTTGGTTCGGCAAGAAAGATAAATTACAGATTATAGCTTTTCAAGGTTATGGTACCGATGGTCATTTCTATGCTAGGGGCCGCGCCCTTGAAGATGAAGAGATCGACCTGGCGCAGAAAGGGGTTTTCAATTTGATATGGAATACCTATAAAAGATTCGAAACCGATGAAGTGCGAAACACCCCCGTTTCGATTACCTTTTCAGACGGTAGAACGATCCAAGGTGAAACCGATAGCTCGGGCTACTATAAAATAAAGGCGGATCTCGATGACCTTTGTCGACTGACCAACAGTGAGGGGTGGCTAAAATTTGAAATATCTTTTAACGATACCAATCTCAAGCGGGGCATTCTTCATGATAATAGGTTTCCGGGAGAAATGCTGATACCATCTTCTAAAGTAAAATTTGGGGTCATTAGTGATATCGATGATACCATCTTACATACGGGCGTGGTCTCTTCGTTAAAATGGAAAGTGATTTTCAATACCGTTTTTAAAACGGTAGACAGGCGAACTCCCTTGGCCGGGGCGGCCGAATTTTATAAGCTGCTTCACCAAGGCAAATCGCTCGATGAGGCAAACCCCATATTTTATGTGAGTCACAGCCCGTGGAATATGTACCGGTATCTTGAAATGTTCTTGCAGAAGAACAACTTTCCGAAAGGGCCTATTCTGTTGCGGAGCTTTCCTTTTTTTGGCAAGAAAAAGACACCTGACGAAAAACCGCAAAAGCAGAAAGAGATATTCAATATTTTAAAAACTTACCCCAAACTGAAATTCATATTGATCGGTGATAGTGGCGAGCACGATGCCGATATCTATAAAGAGATCGCAGAACTTTACCCCGACAATATTTTGGCCATCTATTTGAGAAGCGTAGCACACAAAAAAAGAATGGAGCGTGTGAAGGGGGTCTATAAAGATTATAGCACAACCCCCGTTCTTTTGGTCGAAAGTAGTGAACAGGCTATAGAGCATGCCAAAGAAAATGGCTTTATTTGATTCGCTTTCATAAAAATAAATCTGAAAAAAGTCTTAGAACAGTCCGTTGATCTGGGCGTCTATTCTATTGATGATCGAGCCTAAATCTTCAGGTTTATCTACAAAATCAAGGTCGTCGACATTAATTACGAGCAGATTGCCCTTCTTGTAACCATGGATCCAAGCTTCGTAGCGTTCATTGAGCCGGCTTAAATAATCTATTGAAATACTGTTCTCATAATCACGGCCGCGTTTATGTATTTGATTGACCAGATTAGGTATCGAACTGCGTAGATAAATTAAGAGGTCGGGCGGTTGTACCAAACTCTCCATCAGCTCAAAAAGACTTTCATAATTGCTGAAATCCCTATTGGTCATAAGCCCCATGGCATGAAGGTTAGGGGCGAAGATATAGGCATCTTCGTAGATGGTTCTATCTTGGATCGTATTCTTGCCGCTTTCTCTAATTTGAAGTATTTGACGGTAGCGGTGGTTTAAAAAGTAGATTTGAAGGTTAAAGCTCCAACGCTCCATTTGATTGTAAAAATCATCTAGATAAGGGTTGTCTACTACATCTTCAAAATTGGCTTCCCATTTGTAATGTTTTGCCAATAACCTAGTTAACGTAGTTTTTCCGGCACCGATGTTCCCGGCAACTGCAATGTGCATAGGGTGTATAAAATTTAATGGTTGTGATTTCTGTGTACTAGATACGAAAGTACAAGATACAAAGGATTCCGCTCGTGTAAAAAATATTAAACATAAATACTTATGATAATTTTAATACTTCCTTTTGTTCGAAAATTTTTATTTCTACCTTAAATCTTTACTTTTGTGCCTTAATAATTAAGAGGAAGGATTTGACTGATTGCAACCTCTAGTGCTGTCAACTTAATAGGTGACATAAACACTGAAAAAATGCTAAAGCAGTTGATGTTGGATTTCTTCCACGTTATACTTCTTTAGGGCTATTTTTCAAATCCTCATAAATAAAGAAGTACATGTCATACCTTTTTACATCAGAATCAGTTAGCGAGGGGCACCCCGATAAAGTAGCGGACCAAATTAGCGATGCCCTGCTAGATCATTTTCTGGCTTTCGACCCAGAGAGTAAAGTAGCTTGTGAAACCCTAGTGACCACGGGTCAGGTAGTACTTGCCGGTGAGGTAAAGAGCGATACCTATCTCGATGTTCAGCATATTGCCAGAGAGGTAATCAACAAAATTGGGTACACCAAGGGCGAATACCAATTTAGTGGAGATTCTTGCGGGGTCATTTCTTTGATTCATGAACAATCGCAAGAAATCAACCAAGGTGTAGACCGGGGCAAGAAAGAAGAGCAAGGTGCTGGTGATCAAGGCATGATGTTCGGTTATGCCACCAATGAGACTGAAAACTACATGCCCCTGGCATTGGATATTTCACATAAAATACTACAGACTTTGGCCGATATTCGTAGGCAAGCTTCTGAGATAACTTATCTAAGACCAGATGCCAAAGCTCAGGTAACCATTGAATATTCTGATGATAACGTACCCGTTCGTATAGATACCATCGTGGTTTCAACACAGCACGATGCCTTTGATGCCGATGATGCCCGAATGTTGGCCAAGATCAAAAAAGATATTATTGAAATCTTGATACCTCAAGTGAAGGCGCAATTGCCCGAGAAGATCCAGGCATTGTTCGATGATGATATAAAGTACCACATTAACCCTACCGGAAAATTCGTAATAGGTGGGCCTCACGGTGATACCGGCTTGACCGGAAGAAAAATTATAGTGGATACCTACGGAGGAAAAGGAGCCCATGGTGGCGGTGCCTTTAGTGGTAAAGATCCAAGTAAGGTTGATCGCAGCGCCGCATATGCCGCCCGACACATCGCCAAGAATTTGGTTGCCGCCGGTGTGGCCGATGAGGTTTTGGTGCAGGTGAGCTACGCCATTGGGGTGGTCGAACCCACCTCGATATTCATCGATTCTTATGGTACGGCAAAGGTAGATTTGACCGATGGTGAAATAGCAAAATTAGTATCGCAATTGTTCGACATGCGACCGTTTGCTATTGAAGATAGATTGAAACTTCGTAACCCGATTTATTTAGAATCAGCGGCTTATGGGCATATGGGTAAAACCCCGCAAGTGGTGAAGAAAATATACGAATCTCCCTATAACGGAAGAATTGAAAAGGAAGTAGAACTTTTCACATGGGAGAAATTAGATCGTGTAGAAGAGGTGAAAAAAGCGTTCAAACTATAAATTTTTATAAAATTTAGGGGAATTTAATTTTTCCGTATATATATTTGTTTTTCCAAAAGTTCAAACACATATTGAATTGTTATCAAGAAAGGTGGAGGGAATAGACCCTTTGAAGCCTTGGCAACCCTTTACCCATTCCATTTTATTATGGTAGAGAAGGTGCTACGTTCTATCCCGATGATTATTGGGGCAGATAACGCAACAGATTACTTCCCGTAATTTTCGCTTTCTTATAACTTTTTGATTGAATCATACTGCTTAGTCAACAGTCTGGCGTTTGTATTTTTTAATGTATTTATAAACACTTAAAAAATCAGTTACCATGAGTGATCACAAATTTTCAACCAACGCATTACATGCCGGCCATGAAACTTCTGAAACAGGGGGCACAAGGGCCGTACCTATTTATCAAACTTCATCGTACGTATTTAACGATACCGACCACGCTGCCAATCTCTTTTCTTTGGCCGAGCTTGGCTTTATCTATACGCGATTGAACAACCCGACCAACGAAATTCTTCAAAAGAGATTAGCGGCATTAGAGGGGGGTATTGGTGCTGTGGTTTTCTCTTCGGGCGCTGCTGCTATCTCAACAGGTTTAATGACCTTGTTGAAAGCAGGTGATCATATTGTGGCTTCTAGCAGTCTTTACGGTGGTACTTTCAACTTATTGAATGTGACTCTTCCGCGTTTGGGCATTACCACTACGTTTGTAGATGCTACCGATCCGGAAAATTTCAGTAAGGCAGTTCAAGATAATACCAGGGCATTTTTTGTTGAATCTTTGGGCAATCCGAAATTAGATGTACTCGACCTTAAAGCGATAGGAGAGCAAGCGAAAACGGCTGAAGTTCCATTTATAGTTGATAATACCGTGGCGACTCCTGCTTTGTTGAATCCTATCGAATATGGGGCTAACATTGTCATTCATTCCCTGACCAAATATATCGGCGGGCAAGGTACCTCTCTTGGTGGGGCGATAATCGATGCCGGAACTTTTAACTGGGCCAATGGCAAATTTCCTGAATTTACCGAACCTTCTGCGGGTTATCATGGCTTGGTGTATCATGAAGCATTAGGTGCGGCTTCGTATACTTTTAAATTGATTTTAGAAGGATTGCGCGACTTCGGTGGGGCTTTGAGTCCGTTCAATGCTTTCCAGATTATTCAAGGTCTTGAAACACTGAATGTGCGTATTCAGCAACACAGTGCCAATGCCTTGGAGTTGGCTACTTGGTTAGAAGGTAGAGACGAGGTGGCTTGGGTTAACTATCCAGGGTTAAAGAGTAGCAAGTACCATGATTTAGCCAAACAATATTTACCTAAGGGGCAAAGCGGACTTGTAACTTTTGGAGTGAATGGTGGGTTCGAAGCCGCGAAAAAGCTAACCGATGCGACCGAAGTATTCTCATTGTTGGCGAATATCGGTGATACCAAATCATTGATCATTCACCCGGCGAGTACCACTCACCAACAGTTGAATGAAGAGCAACAGGCAGGCGCAGGCGTAAGCCAAGATTTAATACGTCTTTCGGTAGGGCTAGAAGATATCGCAGACCTAAAGGCCGACTTAGAACAAGCCTTTGCTTCATTATAATAAGTAGAACAGAGTAAGTGCAAATAAGGTCCGGTCGATAAAATAAGGCCGGACCTAATTATAAAACATATGCTTCATCACCTTAAGTTAAAGAATTATACCACCCTGAGCAATGTATCTCAAGATATCGAGCTTTCGTATCAATTGTTTGGGCAAGAATTGCATACGGCACCCATTGTCTTGGTTAACCATGCCCTCACGGGCAATTCGAACGTTACGGGCGAGGGCGGTTGGTGGTCTGCAATTATTGGCGAGGGTAAATGTATCGATACGAAGAAGTATACCATTTTATCTTTCAATATTCCTGGTAACGGTCATGACAAATTTGTTATCGAGAACTATAAAGATTTTGTAGCGGGCGATATGGCCCGAATTTTTCTTTGGGGATTGGAACAGCTGCAAGTTCAAAAATTGTTTGCCATTATCGGAGGTTCTTTAGGTGGTGGAATCGCTTGGGAAATGACAGCCCTAGACCCTAATATTACCGAACATCTTATTCCTGTAGCTTCGGATTGGAAGTCGACCGATTGGTTAATTGCCAACTGTCAGATTCAAGAACAGTTCTTGGTCAATTCGAAACAGCCTGTTCATGATGCGCGTATGCATGCGATGTTGTGTTACCGAACGCCTGAATCATTCAAAGAACGTTTTAAACGAAGCACCAATGAAGAGTTGCAGGTGTTCAACGTTGAAAGCTGGTTGATGCACCATGGGGAAAAATTACAGGAGCGGTTTCAGTTATCGGCCTATAAACTGATGAACCAACTCTTGAAGACCATTGATATCATGCGTGATGGTGATCAGAATTTTATTGATCTTCAGAACAGCAATACCAATATACATATAGTTGGGGTCGATTCCGATTTGTTCTTTACGGCCAAAGAAAATAAAGACACGTTCAAGCAACTGGCGCAAGCGCAGAGTAATGTAACTTATGGCGAAGTGCATTCGTTGCATGGTCACGATGCCTTTTTGATCGAGTTTGATCAAATGGAACAATTACTGCGCCCTATTTTTAGTGAAAACGGAAAATCTAAACGTCTTAAGGTTCTCAAGTTTGGCGGTAAATCTCTGGCCAATGGTGAAGGTTTGGGCAGGGTGCTTGATATTATCACCGATAAGGTTAACACCGGTGAAAACATTGCCGTCGTTCTTTCCGCAAGGGGTAAGGCTACAGATCAATTGGAAGAATTACTGGATAAGGCCGCATCGGGTAAAAATTATTATAAAGATTTTGAAGCCTTTGAGAAATCTCAAAGACATACCTTTAAAAACGTCAACCTTTCCGCAGAATTCAAAGAACTGGCTAAATTGTTGGAGGGGGTTTCCTTATTGGGTGATTACAGTCCGAAAATTAAAGATCAGGCATTATCTTTTGGCGAACTTATTTCGGCCAAATTGGTAAGCAAACTTCTGATAGGCAGGGGTATTTCCGCAGAGTTCTTAGATTCTAGAACTTTGCTCAAGACCGATTCGAACTTTGGTGACGCTTCGGTAGATGAAGCACAATCCAAAGAAAATATTATTAAGTGTTTTGCGCCCTTAGATATGGGCACGGTGCCAGTGATTACAGGGTTTATTGCTTCTGATGAGAATGGTGAAACCACTACATTAGGTAGAAATGGCAGCAATTATTCGGCCGCATTGTTCGCGAATTTCCTGAACGCCGATGAGCTTCAAAACTATACGCATGTAGACGGTATTTATACGGCCAATCCTGATTTGGTTCCCGATGCAAAACGTATTGAGAGCCTCTCTTATGGTGAAGCGAACGAGTTGGCGAATTTTGGCGCTACCATTTTACATGCAAAGACGATAATACCCTTAATCGAAAAGAATATTCCTTTACGTATTTTGAATACATTCAATCACGATAACGAAGGAACTTTAATTAGTGCCAAAACGGCCAAAGGCGGTATCAAGTCGCTTTCGGTCATAGAAAACGTTTCGTTGATTAATCTAGAGGGTAGGGGTTTATTAGGTAAAGTGGGTATAGATGCCAGAATTTTTAGAACCTTAGAGCAGAATAATATTAGTGTAAGCATCATTTCCCAAGGTTCTTCTGAACGGGGTATTGGCTTAGTGGTAGACTCTGAAAAAGCGTTCAAAGCCAAAAAGGCGCTGGATGCTGAATTTGCCGGTGATTATGAGTCAAGAGATATCAATATGATTACCGTTCAAGATGAGGTTTCTGTTATATCGGTTGTGGGCCAAGACCTAAGTACCTTTCACCGACCTTTTAATGCGCTAATAAAGAACCAGATAGTTCCTTTATTGTTCAATAATACGGTTTCGGGTAAGAATGTGAGTTTGGTCGTGAGAAAAACGGACTTGCATAAGGCGTTGAATGTAATGCACGGGCAGATTTTCGGAATCAGTAAAAAAGTCAATTTGGCCATTTTCGGCCATGGTAATGTGGGGGGTACATTGATCGGTCAAATACTACGTTCTAAAAAGACGATTGAAAAACGTAAGGGTATCGACTTGAACGTGTTCGCCGTAGCCAATTCAAGAAAGCTTCTTTTAGAAAAGAAAGGCGTGCCAAAGAATTGGAAAACGGCCATTGAAGATCGTGGAGTGGCCTATACCTACAATGATATAGTGACCTATGCAAAAGAGCATCACTTAGAAAATCTTATTGCCATCGATAACACGGCGAACGAAGATTTTGTGGCCAAATATTTTGATTTTGTTGAGAATGGCTTCGACTTGGTATCGTCAAACAAAATTGCCAATACGTTGGGGTTCGATTTTTATCAACTGCTTCGTGAAGAATTGGCCAAACATCAAAAACAATATTTGTACGAAACCAATGTAGGGGCAGGCTTGCCCTTAATCGATACCATAAAGTTGTTGCATTTATCAGGGGAAAACATTACCCAAATAAAGGGAGTTTTTTCTGGTTCTCTGAGTTATATTTTCAATACTTTTTCAGAGGTAGATAAACCGTTTTCTGCCATTTTGAAAGATGCAATGAAGAAAGGTTTTACAGAACCGGACGCCCGCGAAGATCTTTCGGGCAATGATGTGGGTAGAAAACTATTGATTTTGGCGAGAGAGCTCGATTTGAGCAATGAGTTTTCAGACATTAGTATAGACAACTTAATACCTGAGGAGTTAAGAGTAGGTACGGTCGATGATTTCTTGGGAAGCCTTGATATTTTAGATGCCAAGTTCAGCGAAGTCAAAAAGAATCAGAAGCCAAACCATGTGCTACGTTATGTGGGTGATTTGTATGGCGATTTACAAAAAGAGAAAGGTATTCTAGAGGTGAAATTAGTATCGGTGCCCAAAGAAAGTGCTTTGGGTCAAGTAAAAGGTTCTGATTCGATTATTGAAATTTATACGGAATCTTATGGTAAAAATCCGTTAGTGATTCAGGGTGCCGGGGCTGGTGCCGCGGTAACCGCTCGAGGGGTGTTCGGTGATATTTTAAGGATAGCCGAAAAAGGATAATTGGAATAGAGTGAAGAAACATAGGTCTGCAGATCGTAGACTAATTTGAAAAGGAGATGGCCGTTGCGGTCATAAAAATGCTAGGAAATAATGAGTAAGAAATTTGAAACGAACGCCATTAGAACACAATTGAACCGGTCTGAAAACTTAGAGCATTCCGTACCCATGTACGTAACCTCAAGTTTTGTTTTTGAAGATGCCGAAGACATGCGCGCGTCGTTCGCCGAAGAGAAAGAGCGTAATGTATACTCACGCTATTCTAACCCAAATTCTTCTGAGTTTATTGAAAAGGTTTGTCAGATGGAGGGTGCCGAGAACGGTTTTGCTTTTGCATCGGGTATGGCCGCCGTATTTTCGACGCTGGCCGCTTTGTTAGATAGCGGTGACCATATTATCTCGTCGAGAAGTATTTTCGGTTCCACACATTCGTTGTTCAATAATTTCTTTCCAAAATGGAATATCGACCACTCTTACTTTAAGAGTAATGAGTTGGAAAGTATAGAGGAATTGATAACACCTAAAACTAAAATTCTATATGCGGAAACGCCGACTAATCCGGGTGTCGATGTGTTGGATTTGGGGTATTTGGGCGAAATCGCGAAAAAGCACAATTTGATTTTGGTCATCGATAATTGTTTCGCTTCCCCCTATTTACAACAACCGATGAAATTCGGAGCTGATTTGGTCATTCATTCGGGTACCAAGTTAATGGATGGTCAAGGTCGGGTGTTGGCCGGTATTACCGTCGGCAAGAAAGAACTTATCGATAAGGTGTATCGCTTTTCACGTATTACGGGTCCGGCACTTTCACCTTTCAATGCCTGGGTGCTCTCAAAAAGTTTGGAAACTTTAGCTGTTCGCGTTGACCGGCATTGTGATAACGCGCTCAAATTGGCAGAGTTTCTAGAGGCACACGATAAGGTAAATTGGGTCAGATATCCTTTTCTGAAGTCGCATCCGAAATATGAGGTAGCCAAGAAACAAATGAAAGCGGGCGGCTGTGTGGTAGCATTTGAAGTAAAGGGCGGATTGGAAGCTGGTCAAAAATTCTTTGACTCCATCAAATTACTGTCGTTATCCGCTAATTTAGGCGATTCGAGAAGTATTGTTACCCATCCTGCATCTACTACCCACAGTAAGTTGTCGACCGAAGAACGTGCCGATACCGGCATTACTGATGGCACTGTAAGAGTTTCTGTAGGCTTGGAGCATATTGATGATATTATTGCCGATATCAAACAAGCGTTGGGGTAGGAATTTTAAAAAAGCACTTGAGAGGAAGTGATCATAAATCTAAGTTTTTGATCTCGTAATCAAAATCTGTCTTTTTTAAATTTACGTATCTTCGCTTTATGCTGTCTAAAAAGACCAAATATGGCCTTAAGGCCCTCACCTATTTAGCTTCCCAAAAGGAGAAGTCACCTGTTCAAATTTCTGAGATTGCGAAATGCGAGAACATTTCGCAGAAGTTTTTAGAGAGCATATTATTATCGCTTCGAAAGAGCGGCTTTTTAGGCTCTAAAAAAGGAAAGGGTGGGGGGTACTATTTAATAAAAGAGCCTCAAGAAATTCTGATGACCGATGTCATGCGCATTTTAGAAGGTCCTATTGCTATGGTGCCCTGTGTGAGTTTGAATTTCTACGAAAAATGTGCTGATTGCCCTGATGAAGCTACCTGCTCGGTAAATAAATTAATGCTCAAAGTAAGAGATGCTAATTTAGAGGTATATCGCAATAATACTTTGGCAGACCTGATTATTTAGTTGCTTCATTTTCTTTGGATAGGCCTTCCTATAACTTCTACTGTGTTGAAATATCACCAAAAAAACCTAAGTTTTATTAATAATCTACTAAATCTATGGGGTAATCGTAAATTCTTTTGATTTATACCGTCTAAGGCAATAAAAATAACCTACATTTGTTTACTCTATTAAATCAATAGGGTAATAGATTTTAGAAAAACCATGATAGTTGATCAATTGATATTAGATAAGAATGCTTCCAAAAAGAAATTTTCGGAAGACAAAAAATCGGAAAAACCTATTCGCAGCGTCGCAAAAGCGGTTAGCTGGAGGGTAATCGGCACTTTAGATACGCTGTTAATTTCATATTTGCTAACGGGCGAAGTAGCTATTGCGGCATCTATTGCCTCTATAGATTTTGTAACCAAAATGTTTCTATACTTCGTTCACGAACGAGTATGGAACAAGATAACTTGGGGTAAGTAAAAGAATTTGAATATGGGTTTTTCAGAAGAATTAGTACAAGAATTGAATAGAAAATTTGAAGGAGCTCAACCTTCGGAAATCATTTCATGGGCAGTAGAGAATGCCGAAAATGCGGTAGTTACTACCAATTTTAGACCTTATGAAGTAGCTATTCTACATGCCGTGACCGAAGTAAAAAATGATATTCCCGTAGTTTGGTGCGATACCGGTTATAATACACCGAATACATATAAGCATGCCGAAGAGCTCATCGAACGATTAAATCTGAATGTAGATTTATATGTGCCGCTGCAAACAAGTTCACATAGAGACGCAATTATGGGTATTCCTCAAATTGATGATCCCAAGCATGCCGAGTTTACCGAACAGGTAAAATTAGAACCATTTAGAAGAGCTATGGCTACGCACAAACCTGATGTGTGGTTTACCAACCTTAGAAAAGGGCAAACCGCATTGCGTGATTCGCTTGATGTTTTGAGTTTGAGCAAAGACGGAGTCTTAAAGGTGAGTCCGTTCTATAATTACACTGACGCTGAATTGGATGCTTATTTAAATGAGCACGATTTACCCAACGAACATAAATATTTTGATCCGACCAAGGTGCTTGATAACCGTGAATGCGGATTGCACACCTAAATAAAGAAAACAAAAATAGGCAGGTGCCAAAGCATGCTGCAGAACTTGAATCTTATGAAAGATACGTCACATATTAACGCCTTAGAGAACGAAGCCATCTATATTTTCAGAGAGGTGGCGGCTCAATTTGAGCGTCCGGTATTATTGTTTTCCGGAGGAAAAGATTCCATAACCTTGGTGCGTTTGGCACAAAAAGCGTTTTGGCCCGCAAAAATTCCATTTCCGTTGATGCATATCGATACAGGGCACAACTTCCCTGAAACTATTGAATTTAGAGATAGATTGGTGGAAGAATTGGGGCTTGAGCTTATTGTGAGAAACGTTCAAGATTCTATAGACCAAGGTAAAGTTAAAGAAGAGACAGGTAGGTACAGCAGTAGAAACTCTTTGCAAACTACCACATTATTAGATGCTATCGAAGAGTTTAAGTTCGATGCTTGTATTGGTGGGGCTAGACGTGATGAAGAGAAGGCCCGTGCGAAAGAGCGTATTTTTTCGGTACGCGACGACTTCGGCCAGTGGGATGAGCGCAACCAACGCCCTGAGCTTTTCGATATGTTGAACGGCCAGATTGAGTTGGGGCAAAACGTACGTGTTTTTCCAATTTCAAACTGGACCGAGCTTGATGTTTGGTCTTATATCAAAGAAGAGCAAATAGAAATACCTTCTATTTATTTCGCGCATAAGCGTAAAGTATTCTTGCGTGACGGACTTATTTGGTCGCATTCAGAATATGTGTACCAAGAGGATGATGAAGAAGTATTGGAGCGAATGGTAAGGTTTAGAACCGTGGGCGATATGAGTTGTACGGCTGCGGTATTTTCCAATGCTACCGATATTGAATCAGTAGTGGAAGAAATTAGGGACTCCAGTATTTCGGAAAGAGGTGCCCGAATCGATGATAAGCGATCCGAAGCTGCCATGGAGAAGAGAAAACAACAAGGATACTTTTAAGAACGGTCTACGTAAGACGAACAACGAATTTACAGCAAAATGGAAGTACTAAAAATAGCAACGGCAGGTAGTGTAGACGACGGAAAAAGTACCTTGATCGGTAGAATTCTTTACGATACAAAATCTTTGACCAGCGATAAGTTAGAGGCAATTGAGAAGACGAGTAAGAGCAAAGGGTATGATTATCTAGATTTCTCATTGGCGACCGATGGTTTGGTGGCCGAACGAGAGCAAGGCATAACTATAGATGTGGCTCATATTTATTTTTCGACCAATAAGAAGAGTTATATCATAGCCGATACTCCCGGTCACGTAGAATATACCCGTAACATGGTTACAGGCGCGTCTACTTCGCAAGCGGCGATTATATTGATCGATGCCAGAAAAGGAGTGATCGAACAAACCAATAGGCACTTTTTTATCAATAACCTATTGCGGATCAAAGATGTAGTCGTAGCGATCAATAAAATGGATTTGGTCGATTATTCAGAAGAGACCTATAATCGTATTAAGGCCGATTTTGAGGAGTTGATGGCCAAGCGAGATTATCAAGACCAAAAGATAACATTCATTCCCGTGAGTGCCTTAAAAGGTGATAACGTAGTGAACAAGTCAGATAAAATGCCTTGGTATACAGGTCCTGCTTTATTAGAGCATTTTGAGGCTTTAGATCGTAAAGATATCTTTAACGTGGGTACTCCCAGATTTCCCGTTCAATATGTAATTCGCCCTAAGACCGATGAGCATCACGATTTTCGTGGTTTCGCCGGAAAAGTTTATGGTGGCGAGTTGAGTGTAGGTGATGAGGTAATTGCACTTCCTTCACAAACACGCTCAAAAATTAAGGACATTTATTTTCATGATAAGAAATACCAAACTGCGGCAAGACGTTCGTCGGTGACGATTACTTTAGAAGATGAAATTAATTTGAGTAGGGGCGATATGTTGGTCAAGGCCGGTGATTTGCCGACCATTGAAAAACAATTCACGGCTACCGTTTCTTGGATGGATTCAGATCAGTTGACCGCTGGTAAAAAGTACGTGGTTCAACATGGGGTGAACAAGGTGTTGGCGAAGGTGGATAATATTCATCATAAGATCAATCCTGATTATTCCGGTATTGATACTGAAGTCGATGGTTTGGGTATGAACGATATTGCCCAAGTTACCTTTAAGTTGAACAAACCCATTTTTTATGATAAGTTCAAAGACCATCGTACGAACGGTTCGTTCATATTGGTCGATGCCCAAACGAACAATACGGTGGGTGCAGGGTTTATTGGCTAAAACTGCTTTCCGTTAAGTATTGGAGCCTATTGGTAAGTAAAGAAATGTTGAAAAACTGTTCTTTGCTACCGCAAAAACCTAAAGAAAAACATTAATAATTTTTGGACGGAGTTCGTCCGGAGTTTATAAATAAGAAATAGCATGCAAAGTTTTAGAACCGAAATAGAGAATCCCGTTGTTGAGAAGGATATCCTAGAGTTGGAAAAGAAAATTAGACTTTTTCACGATGGGAAGGTAGATGAGGAGAAATTCCGTAGCCTACGTTTGGCTAGGGGGGTTTACGGTCAGCGTCAGCAAGGCGTGCAGATGATTCGTATAAAATTGCCCTATGGGAAGGTGACTTCACAGCAGTTGAGGCGAATTTGCGATGTTTCCGATGAATATTCTACCGGTCGATTACATATAACCACCCGTCAAGATATTCAAATTCACTACGTTGATTTGAATAGAACGCCAGAGCTTTGGGCGCAACTTGAAAAAGATGATGTGACCTTGCGTGAAGCATGTGGTAATACGGTAAGAAACGTAACCGCGAGTGAAACTGCAGGTATCGATATCGACGAACCATTCGATGTATCGCCTTATGCCCATGGGTTGTTTCAATATTTTTTGAGAAACCCGATCAGTCAAGAAATGGGGCGAAAGTTTAAGGTCTCTTTCTCTGCGAGTGATGCCGATACCGGTTTATCGTACATGCACGATCTTGGTTTCATCGCTAAATTAGAAAACGGAGTCAAAGGTTTTAAAGTGATGCTTGGTGGCGGATTGGGTTCTCAACCCCGTCATGCCGATGTTCTTTTTGAATTTTTGGAAAGCGATAAAATTATTCCTCTTATGGATGGGGTGATTCGTGTTTTCGATAGATACGGAGAACGTAAAAGTAGAGCCAAGGCCCGAATGAAGTTTTTAATAAAGGATGTTGGTCTTGAAGGGTTCAAAGATTTATTGGCCGAGGAGCAAAAAGCAGTTCCGTATCAAACTTATGAGATAGACGCGGAAGCTTATCCGAAAACGGAAGTGGCTACAGTGGAAGCACCTCATGTAGAAATTGAAGATAAGACCGCTTTTGATGCTTGGAAATCGACAAACCTTATACCTCAAAAACAGGAAGGTTTCGTGGCGATAGGTATTAAGGTGCTTTTGGGTGATTGGTATACCGACAAAGCTAGGTTACTGGCTGATTTGGTGAGCGATTACGCGGCTAGTGAAATCCGGTTGTCTTTACGTCAAAATATATTGATTCCGCATGTCAAAGAAGAATTGGTTCCTTTCTTTTATCAAGAACTAGCCAAATTAGGTTTTGCCGAAGCGGGTTATAATAGGGCCTTAGATATCACCGCATGCCCGGGTACAGATACTTGTAATTTAGGTATCGCCAGTAGTACGGGTATTGCAGAAGAATTAGAACGTATTATTAAGGCTGAGTATCCGCAGTATATCTCCAATGAAGATGTAGTCATAAAGATTAGCGGGTGTATGAACGCCTGTGGTCAACATAATATGGCGCACATAGGTTTTCAGGGGATGAGCGTGAGAACGAAAGATAAATTGGTCGCGCCGGCCTTGCAAGTGTTGTTAGGTGGTGGAAATGATGGCAACGGCAACGGTCGTTTTGCAGATAAGGTAGTTAAAATACCAAGTAAACGCGGACCTCAGGCCCTACGCTTGATATTAGATGATTATGATGCCAACGGTAACGGACAGTCGTATGCGGACTATTATCAGGAAAAAGGACAGATGTATTTTTACGACTTTCTGAAGCCACTTTCAGATGTGAGTAATTTAACTGCAGAAGACTTTATCGATTGGGGTAATACAGAACGATATGAAAAGGCTATTGGCGTCGGTGAATGTGCTGGGGTAGTTATAGATTTGATTGCCACTTTACTTTTTGAGAGTGAAGAGAAGATTCAGAATGCCCAAGAGGCCTTAGAAGCTGAAAAATGGTCGGCCAGTATCTATTATTCGTATACCTCAATGGTGAATTCGGCGAAGGCTTTATTGACCGCTGAAAAGACCAAGGTAAACACCCATGCCGGTATCATTAAAGATTTTGATGAAAAATTCGTGGCCTCTGGACGTATCGAATTAGGGGGTGGTTTTCAAGATTTAGCCCTTCAATTGAATAAAAACGAGCCTACCGAAGCATTTGCAAAAAGCTATTTGCAAGATTCGCAACGGTTTTTAAAAGCTGTTGAAACTTACAGAAAACAAGAATTGGCAGAAGTTTAATTAATGGATAAGAGCAACAAGACATATAACAATTTCAGGTTCGAGGCGGCAAAATGCTCCCAGAATGGCCAGCTTACAGTTGTAGGTGCCGGTCCGGGTGACGTTGAGCTAATTACCGTAAAAGCTATTAAGGCTCTGGAGTCTGCCGATGTGGTTTTGTACGATGCCTTGGTAGCTTCTGAACTATTGGAATATGCTCCTACTGCTGAACAAATTTTCGTAGGTAAGCGTAAAGGTTGCTATTCGTACCAGCAAGAGCAGATCAATGAACTCATTGTAAATCGAGCGATGACCGGTAAGCATGTCGTACGATTAAAAGGAGGTGATCCTTTTGTGTTTGGCCGAGGTGCCGAAGAGATGGAGTTCGCTGCCGAACATGGTTTAAAGACAGCTATGGTGCCAGGTGTTTCATCGTGTCTATCGGTTCCTGCGTCGCAGAATATTCCTGTAACGAAAAGAGGTTCCGCAGAGAGCTTTTGGGTCATAACGGGCACGACCAAAGAACATAAATTATCGGGCGATGTGGCATTGGCCGCAAAAAGTAATGCTACAGTCGTTATTTTGATGGGAATGTCAAAATTAGGTCAGATAGTAGATTTGTTCAAAAAAGAAGGCAAGTCTGAAACCCCTATAGCCGTTGTTCAAAATGGTACTAGAAAAGATGAAAAGATAGGTGTGGCCACGATGGCCACCATTGAGGCCGAAGTGGCTGAAAAAAAATTGACAAACCCTGCTATTATTATAATCGGGGAAGTAGTGCGGCATCGAGCCCGTATCAAAGAAATCGTCAAAAATCAAGAATTAGAGTTAAGTAAAGCGATATGATAAAAACAGATGTATTAATAATTGGTGCAGGCCCGACAGGTCTTTTTACGGTATTTGAAGCGGGATTGCTGAAACTAAAATGCCATTTAATAGATGCGTTGGCCCAGCCAGGCGGACAATGTTCTGAAATATATCCGAAGAAACCGATTTATGATATTCCGGCTTTTCCGGAAATTCTTGCCGGTACGTTGGTTGATAATCTAATGGAACAGATCAAGCCGTTCGAGCCTGGTTTCACCATGGGTGAACGTGCCGAAAAGTTAGATAAGCAAGAAGACGGTTCATTTATCGTAACGACAAACAAAGGCACTGAGCATCATGCAGCGGTTGTTGTGATCGCAGGAGGTTTAGGCTCGTTCGAACCGAGAAAACCACCTATTTCGAATATCGTTGATTTTGAAGATAAGGGTGTAGCTTATATGATCAAAGATCCTGAGGTATATAGAGATAAAAAAGTATTGATAGCCGGTGGTGGTGATTCGGCTTTAGACTGGGCTATTTTCTTGGCCGATGTTGCTTCAGAAGTTTCTTTGGTTCACCGTAGAAAAGAGTTTCGTGGTGCTTTAGATTCGGTTGAAAAAGCCAGAGAGTTGGCTAAATTGGGCAAAATCAAACTCTTTACCGAAGCGGAGGTGAAGACCTTATACGGAGATGATCATCTAGAAGCTGTTGTAGTCAAACATAACGATGCCGAGAAAGGAGAAACCTATGTGGAGGTTGATCAGTTTATACCTCTTTTCGGTCTTTCTCCAAAGTTAGGTCCAATCGGTGATTGGGGGCTTGAAATAGAGCGAAATGCTATTAAGGTTAATAATGCCAAAGACTATCAAACCAACATACCGGGCGTTTTTGCCATTGGTGATGTGAATACATACGAAGGTAAATTAAAATTGATTTTATCCGGTTTTCATGAAGCTGCGGTAATGTGTCAATATGCCTACCAGATTATAAACCCTGACAAACGTTTTGTGATGAAGTATACTACTGTAGGTGGGGTGACAGGTTTCGATGGTTCTAAAAAAGAAGCGAAGAAAGAAGTTGTGCAGAGTATTTCGTAAAAGATAAGCTTTGACCAATTAAGTTTTAATATTAGTGTAACGACCTTCCGAAAGCTCATGCTTCGGAAGGTTCTTTACATTTCAAAAAAAGTCGGGGTTTCCTTGTTTTTGGCTCAGCCTTGACGTTACTTTGCAGCCGTTCATTTATACACTGAAATCGTTATCAAGAAAGGTGGAGGGACTAGACCCTTTGAAGCCTTGGCAACCCTTTTCTTATAAAGAAGGTGCTACATTCTATCCTTGTCATATATGGTACACGGACAGATAACAAAATGCGACAACTCTTGTCCGTTTATCTTTTCCTTGCTTGATATTGATTTAATAACTATGAATTCATCTGTTCGTAACAGTTGTTCTTAGAGATGTAATTGAGATAGTGTTTGTGAGTGAACTTGAGAATTTGAACATTGATGACAAGAATACAAGACATACTAGAGGAACGAATTTTGGTTTTGGATGGTGCCATGGGTACTATGCTTCAGCGCTATAAGTTTACAGAAGAAGATTTTAGGGGCGAGCGGTTCAAAGATTGGAAACATCCATTGCAAGGCAATAATGATTTGCTGTCGCTTACCCAACCAGAGGCCATAGCAGAGGTACATCGAAAGTATTTTGCTGCTGGGGCCGATATTGTCGAGACCAATACCTTTTCGGGTACTACTATAGCCATGGCCGATTATCATATGGAAGATTTGGTCTATGAACTCAATTATGAGTCGGCCAGAATCGCCAAAATGGTCGCGGATGAATTTACGGGGAAAGAACCGAACAAACCTAGGTTCGTTGCCGGTAGTATAGGTCCAACGAACAAAACGGCAAGTATGTCTCCCGATGTAAACGACCCTGGTTTTCGAGCGGTTTCTTTCGACGAATTGCGAATAGCTTATAAACAACAGGTGGAAGCTCTGCTTGATGGGGGGTCCGATATTTTATTGGTGGAAACGATTTTTGATACTTTAAATGCCAAAGCTGCACTTTTTGCCATAGAAGAAGTTAAGGAAGAGCGTAAAATAGACCCACCGATTATGGTGAGCGGTACGATTACCGATGCTTCCGGTAGAACATTATCCGGGCAAACGGCAGAAGCTTTCTTGATTTCCGTATCGCATATTCCGATTTTATCGGTTGGTTTTAATTGTGCTTTAGGGGCCGATCAATTGGTACCCCACTTAGAGGTCTTGTCATCAAAAACGAATCATGCGGTATCGGCGCACCCCAATGCAGGGTTGCCCAATGCCTTTGGTGAATATGATGAAACTCCAGAACAAATGGCCGAACAGATAAAGGAATATGTAGAAAAGGGCTTGGTGAATATTGTCGGGGGCTGTTGTGGTACTACACCCGAACATATAACGGCCATTGCTAATCTGGTCAGTAAGTATGATCCCCGATCTATGATGGTCGAAAGTTGAGGGTTGTTTGTTGGGTAAGATTTTCGAGAAGTATACTATGGATGATAAGGCAAATAGAAAAATTAAAAATGTGTTAAACGATTTCGTCAATATTTATATAAAATTATGAGTAACGAAAAACGTTTTCTGCGTTTAAGTGGCTTAGAGCCTTTAGTGGTCACCCCTGATACAAATTTTATCAATGTGGGGGAACGCACCAATGTGGCAGGTTCGAGAAAGTTTTTGCGCCTTATAAAAGAAGAGAAATTTGAAGAAGCCCTAGATGTAGCACGAGAACAGGTAGAAGGGGGTGCCCAGATTATCGATATTAATATGGATGATGGCCTCATCGATGGTAAAGAGGCTATGGTGAAGTTTTTGAACCTAGTGATTGCCGAACCTGATATCGCTCGGGTTCCGATAATGATCGACAGTTCAAAGTGGGATATTATCGAAGCAGGTCTACAAGTGGTTCAGGGCAAATCGGTGGTGAACTCTATAAGTTTGAAGGAGGGTAAGGATGAGTTTTTATACCATGCCAAATTAATCAAGCGGTACGGGGCTGCCGTTATCGTAATGGCTTTCGATGAGGTAGGTCAGGCAGATACATATGACCGCCGTATTGAAATTTGCAAGCGTTCGTACGATATTTTGGTCAACGAGGTGAATTTTGCGCCCGAAGACATTATTTTCGACCTTAATATTTTCCCCGTTGCCACGGGTATGGATGAGCACAAGCTCAATGCCATAGATTTTATCGAAGCCACGCGTTGGGTACGTGAAAACCTGCCCCATGCCAATGTGAGTGGTGGGGTCAGTAACGTGTCGTTCTCATTTCGAGGTAATAATCCCGTGCGGGAAGCCATGCACTCCGTTTTTCTCTATCACGCCATCAAAGCGGGTATGAATATGGGTATTGTAAACCCGAGCATGCTCGAGGTCTATGATGATATTCCGAAAGATTTATTGGAAATGGTCGAAGATGTCATCTTGAACAGAAGAGATGACGCCACCGAGCGCCTTCTTGATTTTGCTGACTCCGTGGTGGGTAAGGCAAAAGAGAGTAAGGTCGATTTATCATGGAGGGAAGAACCGTTACAAGACCGAATCACGCGTGCATTGGTCAAAGGTATTGACCAATATATTCTAGAAGATGTCGAGGAAGCTCGACAAGCGTCTGATAAACCCATCGAGGTAATCGAAGGTCATTTGATGATCGGCATGAACGTGGTGGGCGACCTTTTTGGTAGCGGAAAAATGTTTTTGCCCCAAGTGGTGAAATCAGCACGGGTCATGAAAAAGGCAGTGGCCTATCTTCTACCGTACATCGAAGAAGAGAAATTGAAAAATCCGCAGGTGGGCGACGACAAGGGTAATGGTAAAATACTTATGGCGACGGTAAAGGGTGATGTACACGATATCGGCAAGAATATCGTGAGCGTAGTCTTGGCCTGTAACAACTATGAAATCGTAGACCTCGGTGTGATGGTGCCGCCGGAGAAGATTATTGAGACTGCCATTAAGGAAAACGTAGATATCATCGGCTTGAGTGGACTCATTACTCCTTCTCTGGATGAGATGGTGCACTTGGCCAAGGAAATGGAGCGTAAGAGCTTTAAAGTGCCTTTGTTGATTGGTGGGGCGACTACTAGCAAGGCGCATACCGCGGTTAAAATCGACCCTCAATATAGCAATGCCGTAGTTCATGTAAACGATGCCTCAAGAGCAGTGACCGTAGTTGGGGATCTCTTGCAAAAAGAAACCTCCGGAACCTATAAGAACACCATCAAGGAAGATTACAATGTATTCAGGGAAAAATTCTTGAACCGTTCACAGCATAAAGAATATAAGTCGCTTGCAACAGCAAGAAAAAACAAGTTTCAGATTGACTGGGAGCAATCAGAGATTGTGAAACCCAAGAAATTGGGCATTCAGGTTATTGAAGATATTGATATGGAAGAATTGCTTCCGTTTATCGATTGGACGCCGTTTTTCAGAAGTTGGGAACTTCACGGCCGTTATCCTGATATTCTAAAGGATAAGGTCGTTGGTGAGCAGGCTACCGAACTTTTTGCCGATGCACAGAATATGCTGAAAGAGGTGTTGGCCGATAAAAAGCTAACGGGAAAAGGTATTTACGGTCTCTTCGCGGCAAATACCTTACCGAACGATGATGATATTGAAGTTGAGGTAGAAGGAGAACAATTCATCTTTAGAACCCTTCGGCAACAATTGCAACGAAGGGAAGGGGTGCCTGATTATGCCTTGGCAGATTTTATCGCCCCGAAAAGTTCGGGTAGAGAAGATTATATGGGTTGCTTCTGTGTTACCACAGGTTTCGGCACAGAAGAAATTTCTGAAAAATACCGAAAAGAGCTTGATGACTATAATTCGATTATGATCAAGGCGCTTTCTGACCGATTGGCAGAAGCTTTCGCAGAGTACCTGCACGAAAAGGTGAGGACTGAATATTGGGGTTATGCTTCGGATGAAAATTTGGATAATGAAGCTTTGATAGAAGAAAAATACAAAGGCATTCGTCCTGCTCCTGGCTATCCTGCGTGCCCTGATCATTTAGAAAAATTGACCATTTGGAATGCTTTAAAGGTGGAAGAACGAATTGGAGTGAAATTGACGGATAGTTTGGCCATGTGGCCTGCTTCTTCGGTTTCAGGCTACTATTTCGGTAATACTGAATCACGTTATTTCGGGTTGGGTAAAATAAAAGAGGATCAAGTTCGAGATTTTGCCAAACGAAAAAACATTGATTACGAGTATGCCACCAAATGGCTTGCCCCGAATATTGCAGACAATTAATGGTCGCAAAATGAAAAAATTTATAGAGGTTCATTTGGGCAGTCACATTATAAGCCATGGGTATGATAAAAATAATGTAGCGATTGAAGAGAGTGTTCTGGTAAAGGGGTTTTCAAAGAAATTGGTTGCTACAGATAGAATAAAATCGTTGAGCGATAAATACCTGCTTACCGATTATTTAGATGGCCGATGGATTTATTGGGAGTACCACGAAGAGTATAATAAGCTGAGAAAATTGCTTTTGGAAGATTAGATAAGACTAGCGCTAGGGATAGAGGCGGTATCATTTGAGTTTAAGACTCAAAAATAAAGCCGAAAGCCCGGGCCTATGGCAACGCCCAAAATATATAGATAATAGAAAGAGTTTAGCAGATATTCAAATTCAATGAAGATAACCGACCATATTAATAATGCAAAGGGGAAGACCCTATTTTCCTTTGAAATTATACCGCCTGTTAAGGGTAAGAACATTCAAGAACTATATAATAACATTGATCCGTTGATGGAGTTTAGACCTCCGTTTATTGATGTGACCACTTCACGTGAAGAATATGTTTATATCGATAGGGATGGGCTGTTAGATAAGAAATTGACCCGAATGAGACCGGGTACGGTCGGTATTTGTGCATCGATCAAGCATAAATATGAAGTCGATACGGTACCACATGTGCTTTGTGGTGGTTTTACCAAAGAAGAAACAGAATACCTTTTGGTCGATTGCCATTACCTAGGTATCGATAATATTATGGCTTTGCGTGGAGATGCCATGCGCGAGGAGCAATATTTTAAACCGACCAAAGGCGGGCACAACTATGCGGTCGATTTGGTTAAGCAAGTACACGAGCTGAACTGCGGTAACTATTTGCACGATACGGTCGAAACCGACAATTGCGCCGATTTCTGTATTGGCGTGGCCGGCTACCCTGAAAAACATTTAGAGGCGCCTTCTTTGAAATCGGATTTAAAGCGATTGAAAGAAAAGGTGGATGCGGGTGCCGATTATGTGGTAACACAAATGTTTTTCGATAATCAGAAATATTTTGAGTTCGTAGAGGCTGCCAAAGCGATGGGTATTGATGTACCGATCATACCGGGCATAAAACCTATTGCCGTAAAAAGGCATCTTCAGCTATTGCCACAAGTTTTCAAGATTGATTTGCCTCAAGACCTTATCGATGCCGTTGATGCTTGTAGTACCAACAAAGAAGTACGACAGGTAGGGGTGGAGTGGTGCATTCAACAATCAAAAGAATTGAAAGATGCCGGTGTACCTGTATTGCATTATTACTCGATGGGTAAATCTGATAACATAAAAGCTATCGCCGATAAGTTATTTTAATGAGTACGGTGAAAATTTAGGCGGCCCAATTGGGCCGCTTCTTTTTTAAGAAAGGGTGCTTTCTATTTCGATGTAGCTACTTAACTTTGCCTCCCATGAATCTTAGGGTATTTCTGCTTATATTTTTTTCGATTACTTCTATTTTTTCGCAAGAGAATGAACGGCAACATTGCTATAGCTTTGATGCGAGTCCGTTCTATGGTTCGATTATCTTGCACAATCCTGATATTTCACATTTAATATCTGAGCACCCGACTGGGGTTATATTGGGCTACAACAGAAAAACGTTCGGTTTAGAAGAATGGCAGCAGTGGTATAACTACCCTGATTTAGGGGCGTCGTTCATTTATCAAAACTCACATAACAAGACACTCGGTGATGCCTATGGGTTGTACGCCCATTTCAACTTCTACTTCTTTAAGCGCAACCTTCAGTTTCGTATAGGTCAGGGTGTTTCGTATGCTACCGACCCCTATGACAGAGATATTAATTTTAGAAACAATGCTTACGGTTCTCGTTTATTGAGCTCTACCTTTATGATGTTCAATTATCAGAAAGAAAATATTTACAAGAATTTGGGACTGAAATTGGGGTTGTCGGTAATTCATTATTCCAATGCCAATATTAAGGCCCCGAATACCTCGACCAATACTTTGGCATTCAACGCTGGTTTGGTGTACACTCTAGACGGTGACGAAACAGAATACATAAGAAGGGAAAAGGAAAGAATTACCGAGCCGGTAAAATACAATCTTGTCTTTCGAACAGGGGTAAATGAAAGTGATAATATTGGGCACGGACAATATCCGTTTTATATATTTTCCGGTTATGCGGATAAACGTGTAGGTCGAAAAAGTGCCCTACAACTGGGGGCCGATGTGTTTTTTAGTAATTTTTTAAAGGAGTTGATTGAGTTTCAATCCATTTCATTTCCTGAAAACAATATCGACGCCAATACCGATTACAAACGAGTGGGGCTTTTTGTTGGCCATGAACTTTTTATCAATAAGCTTTCGATAGGTACCCAGTTGGGGTATTATGTGTATTACCCTTTTGATTTTGAGGGGAAGGTGTATAACCGTTTTAGTTTGAAACGTTATTTTGGAGATAGCTTTTTCGGAGTGGTCAGTCTAAAATCACATGGTGCTGCTGCAGAAGCGGTTGAATTCGGAATAGGAGTGCGCTTATGAAAAATCAATTGATAAAACTGAACAAGAAAATAATCACATCAAGACGAAGTTTTGAAACGGTAATGGTACAGAGTCTCAAAAAGGTATGCGCACTTTTTGCGCTGTTCATAATATTAGTGGGGTGCAATAGTGAATCAGCTCCCGACTGTCTTCAGAACTCCGGTGATTTGGTTCGTGAAGAAGTTCTTATGGCAGATTTCGATAAGATTACTGTTTTTGAGAACGTTTCATTGGTGGTAAAGCAGGGTGATAAGCAGAAAGTTGAAATAGAAACTAGTGAATTTTTATATGATGAGGTAAGTGCTGAAGTTAAAGACGGGCGCTTGCTTCTAAGAGATACGAATGACTGTAATTATTTTAGAGATTATGGCCTAACTACTATATATGTAACTTCCCCGAATATTACTGAAATCAGAAGCAGCACGGGTTGGGGTATTGAGAGTGATGGTGTTTTGGCATATGATAATTTGTCCTTGATTTCAGAGAGTTTTATTAATCCCGAATCGGAAACTACCGACGGCGAATATAATTTACAACTGAATTCTCAGAGTTTGAGTGTGGTTGTTAATGGTATCGCTTATTTTCAATTGAGCGGAACGGTAGAAAATCTAAGTTTAAATATTGCGGCGGGAGATTCTCGCATAGAGACCGATAAGTTAACGGCTCAAAATGTAACCATCAACCACCGAGGCTCAAATGATATGTTCGTAAACCCACGGGTCGCTATTCGTGGCACCATTCGCAGTACCGGAAACGTCATCAGTAAGAACAGGCCCGATATCATCGAGGTTCAAGAAATCTACAAAGGTCGATTGCGGTTCGAATAAGACCTAATACCTTTAGGGGCAGCTCTCGAATGCAGAAATATGAACCCTATTCAGAAATACCTTAGAAGTTTTTTTGCTAAAAAAAGGATAGTTGGTGATACCCCACTTCAAGGTTTGGCGGCAGCGGATGCTTTATTGTCCGATTTAGTGAACGAGAATAAGGTGCCAGGGCTTGCCTTAACCGTCATGAAAAAGGGAGAAGTTTTTTTTCAGAGAGGGTATGGTCATGCAAATTTGGAAAATCGCATACCTGCCGACCCGAAGAATACTGTTTTCAGAATAGCCAGCGTGTCTAAGCCTATCGCCGCCACCGCTTTGGCCAAGATGGTATATGATGAACTTATAGACCTTGATGCTTCCTTCTATGAGTATGTGCCATACTATCCTTCAAAGAAATGGGACTTTACCATTCGTCAATTGGCCAGCCACACCGCTGGTATTCGAGGCTATCGGGGAATAGAATATGGCTTGAACCAAGCCTATTCTATTGCAGAAAGTATTGAAATATTTAAAGATGACGATTTATTGTTCGAACCGGGAAAGGGGTATCAGTACAACAGTTTTGATTGGGTAATGATTTCGTTGGCCATGCAAGAAGCCAGTGGTATGCCTTTTGAAAAGTATGTCGAGGATTATGTTTTAGAACCATTAGCTATGAACTATACTTTTGCCCCAAACGTCAAAAATAGAATTGATACGCAATTGGAAGAAGCCCGAAGAGAATCACCGGATTTACATCTGGCAAAATTCTATTCAAAGAATAGGTCTGGTTTTAGAGATGCCATTTCTGTAAACAATCATTACAAACTTGCAGGTGGAGGGTACCTCTCTACCACTGAAGATATCGCGAAATTGGGCCAAGCGTATCTCGATAATAAAGTTCTACCCCCCGAAATTAAAAATCAATTTTTAACGGCTCAAGAAGTAAATGGGCAATCTACATACTACGGCTTAGGGTGGCAGGTAAGCAGTGATATACATGGGCGACCTTATTACGGGCACGTGGGTAATGGGGTAGGGGGGTATTCCAATTTTTATGTATACCCTGAGCACGAAATGGTTTTCTCTATTCTTATCAATTGCACTGACCCTAAAGTGCAAGATGACTTAGATAAAATAGTGAACGCCCTCTTCACGCCAAGTACATGATTATCAATATTTCTAAATGTGTGTTTCTTCGGAATAAAAAGTAATCGAGAAGATAAACTCATTACTTTGTTTAAAGATTATTAATTAATTTTAAACAAAAAAATAGTTATGAAAAAGAATATTCTATTTGCACTATTTGCTATTGTCGTATTTGCTCAAACTACAATGGCCCAAGAGATAACGGCTTTTCAGGGTATGTGGGGGCCGGAATTCTACCAAGATCAAGAAAAATTGAGTTGGAAAGAGATCGATAAAATCATGACCGAAAGCCAAGTGGCCCAAACGAACTGGCAAAAATCTAAGAAAAACCTGTTGGGAGGCATGTTGGTCGGTACCCTTAATTTCGGATCGGGAATTTGGTTTATCGTGAACGAGGCGGACAACAAACCTGTAACTGGGCCTGTAATTGCCTTTGCCGCTACGGGATTAGTGGGTTCTATTTTTTATCATGCCGCACTTAAAAATAAAAAGAAAGCCATTTTAAACTATAACGAAAGTTTAGATAATACAACTTCTTTTCGTTTGGTGCCGACCAGTAATGAAAACGGAATAGGGTTGGCATTAAAGTTCTAGAAGTCTATAACGTCTCGGTAGGCCTTGCAGTAAGCTCTGAAAATAGGCTTTCCAGATTTTTGTTCTTTCTGCTCAATTGTAAGGTCTTTAGCTTATTGTCGTGGGCAAAGTCGAAAACCGCAGGGCGCATGTCTGTTGCCGTGCTGAAGGTGATTTCATAGACAAACCCTCCAGAGTTTTTTACATTTTTTACGTGGGGTAAACGCTGTAAAAAAGCTTCTTCTACACGGTAATCAAACTCTACTTCGATAATCTGTTCATCTTCCTCTCTAAGTTCGGCCAATTTTTTATCGGCTACCAAATTTCCTTGGTTAATAATCAGCACTCGGTCGCAAACGGCTTCCACCTCTTTCATAATATGGGTAGAGAGCAGTATGGTTTTTTCTTTCCCAATTTCCTTAATAAGCTTACGTATTTCAATTAGTTGATTTGGGTCAAGGCCCGTTGTAGGTTCATCAAGAATCAATACTTCAGGGTCGTGCAATAATGCTGCAGCTAGCCCCACCCGTTGACGATATCCTTTAGAAAGTTGCCCAATTTTTTTATGTGCTTCAGGTGATAGCCCCGTTTGTTCTATGACTTCTGCAATTCGGTTTTTATCCGTTTTATAGACATCCGCATTAAATGCGAGATATTCTTTAACGTACATTTCTAAATAAAGCGGATTGTGTTCCGGTAAATATCCAATACTTCTTTGAACATCTTTTTTATGGGTTGAAACATCAAAAGAGTTCACTTGGGCTTCGCCTTCATCAGCTTGATGGTAAGTGGTCAAGATTTTCATCATGGTCGATTTACCTGCCCCATTCGGCCCCAGAAAACCAACTATTTCACCTTTTTCAAGTGTGAAAGAAATACGGTCAAGTGCTTTTTGTGTACCAAATGTTTTTGAAATGTTCTTGACAACGATTGACATGATATGCGTGTTTAAGTAGAATGAATAATCGGGATTCAAGCAAAAAATGAGGGTTTTACCTGAAATCTCAACTCAAAAATAGATAATATCTCCTGTAATTTTAGGCTGTACAGGCTTTCTAATTAAAAAAATAAGTTCTGACAATTTGATTTTTAAATATAATTGTTACTTTAGCCGAAGTTTAAGTGTACAATGTCAAATCAATATTTCTTTAACGGTTTTTATTTCTACTTCTTTTTTAAAAGAGGTGTGGGACTGTTATAGAATATTGAAACCAAGATATTATGTAGAAGTCCCGTGAAAAACGGGACTTTTTTTATTTAAAATTAATTGATTTTTTAACCGACAGATGAATTTAAAGATAGCCATACAGGGAATCAAAGGCTCTAACCACCATCAGGTAGCCAAAGATTATTTTCAAGATGATAACCAATTGGTAGAGTGCATGTCTTTTGATTTTTTGGTAGATAGACTATTGGATAAAACCGCTGATGTCGGGGTGATGGCCATAGAGAATTCGATTGCGGGGTCAATCATTCCGAATTATGCTCTTGTATATCACCAAAACCTACACATTATCGGAGAACATTACCTGAATATCAATCACAATTTGATGGTGCTGAAAGGGCAGGGTATCGACGACATAGAAGAGGTGCGATCGCACCCGATGGCATTGTTGCAGTGCAAAGAGTTTTTTCGAGATTACCCCAAAGTAAAGTTGGTAGAAGATGTTGATACGGCAGAGACTGCAAGATGTATTCAAGATGAAAAATTGAAGCATGTGGCGGCAATCGCCCCTCAAGTTGCGGCCGACCTGTATGATTTGGACATCGTAGCGCCAGAGATACAAACTATCAAGAATAATGCAACTCGTTTTATTATTGTAAAGACAAAAAATAAAGAGTTGCCAAAAGAGGAAATCAATAAGGCTTCGGTACGTTTCGTTACGGGGCATAAGCGCGGTAGTTTGGCGGCCGTGCTTAATGTGATGAGTGACTGTCGCTTGAGTTTGACCAAGATTCAGTCATTGCCCATAATCGAGACTCCTTGGAAGTATTCCTTTTTTGTTGATGTTACTTTTGAAGATTACGAATACTTTGAGAAATCGAAATCGCTGTTGAACATCATGGCGGAAGACTTTAAAGTTTTAGGAGAATATAAAAATGCCAGAATATGATACATACGGCAAATCGCTTACATACTGTTGAAGAATATTACTTCTCTAAAAAGTTGAGAGAAGTACGTGGCCTAATGGCTGAGGGTCGCCCGATTATCAATATGGGTATCGGTAGCCCTGATTTGGCACCCTCCAAAGAAATTATAGAAAGCATTCAGAATGCCGTACTCGAAGGCGGGGCACATCAATATCAAAGCTATCAGGGTTTGCCCGAACTTCGTGAGGCCATCGCCAATTTTTACAATAATAAGTTTGAGGTAATCGCTGATCCGGCGACTGAGATATTGCCTTTAATGGGTTCAAAAGAGGGTATCATGCACATCAGTCTGGCCTTCTTGAACGAAGGTGATGCCGTGTTGATCCCTAATCCCGGTTACCCGACCTATACCTCTGTGGCAAAATTGGTCGGTGCAGTTGTGAAGTATTATAATCTTAATGCTGAGGGCGGTTGGTTTCCTGATTTGGAGGCTCTTCGCGAGCGTGACCTGTCAAACGTAAAAATCATGTGGGTAAGTTATCCGCATATGCCGACAGGGGCAACGGCAACGACGGCACAGTTCGAAGAATTGGTAGCATTTGCCAAAGAGAAAGACATTCTTTTGGTAAACGATAACCCATACAGCTTCGTGTTGAATGATTCTCCGGGCAGTATTTTATCGGTCGCTGGAGCGAAAGAAGTGGCATTGGAACTTAATTCACTTAGCAAAACCTTTAATATGGCCGGTTGGCGTGTGGGGATGGTCTTAGGTAGTGAAGACCACATCAACGCCGTACTCAAGGTGAAGAGTAATATGGATTCTGGTATGTTCTACGGAATTCAAAAAGGCGCAATTACCGCCTTAAAGAGTGACCAGAGTTGGTTCGATTCATTAAAGGAAGTGTATAGTTCACGAAGAAATCTAGTTTTTGAGCTGGCCGATAAGTTGAACTGTTCTTATGAATCACAAGCAGTTGGAATGTTCGTTTGGGCCAAGTTGCCCGCAGGAAGTAAATCTGCAGAAGAATTTATCGATGAGGTGTTGTACGATAAAAACATCTTTATAACCCCCGGAACCATTTTCGGAAGCAATGGTGAAGGGTATATACGCTTCTCACTATGTGTGACCGAAGATAAGATTAGAGAAGCCATAAGTCGATTTAATTAAAGTTGAAGAAGATAATATGAACGTTTTCATTATAGGTATTGGGTTGATAGGAGGTTCTTTTGCGAAAGACATTAAGCGCTTGCGCCCTGATACCAATATTTATGGTGTTGATACGAGCGACAAGCATTTAGATGAGGCGCTGCAATTGGGTATTATCGATAAAAAGTCTGAGTATTCAGAGCTGGCAGTGGCCGATATGGTGATAGTTACCATTCCTGTCGATGTTATGGTCGATGAGCTTCCTAAAATTCTAGATGCCGTAAACGATGATTGTGTGGTTTTTGATGGAGGTTCAACAAAGAGTCTTATTTGTAGCGTAATAGAAAACCATCCGAAGCGAAGAAATTTTTTGGCGGCTCACCCCATTGCGGGAACGGAGTTTTCAGGCCCATCCGCGGCTATAGAAAATTTGTATGCCGGCAAGACCAATATTATTTGTGAGGTAGAGAAGACCGCTTTTAAATTGCAAGAGCGTGCTTTAGAGCTTTTTCAAGAAATGGGAATGCGTATTCGGTATATGAATCCGCAGGCTCATGACAAGCACATTGCCTATGTGTCGCATTTGTCACACATCAGCTCGTTTATGTTGGGAAAGACGGTTATAGAGAAAGAGAAAAATGAACGTGATATTTTTGACATGGCGGGCAGTGGTTTTGAGAGCACGGTCAGGTTGGCCAAGAGTTCACCGGCCATGTGGACGCCCATTTTCAAGCACAATAAAGAGAATGTAATAGAGACCTTGGAGGAGTATATACAGAACCTTCAAGAATTTATGCAGCTGCTGAAAAGTGATGATTATGAGGGAATCTATAAGGAAATGAACGATACGAATAAAATAAAGGAAATTTTAAACGGAATACCATTAAACAATAAGTAAAACTAGAGAACAAGTACAAAGTCAAAAAGGAAGAGTAGAAGCCCCACGCGTTTTTTAACGACCTTGCTGTCTTTATTGCAGAAAAATCAAAACAATGGAAAACAAGAAAGAAATGAGAAAATGGTTGGATGATTTAGGCTTAGACCATCCACTGGTAATAGCTGGCCCTTGTAGTGCTGAGACCGAAGAACAAGTATTGGGTATTGCCCACTCTCTCAAAGATACCGATGTAAACTATTACCGTGCAGGTATTTGGAAACCCCGTACACGCCCAGGTAATTTCGAAGGTGTAGGAGCCCTTGGTCTTAAATGGTTACAGCGAGTTAAAGAAGAAACCGGTATGAAAACAGCTACCGAGGTAGCGAACCGTGCCCATGTTGAATTGGCTTTAGAACATGATATCGATTTATTGTGGATCGGTGCCCGTTCAACGGTTAGTCCGTTTATCGTTCAAGAAATTGCCGATGCCCTAGAAGGTACCGATAAAGTGGTTTTGATTAAAAACCCGGTAAACCCAGACCTTTCATTGTGGTTGGGTGCCGTTGAGCGTTTATATACTGCAGATATTAAGAATTTGGGTGTAATTCACAGAGGTTTCTCTACCTATGCTAAAACGAAGTATCGTAATATACCTGAGTGGCAAGTAGCTATCGATTTGCAGACCAGATTTCCTGATTTGCCTATCATCAATGACCCATCGCATATCACAGGTAAGCGAGATATGATTTTTGATGTTTCCCAGACTGCCTTAGATTTGAATTTTGATGGTTTAATGATAGAGACCCATCACGACCCTGATAATGCATGGAGTGATGCTGCACAGCAAGTAACGCCCGATAGTTTAGTTCAGATCATGACAGATTTGAGAATAAGAAAAGAAACCGACAGCGAAGCGGAGTACAACTCTAAGCTTGATAATTTGCGTGCTCAAATCGATATTCTTGACGGTCAATTGATTGAGACTATGGGCAATCGAATGAAGATTTCAGACAGTATCGGTGAATTGAAAAAGCAAAAGAATGTTGCCGTACTTCAATCGAACCGTTGGAATCAAATTTTAGGAGCTATGATTCTAGAAGGAGAATCTCAAGGTTTGAGTGAAGAGTTCATTTTGAAAATGTTCAAGGCCATTCATCAAGAATCTATCAATCACCAAGAAAAAATTATTAACGGATAGATTCAAGAATAATTAGGTATTGAGCAATCTGTTTCTACACCGTAAAGGTCAGAAACAGATTGCTTTTTTTTGTGCCGATATTTTCTAGAATCATAACGGTAATGAATATGGTTTTACCGCTGGCTATGGTGCTTCATGATTTAATTCTGTGCTTATCGCGAAGATGTCGGTGATGAACAAGATAGTTTAAGCACAGACAGTAGTCTTTAAATCGCTTTATATAAAAGTATTGCTTTTCTTTGCATCGTAAATCAAATGAATGATAGGAACCGTATATAAATCTACAGGCAGCTGGTATACCGTTAAGAATGATAGCGGTACTTTTTTCGAGTGTCGTATTAAGGGTAAGTTCCGTATTCAGGGTATTAAAAGTACCAATCCGATCGCGGTGGGCGATATCGTAGAATTTGATGTTGAAAAGTTAGGTGACGATACGGTAGGAGTCATTCACGAAATAAAAGACCGTAAGAACTATATCATACGTAAATCGGTCAACCTCTCCAAGCAAACACATATTATTGCGGCTAACCTAGACCAGGTTTTTCTTTTGATTACGCTGAACAACCCTACAACATACACCATATTCATAGACCGTTTTTTAGCTACTGCCGAGGCCTATGAGGTGCCGGTTGTTCTTCTGTTCAATAAAATAGATGCCTATAATGATGAAGAACTGGGCGAAATAAAATTTCTAGCGGCACTTTATCGTGAAGTAGGTTACACTTGTATCGGCATTTCGGCAAAAACGGGGAAAAATGTAGACAAGGTAAAAGAACTGATGACCGAAACGACGAGTATGTTCGCAGGGCATTCGGGAGCCGGTAAGTCTACTTTAGTGAATGCACTAGAGCCTAATTTAAAGTTGAAGACCGCAAAAATATCCGAACAGCATTTGCAAGGCCAGCACACTACAACTTTTGCTGAAATGTATGATATGGATTTCTCAGGAAGAATAATCGATACCCCTGGTATAAAGGGGTTCGGTATCGTTGACATGGAAAAGGAAGAAATAGGAGACTATTTTCCAGAGTTTTTTGCGCTTAAGGGAGATTGTAAGTTCAACAATTGCTTGCATATCGATGAACCTAAATGTGCGGTAAAGGAAGCACTGGAGAATGAAGAAGTCGCGTGGAGCAGGTATAAAAGTTATGTGCAGATGGTGACGGGTGAAGATGAAAATTACAGGATAGATATTCACGATACCAAAAAGTAATTAACGATTATATATGCGTGCAGTAATACAACGAGTCGCTTGGGCCAGTGTTTCGGTCGATGGCAAAAAGATTTCTGAAATTAAGAACGGTCTTCTAATTTTACTGGGTATTGAAGATGCCGATAGCCAAGAAGATGTTGAATGGTTATCTCGTAAAATGGTGAACCTAAGAATCTTTAATGATTCTGAAGGAGTCATGAACGAATCGTTACTTGATATTAACGGAGATGCCATTGTTGTAAGTCAATTTACATTGCATGCCGCCACTAAAAAAGGAAATCGCCCATCTTATATTAAGGCGGCCAAACCTGATGTAGCTATACCACTTTACGAATCTTTTGTTCGACAAATAGAACTTGATTTGGGCAAAAAGGTGGGTACAGGAGTTTTTGGGGCCGACATGAAAGTCGAATTATTGAATGATGGGCCAGTAACTATAACGTTTGATACGCAGAACAAAGAATAGTACTATTTTGTCGAGTATTTCTTGATTTATGTAAGAAAAATAAGTGATTTGTTGGGTGATTAACTAGCAACCAACTCACTAATGCGCTACTTCTTCTTACTTCCTTTTTATTTCTTAAGTCTTCTAGGTTTTTCTCAAGACTCTGATTATCAGTTTGATTTATTGGATTCTGAACTTGTCGAAAATGCGAATGCAATATTTAGGCAAGATGAGATGATCATAAGTATACTTTCAAAAAAAGACTTGGTATTAAGACGCAAGAAAGTCATTACTGTGTTGAACGAATTGGGTGACCAATACGCAATGGCATATGTGGGTTATGATAACAGTCGTAAAATTAAGAGTATTAGTGCTACGGTATACGACTCATTTGGTAACAGAATAGAAAAGATTAAAGAGAAAGATTTTCAAGATTTTAGTGCTGTTGATGGTAACACCCTTTATTCAGATTCTAGAGTAAAATATTACCGGTATACTCCCATTCAATACCCCTATACGCTTGAACTCAATTACGAGGTGTCTACCAAGAACACTGGTGAAATTCCTGCCACTTGGCTTTTTCTAAAAGATTTTATGGTGAGTACCGAGCAAAGCAATTTGATAATCAACTTTGCCAGCCCCGATTTAGAACCCGTGATAAAAGAGAAAAACTTAGAGGGTGTTGAGGTATTGAAAAATAAAACTACCCAAAGTATTCAATACAGTGTGGGGAAGGTAAGGGCGTTCAAAGAAGAAAGCCTGTGCCCTTCTTTTGAAAAGTTGGCACCGCACATTAAGATAAGACCGGTCAACTTTCACTATGAAGGTTATGACGCTTCAATTAATAATTGGTCCGATCTGGGAATTTGGATGTCTGAAAACCTACTCAGAGGCAGAGACGAACTTCCGGCAGCAACAATATCTAAAGTAAAAGCCTTGACCAGTGGAGTTGGCGATAATCTGGATAAGGCAAAAATAGTATATAAATACGTACAGGAAAATACAAGATATATCAGTGTTCAAGTTGGTATTGGGGGTATACAGCCCATAAGTGCAATTGATGTTGACAGGGTAAAATATGGTGATTGCAAGGGGCTTTCCAATTATACCAAAGCCCTATTGAAGGCCGTAGGGGTAGAGGCCTACTATGTGCATGTAGAAGCGGGTAGAGATCAGGTGAACTTTGAACAAGACTTTCCTGATTTAGCTCAGGGCAATCATGCGATACTTGCCATACCTTACAGTAATCAATACTACTGGATAGACTGCACGTCCCAAGTACATCCTTTTGGTTTTATCGGTGATTTTACCGATAACAGAAAAGTATTTGTAATTAAGCCCGATGGAGGGGAAATAGTTACTACTTCCTCTTATCTCAATGAACAGAACTTTCAACTTACCGAAGGTTTGTATACCCTTTTCGAAGATGGCAGTATTCAAGGAGAGCTAGAAATAAGCACCAAGGGTATTCAATATGATGATAGGTTTACTTTGGCTGATCAATCCGAAGAAAAAATCGAAAAACATTACAAGAAACATTGGAATAATATCAACAACTTAAATGTAGGCTCTTACCAGTTTGAAAATAATCGAAACGAGGTGCGTTTTAAAGAGCAACTATCTTTAAGTGCAGCCAATTACGCTTCTAAAAGTGGAGATAGATTACTCTTTGCCGCCAATGCTTTCAATAAGCAACAATATATTCCGGCGCGTTATAGAAACCGTAAGCTTCCCTTTGAAATTCAGAGAGGATTTTTAGATGAAGATAGGCTTGCAATAAGAATTCCCAATGGTTTTGGTATTGAAGCAATGCCTGAGGCGATAAACATAGATAATAAATATGGCTCATATAGCTTGTTATTTGAAGAGATAGATGGTGAAATAATTCTTAAAAGAAAGTTGTTGGTCAAATCTGGAACCTATGCCAATACAGATTATTCCGGGTTCCGAGATTTTATGAAGAACGTTTCAAAATACGACAACTCTAAAATTGTGATAAAACCTATTCTATGAAAACTATGAAAGAACTGATGTGCATGGTCGGTCTATTTCTATTGACGACCGTTCAAGCCCAAGAAATTGAATTCGGTAAAATAAGCAAAGAAGAATTGCTTGAAAAAGAATATGCACTTGACCCTGAGGCTGAAGCCTTAGTACTATACCGAGGTCAAAATACCTATTTGCAATCGGCAAGCGGTATTACCAGAATGATTACCGAAGTTCATGAACGTATTAAAATTTACTCGAAGAAGGGTTTTTCACATACTACCGAAAGTATCAATTTATACAATAGAGGGTCAGATAGAGAAGAGGTAAGAAAACTGAAGGCCTTTACCTATACACTAGAAAATGATAAAATAGTTGCCTCGGAACTTGACAAGGATCAAATTTTTGAAAATGAATATAGTTATAATTATGATCAAGTGAAGTTTACGATGCCGAATGTCAAAGAAGGCTCTGTAGTTGAATTTAAATATAGTATTAGCTCTCCGTTTATTTGGAATATAGATGAGTTCCGTTTTCAGCGAGATATACCCATAAAACACCTGAAGGCCGAATTAAGAACCCCTGAAGGTTTTAACTTCAAGCAAACGCAAAAAGGGTTCTTTCGACTAAATGCCAAAACCAGTAAAAAGCGTGACCATAGATTAGGTAGAGATGTAGTGATAACGAGCTTTGACTTAAGTAACATTCCGGCGCTTAAGGCCGAGAGCCATGTTGATAATATCGACAACTATAGAGCTGGTGCCATGTTTGAGCTGGTCTCGATCGATATACCGGGCGTACCCTATAAAAGTTATGCCCAAAGTTGGGCCGATGTGGCTAAAACGATAGGGAGCTCAAGCGATTATAAAAATGAGCTCGACAAGACCCGCTCTTTTAAAAATGAACTGGAAAGCATGTTAGAGGGTAAAACCGATCACCTAGAAATTACAAACTTGCTTTTTAAATATGTGAAAGACAATACCGAATGGAACGGGCTTGATGGCAGTTCGTTTCAGAACGGTCTGAAAAAAACCCTCAAAGAGAAGAAAGGAAATGCTGCTGATATAAATCTGCTGTTGGTGGCTATGTTAAGATATGCAGGGGTCAAAGCTAACCCTGTCATACTGAGTACTAAAGAGAATGCCATTCCCATGTTTCCGACCCTTGATAGGTTGAATTATGTAATTGCCCATGCTTCAATTGATGGCAAGGATTTTTATATGGATGCTACCGAAGAATTCAGTGATATAAATCTATTACCGATCCGTGATTACAATTGGGGCGGTCTATTGGTCGATAACCACAATAAGGTTTGGAAGCATATTTCACATATTGCGCCGAAAAAAGCGGAAAATATTTATTCAGTCAATTGCGAAATAAATGAAGATGGTTTCACTGAAGGCAGTTACAAATCAAGATTGACCAACCATAGCGCTTACCAATTTCGTGAGAAATTTAAAGGTTATGACCTTGATGAGTTCTTGAACGAACTCGAGAGTAAATATTCAGGTATTGAGATTTCGGAATATGATGCAAAAAATACGGACACTTTTGACGGGTACCTGACAGAAACATTTGTTTACGAAACTGAAAATGGGGCTGATATTATTGGTGATAAACTATATGTTAATCCCCTTTCCTTTTTAAGGATGGAAGAAAATCCGTTTAAAACTGATAAACGCGAATATCCGATAGATTATGGTTTTCCTTTTAGGGATCGATATATGATTACTATTACAATTCCGGAAGGTTACGCAGTTGAATCACTTCCCGCGAATCTGCACATGAATCTGCCTAACGATTTAGGTACTTACAAGTACGTTATAAAAAATGTTGGTAATAAAATTCAATTATCCGTTACCTTTGAAATAAATAGTGCGGTAATATCAGCACTGAATTATTTAGAGTTAAAGGAGTATTATAATCAGATGATAATAAAAGGTTCGGAACAAGTTGTTCTGACCAAAACTACGGATGAGTATAAAGAAAGCGCAGCAGGAAGTAGATAATTGGATCAACAACCACGGGGTTCGGTATTTCAACGAACTTACCAATATGGCACAATTGACCGAAGAGGTTGGTGAAGTTGCACGTATTATTGCCCGTAGGTACGGTGAACAGAGTGAAAAGGAGTCTGATAAGCAAAAAGACTTGGGCGAAGAATTGGCAGATGTGCTTTTCGTTACCCTTTGTTTGGCCAATCAGACCGGGGTCGATTTACAAGATGCTTTTAATAAAAAATTGGAGTTGAAGACTCGCCGCGATCATGACCGTCACCATAACAATGAAAAGCTCAAATAGTAGTATATTTGCCGCTTAATTCAGGCCGTTGTTTTTAGATAGTCGAGAAGCGTTCTTATTTTTAATCGTCGCTTTTTCAGAAAATTTAAAATGAGGTTATAAACTACTGATTACTCTTGAAGCTACAATTATCAGCCCCTGCCAATTTATTATTGCAATCGGAAATTCAGATTACCGGATCTAAAAGTGAAACCAATCGGTCATTGCTGCTACAGGCCCTATACCCCAATGTGAAAATAAAGAACGTCAGCAATTCAGATGATGCTGAGGTAATGCAGAAAGGCCTGAAAATTACCAACGGTCTGGTCGATATTCACCATGCCGGTACCGCCATGCGTTTCTTAACGGGGTATTTCGCATCACAAGAGCATAAAGAGGTTGTTCTCACGGGTTCTGAGCGAATGACCGAGAGACCGGTAAAAGTGCTGGTAGAAGCTCTACGAACTTTAGGGGCAGATATCAGTTATGAAAAAAATGAGGGCTACCCGCCGATTAAGATAAATGGTAAAAAGCTTTCTGAAAGTAAAGTCAGTCTGCCGGCAAATATTAGCAGTCAGTATATTTCGTCATTATTGCTAATGGCGCCGAGCCTAGAAAACGGACTCGAATTAGAGTTGGTCGGTAAAATTACTTCAGTGCCATATATAAAAATGACATTGGCATTGTTGTCGGAGCTAGGTATCGAAAATTCTTTTACTAATAATACAATTACCGTTTCCCCAAAGAAATCGGTCGATGAGGTTACCTTGGTTGTAGAGTCTGATTGGAGTTCAGCTTCCTATTTTTATAGTATAGCCGCCTTATCTGAAATTGGGTCGACCATTAAATTATCTTCGTATAAACAAAACAGTTTACAGGGCGATAGTGTATTGGCTAAAATTTACGAAAAGTTGGGCGTAGAAACTGTTTTTGAAGAGAATTCTATCCTCTTGAAAAAAACAGGGCGGCCTGAAATGAAAAGTCTTGATGTTGACCTTGCCGATGCACCCGATATTGCCCAAACTATTTCGGTTACTTGTTTCGGATTGGGTCTAGGTTGTCATTTAACCGGTTTGCACACCCTTAAAATCAAGGAAACCGACAGACTGGAGGCCCTGAATACGGAACTTACGAAGTTGGGGGCACCCATTTCGGTAACCGATAAAGACTTGACCTTGCAACCTTCCGGCAATATAAAAAGTGGAATAGCTATAGATACTTATAACGACCACCGTATGGCCATGGCTTTTGCGCCTTTGGCCCTTAAGACAGAGCTTCTAATTAATGATGCCGAGGTTGTTTCAAAATCGTATCCTGATTTTTGGAAAGATTTAAAACATCTTCAGTTTGAAATTAAAGAGATTCGTTAGTCTTTCACTTATTTCTATTATTTATTTGAGAGTAACTCAGCATATAATCGAGCTGCTAAATATCTCCAAGTAATATAATCATCGATTTACTTGACAACGCCTATCTGCACATCGTATATTTGCAGCCGCAAAACTTTTAACTTAGGCGTATTACGTAAATCTGTCTCCTTTATTTTGGAGCTGTTTTTTGATAAACGCTTTTAGATAGAAAAACTAATAACCCAATATGAAATTATCACACTTCAATTTTGAGCTTCCTGACAATTTGTTGGCCGAGTATCCTGCAGAGAACAGAGACGAGTCAAAACTTATGGTCATTCACCGAGAAACGGGAAAAATTGAGCATAAAATGTTTAAAGACTTGATCAATTATTTTGATGAAGGCGATGTTATGGTATTGAACAATACCAAGGTTTTTCCGGCACGTTTGTATGGAAACAAGGAAAAAACAGGCGCTCGTATCGAGGTGTTTTTGTTAAGGGAATTGAACGAAGAACAACGTCTTTGGGATGTGTTGGTCGACCCTGCACGTAAAATCAGAATCGGTAATAAATTGTATTTCGGTGATGATGAGACCTTAGTAGCCGAAGTTATCGATAACACCACTTCGCGAGGTAGAACCCTTCGTTTTTTATACGACGGTTCTTATCTGGATTTTAGAAGAAAGCTAAGAGATTTGGGTCAGACTCCGCTTCCGAAGTATATCAAAAGAGATGTAGAGCCAGAAGATGAAGAGCGATACCAAACTATTTATGCCAAGTACGAAGGTGCCGTTGCTGCGCCGACTGCAGGTCTTCACTTCTCGAAGCATTTGTTAAAACGTTTAGAGATTAAAGGTATAGATTTTGCCGAGGTCACCCTACACGTAGGTTTAGGTACTTTCAACCCGGTAGAGGTCGAAGATTTGTCTAAACATAAAATGGACAGTGAAGAGCTGGTTATCGATGAGAAGGCCATAGAGACCGTTAATCAGGCCAAGAAAGAGAAACGAAGGGTTTGTGCTGTTGGTACTACAGTGATGAGAGGTCTTGAGAGTGCCGTCTCGTCTGAGCATACACTCAATACTTTTGATGGTTGGACGAACAAGTTCATTTTTCCTCCATACGATTTCAGTATTGCAAATTGTATGATTACTAATTTCCATTTGCCGAAATCTACTTTGTTGATGATGGTTTCTGCTTTTATGGGGCATGATTTAATGAAGAAATCGTACAAAGAAGCAATTTTAGAGCAGTATAAGTTCTATTCGTACGGTGATGCGATGTTGATCATCTAATATATTATTCCGCTATTTCGAAAAAATCGGAATTGAAGCGGTAACTACTAAAAATCCCTTCTTTATCATCAATTGAAAATAGAGAAGGGATTTTTTTATACTTTTCAAACTGTGGAGGCAAAAAAGAAAGATATACGGGCACTGACCAAAGAGCAGCTGAGAGATTTCTTCGTTTCTCAGGGCGATAAAGCCTTTCGAGGCAATCAAGTCTACGAGTGGCTTTGGCAGAAATCGGCACATTCGTTCGAGGGCATGACCAACCTTTCAAAAGCTACGCGAGATATGTTGGAGGCCAATTTCGTGATCAACCACATTAAGGTCGATCAGATGCAACGAAGTAACGATGGTACGATAAAGAATGCCGTCCGTTTGCATGACAATTTGGTGGTAGAGTCGGTTTTGATACCCACAAGTTCGAGAACCACGGCCTGTGTTTCAAGTCAAGTGGGCTGCAGTCTAGATTGCCGTTTTTGTGCTACAGCGCGGTTAAAACGTATGCGCAACTTGAATCCTGATGAGATATATGATCAGGTTGTGGCCATAGATAACGAAAGTAGATTGTACTTTGACCGACCACTTAGTAATATAGTTTTTATGGGGATGGGCGAACCCTTAATGAACTATAACAATGTGCTCAAGGCTATCGATAAGATTACATCTACAGAAGGTCTGGCTATGTCTCCTAAGCGTATTACCGTGTCTACTTCGGGTGTGCCCAAGATGATCAAGAAAATGGCAGACGATGGGGTGAGGTTTAAATTGGCCGTATCGCTTCATTCGGCCATAGATGAAATACGTACCCGAATAATGCCTTTCAATGCGACCTTTACTTTAGCCGATTTACGGGAAGCTTTGGTGTATTGGTACACTAAGACCAAAAGTAGAATCACCTATGAATACGTAGTTTGGAACGGTATTAACGACACCCAAAAAGATGTAGATGCCTTGGTCGATTTTTGCAGGTTCGCACCTTCAAAAGTAAATCTCATCGAGTATAACCCGATTGATGATGGCGAGTTTCAACAGGCCTCCAATTCGGCTATCGATATGTACGTGAATACTTTGGAAAGAAATGGTATTACGGTAACCGTTAGACGTTCACGGGGTAAAGATATTGATGCAGCTTGCGGGCAATTGGCTAACAAGCAGTAATTTAAGCATACTTGTATTATTGATATCGGTTTGTACAATCGATTTGACTTTCCCATTTGTCGGATAGAGAGGCATACTGCTAGTATTTTTCCTAAATTTACCCTTTCACTGTTAAACCGTGAGAATAAACCGAACTACTTGAAAATTGTAGCGCAAATAAAAGAACCGGTAAGTCAAGAAATGGAACTTTTTGAAACAAAGTTCCGAGACGCCATGTCTTCAAAAGTGGCGCTATTAAATCGAATCACCTATTACATCGTAAATCGTAAGGGCAAGCAAATGAGGCCCATGTTCGTTTTTTTAACGGCGAAATTGCTCAGCAACGGTAATGTTAACGATAGAACGTATAGAGGTGCGGCAGTAATCGAATTGATCCATACAGCTACCTTGGTACACGATGATGTGGTTGATGAAAGTGGCAAACGTAGGGGATTCTTTTCTATCAATGCACTTTGGAAAAATAAAATTGCGGTCCTAGTTGGCGATTATCTTTTATCTAAAGGCCTGTTGTTATCAATCGACAATGAAGATTTTGACCTTCTTAAAATTATTTCCGTCGCAGTGCGAGAAATGAGTGAAGGGGAGCTTTTACAAATCGAAAAGGCCAGACGCCTTGATATTACCGAAGAGGTGTACTATGATATTATTCGCCAAAAAACGGCGACGCTTATTGCAGCTTGCTGTAGTCTAGGTGCTTGTTCGGTAAAACCGGAATCTTCTGATGTAGAGACTTTTCGCGAATTTGGTGAACTCTGCGGTATGGCTTTCCAGATTAAAGATGATCTTTTCGATTATGGGGAAGCGAAAATTGGCAAACCTACAGGTATAGATATTAAAGAACAAAAGATGACCCTGCCGCTCATTTATACTTTGAACAATTGCTCTAAAGCTGAAAAGCGATGGCTTATCAATTCCGTCAAGAATCATAATAAAGATAAAAAGCGTGTCAAAGAGGTGATTGCTTTTGTAAAAGATCGTGGCGGCCTTGAGTATGCAGTAGAAAAAATGCTAGAATTTAAAGAGAGGGCACTTGCTCTTTTAATGGCTTACCCTGAGTCTGAATATCGAAATTCTCTTGAGCTAATGGTCAATTATGTAGTCGACCGAAAAAAGTAAAATTGGCTTTTTATATATTTTTTTCTTGCATAGGCAACCTTTTTCAATTGAGCTGCGTCTATCTTTATAGAGACCATCAACTGAGCAATTGAAAATTATTTCAATATACAATAGCGAGAAACAGCTGATACGCAAATCGATTTCTGGTAAGCGTGAGGCTCAACAACGGCTTTATGATAAATATTCGCCCTTGATGTTAAGTGTGTGCAGACGCTATGTAAAAGATGTGCATTTTGCCGAAGATGTTATGGTCTCCGGTTTTGTCAAGGTATTTAAAAGCTTGAACAGTTTTAGGGGTGAAGGTAGTTTTGAGGGATGGATTCGTAAGATTATGGTAAGGGAATGTATTTCACATCTACGCAAAAATCAATTTGTGGTTTTTGACGATAGTGTTTTTGAAGAATCATGTTTGAAGATTCAGGATGAAAACCCAATGGATGTCGAATATATTCAGCATTTGATAGATTCGTTACCTGACGGTTACCGTGCAGTGTTCGTGCTCTATGCGGTAGAAGGCTACAAACACCAAGAAATTGCCCAAGAACTGGGTATATCACAAAGTACCTCTAAATCACAACTGTTCAAGGCCCGTAAATGGCTTCAAGAAAAATTAAAAGAACAAAATAGTATAGGTCATGCAACCAGATGAATTTGATGAGTATATAAAGAATAGGCTAGAGCAGCGACAGCTGCAACCGTCTACCAATGCTTGGGAACGAATTCAAAAACAACTTGAAATCAGTCCGAAGCCTGTTCGAAAGCCCTATTTTAAATATACCGTGGCAGCTAGTTTAATTGGTTTTCTACTGGTTTCAATCTTCTACTTTAAAGGCTCTCAAGAGTCGAACGAGCCGACAGAGGTGGTCGATACGAAAAAAATGGAAACTCAACTTGATAATTCAGTAACGACCCAAGAAAGTGAAATCGTGGTCGAAAATCTTGAAATAGATGAGGTGGCGAAGAGCCGTAACCATGAACAAGAGCAAATTGTGAGTGTGAACTCTGAATATACTTCTCCACCAAATGCTGAGCATGTGATGGTCGAAGACCATGTGAAAGACGAGTCAAAAGAGATTTTACTCGCCCTAGACACCTCCGAAGTGCTCATTGATACTAAAATCGATGAGGTCATAGCCCAGGTTGAACTTCTAGAAAAAGGGAACGCTACTGTGTCAGATGCTGAGATAGATTCTTTGTTGCAAGAAGCGCAACGTGAAATTGTTCTACAAACCACAATTCACCGTAGTGATGGTAAAGTAGATGCAATGGCTCTGTTGGCAGGTGTCGAAGATGAATTGGATCAATCGTTTAGAGATCAGATTTTCGAGACCCTTAAAGACCGCTTTCTTAGGGTGAAAACAGCAGTGGCCACTAGAAATCAATGAATATTTATCATAGAATATTCGACCTCGTTCACAATGGGGCAGGGCGGAGTTTGTTCATCAATCACTAATCAAATCAAAAATCATGAAAACTATTTTTACTTACTTACAGTTACTTATGCTCACTTTTTTGTGCCAACAGATAGTAGCCCAAGAAGACGAGATCCTAGCTTTTAAGATCGAACAACTTGAAGGTAAGAAAGAGGTGATAACCCTGAATGAGCGAGAAGCCCTTAAAAATGAAGTGGAGTCAATCAATAATCGATTAAAGAATGAGGAGCTAAGTCTTGAGGAAGCGGATTCTCTGAAAAAGAAGGCCGCAGAGAAGAGAGCAAAAAACATTGAAAATAAGTTGGCCATAATTGATAATTCGATAGATCTGCTAAAAAGAAACGGAAGTACAGATTTGAATTTAGAGGTAAGTAATGTCGAAATAGCAATTGGTGGTAAAGATGAAAGTGGTGATGTGCTATTCGGGGTCAAATATAACTCGGGAAATCAGAAAAAAATAGTTTATGATAAGCGAACCTATAGCAACCCTATAGTTTCCATTGGTTTAAATAATGCTATAATTAAAGGGCAGTCGTTAGACGATTCGCCATACAAAGTAGGGGGCAGTCGTTTTTTTGAACTGGGGTGGATTTGGAAAACTAGAGTGTTCAAAAACTCAAATGCCCTCCGTTTTCATTATGGGGCATCAATTCAATTTAACGGATTGAAACCCATCGATAATCAATATTTTGTTGTTGAAGATGGTCAAGCTCAATTACAGGTGTTCGACGAAGATTTAAAAAAGTCGAAATTAAGAATGGATAATCTTGTTTTACCTATAAATTTTGAATTTGGCCCTTCTAAATTATCGATTTCAGATGAGAAGATTCGTTATGATATTCACAATCAATTTCGAATCGGTCTAGGGGGCTATGCCGGGGTTAATTTAGGTACCCGTCAGAAAATAAAGTATGATGTAGATGGTGAGACCGTAAAAGAAAAATTAAAGCGCAGCTATAACACCAGCAATTTTATCTACGGACTCAGCGCTTATATCGGTTTTGATTCGGTTCAGTTGTATGCTAAGTACGATTTAAATCCGATTTTTAAAGATGCTGCCGTTGACCAAAGGAATGTTTCGTTAGGTCTACGATTCGATTTGGATTAAACCTTTCTCCATTTCCTCGGTAAACTCATTTTCAAAATAAACCCTTTTGCAATGAGAACATTCGGCTATTTTTTTAGATGATATCTTAAAAATGCGAATCCAAAATAAATGAAACCAATTACTGGTTCGTGAAATAGTCAGCGTGCCTGTCTGCTCACAATAGGGGCATGAAACATGGGGTAGCCTTTTAATCTCAGTTTTGCCCGGTCTGGTTCCAAAAAAAAGAATCATAGAATCTATATTGATAATTCAACCTAAAATAAGAAACCTTCAGTAACTCTCGACATTCATCTGAAGAAGTTGCTGAAGGTTACTTTTACGTGCAATATTAAAGAAGTTCAAAAGTTACGGAAATGTAATAATCTCTATTGGTTTTAATATTACCATAGTATAGCGACTCTTGAATTTTAGAATGATTGGTATCACTGATCATCATGGCTTTACCCACTTTTCTGCCCACCTTGGTTGCAATGGCATTTGCTTTTTTCTTTGCATTTTCAAAGGCCTTTTCGGCATAAGTGGCAGCTTGTTCCTGATCGAGTTCAAACTCCAAGCTCGATTCTGACCTCGATACCCCAATGCTTTTGACACTTAAAAACTTTTTCATTTCTTCCATAGATTTTGTCCTGAATTCAACAATGATTCCTTCTTTTTCGTAACCCAAAAGATTATAGGCGAATACGTCTTCTTTCAAAGTACTCGAAGAAATTCCGGCCTTTTCCAACTTATCGTAGTACCCGCTTTTTACTTCCGATAAACTAATGGTTTGCGCGTCATAATACACATTATTAAGACTTACCACCATTTTACTAATATATTCGGGACCCATGTTGTACTCGAAGGTACCATTTACAGTAATGCTGTGGGTATCTGTTTGTGCCTGTATAGTGCCCAATGAAATGATTGTTAATGCAATTGATAGAAAAAGCTTTTTCATAAATGTAGTTTTTGAAAGACCCTTCGGCCTATATTAATTTACTAATAGGTTAACGGTAGCGGGATGTATAATCTTATATTAAAGAAATAGAAAGGATGCAGTAATCATCCAAATGCCAATAAAGATGCCCACTAGACCTAATTTACCTTGTTTTGGGGCAATTTTTTCACGTAGTTCGGCAGCCTTGGCTTGGGCGTGTGCGTTATTGGATAATATCATTTTGTTGATCAAACTTGAACCCAATAAAAAGCCAAGGCTGACTGAAACTAGGTTGCCTGTTAACAAGGTTGCCCACCAAATCGGCGCTGAGCTTAACCAATTAAGGTTCAAAATGGCGGTAATAATTCCCCAAAGCCCCCAGAAACAAAAAACGATACCTATCCATCCTTGATAAGGTTCTATTTTTTCAAGAAGCTCATGGGCATTTGGTTTTTTTGATAGTAATAAAGAAGGTACTGCGATAATACTTAAAAGTATAAGTGAAATTCCCCAAATCATAATTTTAAAATTTGTGACCCTAAAGGTCGGTTGTGGTTAATATTATTTTGTTTTCTTACGTACAAAGATGGTGTGATAAGGTCTGCTACATTACCCTAATACCAGTGAAAATAACATCCCTGAAAACAGGGTAGATAACATCAAGCCGTCTTGTTAAATTAATCTTAAACGGCTGTCTTCACTTGAGGTGTATGGGTTTAAACCTTACCTTGTTTTAAAACAAGTACAATGAAAAAAATAGGGTTATTTATATTAAGCTTTACGGTCTTTATGGCCTGTAAAGAAGAAAAAAAGGTCTCGGAAGAGACAAAGGAAAATCTGGCTGAAAGTGGTCCGGTTACTGTAGAAACGGCAATTGGTCCCTTAGAGTTGGCAGCTCCGTTTTCGTCTGAGCCTGTAACCAAACAGAGTAAGGTAATTGGTTGGGAAGGTGACAAAAAACCAGTTGCTCCTCAAGGTTTTACAGTTACTAAATTTGCCGATGAGCTCAAGCATCCTAGGTGGACGTATATTGCACCTAACGATGACATATTCGTGGCCGAGTCTGATACAAAGAACAGCGCAGACCAGATTACATTGCTGCGTGATACGAACAGCGACGGAGAGGTCGATGAACGTCACATTTTTGCTGATGGCCTTAACCAAAACTTTGGGATGTTGGTTTTAAACGGATATTTTTATGTGGCCAATACTGATGGTCTCTACCGTTATCCTTATAAGGAAGGACAAATTAAGCTCGAGGGCGAAGGAGAGAAAATTGTTGAACTTTCTGCTAGCGGATACAATAATCATTGGACACGAAATATTATCACCAATAAAGAGGGTACGAAAATTTACATTTCTGTAGGGTCTGCCAGTAATGTAGGTGACCAAGGTATGGAAAAAGAAGAGCGTAGAGCTAACATCTTAGAAGTGAATCCTGATGGTAGCGGTGAGATTGTCTATGCTGACGGATTGCGTAATCCTGTCGGCATGGACTGGAACCCGATTACAGGAGATCTTTGGACAGCCGTGAACGAACGTGATAAAATAGGAAACGATTTGGTGCCTGATTATATAACCAGCGTGCAAAAAGGGGGCTGGTATGGTTGGCCTTATAGTTATTATGGCGACATTAAAGACCCGAGATGGAAAGATGATCCACACCAAGAGATGGTAGATAAGGCAATTGTACCTGATGTACCGGTAGGTAATCACACCGCATCTTTAGGCTTGGTGTTCTACGGTGCAGACCAGTTTCCGGCGAAATATAAGAACGGGGCGTTTGTAGGGCAACATGGTTCATGGAACCGTGCAGTTTTTTCTGGGTATAAGGTTTTGTTTGTTCCTTTTGAAAATGGAAAACCACAACCTCCACAAGATTTCTTAACCGGCTTTATCGCCGATGAAGAAGCTGGTGAAGTTTATGGCCGCCCTGTATGTGTTGCTGTAGCTACAGATGGTTCATTATTGGTAAACGATGATGATAGCGGAGTTATATGGAAGGTTAGCGCCGAATAAGCCAAAATCAATCTTAGAATGTAAATAGTGCCTATCTTTAGGCACTATTTTCTTTTTTACCAATTACATTGATACCAAAATCTAGCATAGACCAAGTTTTCGAAACCGCCCGTTTGGAGGAGGTAATCGGTGATTTCGTACAATTAAAAAAATCGGGTTCGAATTTTAAAGGTCTGAGTCCCTTTACCGATGAACGCACACCAAGTTTTATGGTCTCGCCGGTCAAGCAGATTTGGAAAGATTTTAGTAGCGGAAAAGGAGGCAATGTAGTTGCGTTCTTGATGGAACATGAACATTTCACCTACCCTGAGGCCATTAAATATTTGGCTAAAAAGTACAATATCGAGATAGAGGAAACTGAACGTACCGATGAGCAGAAACAAGAAGCTGATGAGCGCGAGAGCATGTACTTGGTTTCCGAATTCGCCCAAAAGCACTTTGCTGAAATGCTTTGGGAAACGGAACTGGGCAAAGCGATAGGCCTTACGTATTTTAAAGAACGGGGTTTCACACCCGATACTATTAAAAAATTCGGCCTAGGGTATTGTTTGGATCAGTGGGATGGTTTTACAAAGGCCGCTCTGAATCAGGGGTACCGACTGAACTATTTAGAAAAAACAGGCCTGACCATAGTCAAAGAAAATTCTCAAAACCCTGGTGACCCTCGAAAATTCGATAGGTTTAAAGGCCGGGTAATGTTTCCGATACACTCTATGAGTGGTAGGGTGCTTGGTTTCGGGGGTAGAATATTGACCAACGAAAAAAAGGCCGCAAAATATCAAAATTCACCTGAGAGTGATATTTACCATAAGAGCAAAGTACTTTATGGTATTTATTACGCAAAACAGGCCATTGCCAAAGAAGATAATTGCTTTCTAGTCGAAGGGTATACCGATGTCATTCAATTGCATCAAAGAGGTATTGAAAATGTAGTTTCTTCTAGTGGTACAGCATTAACTTCTGAACAGATTCGATTAATCAATCGTTTGACCAAGAACATCACCGTACTTTTCGATGGTGATGCAGCAGGATTAAGAGCTTCTCTTAGGGGTATCGATTTGATTTTGGAGCAGGGCATGAACGTTAAAGTCTGCACCTTTCCTGAAGGAGAAGACCCAGATAGTTTCGCAAAGAGCAATGAGCTTGAAGAGGTAAATCGCTACTTGGCAGACCATGCCAAGGACTTTATTCAGTTCAAGGCGAACCTTTTGGCCAAAGAAGCAGCGAACGACCCAATTAAAAGGGCAGAAACCGTTCGTGATATCGTCAATAGTATTGCGAAGATCCCTGACGGTATCAAACAAGAAATTTATATTCAGGAGTGCGCGGGAATCATGAATGTTTCTGAATCGGTACTGTTCAGTACCTTGGCGCAGATCGGGAAAAAAAACCAGAACGAGGCATCGAAAAAACCAGCCCGGGAAGAAAAGGCATTCGATGTCGTTAAGAATGATGCTACAGTTGAAAAGGTCGATGTTCAATACGAGCTTGAGCGTAAAATCATAGAGATTCTCTTATTGTACGGTAACAATACCGAAAATTTTGAAGATTTGGTACTTAAAGAAAGTGAGGAAGGCGATTTGATTTTAGAGCCTGAATCGATAAAGGCCAAAGTATATGAGAAAATTTTTCTTGACTTGCAGGATGATGAAATAGAATTGGCAAACGAACATTTTAGGTCTATATATTACAAATTGATCGAGGCCTTGAACCAGACCGAAGATTTTAAGCTGAATTCATTCTTGTCCGGTCTTGATCAAACCATGGTAGCTGAGGTTTCTTCTATTATGATGGAGGAAGAAAAATATACTTTGCACAATTGGGAGCGTAAAGATATTTACCCGAAAGGCAAAAAAATAGGTGTAGCACAACTGGCAAGTGAGACAATTTTGACCTTACGGTGTTTCTTGATTAAAAAACGAATGTTGGCTTTACAGAGTAACACAAAAGAAAGTGTCGAAGATAATCGAGAGACTTTAGAAGAGATTATGAACTATCTTCATCTGAACAAACTATTGAATAAAAAACTGAATAGGGTATTATCTTAAAACAAAAAACCCGAACAAGTGTTCGGGTTTTTTAGTATGCTAGTTTTTTGCTTAGTAAAGCTCTAAAGCTTTAGCTTGTTGCAAAAGGTCGACCATATTGTCAACGTTTAATTTTTTCATTAAACGTGCTTTGTAGGTGCTCACCGTTTTTTCATTAAGGTTCAAACCAATGGCAACATCTTTGTTACGCTTACCGCTTGCCAAAAGTTTCAAAACCTCTACCTCACGGGTAGATAGTTTTCTGAAGAATCTTCTTGGTTTTTGAGTGCCTTCGTCGAAAGCCAATCTTTGGGCAAGTTCATTGGTAATGAACATGTTTCCTTCACTTACTTTTCTTACAGCCGAAATAATGTAGTCAATGTCAGAAGCTTTTGAAAGGTAACCGAAAGCGCCAGCTCTAATGGTGCTTAAGGCATAAACATCTTCTGATTGCCCACTGTACATGAGTACTTTTACATCTGGATTTTCTTTCTTCAACTTTCTTAGAGTGGCGATTCCATTAATTTCAGGAATATCCATTTCTAACATAATTACATCGGGAGTAACTTTTTCAAGTTTTTCGAAAAGTTCCGAAGTTGTTGAAGCCGTGTCTACTACTTCAAACCCTGATGCCTCTTCCAGAACATTGGTAACACCCATTCTAACAATGGGGTGATTGTCCGCAATTAATACTTTAATCATTTTGATAGTTTTTATTCTAGATAATAAACTTTCGGTTCGGGCGTGAATAAATACTGACACGCAATGTAAGGTTTAATAATCTAATTACTTGGGCAAATGTCATATTTTTTTCACAAAAACGGCCGTTTTCCTGAATATATTCGTTTAGTTTACACCTATTTAGGTCAAATTGCTATTTTAACTTATCAGGTATTTCACATACAGGTATAGGAAGCATTTTATGCCTATTGGCCGTATTAAAACGTATAAAGATACGAAATACTTCTTTTTCTCGGCCAGAAAAATCGCTTTCACTTTTTCCTTTGTCCTTCATGGCCATGGCCCACTCCAATTCAGGGTAAGATGCACCTATTTGGTCTTCATCCGTTCTATCATCTCCCCATAATCCATCGGTAGGTGCCGCTTTTATGATTTCTTTATTTACGCCTAAGTGCTTGGCAATTTCATAGACTTCGGTTTTTAGCAAATCGGCTATTGGGCTCAGATCAACACCTCCGTCACCATATTTGGTGTAAAAACCTACACCGAAATCTTCGACTTTATTTCCGGTTCCTGCAACAAGGTAGCCTTGTAAGGCGGCAAAGTAGTAAAGGGTGGTCATACGTAGGCGTGCCCTGGTGTTCGCTAAAGACATAAAACGCTCCTCTTCATTTTCAACGGTAGGCAATGATGCAACTAGGCTATCGAATACAGGAGTTAGGTTTACAGACTGCCGTTTCACATTTTCGAAATTGGCAATTAGCCAGTCGATATGTCTTGATGCGCGGCCAACCTGATTCTCGGCCTGATGTATAGGCATTTCTAAACACAACAGGTCTAAGCCAGTTCTTGCACATAAAGTAGAGGTGACCGCGGAATCTATCCCCCCTGATATTCCGATTACAAATCCTTTAATATTGGCATTGGTCGCATAATCTTTTAACCAATCGATGATATGGTCGGTTACCTTTTCTGTCTGCATAAGATGTTCTTTAGTGAAGATCGATTAACTTTACCCGTTAAAATTAATGTGTACCGACTAAATATTAAAATGTATCAGAGAATACTTTCATTACCAAGGTCTATTTTTGCGATATTACTGATTATCACGTTGGTTTATGGTTGTAATGAGACCGATAAGGTAGAAGAGGAAATTCAAAAGATAGATGTCGATTTGAGGGTTTTGCGGTTTGACCGTGAATTTGCCGAGGCATCTCCTTTAGATATTCCCGTACTTAAAGAATCATACCCCTATCTATTTCCTGCGCAGTACACCGATAGTGTGTGGGTGGCAAAATTGCAAGATACGTTGCAGGTCGAACTTTTAGAAGAGGTTCATGGTGTATTTGCCAATTTCGATGATGTACAAAATAATCTTGAAGATTTGTTCAGGCATGTGAAATACTATTTTCCAGAGTATCAAGTACCGGAAGTCATCACCTTGACTTCTGATGTTCAATATGAAAACCGCATTATTTTGACCGATAGTTTGCTATTGCTCGGTCTAGATAATTACTTGGGAGCTGAACATAAGTTTTATAGAGATATTCAGCAGTACATCAAAGCAGGGTTCGATAAAAAATATCTGGTCAGTGATGTGGCGAGCGCTTTTGTCAAACAAGTGGTGCCAAGAGCAGAGAACCGGTCTTTTTTAGCTCGTATTATTTATTATGGGAAAGAGCTTTATGTAAAGGACAAACTTATGCCCGATGCGGCAGACCATCTGAAAATTAATTATTCGGAAGATGAACTTGAATGGGCCAAAGCCAATGAAGAACCTATTTGGCGTAACTTTATTGAACAAGAATATTTGTACAGTACCGATATGAAGCTATCGCGTCGGTTCTTGGAACCCGCACCATTTTCGAAATTCGGTCTTGAACTCGATAATGAATCACCCGGTCGCATAGGTCGTTTTATTGGTTGGGAAGTGGTTCGGGCATTTAAGAACAAAAATGATGTATCGATGCAGCAAATGTTGAGTTTGTCCTCGGAAGAAATATTTAAGAAATCGAATTATAAACCTGCAAGATAAAATGTCAAAACTACATACATCGGAAATTACCCTAAAGGTGGGACTAGATGAAAACCGCGTACCCGAAACACTAAATTGGTCTGCACAAGATGGGGGAGTGGATAATGAAGAGGCCAAGGCCATGTTGCTTTCCGTTTGGGATAGCAAAAACCAAGAATCATTAAAAATTGATTTATGGACGAAAGATATGCCCGTTGATGAAATGAAGACCTTCTTTCACCAGACCTTAGTTTCTTTGTCAGATACCTTTATGAAAGCAACCCAAGATGAAAAGATGACCGCAACCATGAAAGACTTCTGTGACTATTTCGCCGAGAAATTGGAGTTGAATAAATAAAAATTGTGGTATCGCTAAATAAAGGAAACGACCGGTATTACCGGTCGTTTTTTATTGCAAATAATTTTTAAGAGGAGGGTGGTCGGTATGCGGGAACCAAATTGTCTTTGGGCGAGATTGTCTTTAAATAAGCAAAAATCGCTTTAATATCTTCATCGGTTAGATAGGCATAATGTTTAGGCATAGGTGGCATTATGGGACGTGAGTTTTCTTGTCCCTTATATTTCATATCTCTCAATGCTTTGGTAAATTGATCCAAGGTCCAATTACCAATTCCAGTCTCATGTGGGGTTAAATTAGCGGCATAACTGGTTCCCCAAGGGCCTACGGCGGCCGTTAAATCACCTGCAAAAAGAACCCATGGGCCAATTGCGACATTTTCCGGTACCGGCGGTAATGGCTGAGAGGCATCAAAACCCATCATGAATTTTTCCATATCATGTACCGGACCTTGTTCGGTCATCTTTTTGGGAGTATGGCAATCTGTGCAGCCGAGAACATCGACCATGTATTTACCATGATCAATTTGGTTTTGTAGTTTATCCGCTTCATTGACTGCGGCAATGGGTGTTTCTTTGGGTTGGTCTTTGCAGGAAATGATTAACAATCCTGCAGAAAGAATAAGTGTTGGAATTAAACTTCTCATAATTGGTAGTATTTCAAGTGTTATGATAAGGTAAGGTGCTTTGCGCATCTTTTCTTTAACAATTGTATCGATGGAGTCAAACCTTGTATATGAGGGAAGAAATTAGGTTAGACCGGAAAAAGGGGGAAGAAAAAAATAGTATGCCTCTTACTCAAAAATAACTTAAGACTGTTGAGGTGCTTTGGCAATGTCCATATCAAATTGATGTGCGGTACCCAGTACTTGTTGTATGATTTCTGGATGCACCGATTTTTCGAAAGCGTTCGCTTCGTTCTTATCTACTCCAAATTCTTTAAAGAATTTAAAAAAGCCCTTAGGACTGTGAATGCTCACAAACTTGCATGGAACATCTCCTTTGTTGACGAAAGTATGAAGCGTTCCGGGGGGAACATCCAAAGATTCACCGGCTTTTAGAGTTTCGTGCTTTCCATTGATAATGAATTCCATTTCACCTTCGACAATAAGAAAAGCTTCTTTATACTCTTGATGCACATGGGGCGGAGGCCCTTGAACTCCAGCCGGTGTTTTAATGATGGTTAAGTCGTAATCACCGGTGGTGGGGTGCTGGGTCACTTCATGCCCTAGAACCCAAAATGTTTGTAAATTTTTCATTTCGTGAGATTTTTGTCTCACAATAATAAAAACATATTTTTAGAATTCAAAATTTTATAAGACATTTGTCTCATGAGTAATGCACATTTAAGTTCAGGAAGAAAAGCTCAAAAGCAACAAACCCGTCAAAACATACTGAAAGCTGCCAATTATTTGGTCAAGAACAATCAGGCGTTGAACATGGACGATATCGCCGAACAAGCAGGTATTTCGAGGGCCACTATTTACAGGTACTACTCCAATGTCGAAGAAATTGCCACAGAATTAATATTACAGTTAAATGTACCCGATCCCGATAAATTATATTTTGATTTTAAGGATGTAAATCTTTCAGAAGCTATGAAGGGAATTCAGAATGCTTATTTAGATTTCATATTCAATAATGAAAACCCCTCCAAAAAGTTTTTAGGAGCTCTTCTTTCCTCTACCGATGAAAAGCTGGAAAGAGGCCAAAATCGAATTACCGCCATTAGAAATTTTCTCGAATCGAAAAATTTGAATGCCAGTAAGGATGAAAAGGAAAAATTAAGTGCCATAGCGGTACTTCTTATGGGTATTGAGGCTATTTTGGTGACCAAAGATATTTGTGGCCTTACAAATGAAGAATCACGAGCAACCCTTAATTGGGCAATGGAGCGAATTTTAAAGGGGTATGAGTAAGGTGATTTTACCTCTATCACAGGTATTCGTTTTAAGATAATCTATAAATAGTATACCACTTTCTTAGCCGATACTACTAAAACTTCAAATAGGTATCAAAAAACGGCAGCATATCATTCAAGGCCCGCCCATCATCGGTCCACAATTTATTCCCATGTGTACCAATGTACTCTTCTGCTAAATGTTCAATCCCTAAATTTTCCCCGTAGCAATTGCTTTATCCAATAATTCATCAAATTTATCTACTGCAATTGCCAGACTATCATTCCATGTAAACCCATGTAGATAATAGATTACTGGGTATTTTTTTTCGCTTTTATCGTATCCCGGAGGAAGATAAACCGTCACTCTTCGGGTTGGGTTTTCCCCACCGGGGTTTTCCAAGTTGGCAGAATACAGATGATCGACAATGACGTTTCCTTTTGTTTCCTGCCCTTGTCCTAAGTTAATGATTGCGGAAAAGAGTGCCGTTAGTAGTAATTTTTTCATTTTAGTAGAATTAATGGATAATTGTATGACGAGGGAAGTTATCTTTTTGATTTACAGTATATTACTTTAAAATATTAATTTCATTCGGTTCAAAAAGTATAGGTCATTCCAATATTCCATGAAAAACCAGGTTTTGGTGAAATAGAGGTGATCATAGGTTGATTCACTTGTGTCGATAAAAACAATGGAAGCTTTTTATGGCCGATGCCAGCGACACCGGAAACAAAAAAACTATCCTCATCGCCATCCAAATTCAAGTAGAAAACTTGCGGGAAAAAGCTGCAATACAATTTTTCTGATAGACGTAGTTTGGTAATGTTCCCGACCAATGATATAAAGTGCATCTGTTTCAACGAACCTTTATCAAAGCCGCGGCCTACGAAAACGGCCGATCCTAGACTGAATTTTTCTGAAAGCTTATATGTTGGTACAAACTCAAAGACCACATAGCGCTCCGCCTTCGCGATGGTCTTTGTTAGACTATTCTCAATGACTTCTGTATAACGATGCGAAATGCTCCAATTTGCCGACACCACTACACCAAAGTTCTTTTTGGCTAAGATTCGATACCGAAAACAACTATTCATAAACCATGGGTTGCCCTCAGTAGAATAGGCAACCTCGGGATCGAAACTGAACCTGTTCTTCCTCAGTGAAAAGAAACCCATGATTGCGGGTTTCCCTAATGAAAAGGCTGGTACCCGTGAAATACCGTTGGAGTTGAGACCGATGGTACCCGAAAATTGGAAACCGTTAGTTGAGATTTCTCCTGTCTCTTGTGCCGTCAAGACTAAATAGCAGAAAAATAAATAAAAGCATAGAGACAATTTTCGTCTAGATTCCCCTGCTATATTTAAATGTCCAGTTACACTTTTCAAATTTTTCATTTGGTTCCGATTTCATTTTTTGCCACCTATTTTCATACAAAAAGAATGATTTCACATGCGATCACGCTCTTCCTGCGAACCTGTCTTCCGATTTCTTTTTTCCTTTACTTTTTGATTCCCGAACGGGAAGGAATAGGTCAACTGAAAGACCCTTTCCGAAAAATTATTTTTACCATAAGTATTTATTCCCAATTCGGGTTGGTCATATTCCCATTCATCTACACCGCCTGTGGCCGTGATGTCTTGTACGCTTAACGTTATTGAGCTCTCGTTCTTGAATTTTTTGCTAATCCCAAAATTGATATAGTGGTGTATGTACTGCACTTGGTCTCCGTCTATGTGCGGACTCATATACCTGCCGTCGATGTTGGCGGTCCATGAGTTGTTCAATTCAAAAATATTGGTAAGTTGGGCCGTAACGGTGAAGATGCCTTTTTCAAATGGTGAGGGCCTGTTCGATACATCTTTGACTTTTTTGTAGGCACCATCTAAATTCCAGTTCATTTTCCAGATTTTACTAATTTTTATCGGGAAGCTTATATTTAATAAGTACCCATCCATTCGGTCAAAATTAATGGGCATACTGGTCTGCAAGCCTCTTTCCTTATCAACGGTGTTGTAAAATGCGATGGTTCCATTGGCCCTATTGATTTCAAAAGCAATCAGAAGAGAATTATGATTGTACGCCAATCTTGCCGCATTGGTAAACGATGGTCTAATGCGTGTATTTGAACTGACAAACAGTGAAGGGTCTATTAGAAAATAGAAACCGGCCAAATGAAAAAAGGACGGGCGTTCGATACGTCGGTTCATAGATAAAGTAAGCGACTTGGTAGAATCAATAGCGTAACTTGTTCTGACGACCGGAAAGAGATTGTTGTAAGTAACGCTAAAGTCGTTCTCTCCCGAGGTATCATCGAGTTCATAATTATAATGCTCTAGTCGAAGGCCTAAATTGCTTTCCCATTTTCCACTCCATTTTTTGTAAAAGGAAGCATAGGCAGCCAAGACCTTTTCGGCAATATCATCGTTTGTAGAGAATGCTTCGTCGTCCTCAGAAATATCTGCTACTCTATTCTCAATCAGTGATTCGGTATTAGAGTTGTTAAAGGTGCCCTTAAGGCCTGTTTCTAGCTTATGGCCCGCTTCGTTTTTCCATTCAAAATCTGCCTTGACCGTGCTAATTTTAAAATGTGATTCACGATTGGCGCTTGTTTTTTCAATAGATTCTTCAGGATTAAGATTATTTAAATCTGAAGAGTTTTGTACACCTAGTATCACCCTGTCAACATCAATATTTAGGGAACTATCAGCACCAATTTTTCGAAAATAATTGAGATTGATGAAGGTGTTGCGATTCGGATTATTTATGTCAAGTAGAAATTGTGATTCGGTATACGGTACCGCATTAACAGTGCCTTTAGATATACTGGAAAAATTATGGCCTCTCAAATTGTTTCTCGAATATCCAAAAAGCCCCCCGACAATATTATTTTTATCAATTTCAAAATCGGCACCTACTGTAATACCTAACGAATTATTGGCGGGGTTTTCAAATCTCAACTTGTTCTCGTAGTAATAATTATCTCCTTGATATTCATAATTTCTATAATGGTTTACCGTCGCCTTAGGCATTCTGTTATGAAATCCGGTAACATTACCATAAATATTTATGCGATTGTTACGATAATTCAGGTCGGTACTGCCGTTTAACTTTTCGCGTTGCCCCATACCGACGGTGAGGCTTGCGTTTCCGTTAAGACCATAGGTGTTATTTTCTTTCATAACAATATGAATAATTCCGGAGGCATTATCGGAATCGTATTTTGCCCCGGGCTGATGTATGAGCTCAATACGGTCAATGTTTTCGGCCCGCATTCCCTTTAACTGCTGTATCAAATTAGCTTTGGGTATACGAGAGACCCTATCGTTTATCATAATCAATACTTCGCCCTTATTATTTACGCTTATACTGTTCGAATTCTCCTGTACAATTACTCCCGGTGCCTTTTGCAGTACTTGCAGCGCATTGTTTCCGCTAAAAGTGGGCTGTGCCCCGACATTCAGTATCAATCTGTCGCTTTTTTGTTGGTACATCGCTTTTTGGCCTACCACTTGAACGCCCTGCAATTGCTGATCCATAGTTGTCAACTGGATGGTTCCCATAGAGAGTTCTTTGGGATCGTTGATCGATACTGGTCTGAAATAAGGTTCGTATCCCAAGAGCGAAATGTTGAGCACATAATTCCCTATCGGAATCCCTTCCATCTTAAAACGGCCTTTCGTATCAGTGGTTACTCCCTTAATCATAACGGAGTCGTGATGCTGCAATAAAAGCACATGGGCAAATGCCATTACTTCGTCTTGAGCATCAATTACTTGCCCAGTTATAATTGCCTGCTGTGAAGAAAGTGGAAGCCATAGGAGCAATGTAATCCCCTTCAGATATTTGATTAAATACCGATGCATACTATTATCTTTAAAGGGGGCTAGAAATAGAAGTAGTACTACCTTCCAATTTCGGCCATCATATCCCCAATGTGGACAATGGCAACTGTAACTGGTTAACCCATTTAATATCGGTGGAAGTACTTTCCTTTAGGTAATTGATTGAAACATACGGTCATACCGCTATAATTCGGCAGTGCGTGCATTATCGTGGGTTTTACATTGTAGTCGGAATGTCTTTTTTATTCATTTTCACTCTAGTTGATCTTAACGTATTTCATTCTATGTCTATTTAATCGAGAGGTTCACCTATAGAACAATGGTTACTTAGAAACTGGGTAGTAAACCATCAACACTTCTAATGCAAGTATTTCTTATAATAAGCAGCTTTTGAAAAATAAGCTAGATTTTCATAAAAACCTCTAGCTTTAGAGGTAGCCAATGAAATCAAGACACAATCATTTGTCTTAGAAATTCTTTCAAATTCTAACATCAACTTTTTTCCAACACCAGTTCCCCTATTATTTGTGTCAACAACTATTTCGTCGACATAAGCTGTTTTTCCGTTAGCGTAAATGGTTAGATGCAAATAACCGGATAGGTAACCTACAATCGCATTTTCAAACTCTGCAATTAAAATCTGGTGGTTTTTGTCAAGAACTAATTTTTGAAAATTCTTTTCCAATAATTCTTTTTTAATGGTGACCGATCGACTTAACTGAGTCGCTAGCGCATAAACCATTTCTACATCATTTGTTCGAGCCTTTCTTATTTTGATATTCTGCTCCATAAAATTCGATTACCTAGGCTGAAAATCGGGATCAAGACCCAGCATTGCCTTGGCCAGAAATTCACGGGATAAGTAGCCGTTCGCTGGATGGATTTTACCTAAACGAGCATCGCGGAACAAACGTTCAAAACCTGCTTTTCGAAGCAGACCGTAGCCTCCCATAATATCCATAGCCTTATCAACAACCCGCCAAGAGCCTTCAACGGAACGGCATTTGGCCGCAACGATTTTTATGCCCCAAGCGGGACCATAGTCTTTGCCCTCACTCCATTCACGGGCGATGGTATCTAAATGCGGACCGATACCTTCGATTTCCATGACCATTTCACCAACATCGTGCTGAATTACACCATTATAGGCCATTGAGGGTCGATCAAAGGAAATTGACTTTTTCTTCGGTAACTTTTCTAAAACCAGGTCTAATACACGCTGTGCCAAGCCATAATAAACATTTGCAAAGCCCATTAAGGCCCATACAAAAACGCCGAGTACAAAACCGTCCATACCCTTAAAACCGGTAGGTAGGCTTCTGACAATTAGTTCATTGGGCACAAAGACTTCATTTAAAATGGTATCGTCAGATCGGGTGGCACGCATACCAAGCACATCGTCCCAAGATTTTTTGATTTCATAATTATCCGTATCTCTTGGCATAAAGGCATGTATAACCAGCGGATTCTCAGGGTCACTATTGTCTTGGCCATGAAAACCCAAATAATCCCATACGGGAGACAGACTGCCGAACATTTTATGGCCGGTAAATTTATATCCGCCATCGACCTTTTCAGCCTTACAAGTGGAATACGTTGCCGGTGAATCGTTACCGGATTCGCCATGGCCTGCGGCAAACACCTTTCCTTTTCCCGCTTCTTCCAAAAGCCACTGCATCGAAGTGTCGCCACCCCGCCATAGGTCTGCAACCAGCCCTGTCCAATAAATATGCATGTTCAGTGCTAGTGCCGTGGGCGCAGCATGATAAGCTAGTTTACGCGTGAGTTGCTCTACTTCGTCAAGCAACATACCATAGCCTCCAAATTCTTCCGGAACGGCAATTAGTAGATACCCTGCTTCTTTAAGTTCATCAAAATCTTCCTGAAAAAACAGATTGTTGGCATCGTAATGTGCCGCTCGTTTCCCACAGTTTTCGAATATAATTTCTAATTTTTCTAAGAGTTCCTCTTTATTAATTTCTTGTGTGTGTACCATGAGTTTTTTTAATTTTTAGCTATAAAGTTGAATACTATTGTATTAAATTCTTCAGGGTTTTCTACTTGCAACCCATGAGATGCTTTTGGCAATATTTTAAGCTCATTATTTGGTAAGAGGGTGACTAATGTGTCGATGATTTCACCAAAAAATCGTGGTGAATGTTCGCCTTTAATCAACAATGTGGGAGCATTCAGTTGTTCGACTTCATTCGTAGATATTGGCGTCCAATTATTCTTAGAAATAAATCCTCCTTCCGATTCAGTAGTATTTTGCAACCACTGATTTCTAATTTCCTGTGGCACCTTACTATAAAAATCTTTACTACCCATTACTCCTGCTACAAAAGTGGCAACTGCCGAATCTTTTTGTTGTTGGGCAAAGAATTTTGTGGCAGGCAGAATAACCGTATTATTAATATCTGAAATCAACGAATCGCCTTCTTTCGACCCTGCCATTAAAGGTGCAACGGCAGGCTCGCCCAACACCATACTTAAAACTAATTCTGGATGGTCAATGGCTGTTTTCAGAACGGTATATCCTCCCCAAGAGTGGCCAACAAGATGTGCCGATCCTAAGTCTAATTTTTTTAATAGCTGAGCAAGATCTTTCGCATGTTGTCCTGCAGAATAATCGAGTGTATCCGATAACGGTTGGGCATTTGGCCATGCGTAACGACGACTATATGCAATAACTCGATACTTGCTCGCGAACGTATCAATTTGATTTTGCCAAGCTCTATAATCTCCAATACTGCCATGAACGAACACCACTGGTTCTCCTTTTCCAATATCTACATAATGTAAGGTATCACCATTGATGGCTATCGGCTTAAGTTCGTAGGTATTGGATTGGTTTTGAATTGCTACTTCTACAGCTTTCTTCTCAACAACAGTTTCTTTTGTTTTGTGATTACGGCATGCACCGGTAAACAACAAAACAGTTAAAAAGGTAAATAGGGTTACAATGTTTTTCACATCTCTTAATTTTTGGTTTTAGTCATTTCTGCTTGAAAGATTTTAATACTTAAAAGCATAATGCCATAGTAAACTGTACTAAGGGAGGGGGAGTTTCGAACCATTTCGGCATACTAATAACCCAAATAGTTCATTTCCATAAAATTACATAACTAACCCCTTTAACAATGTAAGTTTTGTACCTAATGATGAAACATATGTCTCATCTGGGCTAGCCTGTGTTCAATACAATTAGAGTCGAACAAGTACTTTCTTATAAAAAATACCAATTGCCATTATAAGCACGAACCAACCAAAACTTTTTTGAGTTTTTCACAGTCTATGAATGTAAAATAGGTATAGACCCAAAATATTCCTTTTGTGTACGAGGGGGTTCAATGCTTATCACTTATCCTTTTTACCATTGATAGATCGAGAGGCGATCAACCGCCCCCTAAATACTAGATTTACAATAAATTACCTTCGGTGTCGATATTTAAGGTTTTTTTAAATTGCTCTTTTTGTACTTGTATTTTGTACATTTTCTTTGTTCCCCTCTTATGGTGGTAAGAAACTAGGTAGGTATTGTTCAACATTGTGCAACCCGGATATTCCATATAAACCCTATTTCTTACGGCCGTTGGTAACATTAGGTTTTTATAACTTTCACTGGTAAACAGAATTTTACCATTAAGGCCATAGGTAACCATAAGGTTATCGTTGTCTTGCGAAAATTTGATTTTGTTCACCTCTCCGGTATCGCCATAGAAAAGTGATTTCTTAATATTGTATCTCGATGCCTTCTTTTCCAAAGTAAATACGCGCGAAGAAATGGCACCGCCCCTAACATTATCTAAATACTGTTGATTTACAGTAGCAGTATCATTAATTTTTTCTTCTATTGGAAGTTCTAGTGGATTTTGTGCTAACCCCAGGCTGGCAAGACCCATACACAGTGTGCCGATTAAAGACTTACTCATGATATATAGTTTTAAATTAATATACTGTTTGATTGGGGGGCGATTCATTATCTTGGATGCTTGATTTACATCGGATTTGGAACGATGGAAAGGGGAAGTTTAACAAGCAAGATTACCCATGACCCTAAATCGAATCACTATTGTAAAACTACAATGGAAAATAGGAGAAAAGTGTAAGTCTTATTTCAAAAGTTCGCACTTTTGAACCTCGTCTGTAATTTCTGGTTCTAAAAGTGAAACGAATGGTTCATTGTGTAAGTGGTCTATAGAATAGCGGTGTTTGAGAGCTTCAAAAACTGTGTTGGTAAGATGTCATACCTTTTTCTAAAGACACGGGTAAAATAAGTAGGGCTATTAAAACCAAGGTCATAAGCTATTTCTGCGATGGTTTTACCATTCTTTTTTAAGGCTTTTAAAGATCTGCGTAGGCGCATTTCACGAATTAAGGTATTGGGCGACATACCCGTAAGCGATTTTATTTTTCTATAGGTTTGGGCCTTGCTCAAACCTAAGAGTTGGCCAAGGTCATCACTTTTAAAACTTGAATTGTTGAATTCACTATTCAGAATTTTAAACAATTTTTCGCAGAAAGAAAAATCTGTGGCGTTAACGATTTTCACGTGCGCATGATTTACCTTGGGCGTGTTGGATTCTTTCTGTGAAAGCGCTTGCGTAATCGCATCTAAATAGACTACTTTACTCAGACCGATCCAACATAAGGTTCGTACCCTATTTTTGGTTTCTTCGAACAAATCTATACCCTTTTCATCTACAGGATTTCCGCTGACTAAAGCTAGTCGGTATTCAAAATTGTCGGGAATAGTCTGCAATAAATTTCCTATGGCCATGGCAGCAATAATCGCATCGGAAGCGAGAAGAAATGAAGCCATTGTTTCATCATCGTTTGGCTGGCGAACTATTTGACCGTTAAATTTTTCTATCAGATGCTTAGTTTCCTTAATATAATGCCGGTATTTTCCTGAAAAGTCAGAAGTGTTGATCAACATAATGGTTCTGAAGCCAGTATCTAGATTTCCGTCTGTCGTATAGGCCAAATCATTCTTTTGTGTGCTACCGCGAGACATGAATATGTTATACTCATCATCGGATACCTCGATGATATTACAGGCCGTCATGCCGTGGGATTCTTCATGTGTTTTGTGGCAGGCTTCCTTATTGGGGCCTTCCATCAGGCAAAACACCATTTTATCTTCTTCGTTTACCCAATATTTACGTTGTATTACCCCAAAACTTTCCTGTATGGCCAAATCATGCATATGAGCCTTTATCACGTCTTCGACCGTAAAGTCATCGGAATCGACCTTGTGTATGTCCATATATAGCGGCATAATCGTATCTTTTTTAAATTCTACGTTTGTAATTTAGCATATTTCAAAGGAAGCAGGCCAAATCGTTTTTGAAAACATTTTATAAAATAGGAAGGACTGTTAAAACCTGCATCAAAAGTTGTCTGGGAAACATTCTGCCCTTCTTTCCCTAACAATTCCAAAGACTTCAGCAATCGATATTCCCGTAATAGGGCATTGGGCGATTTGTTGGTAAACCCTGTACATTTTCGGTAGAGCTGTGATCTACTTATGGAAAGCTTTTCGCAAAAGTCTTCGATACCAAATTCAGGTTTCTGCCAATTCTCATCAAGAATATGAATAATGTGTTCCAATGATTTTTCTTCCGACGCGCCCAGCCTTTTAATATTGTCTTGTATGTTTTCGTTCTTTCGCAAATCCGGTTTGTAAAGATCACTTACTATAGATGACATTATAATCTGATTTTTATGATCAAGGGTGCAGAGGTATTGTGCGAATTGCACTGTTTTTCCGAATATGGTATTGCTTTGATCAACCGGAAGACCTGCATGAAGACCCATTCGTAGGTCAATAAGTTCAGTGGCTACGTGCAGGGCTTTCTGAATGGCTATGACACAATCAACCGCTAGAGATACCGATGTAAAAGAAACAACAAAGACTTCCCCTTTCATTTCCACTTCGCTGCCTTCATGTTTTTGTATCTGTTCTCTGACAGTATCGTAATACAATGAGAATAACCGTTTGGTTCTATTTTTTCCCAGATTATGAAGCAGCAGTCTTTCATCTTTTGTCTTGATGGCCAAGATGACCCTGAAGGCCGGATCGTTGAATATTTTAAGGCCTGGTACGCTAGGATCAAAATAAGGTTCGGGGTCGGCAATCCTTCCTAAGAAGGCTTCGACAACCTGACCGTTAACCGGGATAATCTCATGGGGTACCAGCCCGTGGGCATGATCGTGCATTTGGCGAACCGCCTCTTCGTTCGGGGCATCGATTAGACAGAATACCCTTCCCCTATGCTCATCAATCCAGTAGGTCAAATTTCGGCATCCAAACTGATTTTGAATACCAAGATCCTTTTTATGCGCCTCTGCGGCATGTTTCGCCTCGACGCCCGGAACAATATGTGAATCCATATATATTGGCATGGCTAACAGTTTTAAAATAAAAATTTTGATTCAACGGGGAGGGGAATAGTATAAATATACGGATTGTCAAGCTGATAAATCGAATTTTTGATTCAATTTATGTCAGAATTGATTCATATTCAGAAAGATAGATTGTAGTTGCATATTTTTTATGCTAAGAATAAATCTATGAATGAAAAATGGCGCCCAAAGTTAGGCGCCATTTTTCAAATCATAATTTCGATCCTTATATTATAGGTATAGCGAACATTTGTCGATTAATTGGCCATAGGTACCTCCATCAGTAGTACTTTACTATTTTCCAAAAAGGTAAACTCGATTTTATCGGTTTCCCAAACCCCAAGACCATCACGTCTGCCCAGCCTTGTGCCGCCAACTGCGGTCTCACCTTCTAACACAAAAATGTAAAGACCGTTAGAACCGTTCTTCAAAGAGTAGGTCGTTAATTGCCCCTTATCAAAATGCCCTAGATGAAACCAAGCATCTTGATGAATCCACACACCGGTATCGTCGGCATTCGGTGAGAGTATCTGAAAAAACTGGTTGGTGAGGTCAGATTTTTGAAGGCTTATTTGGCCATATCGAGGTGTCACATTTACTTCATTGGGCAGCATCCATATCTGAAGAAATTTGACCTTCTGGTCGCTATTTTTATTCTTCTCGCTATGTTGAATGCCAGAACCGGCACTCATTACTTGAATATCACCTTGTTTAATAACCGTGGTGTTTCCCATGCTGTCTTTATGCTCTAGGTCGCCCTCTAAAGGAATGGAAATAATTTCCATATTGCTATGGCCATGGGTGCCGAAACCCATTCCTTCGGCAACTTCGTCGTCGTTTAAAACTCTAAGTACGCCAAAGTTCATTCTTTCAGGATTGTGGTAATTGGCAAAACTAAACGTGTGATAACTGTTTAACCAGCCATGGTCGGCATGGCCTCGGCTATCTGCTTTATGTAATATCGTTTTCATAGTATTCTAGTTTTATATATTCACTTTATTATAGTACATCTCTTAGTTCTGAATTTTTCTTGAACACACTGGCAGCGAAAGGGCACAACGGCAGAATCTTCTTTTCATGTTCACGGGCGTATGCAATAGCCTTCATTAGCAATTTTTTACCTGCACCTTTTCCTCTCAATTGGTCCGCGACTTCAGTATGATCGATGATAAATTTATTCGGTCCGGCCCAGGTATAGGCCATTTCCGCAGAACGTTTGCCATCTTGCTCGATAAAGAAGCTGCCTTTGTTACCATTGTCTTGCTGCTGAACTTTCATATTTGCGAGTTTAAATTCACTTCTATAAGTTATTCTATTCTTCTAAATACCCAAATTTGCCCAAGTTGAAATCTTCGACGGCCTGAACCAACTCCTCCTTAGTGTTCATTACGAAGGGACCTTGAGCTGCAATAGGTTCTTCTATAGGCTTTCCACTTAACACCAAGACTACTGCATTCGAATTAGCATGAATTTTAAAATTCTCGCCTTCATTTTCAAAAAGTACTAAATGGTCGGTAGAGACTTCTTCGTTATCAACTACAATTGAGCCTTCAATAACTAAGAGAGCGGTATTATATTCAGACGGGAAATTGAATTTTGCCACCCCACCTTTATTTAATCTAGCATTCAACATATGAATAGGGGTAAAGGTTGAAATAGAACCATGAATACCTTTATACTCTCCCGCGATGACCTCAATTTGGCCTAATTGATCTTCTAATTTGTAAGATTTAATGTCGCTGTGTTTCAATGCTTGATATTTCGGTGAAGTCATTTTGTCTTTGGCCGGAAGATTTACCCACAACTGTACCATTTGAAAGTCACCTCCATTTTTAGAAAACTTCTCGCTATGATATTCTTTATGCAGCACACCAGAGGCAGCGGTCATCCATTGTACATCACCTTCACCTATAACGCCACCACCGCCAGCACTATCATGGTGGGCTACCTCGCCCTTATAGGCAATGGTTACAGTTTCAAAACCACGATGTGGATGAACCCCTACACCTTTTGGCGTTTCCGATGGCGGAAAATGGAATTTTGTATTATAATCCAGTAGAATGAACGGATTCATTCGTTCCATTGTCAACCTAAAACTACTGGGAATAAATCTTTGTACACGAAACCCGTCACCAACAAATTGCGGTGATCTTGGTGGAACTACCAGTTCTATTTTTTTAGTGCTCATCATCTAAGGTTTTTAATTTGTATCAAATTTAGCCTGTCTATAGCACCTTTGCATTGATGTATGTTAAGAAAGACCTTTACCCTGATCTGAAGTTGTTTTTGGCCAAATCACGCCTTACCCGACTAAGGCTTTCGGGAGCAATGCCCAAGTAAGACGCCACCATCCATTGGGGAACACGTAATAAAATATCTGGATATAGTTTTATGAAGTTCAGGTATCTTGTTTCGGCCGATGCGCCTAATAGCAGACTAACTCTTTTATTCAAATGCCTAATATGGTTGTGCAATAGCCGGTCATTCAATTTTCTGAACGATGGCCCTAGTCGTGATATTCGGTCTATAAAATTTTGGTCTAAAAGTACCACTGTAGTACTTTCGATGGCATCGATATAGTAGTTCGACGGTTCATTGAAATACACACTGCCACGGTCGCTTACCAACCAATTTTCAGGAGCAAACTGTAAAATGTCTATTTTACCTTTTTCATTAAGGGCGTACATTCTTAAGAGTCCTTTTTCCACAAACATAGTGAGATCGCAAACTTCACCTGATTTTAACAGAAACTCTTCTTTATCGACTTTTTTGGTCTTAATGCCATTACATAATTCTTCGATGGCATCGTTAGGCAGCCCCCATTGCGTGTTTAGGTATGATTTAAAATTTTCAAGCATGTTTGCTCATTAAATATAATCGGCCAGTGCGTCGGAAACTATTGAGTAGGTGGTCTCATAACTGGCTTTTAATAATGCTTTGGCATTCATGGTGTTCCAGTAGGTTTTGTTGAAAAGTTCTACGGAAAATCCGCCACGAAAACCTGCCTCATAGAGTTTGGGAATGATTTTGTTAAAGGGGCATACCCCTTCACCGGCCAAAACCCTATCGCCATCGGTCAATTGATTATAAGCGGGCGAAGAGGGGTAGTCGTTCATGTGCATAACCGGAAGTTTGGCACCGTTCAGAAAGTCTATTGTTCCCCAATCGTTTCCTCCTCGGTAAACATGATAGAAATCTAACAATACGGTCGCTTTTGGGTGGCCGGTCGCCATAGCGATTTTGGCACAATCAGAAACTTTGTGCAAGGCGCCCATACCCCAAAGTTCTAAAATGGGGGTAACCCCTGTTTCGTCGCCCAATTCTAAAATCGTTTTGTAGCGATCGGCATAGGCGTCATATTGATCAGGATGAATTTTATCAATGCCTTGAACCGGGGCGGCAAGATATTCGCCTCCCAATTCTTTGGTGATTTTCATTTCTTTACGAAGTTGCGCCAATGCCGCTGCTCTTTCATCAGCATCGTCGCTACACCATTTTGAAAATCCGATAATATTTTCAAGAACCAGACCTCGGTCTTGTAATTTTTGTCTCAATTGATGGGTGCTTCCGCCTTTCTCGAGATAAGCCCTGATGTCGCTCATCCATAATTCAATACCGTCAAATTTGGCATCGGCCACATAGTCGATTTGCACATCGACAGGTAATTTGTAATGCAATAGCGTAGAGCAGTTCAAGCTTATTCGTACGGGAAGCTTTTGAACGGTATTTTTTTTGTTTTTTTGAGTTGTACTGTTGGCATAAGCATGGCCGCTCATTGCTGCCAAGGAACCCAAAAGAGTAGTGGAAATAGCTTTTCTTCTTGAAATTTTGGTCATCGAAATCGGTTTAAAATCTAAAGTTAGGGTTTTTGCTTGTGTTCCGCCTTTTCTATCCTCCGTAAGGTCGGCCAAAGTTCATCTAAAGAATACAAGACTTTATGAAATTAGTCGCTCTAGCCCATTTTTACGAGATTATCCAACATTACAAATTCATTTAATGCGAAACGACCTTTAGCCCGACAATTGAGATGATTAGTGTCGAAATGAAAAATAACCTCCAAAATGTTGTTGGTTCTTTGAAAACCAGAATACCGACCAAAACGGTGCCTACGGCACCAATGCCTGTCCAAACGGCATAGGCGGTGCCAATGGGTAATGCTTGCGTTGCTTTTATCAAAAGCGCCATACTCATGCAAAGGGCTAGTAGAAAACCTGTATACCACAGGTACATTTCATTGCCCGAGGTTTCTTTTGCTTTGCCCAAGCAAAAGGCAAAACCTACTTCGAATAGGCCAGCGATGATGAGTAAGATCCAATTCATAATCTAGCAATCACTTTTGTGAAGGTATATTTTCTCTTGTGATATTTCAATTTCTAAAACTGCCAATCGATATAGAAACATAACTTTAATACCTATGTCATTTATTAAACTGGAATCTAAGGTTTAAGTGTTGAACTAAACAAATCAATTAACTTCAATCTAATTTTTTCATCTCAACCCAAAATGGCATGATACTCTTAGAACCTTCTTGATAAAAAGAAATCAGGTCACAACTCATTTTCGGGATAAAAACATTCTTCATCACTATAGTGTCGGTCGCTTCTTTTTCATTCTTCATCTGATTAACGATGCTGTTAGTTTCCAGATACATTCGTCCGTTGGCTTTTACAGGTTTTATAAACTTGAATTTAATATCATAATGGCCCTGTTGAACATTTACTTTCCAAAAGCCATGAATTTCTTCCTGTGCCCAAATTCCGCGTTCACCACTGGCATCGTTCCTATTTAATATGATGGGGTTTTCAAAGGGGCTTCCGACCTCGATTAGGGGTTGGTTGACAAGATTTTCAGACCTAATCAGTTCGTTGTAAGTATCATCTAAAATCTTTTTAAGGTTCTTTGCAATGTCTTTGTTTTCGAGTAAGATATTTTTCTCTTCATAGGGATCTTCTTCAAGATCAAAAAGCTCGAAGCGTTCTAATGGAGCATCATAATCGGTCTTAGCTACCAATTTATAGTTCTCTTTTAGCAACGACATGTTATTGTATAGCTCTGGGTATTTTCGTGACCAATAAAAGAACAATGGCCTGTTATTCCATTCTACTTTTTGACCTTTCAACAGCGGTATTAAGCTATTGCCATCAATTTTCTTGTCTTTAGGCAAAGGCACCTGACAGGCTTCGGCCAAGGTGGGTAGAATATCGATATGTGCGGTAGTGGTTTCAATGTCACGATTCTTTTTGAATAAAGCAGGATAACGCAAATAGAAGGGCACCCGAACCCCTCCTTGATATACGTTACCTTTTCGGCCTCGCATTCCGGCCACATATCTCGTTTGTTGTGGGCCATTGTCGGTCATAAAAATGAGCAAGGTGTTATCTGCTATTTTTAGTTCTTCTAATTTTTTAAGTAATCTGTCTACATTGTCGTCTATATTACTGACCATAGCATACACTTTACGCGCGTCTTCTTTGTCTTTTTCCGACATTTCAGAAAAAGGTCTTCCATCATTTTTAAAGCCTGTTGATGGGTCGATGTCTTTGTAGAGATTATAATACTTCTCAGGAACTTGCAAAGGGGTATGCGGTGCGTTAAAAGAGAGGTAGCAAAAGAAGGATGATTCTTGATTTTTCTCTATAAAATTAAGAGCCACGTCCGTAAAGATATCAGAGCAATACCCCTCATAGGATTGCTGTTCATTATTATGCCAAAGTACCGGGTCAAAATAGCTTCTGTCTCCCTTAAAATAGGTAGTAATATCACCCACCTGCCCCATACCGCCCGAAAGGTGTATGACCGATTCATCAAAACCTTGGTCGCTTGGCCTGCTGGGGTAATTATCACCTAAGTGCCACTTACCGAAGATACCCGTTTTGTAGTTTGCCTGTTTCAACATTTCGGCAATGGTAACCTCGTTCGAAGCCATAGTCGCTCCGCCATTATAGGTGTCTCGTATACCTGTACGTAATGAGTAACGCCCGGTCATCAAGCTTGACCGAGTAGGGGCACACACCGGTGATACATAAAAATTATTGAAACGGTTACTTTCTTTGGCCAGTTTATCGATAGCCGGAGTTTTGACATGCGGATTTCCGGTAACACCCAAATCACCATAACCTTGGTCGTCAGTAATAATTATGATTACGTTGGGATGCTTTTTGGCTTGGGAGAAGACCATTTGGGCCATGAAAATGACTAAAATGACGGTGAAAATGTAATTGGTTTTTGCTCTCATCGTTTGGTGGGTTATCTTGATTGTTCGTGGGTGAAGACTCTAGAGTTTTTCGATTTTTTACCTCCGATAGAAATCGTATAGAACAGAAAAGCTCTTAAAGTATATCAGGTTTTATATACTTTATTTTCTAATTAAATTCTTCGCTAAAAGAATCGTCCCATTTAAAGGCGTTCACAATCCACCCATCATCATTTTTGTAAAATGTGAACTTCAGTCTGATGGCACTTTTGGTGTAACGAACCAAATACGTTTCACGAACTGCGATATCGCTAATGGTCTCGTTCTTTATTTTCACATAACCGATCGATTGGCCAAAACGCTGTTCCAATAGGTTGAGGTATTTTATCGTTTTTTCTTCGATGGCCTCAATCTCATTTAATGGCATGGGCCAATAGGGGGTCAGGGTGCCAAAAGCCTTTGAAACTTGGTTCTCTTGAAAAAGGGAAGCTATTGTCTTCGAGAGTTCTTGTGCCTCGGTAACATCGTTTAAATATTGTTCTTGTGCAGAAAGCCGCATAATACCAAATAGTAAAACGATAAAAATAGTCAGATTCTTCATGGGCAATAGTTACGAAGGAAAGAATTTAAAATGAATATAGTGAAAATCATATAATCACATATGCTTTTCACTATATCAGTTTCTGAACATGTCGGAATCTACTAAGCCCTTCCGCTTGCCCCACAGTATATCTCTAACACTAATGCGGGTTGGTTAAAACTTTTTTTAGTTTCATCCTCAGTCATTAATTTAAATGGTAATGCCTATTGTTATTGAACTAGTTCAGAAAGTACTTCTTTAAAAGTTTCTACAGGCTGTGCACCTGTTATGGCACTTTTTCTATCGAATACAATAGTAGGCACAGACTTCACGCCCAAATTTTGCCAGTAAGCTTCTTTACTTTTTATTTCATATTTAGCATCGTCATCATCAAGTTTTGCAAAAGCCTCTTCTGCATTTAAACCAACGTCTAATAAGGCCTCTTTAAGTACTTCTCTTTTCGAAACATCTTTTCTTTCGCTAAAGAAAGCGGTGGTCAATCTCATTTTTAGGTCCGTTTGCTTGCCAAATGTTTTGGCATATTCAAGCAGTATATGCGCTTCTAAAGTATTAGACATTCTCATTTCATCAAAATAATCGAATGTGAAGCCCAATTCTTCACCAGCTTCGGCCATGCGCTGTTGCGATTCTTTTTGTTGCTCTAAGGTTGAACCATATTTTTCGCCAATGTGCTCTTGTACGTTTTGGCCCTCTGCCGGCATATTGGGGTTAAGTTCAAAAGGTTGCCACTCGATTTCAACCTGGTCTTGTATGCCTAGTTCTGAAATAGCTTTATCTAGTCGTTTATAACCAATGGTACACCAAGGGCATACCACATCAGAAACGATATCTATCTTTAGTTTATCTTTCATTGTCTAAATAATTTACACTTATAGGTCGTAAAAATGCGACCACCCATACAAATGAGGTGTTCGTAATCTATCAAAGGAGATGTTCAGGTAATTAACCGGTCATCATTTTAAAGGAAAGTGTACAGAAGAATTTTACCTAGTAGATTTTTAAATCGGTCATTTTAGAGTATAGTTCTTCTTTTCCGTTTTTAAGAATTCTCAAAAATATACCGGTCTCCTTTTTATATTCACCGATCAGCTTATTTTCAATAATATAGGTGAAGGGTCCGTGGGTGAATATATAATTATATCTGTAAGAGCCCTTTTCTTCTATTTTACCATCTAATAAGATAAGGTCAGGCTGTTCTGAAGAAAGTTTAGGTTGGTTCCACGACATATATTTTAAATTTTTATCGTTCGATTGAATAACCATAATGGTGAAGTTTTCATTTTCACAAATAACGAGTTGGGAGCCCATTTCTGGGTCAAGATGAATCACGTTGTCATGCTCGATTAACAGTTCGTTCTCAACTTCAAGTTGCTTCTGTTTATCTATCAATTTCACTTCTTCTAAAGGTAAATCTTGTTCACTCTTATTGTCTTTGCAAGAGGAAAGCAAAACGAATATGCAAATTAAGAGAGGGATTAATTTTAGCATTTTAAATTATTAAGTTAGTATCTAGCATCAAGTTTTAAAAAGTTCTAAAATTAAGTTCAAATTTAGTACTTAAATATGTAAAGGCCGTTGAGCGCCATTACTATTGCATCTGTACACAAATACGTAGAATTATCTAAACCTCAGTTTGATATGAATTTGTGTGTTGATACGGTTAAAGGTATAGTTAAATAAACTCTCATCTATTGATGATAATCCACTTTGGTATGCTTTAGTATGGCAAACTATACAGATAGATGTAACAGTCTAAAAGATGATTAAGCTACTAGAATTATGGTTTTTCGGCTATCGCCCTTATACACTTATGCATGAGACTTAAACTTCCTAAAGTTTTAAATCAATCATTTTGGTATAAAGCTCTTCTTCGCCATTTTTAAGAATTCGTAAAAATACACCTGTAGCATCTTTACTTTCACCGATGAGATTGTTTTCGATGATGTAAGTAAAGTGTCCGTTGGAGAAGATAAAGTGATATCCCCCGCCAGAGCCTTGTTGTTCGATTTCACCATCTAGCAAGATGAGGTCTGGCCGTTCTGTAGAAGATTTAGGTTTGTTCCAAGCCATGTACCTTACATCACTGCTTTTCAAGCGATCGACCCTAATAGTAAATTTTTCATTTTCGCAATGAATGAGGTTAAGTTGCACCTCTGGATTAAGTTGCACCGCGGCATCGTGCTCGATTAAAAGTTCGTTCTCAACCTCAAGTTCCTTTTGTCGTTGTATCAGCTCGGCTTCCTTTAATAGTATTTCTTGTTCGTTTTTTTTGTTTTTGCAGGATGCAAGTATGGTTAGCATACAGATTATGGGGAAGACTAATTTTAGCATCTTTACTATTAAGTGAGTGTATAAATTGAACTTTGAAAACTTTTAAACTTGAGTTCAAATCTAGTTCATAAATACGTAATGGTCGTTGAACCTCATTACTATTTCATATATGCACAAATCCGTAGAATTATCTAAACTTCAGTTTGATATGAATTTGTGTTTTGAAACGGTTAAAGGTATAGTTAAATAAACTCTAATCTATTGATAATCCACTATGGTATGCTTTAATATATGGCAAGCTAGAGATGGCCATTGTCAAATTTATAGCTTATTCAAAAGGCTATTTTCATTTAATAATGGAAACTGATAAACTACTAGTTAAGAGTTAAAGCTATTCCTAAATATGCTGAAGCAATGTTATAATATTTATTCCCAATTGGGCATATAGCCATTTTCAAAAATAATTTCTTGATCATCTTCATCGGTTGAGTCCAATGTTTTCCTGTAGATTTGCCGTTCTGAGATACCATCATTGGAAGTGTAGGTATATATGATAGCACCTTCATTTGGTGCATATTTAACATCTAGATTGTTAAACCCGGTAGGTTTATCGGTTTCAATTTCGGCTGCTGCGTCAGACACCGAATTATATTCGAAAATTCTACTGTCTAACTGTCTATATTGAGCATTTTCGACACCTGAGACATCTTGGGTGTATAGAATTTTAGTTCCGTCTATAGAATAATCTAGCCCTCCGAATGCACCCGGTTCACCTTCGACAATTGTTGAGACCAATGTGCCGTTTGATGGGTTTATCAATTGAATTTTAACATCGTAACCGCTAGTATTGTTGCTTTTTATGGCAATTAGATTATTGGTGGGGTTAGAGGCGATTTCACTTATAAACTCTTCGGATGGCCCCTCGTAAATTAATGTTGTACCAGAGCCATCAATATTGATGGAATACAATTTATTAAAATTTGGAAAATAGATTTTATCACTATTTTGAGACCATGCAAATTCTATTTCATCTTGTTTAAAACCAGCTATTGGAATGTCTTTAGTGAGTTGTACTTTGTTTCCACCATCCAAATCCATGGTAAATAAATGAGCATCACCGCCTTGATTGGCCAAATAGGCGATTTTGTTTACGATTAAATTTGCTTTTGGCCTATAGGAATTAATAGCTGCGGAAGTGAGTTGAACTTCATTCTGATTCGTTTCTGAATTATCGACACCTGTTGGTTCTCCGCCAGAAATAATCACATTATTTCCATCGATGTTTCGAACAAATAAAAACCTATTGTTTTCAATACCACGTAGTTGAAAACTGCTTAGGCTACTTTGAACCGACTCTGTAATACCATCGGTGGCCTTCACCTGCCAAAAGAAATTTGCTCCGACCTGAAGTTCATCAACGGTCAAAACGGTATCTTTTAAGTTTGAAAATTTTTGAATGTTGCCGGTTGCCCCGTTTCTAAGCTCTAGTTCATAGGTAATTTCGTCTTCATCGTTCTCTGAAGATGACCAAGCAAATTCTACGGGACTAGGTGTGTTTTGAGCCTCATCGACAGGAAAAAGTAATTGGGGCACCAATGGGGTCAAATTGCTTGCCACGATACTATCGAGTTCGAATACAACATTGGTCGTTTGGTCACCAATTATGGTAGCCGGTTCAAAACTGACCTGAAAATCGTCTTTCTCTGCTTGAACCGAGTAATCGCCGGCATTGATCTGTTCAATGGTGAAATTTCCTTCAACATCGGTAAATACAGTAGTTGACGAGGGGTTGGTCGTTATTTTTACATTTTCTAAAGGCACATTTTGACTATTGGCTACAACTCTTCCTTCCAATTTACCAAGAACAGTATCTCCAATAGTTTCCTCTTCGCAAGAAAGAACGGAAAAGATTATTAAAAGTAGTATAAAACCCTGTTTGTTTATGATATTCATTTTACTAGCGGTTAGTTTATTGTATGTTTTTACCAAATCTCCATTCAAGCCCTATATGAAAGTTGTAGTAGAAATCATCTCGCACTCCGTTAACTACATTATCTAGAGCATCGGTTGCGGTGTGATTATTTTCAGCTCCAATACTTAAGGAGAGTTGGGGATTGAAATTATATTTGATGGCCAATCCATATTGCACATTAAAGCCCGACGTATCTTCGGAAAGTTCGGAATCTGGTTTGTCCATATCAAAAATACCTCCAATACCTGCATAGATGTAAGGAGTCAAATTGTCTAGGGGCAATAAGGTATAGCCTAGTTGAAGGTTGCTAGAGGCATATGATTTATAGAAGTTTTCACCACCAGTAAAGTAATGGTAATCGCCTTTTAGACCAATATCAAATTTAGGCGATAAGTAATAGCTATATTTTAGACCGCCGCCACCACCAAGTGATTTTTTTGAGAAATCGGCGTTAAGAACCGGGGCATTTCCGGTGACACTAAGACTATGTTTTAGGGTAGACTGAGCCTGTTTTCTATTGTATAGCAAAGTGCTCTCTTCTTCCTGTTTTCTAGAATTATAAAGTGAAACTAGGGCATTATTGGTTTCCTTACCTTCTTTAGTGCTCCATAAGTTATCTTGAATACCTTCAAAAATCAGTGATTCCACAGCACTTTCAATAGCATTTTGTATGGCAAGTTGCACTGGCTCGTTTTTGGTAATTCCGGTTTCAACTTCTAAAAGTCTTTGAAATTTCACGTATTTAAATAGGCTAGCGTCCAAGGCTTGAGATAATATGGTTTTGGAAACGTAAACCGTTTTTAAAATTTTACCATTGGAGGTAGAAACGGCCCTTAAGTAAATGGTAATACGATCTTGGCGATATTGAGTGGAACCTCCGGCGCCAAAATATCTCGCGCCATACCCTCCGGTTATAATATTGGAATCATAGGACATGATGCCACCTTCAAGAAGTATGCCCGCATAGAGTAAAGGGGGTAGGTTGGGCTGGCCGCTATTGTCACCCGTATACTCTTGTCTGGTTGACCTAATGATATTACGTTCGTTTAACAGATTGGATAGGTTTTCCCGTTCTATGGGAGTAAACCATTTTGAATCTTCCAAGGCTTTTATAAGCATGGTTGTGGCACCTTGAGGTACCGCCGTACTAAAAGTGCTACCAGCTTCTACGTTTTTATATTGCCCGGTTTGGTCTTTAAAGTTGTAGACCCCAACTACCACGGGTTCGTCTGGGAGTGGAAGGTTTTTTAAGATATCGGTTTTAGAAGTGGTCTCACCTATTCTTGCCGAAGTGGGGGCTACGGGTTGGTTAAAATATGCACCACAGCCTGAAAATAGTATCAATAAAACTATGTAGAGGGAGCTTTTGTAAAATTTCATATTCGCTTAGTTGGGTACAATAATTTGGGTTTGTTCGCCAGTTGTGGTATCTAATATGTTGACTACAAGACCTTCGCCAGATTCAAAGATTTCTAATAATAGGTCACCGACATTGAAGGTGCCGGGCTGTAGCCCGTCGCCTAACTCTGAGGTAAAAACAGAACGGGTCAATTGGCCTAGTATTTGGCGATTGAGACTTTCTTGAAAATCTTGAAGTTCTGATGTTTCATCACGAAAGCTTTGGTTGTTCGTAAACGAGTTCTGGGCATTTGCAGAACTTAACAACCACTGGTAGTTAAAAGTATTGCCCCCGAAATTCGGATTTTTTGGAGTATATACCAACTGCTGGGAATATGCCGAAAAACTTAGGAAAAAAATGAGGTACAGTAATGTTTTCATATTAATATTGAATTGTATTTTGGCTTATGGCCCTATTTTTTATAAAGTATTGGTTTACCCTAAGAATAGATTGGTCGACCATTTCTTTTATGTAAGAACTTCTGGGATTGAGAAAAAACTGCACCACCAAGTTGTCGCCTGCATATATCTTAATTTGGGTATTGCCACCAATGGCGAGTACCTCGTCTACCTTTACTATTTGATTGCCTTTAATATTGTTGTTGGTGTATGCCAAATAGAACATTTGATAAAAGTCTCTACCTGGTTTGGTTTTGGTGTTTTCAAACACCAGACCTGTCATAAGGTCGATGTCTTTTAAACTTTGAGTTTCTCTATTCGCCAGAAGATGGTCTTCTTGAACAATTTTAGGTTGTAAATCGTCTTCGCCTTCAAAACCGTTGATGACCATTCTGTCTTTTCCGATGACTTTGTCATCTTCATATAACAGTACAAATACGATGGTTCTTTGATCGTCTTTTAAGGGTAAAGTGGCCGTACTAATATTTTTACGCTGTTGAGGTTCTATAATAAAATATTGTTCGTCTTCGAACTGCTCGTCTTTGTTCTTTACAATTAAAGCTTTGTATTTCAGACTTTTTTTAAGTTGAGTTTTGTTAAAGGCCGAAAAAGTAATTTTGGTGAGTGCACCTTCCGAATCTAAATTGATGCTTGCTTCCACATCTTTATTAAAGGCCTGCGCCATAAGAGCGGAACAACTCAACATAAAGAAGAAAGTAACATAAAGAGGTCGGGGCAATTGCATTGTGGGGTACTTTTTTCTAATTGGTATTTCTTATGATAAGACTCTGGGATCCTTCACTCATTTTAATTTTCATTTTATCGACGATACTATTACTCCCGTGAATGACTAGATTTTGATTATTGCCGTTTTGCTCAACGCTACGTTCGATAAGTTGCTTGTTATTGTGAAAATTATATTCAAGAAGAAGATTGTTATCTCCCTCTTGTAATACACTATAATCGATAATATCAGCCTTTAGGTTCAAATCGATTTTGTTAGAGTTGCCGTATTGCGATAATTCTAAGTCCGTAATCTGCGATTGACTGTTCACGATTGAAGTATTGTTATTGCCCACCTGGTTGATATAAACACCTTTATTCGACACATTAATGGTTTCGGTGCTTAATATCTCATTAGATTGCTGTGAATAATAATTCATCTGCTGAGCGTTTGAACCAAAATTTTCAGGTGTAATATCAGTTTCTTCTTCGATAATACCTTGTGCGCGAATACTTATGCTACTTAGAAGAACAATAAAAAGAATTGAAAGGTTTTGGTTTGGTCTCATACCTTTTCATGGTTAAAGATGAATAACTACGGAACATGTACATGTTCCGTAGTTATTATATCTATTATCGTTGATGCTTATTAATTTTGCGTTACGATAGCTATTGTGCCATTGTCTACAGATGTTTGATTCACAAGACTGCTATGACCACTTCCATTTTGAGTTACCATTATAGTAGCATCAGTTGTTCCCAGTTGATTAGCCCTGCTCAAATTGTTATTACCATTTTGTTGTATAACCTTTATTTCACTAAAAGAACTTGTTTCATCTTGGGTTGTAAAACTTCTATTGTTATTTCCATTTCTCTGTGTGGTATAAGCATTGTTCTCCAAACCAGCTTGTACATTGGAAGAGTAGTTTGCATTACCATTTTGCACTGTAGAAATGATTCCAGAAGTACCTTCCTGAGATATTATGGATTTATTATCCATTCCATTTTGGTTGACTATTGCGGTCAACTCTTGACCATTTAAATCGCCTGGGTTCGCACCAAATTGATTAACATCAGAATAGTTTCTTCTTCCAACTTGATCAATGTCTATTGTACTCTTAGCAGATACTTGTCTAATTTTAGAATTATTGGCACCATTATTAGCATTGTCACCAGACTGCGTAACGAAGATTTCGTTATTCGACCAGCTTTGCCAGATAGTAGATTTATTATCATCGTCATTTTGAACGACTTTAATTGAGTTTTGATACCCACCCTGTACATCTACTTTAGAATTGTTGTTATCTCCCTTTTGATCGATATCCGTAGTTGAAACTCTTCCTCCTTGTTTTACCAGAGATTTATTGTCACGGCCCAATTGATAAACATCAGTTTTTACACCTGTTGAGGTGGCGCCGTTGTTCCAGATGTCCCCTTGGTCTACAGTAGATTTGTTACCTGAACCTTCTTGTTTGATTTTTACTGTGGTGGCATCTCCACCTCCTTCGGCAACACCTATCTGATCAACTAAAGAGTTGTTGGAATTACCGGATTGATTGACATTAACGACAGCGCCATCAGTTGCATTTTCCTGATTGATTTCACTGCTGTTTTGAGCCATTACAAAAGACCCCATTGCTAGTGCCATGGCACATAAGACTACTTTTTTCATAAAGATTAAATTAATTATTAGTAATTGGTTAAAATGCACGTTTGGTCGTTTTCAGAAATCTGAAAAAAGCACAGAGCGGTAGCCTCAAGACAACATGGGTAATCTCAACTTCACACTACTTTTCGTAAAAAAACTAATTGTAATCTGTTCAAGTAATTTGAACTAATGGGGGGAGATGATTTAAATAAAAACGGATGTTTTATAAAACATTATTCGTTTGCTAAATCATACAGTAATGATACTCACTAATAAACAGAAATTAAACCTCTGATCGACGAAATACTTAATTTTTTAGTTTAACGCTAAAATTGAAAGCTTTTTCTTTCGAAAATAATTTTTTTAGTAAGAAATTTTACGACCAATATTGCCGATTAGGTAATTTTACAATTCAAAAATTATTATATGTCAAATTTTGAACGATAAAATATAGGATTCCGCAATATTTGAGATCAAATAGAAATCTCAGTTTTATAGTTTTCTCTTGTTAAATGCAATGCATTCCAGCGTGGAATTTTATGAGAAGTATTCAAATAAGAAGTAAACGGAGTCGTGCTTTAGAAACTAATCTGTCACCTTCAATTTGACTTGATTTTCTGTAGTGTTCAAAAACTTATCGACTGCGGTGAAAGTCAGTTCAAAATTACCGGTTTCTGTAGGTAGCCCCGAGATCAGGTTGTTTTTATTATCAAATTCTAACCAATCATATTCCGTAGTGTTTAGTGATAACGTCAATTGTTGATCATCGATATCTTTAAAATAATCTGCCGGCAGTAAAATCTCAAATTTCTCACCAACTTTAATCGTAGTATTTGAAACAGGGTTGAATACAAAAGGTTTGAAAACTTTTGAAGTATTTGCCCAGAATATATCAGATTCTCTTAGTTCGGTTTGTTCGACCTGCAGGCGTGTAAAAAACAAAAACTTATTATCGATACTCACAAAGGGTCTTCTGTCCCAATCGTTTGAATTTATAGCCGAATCGAGTACTCTGGGTACGGTCCATTTTTTATTAATGTCGCGGTAGGTTATATATAGGTCTGTAGCGGTTTCATCACTTGTATATCTACAAAAAATCAGATAATCTTCATTCGGGGAGATGAATACACTTTCTTCGTCATTGGGGGAAAGAAGTTCAGAAATGACTTCAACTTTTCGGTATTCTTCATCCACTAAAGCGGAGTAGAATAAGTCGGCGGTGAAGCAGTTTTCTTTGCCTTCACAATTTCTATTAGAAGAGAAATAAATCGTTCCGTTGTAGGTCATGCTCGCATTTGCCTCCCTACTTTTTGAGCTTAAGGGATGCTGAATCAATTGGGGCGAACCCCAACCATCGGCAGATTTTTCGAGTTTGCCAATATCGGTCAGGTAATTTACTTCAGGCTTACTTTGCGCGTAGAGTAACGATTTTCCATCTGGGGAGAAATACGGAAGAAAAACACTTTTGCCTTTTAAAGGCTCAAAAATCATAGGTTCTGTCCAGTCCTCATTCATCATTTTAGAGTAGAAAATTTGTCCACTGTCATCATTGTTCAGTATGCCAAATGTCATTTCTTGACCGTCAGGGCTAAAGGATATTCCATGCTCAAGTCTACCTTTTGCCGACACGATATCAGGAGCAAAAACCACTGGATGAGAGTCTGGGACAGTCTGATTTAAATAGTTCGTAGGCTTACTTAAGAATTTGCAGCTGAACAGCCCCAAGATGATGAGAATTGATAGAAATAGTATTAAAGGATTTTTCACTATTGTAGACTTTTTCTGAGAGGATTCAAAGATGCATATATACATCCGTACTATTTTATAAATTTTATTCGCTGGTCATTTCGGCAAAACTAAGACAAAGGTTAATGGTAAGGGAAGAATTTTTTACTGTTGTCGTTTCGTTAGCAATACCAATTGGAAATTTAGAAGGGGGGTTGGTTGTTTCGTTTCCGTTTGCACTGATATTCATATTTTTTATTCTATGAAGTGTATGGGTTCGGTTAGTTCGGTAAAGCTGGTTCCCGAGGCTAGAGTCATTTCCACTTTAAATACTGAATTCTCCGGAATATTCTCGTGTACTACCAAGTTCAGCAAAAGTTCGTCGTATACTTTACCTCCGCTATCTAATGTCTCGTTTATGGTTCTTGATACCATATCGTCACCAACAAATGTGAAATTGTCAGTAACTATTGCTTCCTCTTGATTTTCGGTATCGATGGCCGTAATCTCAATCGAATCGATGGGGTCATTAGTAATTACCTCATTTGGCACACAACTACAGGCGTAGGCGGTGTTAAACCCTAAACTTGAAAAATTTGTGCTCTTATATTTCGCGGTAATCGGTTCATGCTCGAACTCGGAAAAAATAACCAGTCCGAACGAATTTATGTGAACGGACTCCTCAATTTCAGCTATCTCGAACCCGGAGGTATCAAAAACTCTTAATTCTATACCGTCGTATATTTTTTCCAATTTTTGAGTTCCAGAACAATTACAATTATCATCTTCACACGAGATAATTATCAACTGAATGAGATAGATGCAAAGAAGAGATTTGAAGACCCTTTTTATCATGATAGCTATTTTTTGCACTACGTCGAGTTATTATAAGTATCTAGCCTTGAGCGAGGGGTAGTCAAAGTATTGACTTAAGTTGATAGAAATTTAGTTAAATATTTGCACTGTAGCAATTTAGCTCGGGCAATTTAGTTGGTATGGGTATCTATCTTCGCTACTCAAAGTATGGTGGTAATTAAAAGTATACGCTCGAATTAAAAACAAACGTCATGTTGCGGTGCTGACAGCGGGTTGTGATAGCCTCTATTTTTTACGATACAACCACCAGTTCATGTCTCTTGTTATTTCATACCCCAATTTTTCATAAAGGGGTATGGCTAGGTTGCCTTTATTGGTATGCAGAACGGGTGTTTTATTTTCTTTGAGAATCTCTTTGGTGGTATGGGCAATCAATTGTTTGGCCAGGCCCTTTCTGGTATGGTCAGGATGGGTTACCACCGCACTGACTTCAATAAAGTGATTGGTTTGCATGCGTTGGCCAGTAACGGAAACTAATTTACCATTCTTGAAAATACCAAAGTATTGGCCCATGTCAAAGGATCTTTTTCTATAGTAACCGGGCATCACCAACCAAACTAAATCATAGATTTCATCAAGAAAGGTTTCGTCTAGCAACACGATATTTTCTGTGATTGCAACATCCGATAGTTCATTTAAAACCATTTGACAACCCTCTATTTTTTTCTCTAAAATAATTTTAGTCTCATCTATAGTCGGGTTTTGATTCTCTGAAACGTAGAAGAAGGTATCCGTTAATTTTAAATAGGCATTCGAGGCCTCCAATGTTTTAGTTTCATCGAAAAAAGAACCGAAGGTGCATATTTCAGGGTTATAAAATTGTACACCATCAAACTCGACCGCAAATTTTTTGTGGGATTCCTTTAATGAATGCCAAACGGGGTTTTTTAGTTGTTGCTCTAAATCTGTCATCACAAAATAATAAAGTACAAGGCAGAAGAATTCGGTAGTTTTTACCTTTTAGCCTTAGCTCTGCGGTCTACCACAAAATTACTGTTTTCTTATCACGGTTTCCGAACAAATTAATCAGATAGGGCTGTATTTATCACCATGGCAGTACTGTCGAAGTTGGCCATTCATTTAGTTCAAACTGTACTTTTCTCGATAGGCTGTTGGGCTGATGCCTTCTTTCTTTTTGAACAATCGTGAAAAATACGGTGGATATTCAAAGTCTAGTTCGTAATCACTTTGAAGCAGACTTCCTACTCCTTCATAAATCGTACTAGCGGTTGTATAAAAGCATCGAATTTCTCAATGTGGGGCAGGTGGCCCACATTTTCAATTTCCACCAGTTCAGCATTCGGGATTGTTTCTTGGGTTCTTTTTCCTAATTGGTCATACAGCCCCATGGTTTTTCGTTCTTCTTCTGAAACTAAGGGTTTTCCTAAAGCGGTGCGGTCACGGGTACCTATGATCAGTAAAGTTTTCATCTTTAGGTTCTTGAATTCATAGACAACGGGTTGGGTAAAAATCATGTCATAGGTGAGCGCTGCGTTCCAAGCCACGGTCTCGTAATCGGAATTGAGCGTCCAACCTGCCAATAGGTTCACCCATTGGTCATATTCGGGTTTTCATTTGTTATCATAATAGCTGGAAAGCTGATATTTTTTGATGCTTTCGTAGTCTTTTTTCAATTCGTTTTTACACCACCATTCTACGGGTTTATAAGGTACTTTAAGCTTCCAGTCTTCAAGACCTATGGGGTTTTCCAAAATTAATTTTTCAGTGGTTTCAGGGTACATCAATGCAAAACGGGTAGCCAACATTCCGCCCATACTATGGCCGAGAATAGCGGTTTTTTTAATTTGTAGGGAATCGAGTAGCGTTTTGGTGTTCTGGGCCAACTGCTGAAAGGTATAATGAAAGTGTTGCGGTTTAGAAGATTTACCGAACCCGATCTGATCGGGCACGATTACCCTAAAACCTTCTTGGGTCAATGCTTCGATAGTCGTTTTCCAATAGGCACCGTTAAAATTTTTGCCGTGAAAGAAAACAATATTCTTACCGTTGTAGTTATCGGGTTCTACATCCATGTAGGCCATTTGTAAATGTTGCTCCTGTAGCTCTAGTTGTAAGGTTGAAACGGTATATGGATATTCGTAATTGGCCAATTGCAGGTCTAACCATTGTAGCTCCTCTTTTTGGGCCGTTCCGAACTGCATGATTAAAAGGGTGATAAGAAAGGTAATTGTATGTTTCATAAGATATCTTTAGCTTTTGTTTCGCTACTGCCTCTAAAAATAGCAGACCGCATCAATAAGTTAACCACGCTCACAGAAAATACCAAATACGGGCCGTACTTTATGAAAAGATTAGCCTTTCTGGCCTCGATGGCAATTCACTAAAATGAGAGAATTAGGGGGAGTGGGATAGAAGATAGACCTCCTCAACTGTTCCGTTCTCCCAAGAGTGCTACTTTTTGCAACCATTTTTCACGAAACGATTCTTTGGAAAGACGAACAGGACCAATAGCGGTAATCTTTACCGATTTCACCCCGATAAATTGTAGGGTCTGCTTTTTCATAGCTTTGTGTGATGGACTTCCGTTAAAAAGGCGGTAGTACCAAGCAGGTTGGTCCATAGTTGTAATCAAGCGGGCTGTTTTTCCGGTAAAAAATTTGTCCCACCAAAGCGAGCCTTCCCGCTTTTGAAACGCGAAGCCCGGTAATAGTACTCGGTCTAAAAAGCCCTTCATCAAGGCCGGAATAGAACCCCACCAAACGGGATAAATCCAAACGAGGTGGTCTGCCCATTTTAATTTTTCTTGCGCATCCAATAAATCGGGTTCCAGTTCGGTACGCTTCCGATAACCGTATTGAAGATTGAGATTAAATTGAAGGTCTCTCAGATTGATGTACGCAACTTCGGCGCTAGACTTTTGGGCACCTTTTAGGTAGGCATCCGCAAGAGCGGAATTAAAACTCTCGGCATCGGGGTGACCGTTGATAATCAGTATTTTTTTCATGTAAAAGTATGTTGGTTTCATGTCGAGACGCATATGCTGCACCACTACACTGCCTGTTTTTACAAAGTACCGACCAAAATCGTTGACTCCATTTGATATAGATCAAATTCGATGCTTGGGGTTGCGAATTCGACTCAAGGTTTCTAAGGTAATGCCTAAATACGAAGCGATATGGGTTAGCGGAATGTGATTGGTAATATTAGGGTAGATGGTAAGTAAATGCCGGTACCGGTCTTCGGCCTTATTGAACTGAATGGCGTTGAGTCGTTCGCAAAGGCCCAAAAGGGTTTCGGTAACCACCTCTCTGATAAAACGCTCGAATTCGTGGTGTGCCTGGGTTAATCGATCCATTTGATCTTTCGTGAATTCGAGTACGGTAGCATCTTCTAAAAATTCTACGTAGTGCGGACTCGGCTTCTCACTAAAAAAGCTGACAATGGGCGCCATAAACTGATACTCAAAGGTGAACCAGTCTGAGATATCTTTGCCGTTTTTCAAATAATAGGCACGGCCGCAACCTTCTATGATCAAAAATGCCTTTTTTGAAAACTGCCCCTCACGTACTACCACATCTCCCTTTTTGTAAAAGGCCAGTTTTGCATGTTGTAAAAAAGCCTCTTTACAATCGGAAGAAAGGGGTATATAACTTTTCTCAAGTTGCTGAAAGACAAGGTCAAGGTTCATGAATATATTCGTAAGACCAGATGGTCCGCACAAGATAAGATATTCCGGTGGTTACAGCCTTTTCAATTTTCGCTCTTGACTTATTGGTCGTTCCATTTTAACAGCTCACAAGGGCCAATGGTACCGGTAGGCCTAATCTAGAATTTGAAAGTATAGGTATTCCCAAGCCAATTGTACGCTGTACAGGGGCGGAAAAGAATAGTCTTCAACTTCCGCCACTTTGTACGGAGGTATTTTTATATCAGGGTGGTGAAATAGCTGCATCCAATCGATTTTTCCGCTGGCCCCCAATTCTTTGTAATCTTTGATATGCCAACTGATAAAACGGTCTGGGTATTTGGTAAAGTATGAAATCGGGTCTACGCCACCCACGTGCATCCAATAAATATCGGCTTGAAAATTCACGTACTCGGCATCGGTATGTTCTAGAAAGTAATCATAGATCCGAACGCCCTCAACGGTACCAAACTCATCTGCATGATTGTGAAAGGCAAATGTGAGCCCTTTTTCTTTGCACAATTTTCCGATGGCATTGTAATAGTCGCTATAGCGTTGTAATTCTTCTAATGTCTTTACGGATTTGAGTTGATTGTTGGAAGTGGTCAAATAGGTCACCCCGGCGGCCAAATGGTCATCAATGCATTTCTTCCACCAGTTCATGGTCTGTTGCCATGCGTCGGGGGCCGGAAGGTCTTGAAAGGTCATCGATCCCAAAAATTGCATGCCTTGGGCTTCAACCATTTTCCGAAATTCGATGGGTGACATGCCGTAAAATTCCCCCTTGTCATAGACAAAGGTCTCCACATAACTGTAGCCCATTCTGCCCAATTGCTTTAATGTCGCTTCGGGATTTTTTTGCATCTCTTTGTGAACTGATACCAGCTGAATACCAATATTCTTGTCTTTGGGATTCGCTTTGATATATCGTGTTTTCCAAAGACTTTGGCCGCTCTCATTAAATCCTTCTAAAAAAACATTGGTATAGCTGTTGAAATCGAAGTTAACTTTCATATAAAAATCGCCCAACATATCGGCATCTTGCATTTGCCAGGTGTGCTCATCGGAAAAACGCCCCGAGCCCTTGAAAACGACTCCGTCTGAATTCTGCCCCAAGGCGATGATTTGGTCACTTTTTGCATCGTGGCCGATCAGCTCGGTGAGTGTGGGTCGGTATTGCCCATCTTGGTATTGAAGCACTTCTACCTGCATCGACCTATAGTTCATGGTGGGGGTATTGTTCATTTTTACGGCGGGATATTCAGGAATACTGTCCGTATCTGCATGAAGACTGCTTACCCAATGGCCGGTATATTGGCGCAGGCGATTTTCTTGGGAATCGATGCCATGCTGGGCCCACAAAATTTGATTGAAAAGGATAAGTAAGAGGGTCAAGGGAAGGTGTTTCATTCTGAAATGTTTAAGCGGATTTTGTGTCAATTGTTACTACTCTTTTACGTACGTACGGCATTCTACCCTAAAGGTATGGCCAAGGTTCATGAAAGAGGAGGCACCGGAACAGTAAATTTTATAGGTTTCAGAATAAGCTTAGTCCCACATATGATGGGTCGGTCAATTTGCGTGGATCTTAAATCGTTCGGAAATTGACTTGCGTGCACAGGCTAGTGATATGCTGTCCGCGAAGAATAGGTACCAAAGTTTTTTGTTGTTCCATTTTCGTGAAGTTTACCATGATCAGTTTCGATTGTGTGATTATTTGTCTGCTAGATTTGCTTTCCCCTGAAGCCCACAGGTTACGGTTGAGGTGCGGTAGGTAGAGCAGGGGGTGTGCATTTCTCCGTTTTAATAGCATTGAAAGTTCTAAAATAGCATTTTAACCAATAATAATACTTTGGTTTACGCGTGATATTATTGCGAAATTTTAAAGATTTGGTAGACTTTACAAACACGCATAGCGGTTAATTTGGCCAACATAACGAACTAAAAACTCTGCACATATTGCAGTAAATAGGCAAGAACCGACCATTGATTATACAGATGTTACACCTAGTCAATTATTTTTAAGTGCCGGAAGTATTCTGTCTTGCAATGCTTTCCATGCCGATTTTTCAGTCTCCTCGTGAATGTTCCACCCATTGAAGACCACGAGCATATGATGCTCTTCTGACATCATCAAATATTGATTGCCATAGCCGTTGCCCGCAAAAATTTTTGTACTATCGTTCTCATATTCCGGGATCCACCATTGGTACCCGTATGCCACCTGATCGCTGAGTTTGGCACTAGGTTGGGTCGATTTTTCTATCCAATCTTTTGATACTATTTGTTTGTTCTCCCACACGCCTTTGTTCAACATTAAATAGCCGATTTTGGCAAGGTCATACGTAGATAGGTAGAGGCCACCTTGCGTATCTATTTCACCCTTTGGGGCTTTCTTCCAATAATATTCCGTAATGCCTAAAGGACCGAATAATTTTTCTTCTGCCCATTTATCAACTTGCTTCCCGGTGGTATTACTGATGATCTTACCGAGCAATACGGGAACTCCGCTGTTATAGACAAACGTTGTTCCAGGAAGGGTATCCATAGGTCTTTCCAAAACATAACGAATCCAGTCGTCACTTTGTTCCATTATGGTACCGTTGTTATTCTGCTCGTCGGCATAAGATGAAGATTCGTCCCACTCGATCCCGCTGCGCATGGTCAATAGGTCGTTTAGGGTTATAGATTTTTTTCTTTCATCAGAGAACGCGAACCGGTATTCGGGAAAAAGGGAGTACACCGTTGAATCTAGTGGAATCATAAGACCCTCGTCAGCTGCAATACCTATCAAAAGTGAGATTATGCTCTTCGTAACCGATTGAATGGTATGTAACTTGGTAGAATTATAAAAGGGATGCCAGTCTGGGTGATTATAATTATATTGATGGCTGGTGGTATCATCTGCTTTCAATAGTGTGTGGTAATCGTGATGATATGCTTTATCATAGACGAGCTTTTCATTCTTTATCACCAAAAACTGATCGATTAGGCCATACTTGCCATTTTTGATATCTTGATCAATAGCATCTAAAGCTTGAGCGTCTATGCCTTCGGTTTGCGGATTCGAAGTAGCCCAATACGGGTTAGAAGTGTTTTGTTTGCTCAAAGATGGCCCACAACCTATAACTAATATTGATATTATTAGTACGAAAGTTCTTAATACTGTATGAATGGATATCATAATTCTGTTTAGTGCGTATGACGGGAGGGGAAAGCTTACGATTTTGCCTTTTCTTTTTGGTACTAAAGTCAAATACAAAAGATTTGGAGAAATTAGCAAAAAAATCTAAGCGTTTAAATATAGTACTTTATATCCGATTTCCGATAGTCATTTTAGCTGTTGTAAGGCAACGGCAATCCAGAAAGATTCGTGACGAACTTAAAGTTGCATACGGTTCTTAGACAAGAAATAGCAACGTTAAAGAACTGGATTAGGGCTTTTCATAGGAGCCATTGTTGGCAACTGGCTTTCTACCTTCCTCTTTACTTTTATAATCCAATATATTTTTCGCAAACTTCTTTAAAATACTTTAAGGCTTTTGGCCAACCTGTGTCAAACATTTCTTGAAAAGCTTCGTCAACCGTCATTACTATTTCAAGTTTTGTAATTTGATTACTTTCCTTTTTGAAAAAGTATTCTTCTAATGAACCAATCCATTTTTTCATCATATCATCCGTAAGTTCCTTTTCATTGTTATCTGGGTCTACCATAGCAATATGTTTAGCTCGAATGTACTTATGAGGTTCAAATTCTTCTAAAATCACTTTAGTACCACCTTGTGAATTATCAAAAAAGGAAATTTCCCCTCCTTTTTTCCATTCTCCTTTGTAAGTCATTCCATCTCCCCAAGCTTTCGCCCAATCTGGATATACTGATTTATCCGTTAATTTATTGAAAACAATGTCGTTAGATTTGTTAATGGTAATATCGTATGTCAATTTTTTCATGTTCTATTTTTTGTCAATTTTAACTCAAAGGTTAGGCACCAAATTGTCTTAAATGGTGGTCACAATGTTTATAAACTAATATTCCAATTTGTTCTTTTGTCATTTTACCAAAAAAGTCGTGAACAAAATTTGGGTTGTTATAATTTTCATATTCTTTTATCAAAGAAATCCATTCGTTTTTTTCTTTCTCTAAATCGCCATTGAAATCCTTTGCTTTGAATTGGCTGGAAGTAGGAATGTTTTTCCCAAATGGTTTCTCGTCCTTAATCATTTTTCTTAGAGCTATTTTCCCAAAAATTTTACCAATAAACTCCTGTTTGTATGTATGTTTATCTTTCCCAATAATCCAACCATTCCAATACGTATTATGTTTAAGCATTTGGAAAACATTCATCTTGCCCCATTCAGTTTTACTGTTTTCATTAATTTTTTCAATTCTTTTTATAAGTTCCGTCCTTGTATTTTGGTCAAAAATTGTTTTCATTCTAATTCCAGTTCGAATTTTTTATCTTGTTGCCAACGGTTCGGCTCGTATGTTTGTTTCTTGTATTGAAGATAAGATATTTAGAATAATGAATTAGTCTAAAGGGAAGAGTGATTTCCGTTTAGGAAATCCGCAAGCAATGAATTTTAGCCCTTGTGCCTCTTGCCCAAGACAGCGAAAAATAACAAAGAATCGATATGAACTTATGGGTATTCATACGGTTCTTAGACAAGAAATAGCAAGGTTAAATAACTGGACTAGGACTTTTCATAGGATACGGTGTTAGGGATAGTTTTATTCTAAATTATTTATTTTTTTGTTCAGTTCTTTTAATTTTTTCATTAGATCATCAAATGAATCTGTTTTTCCATAAAACATACTTTCTTTCATTGCTTCATAATCTTTTTCATACTCATCTATGATCTCTTTCGGTGGTATAAAGTTTAAGGTGCTATATCCGTGTTTTTCATAATCTACCCAAGAGACTTTTGTTAATTTACTTCTATGTGCTATAATTGTGTCATACAAACCTCTGTCAGAAATTACTTTTTCTAAATATTCTGTATCCATTAGTCTTGAAATATCATAAAGATGTCTTGTCATTCGTTCACTTCTAATTTTTCTATCTTTTGGCTTTTGGAATTCTTCGTGTAATAAGAACATCTTTTCAATAAAAGTTCTCGTTGGGATTACAGTTGGGATATTTATTGGTTGGTCAATGAAATTTTCATTTGGATAAATTTCACTTATAATTGATGACAACTTTTTGTTTTCATATGGTTCAATGAGTGACCTTGAACTAATTTCTAGTAATATTCTCGGTTGTAAATATTTTTGTTGTTCGACCAATGATTTATATCTTATTTCTATTGCTAATGGGTCTGTATCAGATTCTTCAAATTCAGTAACGCTCAATTCAAACTCTTTAACTCCGTTTTTTAAAAGAGCTTTTTCAAGAAGGATGTGGAATTTTTCGGCAACATACTTGCAGGATGCCTTTCTAAGATTTTTAACTTGAGTCCTACTTAATTCTCCTTTAAAACCAAAAAATGACCTATCAATAGCTAAATCAATGTCTTCTGAAAATCTTTCTATAATTTCCCAAGCTTTACTTAGGGATGTTCCTCCTTTAAAAACTAAATGTTCAGCGACTTCTGTTGAAAATATGGCTTGCAAAGCTATCATAACCCATAAATCTTTTTCCACAGCTACAGGAAGTAATCCACTCTTTACGCTTGCTTGATTTATTACAATTCTTCTATCGTCTTCGCTAAGTTTAAACCACTCATCCATTTTTATTGCTCAATTAATTTTTTGATTATTTCGGTTATCCATTGAGGTGCAAGTTTTATATCGTGTGTTATGACATCTTTATCAACGGTCAATAATATTTGCTTTATTCTTTCTTTGACTTTTGAATTTATATTTTCCTGTCCTAATTCTTTTAAAGCTTGTATTATAAGTATGATTTTATCACTTTTTACGGAAAGTAGCTTTGGCGAAGCTTTTTTGAATTTGATATTCCCTTTATTGATTTTTATTGACCTCGAAGAACCATCTGTTAAGTAGACCACGTTCATAGGAACTTGTGTAGATAATCCTAATTTATTTAGAGCGTGTATTCCTGTAGGAATTATTCTAGCTTTATCTCTTTTAGCGATAGCTATAGCGATTTCTTCAATACTTGGGTATAGAATTCCAAATTTTGGATGTCTTTTGGGATAAAGGTAAATTCCGTGGGCTAGTCTTAAAAGAAATTCATTGTCCTCCAATCTGTTTAAGGCTTGCCTTACTGCTGTAGAAGTTCCAAACTTAGAGAAGTTAGACGGGAAAAATATTTTTCCCGTTTTATAATTGGTAATTGCTTTTTTTACTTTATTTTCAACAGATACAGACATTTTTAAAGAAAAAATTTGTCACAAATATAGTAAATAATTGTGACAAAAAAGCTGTGTGGAAAGAGTAGTTTATGCTTAAAAAAAGACTAAACCTTAGTAACGGAAAGAGAGGAAGCTTCTCTTCCTCTCTTTCCGTTACTTTGTTTTTACGCTTATTTATTCACAAATTATCCCTAACGCCGCGCTATGTGAAGTCCGGCTGATTTTATGGAAACATAGCAAAATCACCATAAATATGCCATGTTTCGTTACGAGTCCGCGCGAACGGTCGTGCCGTTAGTGATTTTGCGGTATTGGGAATTAAATTCGCTCGATTCCTGTTCGGCCCATTTGTAAAGCTTCAAAAATTGACTTTTCAATACTGGCCCTGAAAGAAAAAAGCCCCTAAAAGAGGCTTATAATGATTTGTTTTGTAACGGTTACTTTTGTTGGCATTAGTATTTTTTTCGCGCATTGCTCCGTATTTTGCCCATTAACTCTTTAGTTAGCAAATCCTTATGCTTTTTGGAATCCGCTACAAATTGAAATTTATATCTTTTGTTTTGATAATCAAATGAGATGAAATTATTTCCTCCATAACTTCTATTTGCATCGCCATCGGAATAAAAATTTATTCCTCGACCCTTAAAATCATAGACATTAAATTCAATATTTGTCATATCAGCAACTTGAAACTTTTTTGAGTGATTTATTGTGATTTCATTTTCATCAAATGTTATAAATCCACGTATTGTTCTATTTTGGCCGTTGTATGCAAAAAGGCCATATAACCAACCAATTCCTACACAGATAAAAAGACCTACCAATACATAATTGAATAATTCTGTATCCCCAATATTTATATCATAGCTTTCAAAGATTTTAATAAGAATTAGAAGAATTCCAATACCAGCAATACCAGTCCAATAAAATTTTTGTGAAAGTCCTATATCATATTTTGACTTTTTTTGGTCTAGGACTAATTCGTATGATAGTTTTTGCATATTAATGCCTAACGCCGCGCTATGTGAAGTCCGGCGGATTTTATGGAAATATAGCAAAATCACCATAAATATGCCATGGTAATCTGGCTTGCGCTTAATGCCATGGTATGTTTCGTAACGAGACCGCGCGAGCGAACGTGCCGTTAGTGATTTTTCGGTATTGGGAATAAAATCTGTCGATCAGATTGTATATAGCTGTTGTGCCTCCTGCCCCAGGCAACGAAAAATAACAAAGAATTGATATGAACTTTTGTGAATTCATATGGTTCTTAGACAAGAAATAGCAACGTTAGAGAACTGGACTAGGGCTTTTCATAGGAGGTTTTGTTTTCTGCTGGCTTTTCACGTTTTCATATCCTCAAGTAAATCAATTTTTTTAGTGAAATGAGACAAGTCCAAATCCGCTTTCCCATGTCCGCTATTGATGCTTTCTAAAATATGCATAAAATCATATTCAGCATCTGTCTTAATGATTGAAGTAATTAGGGATTTGTTCTTACCAGTTTCTGTATCTCTTTCAAACAAAGGCTTTCTATAATATCCTTCTTGATAATAGTTGTTGTAAGCGTTCACTATATAAACTTCAAGCCACATTAGCGGTCGTTCTGTTTCTTCAGTAACTTTAATTTTAATCAAAGACAAATATTCTTCTTGTACCTCTTGGATACTCAAACTTTTGTTTTTCAAATTCTCATAGAAGCTATTATGTCTTATTTTGATAAAGGCTAGAAAGAGAAATACATGTGGAATAACAAAGCTATTTACACTAAAACTTCGAAGAGCCAAACGAGAATGTGCGAATATCTTTTCTTGTTGTCTTAACGGTACATTATTATTCGTAAAAAGTAATTTACAAGTGGCTAGAAAATTCGTTTTGTTTTCTTGTACCTCCGTATATTTAAGTCTCTCAGGAGACATGAAGAATTCATCGAATTTAAAATATTCGTAGAGGTATTTGTAAAAAACATCTGCCTCTGGCTCAGGAATTGAGTATTCAATATCAATAAATCTTCTTAAATATTCGTCGGCATCTAAATCAGCACTTCCATAGACCCCTTTAACTGCATTACCAAGTTGTTCTTTGTCAATTGATAAGATGAAAACAATGTTTGGAACTGAAAAGAAGTGTTTGATTTGTTCCAAAACTGAAACAGCGTAATTTGGACGACATCTATCAAGTTCGTCTATTATAAAAATAAGTGGTTTTCCCTTATTGGTATTAGCGATAAATTCGGATAAACTTAAACGAAAATCCGAAACGCTCTTTTTCTTTTTTTCATACTCTAGGACCTCATTTTCAAAAACATCGGAAAGTCCTTTAGTAACCCCTACGATTGCTTCTTTTACTCTTTCTGTGTCTATATATCTATCAGCAATAGCTTTTGCAATTATTGGTGCTATATTTTTAGTAAGTGTCGCTGCTTTTTTTAACGTTTTTTTGAATTCAGGTTCAGTCTTCTTGGTTGTGAGAGTTTTTAATTCTCCCATTAACGCTGTTAATGGAGTATTTTCAAAATCATTTTCCCAAGCGTTAAAATATAATGTCTGATACTCATTATTTTTTAAATCCTGCTCCCACATTTTTACAAATGTTGTTTTTCCAGCACCCCATTTATTGTTTAAAGCGAGAACAAATCCTTGCGGATAGGAAAGAATTATATTAGTTAAGACTTTAGAATATTTTTCCCTTCCTAATTTGCAATTTGCAAAAGGATTTTTCTCATCTATCTCAATTCCTGAATGTTTTATGTCCATTCAATGTCTTTTTTTTAGCTTGCAGATAACGCCGCGCTATGTGAAGTCCGGCGGATTTTATGGAAATATAGCAAAATCACCATAAATATGCCATGGTAATCTGGCTTCCGCTTAATGCCATGGCATGTTTCGTAACCGTCCGCGCGAGCGGACGTGCTGTCAGTGATTTTGCGGTATTGGGAATAAAATCCGCTCGATTCCTGTTCGGCCCATCTGTAAAGCTTCAAAAATTGACTTTTCAATACTGGCCCTGAAAGAAAAAAGCCCCTGAAAGAGGCTTATAATAATCCGTTTTGTTGCTGATTAGGGGCTTGAGCAACGGTTACTATTGTTAGCTGTAGTCTTTTTATTCAAAGAGTTTTGTGTATTTTTTATCTGCTTTTACCTTCTTTCTTGCCTTATTATAAAAGAACTCGAATATGTTAAGAATATCCATGTTGTCATATTTATTCTGAAGATCATTTAGTGCTTCCTCTGAATCTGATTTTGATTTGAACTCTTTAATTGCATAACGTTCAAATTCTCTCCTTAGTCGTTCATAGGAATCAGACTTAGCTCTATGCTTTTCTGCTCTTTCATTAGGCTTTAAAAATGTATTTAGTCCTGTGAATAGTGCAACAATTAGTGAACCTAAGGCAACGAAATTTTCATGTTTGCATATCCAACACAATTTGTCATATTCTTCTATAGATACTTCTGGAAATTTAAACGAAAATGCAATAAATAAAGAAAGGAAGAATGCAGATAAACCTAAGGATAAGTTTAGGTATGACCAATACATAGATTGATATCTATTAGCATATTCCATTTGATGAATTTTTCTTCTCCAATCGAGAATTAATGAGGTTTCTTCAAGATTCATCTGAAATGTGATTTTTTAACTTTTTTAGGAGAGGTTTCGCATCTATGTCCTTGCTTCGGTTTATTTCTGATTCGTGAATATACGACGGTCCTAAGACAAATGACTTTGGAACTCTACTAAATTTGGATGAAAACAAAAACAAAGTTGAATTAATTGGTTGATCTTTATTTGTTCCTGATTTATGGAATTTGCCCGCAGGAATTGTATAAGCTTGACCTGCTGAATATTCAGAACGACTAGTCTTGTCTACACTTACATATTTCTTTGTGTTGCTTGCGATTGATTGTCTTTCGTTTACTTTTTTCAAATTGTTTTTCCATTTAATTTCAAAATGGGAGTAATCTGTTTGACTTTCAGCTGGTTGTACCTCATATAATGTATTATGAACATTTCCTGAGAGTATCCAACTATGTGCATGAAATTGATGTGAATGAATCGAGAAATTGTCGGCTTTTTCTCTATTAATATGTTGTTCCAATTCTTTGTCCCAAATATGAAGTCTTAACAAATCAAATGATTCTTCTTTTTTATCAAGTCTGAATACGGGAATTGACAGAAATCCTTGAGACCCAATTCTTGAAAGAATTTGTTCCTCGTCCAATAAATTAAGTGAATTATATATTAGGGTATATATTTCATTAATGTTAATTGATGATTTACCTTCTTGAGCATCAAACACTTTATATGCGATCAAGCATTTCAGCCACAATGATTTTTTGATAGGCTCAGTTTCCTTTTCACAAATGTTAATCAAATTGGGTTCAGTTATTTCTGCGTCTGACCACATCTCTAATAATGAATCAACATCAACACTGTCTTGTGTATTATCAGGTAATGTGCTCAGTGCTCCAGCTATTAATTCTTTGATCTCCATAGGTTTTTTCATCTGCGATTACAGCTAACGGCTTTGGCTATGGCAAGTAGGGCGGTAAGGAAACAATTTCGTTTCCGTTTGGTCTACGAGTCAGAGCTTTTTGTTTTGTAATTATTTTTCTTTTTTTAACTGCCAAATCAAAAAGATTTGGCGGACTTGGTAAACACGCCCAAACCTTTAAATATAGTATTTTAAGCCCTATTTGTAATAGCCTGTGTTGGCAATAGTTTTATTCTCCATAAGCACTTTTTTCATATTCACTCAAATGTTCTTTGCTGAAAAGCAGAGATACGTCGATATTTTTGAAAATCGCATATTTTTCAATAAGAGGTTTAAATTTTTCACGTCCATTTTCGTGCAGACAATTATAAAAAATTAAAATTTGCTCATAGCTTGATAATTGTGCTCGCGCAATTCAGGTATATTGTTTCTTGTTTTCTATGTCGGATTTATCAATAAATTTAAAAATGTGATAAATTGTCCGATAATAATGGCTCATATCTGACTTGTCCTTTTTATACAATTGACTATAAGCCTTAATAGATATAGATATTGGCACTTCGATTAAATCTTTCTTCCCAAACATATTTTTTGAATAGATATTTAAACGTTTATAAAAAATTTCAAAACAGTCTCTTCCAGTTGATATAATTTCTTTAGTACTTGATTTTCTTAAATCCAAAGAATCAACAATTGAGTTGAATAATGTAATAAGCTGAAAAAAGGTGTTTTCAAACCTTTGTTGTCTTAAAGTATTGTTTTGAGTTTTAAGTTCTTCTTTCTGACCTGCTAATTCAAGTCTAGTATATTTTACTTCAAGCTGACTATACATAATCTCTAACTGCTGATTTAAAAGCTGTTGTTTCTGTCCTAAAAAAGCAACATATATAAAGAAAAGACCAGCTAAAGACCAGACAGAAGCTACACTTCCACCAAGAAAATCTCCAAGTAGATTTAATGCAAATCCATACTCAACATTTTTACAGATAAAATATAGAATCGATAGAATTGAAATACCAATTCCAATCCACACAAAACTCCAAGCCCAATTGGTGAATTTTACAATTCGTGTTTCAAGGTTGTCAATTTCATTTTCAATTTCGGATTTACGTTTCCGGATTCTATGTGAAGCATCTTTAATCTCCTCTTTCAAGCTTAATTTCTCCATTTACTTGCAATTATTGCCAACACATAAATATATAGAACTCGTAAATCGCTATATGTCTTATATTCAATGTTTTATACTATTTATATTCTTGGTCATTGGTATATCAATTTGGTAATCTGATTAATCTGGTATACGTGTGGTCTGAATGGGTAAATCGTTCAACCCCATCATTTCTGATAGCAAAATACCACAAGTAATTCACCTTCCTTTACAGAAAAGCGTAATCAGCAACATCTTACAATTGGGGGAGTAAAGCCTTAAAAATAGTATTTTTTTCTATTCCAAAGCTACCGTAATCGGCCAGCCTTCAAATTGCTGGGCATCGGCTTGCGTTACATCGGCATCACGGGCCCAACACTCAAAGGTGGCCGTACCTTCTTTTTTGTTCAAACGGGTAAGGCCGTAGCCGCCCCCGGCAGATTGGCTTTCGGGGTTCACGTAGGCCATCATACTTATTTTATTGCCAAAACCGTCGAGATAATCGCCGGTCCACGGCAAGCTGGTATCGGTATTGGGGTTGGGGCCGGCCTTTTCATCTTCGGGCCACCACCAACGGCTGTAATAATCGTTGACAATGGCGGGCACCACAAAAGACCAGGGGCCGTCACCGAATTCATCGATACCCTGTTGTATCACCGTCGCCAAATGCTGGTCTCCGGCAATGTGTACGGCCTTGGCATCTTTGATCAGCTGTAGGGCCTTGTTGCGGCCCGTCTGTGGCCAGCCGTTACTGTCGAGGTCGGCATGCAGCCTATTTTTCTTGTTCCCATGAATATGGGCTCCCCCGCAAAAACCGGTCTGCGAAAGCACTACCTTGAGGTGGTCTGGGTTCTGTTGGCCCCAGTCTTCTAAAAACGTCAATTGGCGGTCGCCCAAAAGGGTGAGCCCCGGTAGGTCGATACTCGCCGGGTCGTACTCGGGGTTTCGAATATGATCGGGGCGCGGCCCTTGCTGCGGTATTTTTCCGTTCGGCCCCGATTTAAATTTGCGGTCTTCCAGAATGGCAAAATCTACCCCGCCCCAGCTGAGGTTGGTATAATAGACACCAATGCCCTGTTCGATAGGGGTAGGGTCGTAGGGGTCGGGCAAATGGGCCGTTTGGCAACGTTCTACCATATTTACATACTCGGGGTGGTAGGTATAGCCGCCGTCATTGGCACCGCTTGCGGTCGATTTTTTACCGTTTTCGCCCCAAAGGTTGCCCTGGCCAATATCGTGGTCGTCGGGTATGCTAATGGCAGGTCGGTTTCTAAAGGTTTCCCGAAACTGTAGTCCGAATTTCAACCATGCAGCGGTATGCTCGGTATGGTCGTACGATTGATCGCCGGCAAAAAAGATAAGGTCGGGGTCTTGGTGGTTGATGTTGCGCACATAGTTTTCGCGCATACCCCGATCTTGGTTGCTGTTGCAGCTCAGGGCCGCAATGGAAACCTCGTTTTTGTTCACGGGATTTTTGCGAATGAGGCCCTCGTACATCGCCTTTTCGCCATGGCGGATGCGGTAGGGCACGTTGGCGGTATCGTCCCAATTTTCTACTCGAAACAGGGCCGACCAGCCCAGGTCGTTCACCTCGGCGGACTGTATTTCTTTCCATTCCCCTTCTTGTTGTATTTCGAGACGTACCTTTCTAGTCTCCTCCGGATATAGGGGGTAGAGCTGGGCACTCATTTTTAGCACGCCCCCGGAAACGGTATAGATGCCAAAGGCTACCACTTGATCGCGTTCTACTTTTAAATCGATAATGGGGTTCTCGGCGCGGTTCCACCAATCGTTGATGCTGAGGGTGTCTACATTATCAAAAGGAGCGGTTACGGGCGGTACGCGCTCGGCGGTTTTCTTTTCGGCGCAGCCCAACATAAAAAGGGCGATGAGGGGTAAGAGGTAGTAATTCTTCATGTGGGTTCGGGTTTGTGTTTAAGTGGGTATACGTGTCGGGTCGAGCGCAGTCGACACCTCAGTAGTCATGTTTTCAATTTTGTCAGGTCGAGCGCAGTCGAGACCTCGGTGTTTTGGTTTTCAATTTTGTCAGGTCGAGCGCAGTCGAGACCTCAATTTCATTAGGGTTCTTTAAAAAGTTGAGCGGTATAGTCTAAAAGTTCGGTGCCGCCATGTGAGCCATGGCCGGGAATCACAATTTTTAGTTCAGGAAAAGTATTTTTTACCTGCAGGGCGGTAGTGCTCCATTCGCTAACATTGGCATCGCCCAAGTAGCCTTCGCTGGCATTCATTTCCTTTACCAAACAGCCGCCAAAAAGCAGCTGGTCTTCGGGTACGTAGCTCACGATATTGTCTCGGGTGTGGCCTTCGCCCATAAATCGGTGAATGATCTTAGCATTGCCCACCTGCATTTCCAAGGTTTCGGTAAAGCCGTTTTGCGGTATGTGGTTGCCCTCTTTTTCGGCCAGCTCCAGCGTCAGTTCATTGCCGTAGGAGGGAATCCCTTTTTGATGAAAGGCTTCCAGCCCGCCCACACAGTCGTCATGAAAATGGTTGGCGACCACGGCGGTAATGTTTTTTTGCCGTGTTTCTGTAATCCAACGGATCAATTCTTCGCTTACCTCTGCATCCACGGGCGTATCGACCACCACGGCCTCGTTTCCGTTTATATACACGAGTCCGTTACAGGCTACTTTTCCAAAGGAATCCGTTTGCAAATAAGAAACATGAATAAAGCTATTTTCGGTAAGGGGTATAATCTTTAAATTCTCGGAAGTGTAAGTAGCTTTGGGTTTTTGAGACTTACAACAAACCAGTAACAGGGCCAAGAAAAGAACGAAAGGCAGTTTTTGGATCATGGGTCGGTTTACGATTACACCATAAATATAGCATATTACCTTTCAATTATGGAGAACGATAGAATTCGAAAATTGATTTTTGTGTACCACGCAGATGCCGACCTGAAAAGTAAGGTTATCGACGGGGCGCATAAAATTTTGAGTCCGTCGACCTATGCGTGTAACCTTTGCGCTATTACCTACGGGGCGTTTACCGAAAATCGCACGTGGAAGAAGTTTCGTGAAAATAGCGACATTGCAATGGAGTTTTTGCACAAAGACGAGTTCAAGAAAGACTACGCTTCGAAATTCTCGCACAAATTCAGTTACCCTGTGGTATTGGCAGCTACCGATAACACGCTTGAACTTTTTGTGGGTACACAGACCTTGAACGAATTGGAGAACTCAGCGGAGCTGATTGCACTTATCGAACGCCAACTGGGGGCTTAGTTTTGAAGCGCCTTAAAGAATTCGATGTTGATACCTTCGATATAGGCCAGCAGTTCGTCCCGTCCGAGATTTTTAGAAGAGGAGGTGATAAAATAGGCGGGGGCCTCTTCCCAAACCCCTTTTTCCAATTCTTTGAGATAGGCGGTCACGTTTCTTTCGATGGCCTGTGGTTTTAGTTTATCGGCCTTGGTAAAGATGATGCAGAAGGGCACGCTATTTTCGCCGAGCCACTCCATAAACTCCATATCGATTTTTTGGGGCTCGTGGCGAATGTCGACCAGAACAAAGGCACAGACCAGTTGTTCTCGCTTGGCGAAGTAATCGGTAATGTATTTCTGAAAGGTCTTTTTGCTCTTTTTTGAGACACGGGCATAGCCATAGCCCGGTAAATCGACCAAAAACCAATTTTCATTGATTTTAAAATGGTTGATCAGTTGGGTTTTTCCCGGCCGGCCGGAAGTCTTCGCCAAACTTTTACGCTCGGTCAGCATATTTATAAGCGACGATTTGCCCACATTGGATCGCCCGATAAAGGCGTATTCGGGCAAGACTTCGTTCGGGCACTTGGCCACGTCGGTATTACTGATGATAAAATTAGCCGATTTAATATGCACGGTAAAAATTTAGGTTCTAGAACAAGCCTAAGTTAATATAAATGTAAAAAAGAATGGCAGGGCTCAGCCCTGATTGACCAATTAGAAACCTCGTTTCTCGAACCAGGCGGCCAATATGGTATTGAACTCTTCGGGGTGTTCCATCATCGGGGCGTGACCACATTTCTCGATCCAGAACAATTCAGAATCGGGCAAGAGCTCATGAAACAGGTCGGCCACGTCGGGTGGGGTTACCTCGTCTTCCTTTCCCCAAATAATACAAGTGGGGGTTTCCATTGTCGGTAGGTCACTCGCCATATTGTGCCGAATGGCGCTCTTGGCAATGGCCAAGGTCTTGATTATTTTATTACGGTCGTTCACGGTGGCAAAAACTTCGTCAACGATATCTTTGGTAGCAACGGCGGGGTCGTAAAAAACGGCCTCGGCCTTCTTTTTGATAAATTCATAGTCGCCCCTTCTGGGGTAGCCATCGCCCATAGCACTCTCATACAGTCCGGAACTGCCGGTAATAACGAGCGCCTTTACCATTTCAGGGTACATTTTGGTATGTAAGAGTCCGATATGCCCACCTAGAGAATTGCCCAATAAAATCACGTTTTTCAGGCCCTTGAATTCAATGAAATCTTCAAGAAATTTAGCGAACTGCTTCACGTTGGTCTTCAACATGGGCATGTCGTAAATAGGTAGTTCGGGCACCAGAACTTTGTATCCTTTTTTGGGGAAATAATCGGTGACACCGTGAAAGTTACTAAGCCCGCCCATAAGGCCGTGCAAAATAATGATGGGGGAGCCTTCCCCTATTTCCAAGTACCTGTATTTTCCCTCTTCTATAATATTGTTTTCCATTCAGGGGTGCTTATCGTCGTGGCCAAATATAGGCATTTCATTATTACGGCAATATCATTTAATGGGCTATAAAGTAATCAATTTTATCGCTATCCCACAAAACGACCTCCGATAATACTTGAGCTCGGTGTACATAACATATGCACAAAAGCCACTATTTATCAACAAAGTGGTAAATTGTGGTAAAATGTGGTAATAAAATTTGTAATTTTGAGTTATAGTACTGAAAAACTAGCCATTTAAGTGATCAATTTCATTGGAACATACGATTGTAAAGCTGATGCCAAAGGTAGGGTAATGGTTCCGGTTGCGCTAAAAAATCAGATGGCACCTGTGCTAAATAAAGGCTTTGTGATCAAAAGGTCGGTTTTTCAGCCCTGCTTGGAATTGTACCCGATGGAAGAGTGGAATTTGCTCATGCAGAAGATGAACAAGAAGAATCGGTTCAAGAAAAAGAACAACGATTTTATTCGACGTTTTTCGGCAGGGGTAAAGATTGTAGAGGTCGATGCCACCGGACGGTTGTTGATACCTAAAAATCTTGTTGAGATTGCCAAGATCGATAAAGAGGTAGTGTTGAGTTCCGCTATCAATATTATTGAGATTTGGGATAAGGACAGCTACGAGAAGGTGCTGGAAGAAACTGCGGAAGACTTTGCCGCATTGGCCGAAGAAGTCATGGGAGATGACGGAGACGATGGAGAAGATGTATCATAGCCCGGTTTTGTTGCAAGAGTCCGTTGACGGGCTGGCCATAAAAGAAGATGGTGTGTATGTCGATGTCACTTTCGGTGGCGGTGGGCATTCAAAAGAGATATTGAAACGATTGGGAAGCGAAGGAAAATTGTTCGCTTTCGATCAAGATGAAGATGCGTTTGAAAATGCCCTTGACGATGATAGGTTTACGTTGATCGGAGAGAATTTCAGGTTCATCAAACAGTTTTTAAAGTTCTATGGCATTCGGAAAGTGGACGGAATTTTAGCCGATTTCGGGGTTTCATCACATCAGTTCGATAAGGCCGAACGTGGTTTTTCTACCCGTTTCGATGCCGACCTCGATATGAGAATGAGCAAGCGCAATGTTTTGTCGGCCTATGATGTGGTCAACAAATACGATTACGACGAGTTGCGAAAAGTGCTTTTTCAGTACGGTGACCTTCGCAATGCCAATGCAATGGCTACGGTAATCATAGAGCAGCGAAGTAATGGCGCGATCAAGACCACGGCCCGTTTGAAAGAGGTGTTGCAGAAGTTCTTGCCCAACGGCAGGGAGCATAAAATTTTGGCACAGATCTATCAGGCCATACGCATAGAGGTAAATCAAGAGATTGCCGTGATCGAGGAGTTTTTGCTGCAAACGCCCGATTTGTTGGATGAGGGCGGAAGGTTGAGCCTCATCAGCTACCACTCTCTAGAAGATCGTTTGGTAAAACGCTTTATACGTGCAGGGCAATTCGAAGGGGAACCGGAGAAAGATTTCTACGGAAACATTTCGGTACCGTTCAAGAAAGTGGGCCCATTGATAGTTCCTTCACGGGAAGAGATAAAAAGAAACAATCGCGCTCGAAGTGCGAAGCTAAGAATTGCGAAACGCATACAGGATTAAATAAAAATAGAAGTGAAAAACGGATTATTGAACATACTAAAGGGGAAATTTCTGGTGAGCGACGATGCGCCCAAGCATTGGCTGTTCATTCTCTTTATTTCTTTCTTGGCCACGGTAATGATCGGTAGTTCGCATAGCGCAGATAAAAAAGTACACCAGATCGCCGCTTTGAACGAAGAAGTGAAAGAATTGCGCAGTGAGTTCGTTGATGTGCGTTCCGATGTGCAAAAACTAAAGCTAGAATCTACGGTAATGCAGATTGTAGAGGAGAAAGGCTTGTTTCCGCCGGCGGTTCCTCCCAAACAGATAAAAGTAAAATCAGAAAATAAAGAAGAATAGTGGCCGTAACCGAAAAGAACATATTGACCCGATTGTACTTCGTGGTGGCATGTCTATTCTTGTTCGCCGGGGCCATTCTATTCAAACTGGTCGACATTCAATTGGTGCAGGGCGAAAAGTACCAAGCACTGGCCATGAAGCGTACCGAGAAGATGTTTACCATTGCGCCGAATCGGGGTAACCTGTATTCCGATGATGGTAGTTTGTTGGCTACTTCGGTTTCTCGCTATACCATTCGATTTGACGCCGTTACGGTAAAAGATGCCGATTTCAAAGAGAATATAGTTCCGCTTTCAAATGCCCTGTCTAAAATGTTGGGCAAATCGTCTTCGCATTATCAGCAGGTATTCAGAAAGGCCAGAGTGAACAAAAACAGGTATGCCTTGATCGCCAGAAATTTGGACTATTCAGATTATATGGCGGTGAAAGAGTTTCCTCTTTTTAATAAAGGTCCGTATAAGGGCGGCTTGATCATCGAGCAAAAAACCGTTCGTGAGCATCCTTTAGGTAAGATTGCGGAACGTAGCGTGGGTTATGAGCGTGTCGATGAGAACGGGTATTATACACGAGTGGGATTGGAAGGCGCTTTCGGTCAGTATTTAAGAGGGGTCGAAGGCAAAAGGTTAAAGCAAAAGATAGCAAAAGGACAATGGAAGCCTATCGGATGGGAGAACATTGTCGAGCCCAAAGACGGTTATGACGTTATTTCTACCATCGATATCAATATACAGGATATTGCCCACCATGCCTTATTGGGGCAGTTGGAAAAATATAAAGCGGACCATGGCTGTGTCATTGTTATGGAAACCGAGACCGGCGAGGTAAAGGCGATTTCCAATTTGGGCCGTACCGAAGCCGGAAAATACTACGAGCGGTTGAACTATGCCATTGGCGAGTCTCATGAACCCGGATCGACCTTTAAGCTAATGACCATGGTCGCTGCTTTGGAAGATCAAGTGAAAGATACCAGCGATATCATCGACACCGAAAAGGGAACATGGAAAATATACAACCACACGGTTCGAGATTCGAAGCATGGCGGCTATGGTGAAATTTCTTTTGCCAAAGCTTTTGAGGTGTCTTCGAATACGGCTTTTGCCCAGGTAATCCATAATGGGTACAAGTCGAATCCTGATAAGTTCGTAAACCGTTTGATGGCGATGAACGTTCATCGTGAGCTTGACCTGCCCATCAGGGGCGAAGGTAAGCCCGTTCTTCGATCACCGGGCGATAAAGGTTGGTCGGGCCTTTCATTGGCGCAAATGGCCTATGGGTATGAAGTTTCTATGACACCCCTGCAAACGCTGACATTTTACAATGCCATTGCCAACGATGGTGAAATGGTAAAGCCAAGATTGATCAAAGAAGTAAAGGAGTGGAACCAGACCATCGAAAAATTCGATAAAGAGGTAATCGATGCTTCCATCTGTTCAAAAGAAACGGCAGCAAAAGTCCAAGAGCTTTTGAAGAATGTGGTAGAAAAGGAGCATGGTACCGGTCACGGACTTTATTCTCCCAATTTTTCAATGGCGGGAAAAACGGGTACTGCCCAAAAGAACTACGTTTCAAAAGATCCCGATAAGCTAAAATACATTTCTACGTTCGCCGGATATTTTCCAGCGGATAATCCGAAGTACTCCTGTATCGTGGTCATTCACGAGCCTGATAAGAGTGTAGGTTACTACGGTGCCGATGTTTCGGGCCCGGTATTTAAATCCATAGCACAAAAGGTATACGCCACTTCACCATTGATCGATGAGGTCGAGATGGATAAGGTAGAAGATGAAGACCTTGAAAAGAACTATCAAGAATATTACGCCGAAGCCCAAAAAAAGTACAATAAAGTGCCTAATGTTCAGGGTATGAGCGGTATGGATGCGATTTCGATTTTAGAAAACCTCGGTATCGAAGTTGAGGTCAAAGGCAACGGAAAAGTAAAAAGACAGTCCGTATCACATGGTACCGACATCAAACAAACAAAGAAAATAACCCTAGAGCTATCTTGAAACTGTTAAAGGACATATTATATGGGGCCGGCCTTAATGCCGTAAACGGTTCTACCGATATTTTGGTAAACGAAATTTGTTTCGATTCGAGAAAGGTCGCTATAGACGATGTTTTCGTTGCCATTAAAGGAACCCTGACCGATGGTCACCTTTACATTCAAAAAGCGGTGGATTTAGGTGCCAAGGCCATCGTATGTGAAGAATTTCCCCAGTTGTTGGTCGATGGTATTACCTATGTCGAGGTCGAAGATGGTAACACGGCTTTAGCGGTCATGGCTTCCAATTATTATGGTAATCCCTCTAAAAATCTAAAATTGGTCGGGGTTACGGGTACCAACGGTAAAACGACGATCAGTAGCCTGTTATATCAGTTGTTCAAAAAAGCGGGGTACAAGGTGGGGCTGCTTTCCACTATAAAAATTATGGTCGATGATACGGTTCATGCGACCACACATACCACGCCCGATGCTTTGACCATCAACAAGCATCTAAGTTTAATGAACGAGGTGGGTGTTGAATTTTGCTTTATGGAGGTCAGTTCCCATGGTATTCACCAAAAGAGAACCAAAGGTTTGGTCTTTGAAGGTGCCATCTTTACGAACCTTTCGCACGATCATTTAGACTACCACAAGACTTTTGCCGAATACCGTGACACGAAGAAGATACTCTTTGACGAGTTACCGAAGAAAGCCTTCGCCCTCACCAATATCGACGACAAAAACGGTGCGGTGATGTTGCAGAATACCAAGGCCAAAAAATATACTTATGCGTTGCAGAACTTCGCCGATTTTCGAGGTCAGATTCTAGAGGCACAGTTTACCGGGCAACTGTTAAAAATTAACGAACTAGAGCTGTGGTCAAAACTAATAGGCCACTTCAATGCCTCGAATATGTTGGCTATTTACGCCACGGCAGATTTATTGGGGCTCGAGACACTTGAGACCCTACGACTTTTGAGTGAACTCGATAATGTAGATGGCAGGTTTCAACACCACATATCTGCGACGAAGATAACGGCGATAGTGGATTATGCCCATACGCCGGATGCACTTAAAAACGTGTTGGAGACTATCCACACGTTGAGAACTGGAAATGAACGCGTCATCACCGTTGTGGGGTGTGGTGGCGATAGAGACAGCTCTAAGCGTCCGGTTATGGGTCATATCGCGTCAGAGATGAGCAGTCAGGCGATTTTTACTTCAGACAATCCTAGAAGTGAATCGCCTGGTGCCATTATCAATGATATGGAGGCCGGTGTCGAAGTACAGAATGTCAAGAAAACCCTTTCTATCGAAAATAGGGAACAGGCCATTAAAGCCGCTTGTCAAATGGCAGAGTCGGAAGACATCATCTTAATTGCAGGCAAGGGCCATGAAACCTATCAAGAAACCAATGGAAAACGGATAGATTTTGATGATTTCAAGATTGTAAAGAACCTATTAAAAGATTTGAATAAATAAATGGTGATAGCCTTGATCGGCCATCGCATCCTAGGATAACCAAAACCTAGAAACTAGAAAGCTATGTTGTACTACTTGTTCGAATTTTTGGAAAAGGAATACCAGTTGCCCGGGGCGAGCTTATTTCAGTTCATGACCTTTAGGGCGGCCATGGCCATTCTTACCTCTTTGCTCATAGCTACGGCGTATGGTAAGCGTGTTATTCTTTTTCTTCAAAAACAACAAATAGGCGAAAGTATACGAGACCTGGGTCTTGAAGGCCAACAGCAAAAGGCAGGCACGCCGACCATGGGTGGTTTGATCATCATTATGTCGACTTTGATTCCTGTGTTGCTGTTCGCCAAATTAGAGAACATATACATATTACTGTTGATTGTCACTACCCTGTGGATGGGCTTCATCGGCTTTGCCGATGATTACATCAAGGTATTCAAAAAAGACAAGCAAGGTCTGAAAGGGCGGTTCAAGGTGTTGGGGCAAGTGGTACTTGGTTTGGGAGTTGGGGCTACGCTATACTTTCACCCTGGGGTAACCATGAAAGAAGAGAATAGCAGTCAAATCACCCAACAATTCCAGGTGCGAGATGTAGAGGGTTCCGAGATAAAATCGACGAGTACCACGGTGCCTTTCTTTAAAAATAATGAGCTTGATTATAGCGATTTTATCAGTTGGGCAGGTGAAGGTGCCAAAGATTATGCCTGGTTGGTTTTTATTCCTATTGTCATATTGATCGTAACAGCGGTTTCCAATGGAGCCAACCTTACCGATGGTATCGATGGGCTTGCGGCGGGTACTTCGGCAATTATAGCATTTACCCTGGGCGTTTTTGCATGGGTGTCGGGTAACATCATATTTTCAGATTATCTCGATATCATGTTTATACCCAATTCTGGAGAATTGGTGGTTTTCATCACAGCCTTTGTTGGGGCATTAGTTGGCTTTCTCTGGTATAATACATTTCCGGCCCAAGTTTTTATGGGCGATACGGGTAGTTTGACCATCGGGGGTATTATAGCAGTTATCGCGATCATCGTTCGAAAAGAACTGTTGATCCCACTGCTTTGCGGAATCTTCTTTGCCGAATCGCTTTCGGTTATGATACAGGTAAGTTATTTCAAGTACACGAGAAAAAAATTCGGTGAAGGCCGACGTATTTTTCTAATGTCTCCAATACACCACCACTATCAAAAGAAAGGATATCACGAAAGTAAGATAGTAACCCGTTTTTGGATCATCGGTATTCTATTGGCCATTCTTACCATCGTAACATTGAAGATACGATAAGATGAAAAGGTTGGTGATTTTAGGCGGAGGCGAGAGCGGAGTAGGTACCGCCATTTTAGGAAAGAAAAAAGGATATGAGGTTTTTGTATCCGACAGCGGAAAGCTGAAAGAAAAGTATAAAGACGTTCTTGAACATTTTGATATTGATTGGGAAGCCGAGGGGCATACGGAAGCAAAGATCCTGAATGCCGATTTGGTCATGAAAAGTCCGGGAATACCCGATAGGGTGCCGTTGGTAAAGGCGCTCGTCGAAAAAGGCATTCCGGTAATTTCTGAAATAGAGTTTGCATCACGATTTACCGATGCCAAAATTGTGGGCATCACCGGTAGTAACGGTAAGACCACGACGACCATGTTGACGAACCATCTTTTGAAAGAAGGCGGATTGCACGTGGGTATGGCGGGCAACATAGGTGATAGCTATGCGCAAATGGTAGCGGAAAATGATTTTGACCTGTATGTATTGGAAATTAGCAGTTTTCAGTTAGACGGAATCGTGGATTTTGCTCCGCACATAGCCATTTTAACGAATATAACACCGGATCATTTAGACCGCTACGAATATAAATTCGAGAATTATATCGCCTCGAAGTTTCGTATCGCCGAGAACCAGACCGAAGAAGACTTTTTTATCTATGATGCCGATGACCCGGTAATCAGCGAATGGATGAAAGACCACCCGATCAAATCAAAATTGCTTCCATTTTCATTGGAAAAGGAACTGGAAGAAGGCGCTTATTTAAAAGACAATAAAATAATACTGAACATAACTAACGAAACACTCGAAATGACAACAGAAGCACTAGCCTTAGAAGGCAAACACAACGTAAAGAACACTATGGCCGCCATGACCGCTGCCAAATTGGTCAGCATTCGTAAAGAATCTATCCGTGAGAGTATCGCCAATTTTCAAGGTGCACCGCACCGATTGGAAAAAGTACTGAAAATACATCACGTACAATACATCAACGACTCAAAGGCAACCAACGTGAATTCGGTCTTTTATGCTTTAGATAGTGTTAAAACACCTGTAGTTTGGATCGCTGGCGGTCAAGATAAGGGCAATGACTATAAAGAGTTGATGCCATTGGTTCGTGAAAAGGTAAAGGCGATCGTATGCCTTGGGCTTGACAATGAGAAATTGAAGGACGCCTTTGGCAACGTTGTTGATCTCGTAGTAGAGACCTACGCGATGGAAGAGGCCGTTAAAGTAGCCTATAAAATAGCCGGTAGAGGTGATACGGTTTTGTTGTCCCCCGCCTGTGCCAGTTTCGACCTATTTAAAAATTATGAAGATAGAGGGGATCAGTTCAAGAACGCCGTAAAGAACTTATAGCCGATTAAGTAATCTGAAAATAGAGACTGTTGAAAACATTTTTTCAAAATATAAGAGGTGATAAAGCTATTTGGGCCGTGGTGGCCCTTTTGGCCTTGTTCTCTTTTTTACCTATCTACAGTGCCAGTAGTAACTTGGTATATGTGGTGGGTAGCGGTACTACTTTCGGTCATTTATTGAGGCACGCCATGCTTCTGGTCTTAGGTTTCGGTATTATTTATGGCGTGCACAGAATACCTACCCATTTCTTTAAGGGGTTATCATTGATTGCCCTTCCGGTGATATTGGTGTTATTGGGCTTTACTTTGGCACAAGGCACTACAATCGATGGGGCGAATGCCAGCCGATGGATCAGTATTCCGCTGGTAGGCGGGTTTCAGCCCTCTAATCTGGCGGCAGTCGTATTGATGATTTATGTGGCGCGGTACCTTTCGAAGGTTCGAGATAAGAAAGTTGGTTTTAAAGAGAGTATAGTGCCGTTGTGGCTTCCGGTATTTGTGGTGATAGTTTTGATTCTACCGGCCAACTTTTCTACGGCGGCCATCATTTTCACAATGGTTTTGTTGTTGTGTTTTTTAGGAGGATATCCTATCAAATACCTCTTGGGCATCGTGGGCACCGGTGTTATCTGTTTGGCATTTTTTGTGCTTACCGCCAAGGCTGCCCCAGGGTTGTTTCCTAACCGTGTGGATACTTGGATGAGCCGCATCGAGAGCTTCTCCAATCCGGGAAATTCAGATGCCAATTATCAAATAGAAAGAGCCAAAATTGCCATTGCTACGGGTGGTATAGTAGGTAAGGGTGCAGGTAAAAGCATTCAAAAGAATTTTTTGCCCCAGAGTTCATCCGATTTTATATATGCCATCATCGTTGAAGAATACGGATTGATAGGTGGCATCGTACTCATGCTATTCTACCTCTTTTTATTGTTTAGAATTACGGTCGTTGCCAACGCCAACCCAACCATATTCGGTAAGTTATTGGTATTGGGGGTAGGCATTCCCATCATATTTCAAGCCTTGATCAATATGGCGGTTGCCGTAGAGCTATTTCCGGTTACGGGGCAGAACCTTCCCTTGGTTAGTAGAGGCGGTACCAGTAGCTGGATGACCTGTTTGGCCATCGGTATCATTCTCGGTGCGAGTAATAGAGAACAAGTGGTAGAATCAAAAAAATCTACCATAGATGAAACGAACCCTTTAGAGATTTTAAGTGGCCAATTATAAGTTCATACTCTCGGGAGGGGGCACGGGCGGGCATATTTATCCCGCAATCGCGATTGCGAACGAATTGAAAAGAAGATATCCTGATGCGGAGTTTTTATTTGTAGGCGCAGAGGGCCGTATGGAGATGGAGAAAGTACCTCAAGCCGGGTACCAAATTGAAGGTTTATGGATCACAGGGTTACAACGGAAACTGACCCTTAAGAATTTAATGTTTCCTTTTAAAGTAATAAGCAGTTTGTTGAAAGCAGGTAAAATAGCGAATCGATTTAAGCCAGATGTGGTGATAGGTACCGGTGGCTTTGCCAGTGGCCCGATGTTAAGAGTGGCTTCCGGTAAGGGCATGCCCTGTGTTTTGCAAGAGCAAAATTCTTTCGCGGGCATAACCAACAAACTTTTAAAAGATAGGGTCGCTAAAATTTGTGTGGCCTATGACGGTATGGAGCAGTTTTTTCCGGCCGATAAAATAGTAAAAACAGGAAACCCCGTCAGGGGAGATTTGGTTGAAATGAAAAGTGAAAAGTCCGAGGCCCTCAATTTCTTTGGATTGGATAGCCATAAATCCACTCTATTGGTTTTAGGGGGTAGTCTCGGCGCAAGACGCATTAACCAATTGATTGTCCAAAAACTTGAATATTTCAAGGCATTAAATCTTCAGTTGGTTTGGCAATGTGGAAAACTGTATATCGATGAGTATAAAAAATACGAGTCCGATTCGATAAAAGTACTAGGTTTCATGAATCGTATGGATCATGCGTATACAGCGGCCGATATGATTATTTCAAGGTCGGGTGCAGGGGCGGTTTCCGAACTGAGTATAGTAGGTAAACCAGTGCTATTTATTCCTTCGCCGAACGTTGCTGAAGACCATCAGACTAAGAATGCACAGTCTTTGGTCGATGAAGATGCCGCCATCATGCTAAGAGAAGCTGAATTGGATGAGCGCTTTGAAACGACCTTTGACAAGTTGGTCGAAGACAAGACGTATCAAGCGAGTTTGTCGGCCAATATTAAGAAAATGGCGCTACCCGATGCTACCAAGCATATAGTAGACGAAATAGAAAAATTATTACCATCGATCAAATGAACTTGAAGCATATAAATAACGTCTTTTTTATTGGCATCGGAGGCATTGGTATGTCTGCTTTGGCGCGTTACTTCAAGTTTTTGGGTAAAAATGTGGCCGGCTACGATAAAACCGAAACCCCCTTGACGCAAGAGTTGACGGGTTTAGGTATAGATGTTCATTATGAAGATTCGGTAGACCTTATTCCCGAAAAATATAGAGATGCTACATTGACCCTTGTGGTATATACCCCGGCAGTTTCTGTTGAACATTTGCAGTATCAGTACTTTTTGAACCGTGACTATCAAATCAAGAAACGCTCTGAAGTACTTGGTCTAATTACAAAAGATACATTTTGCTTCGCTGTGGCGGGTACACATGGCAAGACGACCACGAGCAGTATTCTCGCACATTTATTAAAGGAAACAAATACCCCGTTTACCGCATTTTTAGGGGGTATTTCAGAAGATTTCAATTCTAACTTTGTTTTCGAGGGAAATGAATTTTCGGTAGTTGAGGCCGATGAGTTCGATAGGTCTTTTTTAAGGTTGTTTCCTAATGTGGCCTGTGTAACCTCAATGGATGCCGATCATCTTGATATTTATGGTGATGCGAGCGAGTTGGAAAAGTCATTTAGGGAGTTTGTTGCCAAGATTAGACCAGATGGAAAATTGTTGGTTCGTAATGGATTGCCATTAGCAGGGCAAACCTACGGTATAGATGACGGTAGCGATTACTGCATAGAGAATCTTTCGATATTGAACGGAACCTATTTATTTGACATTCGCACCCCTGAAGGAACGTTGAAAAACATAAAATTCAATAAGCCCGGCAGGCATAACCTTTTGAACGGACTTGTGGCATTTGCGATGGCCACAAATTCTGGAAGACCAGCTAAAGATTTGGCAAATGCCTTGGAAACCTTTAAAGGGGTACAACGAAGATTTTCATATAAAATCAAGCGACAAGATTTTGTTTATATCGATGATTATGCCCATCATCCTACAGAAATAAATGCGATTTATGAGGCGGTTTCAGAAATGCATCCCCATAAAAAAACATTGGTCATTTTTCAGCCGCATCTTTTTTCAAGAACAAGGGATTTTGCCGATGAATTCGCAAAAAGTCTTGCGCAATTTGACAGCATTTTACTTTTAGATATCTATCCGGCAAGAGAGAAACCTATTGAAGGGGTTACCTCTCAATGGTTGCTTGAAAAAATAGATAATCCTAATAAAAAAAGAATTGATAAAACAAATCTTATTAAAGAAATAAAACAACAAAATGTTGATGTACTCATTACGATGGGGGCAGGTGACATAGGTTTAGAGGTAGCGAAACTTACAAAAGAATTAGAGCATGGGTATTAACTATAACTATATTAAGTTGATAGCCCTAATGCTTGTAATCATGGGGCTTTACGCATTTTCGAACCATAGAAACGAGCAAAAAGCCATTAATGGAATGGCCGTTGAATTCGTCGGTGACCAGAATTTATATATCACTCAGGGAACGGTTAATAAATTGTTAATACAAAAATTTGGTAGCCTTGAAAATGTGCCCAAAGAAAAATTAGTTTTGAATACTATGGAGAAGGCCATCGAGGCCAACGAAATGGTAAAAAGTGCACAAGTTTATCTCACCGTTAACGGAAAATTGGCGTCGAAAATCATTCAGCGCAAACCAATCGGACGTATAGAAGGGGATTCTAAGTTTTATCTTGATGATGAGGGAAAACGCATGCCATTGTCAATGAGCCATTCAGCTCGCGTACCCATAATTACGGGTGATGTAACGGGAGAGAGTTTGGCTGACGTTTATGAAATTTTGAACTATATCAACAAAGACGATTTTTTTAGAAAAAACGTGATTGGTATTCATATAGAATCGGAATCTAAGTATCAACTTCGATTTCGTACTGAACAGTTTGTTGTAGAACTGGGCGATATAGATGATTTACATAAGAAGTTCAGCAATTTTAAGGCGTTTTATGCCAAAGCTAAAAGAGATAAGGCATTGAGCGAATACGGCATGGTAAGTTTAGAGTTTAATAATCAAGTAGTGTGCACAAAAATATAAGTTATGGAAGTAGGTAAATATTCTGTAGGACTAGACATAGGAACCACCAAAATCGTGGCCATCATCGGTCGTGAGAACGAGTACGGTAAAATTGAGGTTTTAGGTATCGGTAAATCTAAAAGTCTTGGTGTACACCGTGGTGTAGTGAACAATATTACCCAAACCATACAATCGATTCAACAGGCCGTTGAGGGGGCCGAAGCCAGTTCTGGCCTTAAAATCGGTTCCGTAGTCGTAGGCATAGCAGGGCAGCACATTCGTAGTCTTCATCATAGCGATTATATCACCAGGGCAGATTCTGAAGAAGTAATCGGTGAAGAAGATTTAGACAAGTTGTGCAATCAAGTGTACAAATTGGTGATGCTTCCCGGAGAAGAAATTATTCATGTACTTCCTCAAGAATACAAAGTTGACGGGCAGGCCGAAATCAAAGAACCCATCGGAATGTACGGTGGGCGTTTAGAGGCCAATTTTCATGTAGTTGTCGGTCAAGTATCGTCCATTAAGAACGTAGGGCGTTGCATCAAAAGTGCAGGTCTTGATTTGGGCAACATAACGCTCGAGCCATTGGCATCATCAGATGCTGTGCTTAGTAAAGAAGAAAAAGAAGCAGGTGTTGCGCTTATCGATATAGGGGGTGGTACAACTGATTTGGCCATTTTTAAAGACGGTATCATACGCCATACGGCAGTAATACCTTTCGGTGGAGGTGTAATTACAGAAGATATTAAAGAGGGATGCTCGATAATCGAAAAGCAGGCAGAGCTCTTGAAGATTAAATTCGGTTCGGCCTGGCCCGGTGAGAATAAAGACAATGAGATTGTGTCTATACCTGGTCTGCGCGGCAGGGAACCCAAGGAAATCACCTTGAAAAACCTTTCGAAAATTATTCATGCCAGAGTGGTTGAAATTATTGAGCAGGTATATACCGAAATAAAGAATTACGGTCACGACGAGCAGAAGAAAAAGCTGATTGCCGGTATTGTATTGACCGGAGGTGGCAGCCAATTGAAACATTTAAAGCAGTTGGTAGAATACATCACGGGAATGGACACCCGTATTGGGTACCCCAATGAACATTTGGCAGGCGATTCAGATGAGGAAATTGCTAGTCCGTTATACGCAACTGCGGTGGGCTTGTTGATGAATGCGGTGAACAACGAAAACAAAAAGAAATCTGTAGAAAATAACGAGCCTCCAATAGAAGAAGAGGGTGAGCTGGTCATGGCCGGTCACGAGGAGCCAGCGCCTACTCCCCAAGCTGCAAAAACAAAAAGAGAAAAAAAATCGGTGTTTGATGTATGGTCTGAAAAACTGAAGGACTTTTTGGACAATGCCGAGTAATGAAATAGAAAATAAGCATTAACCAGTAATAAAAAATAACTATGAGCAATAACACGGAATTTGACGGAATAGCTTTTGATCTCCCCAAAAATCAAAGCAACGTAATCAAAGTAATCGGCGTCGGTGGCGGTGGTAGCAATGCCATCAATCACATGTTTCAATCGGGTATTAATGGAGTAGATTTTGTAATCTGCAATACCGATTCGCAAGCGCTGAACAATAGTGCCGTACCTACTAAAATTCAATTGGGTGTTTCGTTAACTGAAGGTTTGGGTGCTGGTGCCAACCCTGAAGTAGGGGAACAGGCCGCATTGGAGAGCATGGAAGAAATCAAGCAAATGCTCGCCACTACGACTAAAATGATTTTCATTACTGCTGGTATGGGTGGAGGAACGGGTACTGGTGCCGCTCCTGTCATTGCCAAACAAGCGAAAGAATTAGACGTGCTTACCGTGGGCATCGTAACTATGCCTTTCGAGTTTGAAGGTAAGATGCGTTGTGAACAAGCTCGTATCGGTATCGAAAAACTACGTGCCAATGTAGATTCGCTCATCGTAATCAACAACAACAAACTTCGTGAGGTATATGGTAACTTGGGCTTTAAAGCCGGTTTCTCTAAAGCTGATGAAGTACTTTCTACGGCCGCTAGGGGTATTGCAGAGGTAATTACCCATCACTATACGCAGAATATTGACCTTCGCGATGCTAAAACTGTACTTTCCAATAGTGGTACGGCAATAATGGGTTCTGCGATGGCTACGGGTTCTGCAAGGGCGAATGAAGCTATTATGAAGGCATTGGATTCTCCGTTATTAAATGACAATAAAATTGCCGGAGCGAAAAACGTACTGTTGCTTATCGTTTCTGGTTCCCAAGAAATCACCATTGATGAGATAGGTGAAATAAATGATCATATTCAGACAGAAGCTGGTCATGGCGCAAACATCATTATGGGTGTCGGTGAAGATGAAGACTTGGGAGAAGCAATTGCCGTAACCGTAATTGCAACGGGTTTTAACGTTGATCAGCAAGATGATATCGTTAATACCGAAAGCAAGAAAATTATTCACACCTTAGAAGACGAGCAAAAAGCACAACATGACCTTACGAGCAATCGTAATATCGTTCATCATTTGGTAGAGGAAGAAGAAGAGCGTGAGCCGATCATCAAGCATACTTTAATTGAAGAAGAGCCTGAGGAGTTGGGTATGGATTTGGTTAAAACGACCAACTATATCAAGAACTTCAATGTATTCTACGAAGAGGTCGTTGAAAAGGTAGATAAGAAAAACAATGTATTTGATGACGATTTTGTAATAATCGAATCTGGTAACCCTATTCGTGATATTGAAGTAGTAGACCCTATTACGGTAGAATTTGACAGATTGAAGGAAGAGCAAATGGCAATGAGTTTCGATATGCCTTTGGCCCAAACTGATGAAGTTGAAGAAGATGAAAAAGAGAATGTGATCACTTTTAGTCTTGATGATGACATCAATGATATCGAGGTTAAAAGCCCTGTAGAAGTAAGCCCTGTACTTGAGTTCAACAAACAAGGGGAAACCCGTTACAGTCTTGATGATTATATGGATCTTGAAGACAATCTGAATAATGCCAAGCCTCAAAAAAAACAAGAACCTGTTGAAAATGAGATGCAGATAGAAAGGAAGGCTGTAGAACATACGCCAAGAGCATCGCATGGTTCAGGTCAAACAGAAGTAGATCCTATGAACAGCCCAATCGAAGAGCTGTTGAGAGAAAGAGCCGATGAACGTCGAAAGAAACTTAAAGATTTCAACTATAAATTTCAAAATAGTGTAAACACTATTGAGGAGAGCGAGAAGGTGCCAGCTTATAAGAGGCAAGGTATTGATTTAAACGATTCTCGCGACCACGAGGGCAGGGTTTCTAGAACAACTCTCGGTTCCGATAGTAATGATGAGATACAATTGCGTTCGAACAATTCATTTCTACATGATAATGTAGACTAGTCAAAATAACTATACTAACTCAAACTTAAACCCGAAAAATACATATTTTTTTCGGGTTTATTTTTTATCTTCGCAGTCCGAAAAAAACTCAAGTCATGAGCTTACAGAAAAAGGTAATGGAGCAAATGAAAGTAGCGATGAAAGCGAAAGATTCTGTCGCTCTTGAATCGTTGCGTGCTATTAAGTCAGCATTGCTTTTAGCTCAAACGAGTGGTACGGACAATGATTTTACCGAGGAGGATGAAGTAAAACTCGTTCAGAAACTGGTCAAGCAACGTAAAGATAGCGCGGCTATTTTTCAAGAACAGGGCCGAACAGATTTGGCAGAACCCGAACTGGCGCAAGTTGCGGTAATCGAACAGTTTTTACCAGAGCAACTAACCGAAGAAGAGATAGAGAAAGTTGTCGTTCAAACTATTGAAACTACTGGTGCGAATGGTATGAAAGACATGGGTAAGGTAATGGGCTTGGTTTCAAAGGAACTCGCCGGTCAAGCAGATGGTAAAACCATTTCATCAATAGTAAAGAAAAAATTAGCATAGAGTAATAAGGCCTCGTGGCGCAACTGAATAGCGCATCAGATTTCGGCTCTGAGGGTTGCAGGTTTGAATCCTGCCGGGGTCACGAATAAAGCAAAAGACTGCACGTCAAATCAAGTTTACTTGAATTTGTAAGTGCGGTCTTTTGTTTTTCAAAGCGGAGCTTTGTCAGGAAGGGCGGAGCCAATCCTTTCCCATTTTCATTCAGTGCATCGTTTCCATAGAATTTGTAAGTGCGGTCTTTTGTTTTTCAAAGCGGAGCTTTGTCAGGAAGGGCGGAGCCAATCCTTAGGTCACAAATCTTATAAAAGTTTTTGAACCAAATGAATACATAAGGGTAGCTGGTTAATTTTGCTCAGGTCGACCGCGCCATATACAGAAAATAGAAATAAGAGATTAAACATTATAAAGTGGTGCGAAATATTTATATATTGCACCACAATATGTATTTATGCGAACTACTAGAAAATCTATAACCTTTACAGACCAACAAGATAGTTGGATTAAGCTCAGAGTTGAAAACGGTGATTTTACCAACGATAGTGAATACATTCGCGAACTGGTCAGGAAAGACCAAGCAGAGAATATGAAACTTTTGGAACTCAAGCAAGCCATAGATGAAGGTATGCAAAGTGGTCGATGCCCTTTGAAAATTAGCGATATTATCAAGAAGGTAGAAAATGGGGAGCTATAATCTTTCCAGTAGGGCCCAATTTGATGTCGTTGGAATTTATAAATACGGAATAAAGTATTTCGGTAAAGATCAGGCTACTTCTTATTTGATCGAGTTAGAAAGTTTCTTGGAAGAATTAGCAACCCGTGGTGAACTGGCTAGGGATGCTTCGCCTATCGCCAGTGGGTTAAAGTTCTATAATTTCAAAGGCCATGTAATTTATTATTCATTTGAAGATGTTGGTGAAATATACATCGTAAGGATTCTAGGTAAAAGAATGAATTTCGAAGAACATTTGTAGTTTGGCCTTTTAAAAAAGTAAAACCACACTCGAAAGTGTGGTTTTGGTAATGGCATAGCTTGATGTTTACTGGTGAGTCTTTGCACTAAGCGTTCAAGTGTTTTTTGAAAAATTCTATAGTTCTGCTCCATGCAAGTTCAGCCGCTTCTTTATCATATCTCGGAGTAGAGGTATTGTGAAAACCATGATTAACATCCGGGTAAGTATAGGCCTTATATTTTATATCATTCTCCTGTAAGGCTTTTTCATAATCTGGCCAGCCAGCGTTTACCCGTTCATCTAAACCGGCAAACTGAAGCATTAGCGGGGTATTTATTTGGTCGATATTTTCTTTTGGTTGACTACCATAGAAAGGAACCGCAGCTGACAGGTCCGGAACTTTGACCGCCATCATATTCGAAACCCACCCTCCAAAACAAAAACCAACAACTCCGATTTTTCCTGAGCAATCTTTATGATCTTTTAGGTATTCGTAAGCGGCTATAAAATCTTCGAGCATTTCATTTCGGTCTCGCTTGCGCTGCATCTCACGACCTTCATCATCATTACCTGGGTAACCGCCAAGCGGACTCAAAGCATCGGGAGCCAACGTTATAAAACCGGAAAGGGCGGCCCTACGTGCCGTATCCTCAACGTAAGGGTTGAGTCCACGGTTTTCGTGAACCACCACGATACCACCTAATTTTCCTTTATAATTTTTAGGTTTCGATAACAGACCTTTTATGGTGCCACCTCCTTTCGGTGACTCGTATTCAATAAAGCCAGATTCTAATTTAGGGTCGTTCTGTGAAACGATTAGAGTATCGCTATAATTGGGCATCAAAAAGCTCATTAAAGAAGCTACGGTAATTCCCCCAACGGCATATAGCGATAGTTTTTCGATAAACTCTCTTCTCGCCAGTTTATTGTGGGCATAAGCATCGTACAAATCAAAAACTTCTTGTTTGATCTGATCTTTTTTTAGTGGTTTCATGATAGTGTGCTTTTAGTTTAATATGCGCTTTACAAAATCTTCTTTATAGGCCCTACCAATGGGTAAAACAGTTTCATTGGGCAAGTAAATCTGGTTACCGACCAGTTTTTGTATTTTGGAAGTATTCACGATATGTGAACGATGAATGCGATAGAATTGTGTTTGGGGCAGGTTCTCTTCCCAAAAACGGAGAGGTTCGTTGGAGAGGTATTTTTTTTCTTTCGTTACGATTTCGGTATAATCGGCATCAGATACAATGTGATAGATATCGTCAAAGACCACCTTGATATGTTCGTAACCTGATTTAATATAGATTTCTTTGGGAGTGGCTGACTCAACAGAAGGCTTATGTTCATAGTTCGGTTGGTTACGGGCGTTAACCTTTGATACTGCCTTTATGAAACGTTGAAAGGAAAAAGGTTTCAAAAGATAATCGATAACATTGAACTCATAGCTCTCTAGGGCATATTCTGAAAATGCAGTGGTAAGAATCACTTGGGGAGGATTATTCAAGGATTTCAAAAAATCGATTCCTGATATTTTAGGAAGATGAATGTCTAGAAACATTAAATCTACGGAATCGGTTTTTAAAAATTCCATAGCTTGAATGGCATCTGAAAACGTTCCGTGCAGCTGTAGCGAACCCATATCTTCAATGTACTTTTTGAGAATACGTTGTGCAGGCGGTTGATCTTCTATAATAATGCATTTCATTAGCTAGAACTTTTCAAGTTGCATGGTTAAAAATACAGAGAATTGTCGCTCTTGCTCATTAATATCAAGTTTGTGCATGTTTGGGTAAAGCAACTCCAATCTTTTCTTGACGTTTTTAAGGCCAATGCCCTTTGCAACTGTATCCATACTTTCAACACTCTCGAAATTGTTTTTGCACACGAACATTAAAAGGTCACCTTCCATACTCACCTCTATATCTATCTTGATATTTTTTGATTGACCTGATTGGCTATGTTTGAAGGCATTTTCTATAAATACGACCAGAATGAGCGGAGCTATCCTATAACTTGTATCAATATTCCCCTCTTTAAAATTTACAAGACCTCTCTCTTCAATCTGAAGTTTGTAGAGCTTAATAAAATTGCTAAGCTGTTCGATTTCCTTCTGTAAGGGTACATATTTTTCTTTGCACTCGTAGAGCATATATCGCAATACGCCACTCATTTCTAAAATAATTTCCGGTGTTTTTGAAGAGCCTTCCAAGGCATAGGAGTAAAGGTTGTTCAAATTGTTGAATAGAAAATGCGGATTAATCTGTGACTTCAAGAATTGAAGCTCGCTTTCCTGAATCGAACTTCTTAATTTTTCAACCTCCTGTTGACTTCCAATAGCATCCCAAGCAAATTTGAAACCTGCTAGAATGGCGAGAATGGGGAGGATGTCGAAAAAGGCATAATAAATTCCCGGTACGATACTCGCACGAACGCTACCCGGAAATAAAACAGTCTCCAATAACTCTTCAATCATGATTACCGTAAAAAACACGAATAGGGCCAAGCCTGAGAAAGCCCAATATTTCTTTTTGTACAAGTAACGTGGCATCAGATAATACGTGATAATAGCAGAAGCTAGGGTGTAAATAAGAAAAAATAAGATTTGATCATAAGTAATGCCCGGATCGTTTCTGTCAAATGAATAGAATAGAAAAACAATAATGTGCAGAACAACCTGAAAGAAAAGCTCTTTTCTTGAAATTAGAATTCGATTCATCTTATAAAGCTAATGTATTATATGAGCACCATAAAATTTGAGAACCTTAACAACCTATTTTATACCCTAAACGACTACAGCTTTACTTTAAGGGGTTATATTGTCGTTTACTGTATAATTATTGTCGTTTAGGGTAAACGTTTTTTAATTTTGGTTATAAGTGAGCATCTTTGGGTAAACTCAATTTATTCAAATCAACATGTTACCAAAACCAAAACATCTATTATTCTTTCTTTTTTCCGGTCTTGTATTTTTCGGACTTGAATCAGTTACCGCTCAAGAAACGCCCATTACCATTAAGGGAGAAGTTGTAGAGCAGGGTAGTGGCTTGCCCATTGCATTTGCAACAGTCATGATTGGCGATAATGAAACTAAAAAACCGATAACCGGGGCCACTACGGCAGATGATGGTACCTTTAGTTTAGAGACTACCGCCAATAACTTTTATGTAGAAATTGGCTTTTTGGGTTTTCAATCTAAAACTTTTGGGCAACCTACTACGAGAACCACTACCATGGATTTGGGTAAAGTGATTCTACAAGAAGACGCCGAACAGTTACAAGAAGTGGTAGTTGCTGGTGAAATCTCACGTACCGAGTTCAAGCTTGACAAGCGGGTATTCAATGTGGGCAAAGATTTAAGCAGCACAGGTGCCAGCGCTTTAGAAGTTCTTAATAATGTACCCTCGGTGAACGTAAATATTGAAGGGCAGGTGAGTTTACGAGGTAGCCAGGGTGTTCAGATGTTGATCAATGGCAAACCATCTATACTCGCTAGTGAAGAGGGCAATGCCTTGGGAACATTAACGGCCGATATGATTGAGCGGGTAGAAGTGATTACAAACCCTTCTGCGAAATATGATGCCGAAGGCACTTCTGGTATTATAAACATCGTTTTGAAGAAAGAGGAGCGAAAAGGTCTCAATGGTTCTATCTCTGTCAACACGGGCACGCCTGCCGGTCATAGTGTGGGGGTAAGCCTAAACCGTAGAACCGAAAAGTTCAATTTATTCAGTCAGCTCGGGGTAGGCGTACGTGATTTGCCGACCGATATTGAAAACAGAAACGTAAATTTGACCGACAATACTTCAGTGGTCAGTACAGGTACCGAATATAGAAACGAGACTTACTATAATTTGGTGCTGGGTACCGATTATCACATCAATGACTTAAATGTGCTTACCCTATCGGGAAATTTTGCAATGGAAATTGAAGATCAACCCTCAACGACCGATTTTGCTTCTTTCGACGGTACTAATCAAATTTCTCAATGGCAACGTACAGAAGTTACAGAAGCTAAAAATCCGAAATTTCAGTATGAATTACAGTACAAAAAGAATTTTGATGAAGATGATGATGAGCATACCCTTCTCTTTAGTGGGCTTGGTAATTTCTTCGGTAAGGATCAATCTTCTGAATTCTTTAATAATACGATTTCCGGTCAAAATAACGATGCCACCCAACAGACACGTACTGATTTCAAAGAGTCGGTATTTACTTTTAAATTAGATTATACCAATCCACTTACCGATCAGATTACTTTAGAGACCGGTGCACAGTATGTGCTTAATGATGTTAGTAACGATTATGAAGTGAATAATTTTGAAAACGGAAGTTTCGTAAACGATCCAGGTTTAACCAACGTTTTCGAATATGACCAAAAAGTATTGGGTGCTTATGGTACCGGTTCTTATGAAGGTAAAAAATGGGGTGTTAAAGCAGGCTTGCGTTTAGAGCATACCGATTTGGGGACCTATTTGGCTACTACAGATGAAGCCAATGACCAAGATTATGTAAACTTTTTTCCCAGCGCCCACGCCTCTTATAAATTCACCGATATGATATCTGTTCAGACTGGGTATTCAAAAAGAATTTATAGACCTCGAATGTGGGACCTGAATCCGTTCTTTAACATTAGAAATAACTTTAGTATTCGCCAAGGCAACCCTGAATTAGAACCAGAGTTCACCGATTCATATGAAATAACCAGTATTTACATACTGGGCAAAGCTTCACTGAATTTTGGCGTCTACCATAGGTATACGACCGAAGTTATAGAAAGAGTTTCAACCTTTGAAGATAATGTGAGCACTTTTAGGCCCGAGAATATTGGCACTAACAAATCTACAGGACTCGAATTCAACGCCAAATATAGCCCAGCAAAATGGCTCACTTTAAATGGAGATTTCAACTATAGCTCTTTTAGTAGGGATGGTGTTTTCAATAACCAAGTATTCGATTTTACGGGAGATCAATGGTCTTCTAAATTAATGACCAAAGTTAAACTGCCGGCCGATTTTGATTTGGAAATGACCGGAAACTATCAATCGAGTTATCGAACGGTACAAAGTGAAATGGAGGATATTCTTTATATGGACCTTGGACTTAGAAAGAATATTTTAAAGGGAAAAGCTGTACTGAATCTAAGTGTGAGAGATTTGTTTGCTTCCCGAATTGATGAAAGCCAGCTTGCTCAGGCCGATTTTGAAGTGTACAATCGTCGTCAGCGCGGTCGCTTTGTAGCTTTGGGCTTTAGCTATGGTTTCGGTAAGGGGGAGGCCATGCAGTATTCAGGTCAACGTCGTAGATAAAAATAATAAAGAAGTCATAGTAGACCAGATGTAGTAGACCTTTTTCAGGTAGGCTACATTTGGTTTTTTAAGTCTACTGTAAATGGAAATGACTCAAACCATAATATTCAATACTTCGCTTAAAATTGGGTCGGTACCCTTAAATATCAAAAAAGGCTAAATTTTTGCTTAAGTTTACGTCAAGTCATTTGAAACTTGATGCAATCTCTCAACCATATACCGCTACTATTCCTTTTCGGTCTGTTTTTCACTCTATTGTCATGCAACAGCACCAAATCTGAAGATGTTATTAATATTGGGTTCTCGCAAGCTATGAGCAACGACGATTGGCGAAAGTCAATGAACGATGCTATGAGATTACAGGCTTCTCTTAACCCTAAAGTTAATCTTGTAATTAAAGATGCAAATTATGAAGTGCAGACACAAATTGATCAAATAGAAGACTTAATCTCCGATAGTCTTGATATTCTCATTGTTTCACCTATTCAGTCAAAACCGATAACCCCAATTGTTCAGAAGGCATTAAATGCAGGTATTCCAGTATTAGTGGTAGATCGTAAAACTGAAGATGACAAGTATACTGCTTATCTCGGTGCCGATAATATTGAGGTGGGTAGAAATGCAGCAAAGGAGATTATTTCGTTAAGTGACAAAAGACCGGCTCGAATCGTTGAAATACGGGGCTTGGCAGGATCTTCTCCGGCAGAAGAACGAAGTCGAGGTTTTAATGAGATGATCGGTCAATACGATCATCTTCAAATCGTAAAGCGTATTCAAGGCGATTGGGAAAAGGCGTCAATACAAGAACAATTCAAAAATCTATTATTAGAAGATAATAATATAGATTATGTGTTTGCACATAATGATAGAATGGCAAAGGGTGCATGGGATGTTGCCGAGAATTTAAATCTTGAAGATTCTATAGCATTCATCGGTGTCGATGGCTTGAGCGGGCCCGATGGAGGAATTCAACTGGTAGAAGAAGGTTATTTAAAAGCTTCGGTGCTTTATCCTACAGGTGGTGATGAGGCAATAAAGCTAGCGATCCGCATTTTAAACAACGAGCAGGTTCCGAAAAACAATATTCTATCGACCACGATAATAAATGAGGTGAACGCTGATCTTATGAAAAATCAATTTAACAAATTGAGTAGCCAGCAGCGACAAATAGAAGACCAGCTTAATGCAATCAAAAAACAGGAAGAACTTTATTATTCGCAGAATAACCTACTGAAGATAACCATGGCGTTATTGGCGATTATTTTGAGTTTAGCGATTTACAGTATTTATTCCATTTTCGCCATTCAGAAAAAAAACAGTCAATTAGAACTTACCAACAATAAAATAACCGATCAGCGAAACCAGATAGAAAAGATTGCAAAAGAAGTAAAGGCAAGTAACGAAGCCAAACTAAGTTTTTTCACAGGACTCTCCCACGAATTCAAAACACCGCTGACATTGATTTTGAGCTCTGTGGAGTCAATGCGAGATGTAGCCCGGGAAAAGGGGGGCAAGTTAAGAGGCGAAGTAGAACTTATTTATAATAACTCAAATCGCCTTCTAAGGCTCATAAATCAACTACTTGATTTCAGAAAAATCGAAGATCGGAAGTTTGTTCTAAGAACTACTAAAACAAATCTTTATAATTTTTCCCATAATATTTTTAATGATTTTAGAAGAGAAGCCAAAAAAAGAAATATTGCATTTAACCTTATTACGAACAATGAACAATTAGAGCTGTATTTAGATAGAAATTTGATGGATAAGGTCTATTTTAATTTCTTGTCAAATGCTTTTAAGTTTACCCCAGATAATGGTAATATAGATGTAGAAATCAAAGATGACCCAACTGAAAATAGCGTTACCATTCATTTTAAAGACTCTGGTATAGGTATTCCGGAAGAAGAGATGGAAAATGTTTTTCAACCCTTTTTCAAGGGCTCGAACAACAGAAAGAACAGTTCAGGGGTAGGATTGCATTTGAGTAAAGAATTTATAGAAATGCACAAAGGTCAAGTAATCGTTAAATCTTATAAGGGTACCGAATTTATAATAACCTTGAAAAAAGGTAAGGAGCATCTAAAGGATGACGATATTGTTACAGACCAAGATTTGGTAGATACCAATATAATCGATTTTTCTTCTGATCATTTGTTGGAAGAGGTTTACTTTAACACCGAACCGGCAACCGACAAAGACAAATTTTCAATTCTTATAATTGAAGACAACAAAGACCTCTTGCATTTCTTAAAGAGTAAATTGCAAACAGAGTTTGAAATTATGCTATCAGATGGTACGGATGCTATCGAGAAAGCTTTCGATATGGTTCCCGATATCATAATATGTGATGTGAACCTACCAGAAAAAACCGGGTTTGAAATATGTGAGATTTTGAAAAATGATTTGCGAACTTCACATATACCGACAATTATTCTGACCGCATTAGGCAATAATGAATCTTACTTGAAAGGTTTGCAATCAGGGGCTGATCTTTACCTTACCAAACCGTTCAGTTATTCCATCTTGATTCAGTCGGTGAAGTCATTAATTTATAATCGTGAGAAATTAAGATATTATTATACCAGTAACATCCATAAAATAGAAGACAAAGAATCATTTGGTAACATCGAACAACAATTTGTCAGCAAAATGAATTCGCTGATTATTGACAATTTGGGTGATTCAGATTTCTCTGTTGAAACTTTGGCCGAACAACTCAATATATCGAGGGTGCAACTCTACCGTAAAGTTAAGGCGATGATGGGTATTAGTGTTAGTGACTATATTTCGAATATTAAGTTAGAGAAGGCAAAATCTATGTTGAATACTACAGATTTGAGTGTTTCTGAGATAGCATATTCTACAGGTTTTTCATCTCCCAATTACTTTTCAACTGCCTTTAAGAACAAATATGGCAGTTCGCCGGCACAATATAAAAAGTCAAAGTAACATTTCTTCTAAATTTTGCACACCTGCCCGTATCAAAATTGTATGTTGTGTAACCTGAGTATAATTATATGCTTTGTTCAATAGTTAAACTTTTGACTTAACACGCTGTGTGTTAGTGAATTAGTTAAAAACGTCTTCTGTGTTAACGTAATCATAACAAATTAATACATCAGTAAAATAGATATCTAATTTTTGCGAATACTTTAGTCTCGACACTAGATTATTTGCAATATGAAAAAAATATGGGTTTGGTCTATAACGGCAGCTTTAGCTGGGTTTTTATTTGGGTTTGATACAGTAGTTATATCTGGTGCTGATAAAAAGCTTCAGATATTATGGAACTCATCAGATGTTTTTCATGGTACTATTGTTATGGCCATGGCCCTTTGGGGAACTGTAGTTGGTGCTCTTTTGGGGGGTATACCTACTAATAGGATAGGCCGTAAAAATACGTTGATCGCCATTGGGGTGTTATACACTATATCTGCCTTAGGATCTGCCCTCGCAAACGATCCAATAACATTTGCCTTATTTCGATTTTTGGGTGGTTTGGGTGTAGGGGCTTCGACCATAGCAGCTCCGGCATATATATCTGAAATTGCGCCTTCTGGAGACCGTGGTAAATTGGTAGGTCTTTACCAGTTCAATATTGTATTCGGCATATTAGTCGCTTTCCTTTCGAATTACCTTTTAAGTGATATAGGTGTGAATGCTTGGCGTTATATGTTGGGGGTCGAGGCTATTCCTGCGTTACTATACACTTTGTTCGTGTTTAGTGTACCAAAAAGTCCACGTTGGCTTTTGACTAAAATGAGAACCAGTGAGGCGCGCAGGGTACTAAGTGTAATCAATCCTGAGGGTGATATCGAAAAATTGATGCTTGACATCAAAATTGAAAATGATAGCTCATCGCTGACCGAGAACATTTTTATTAAAAAATATAGGTTTCCGGTTCTTTTGGCATTCTTAGTCGCATTTTTCAATCAGCTTTCGGGTATAAACGCCTTTCTGTACTATGCACCAAGAATTTTTGAAGAGGCGGGATTAGGGGAGAGCACCGCTCTATTAAGTAGTATTGGTATTGGTGTGACCAATTTGATTTTTACGCTCTTAGGTATAGTGCTAATTGACCGTTTAGGTAGAAAACAGCTAATATATATTGGTTCAATTGGTTATATAATTTCTTTGAGTTTAGTGGCATGCGCGTTTTTCTTTAACTGGCAAGGCCTGTCGGTCCCTATTTTTCTATTCATTTTTATAGCCTCCCATGCTATTGGCCAAGGTGCCGTTATTTGGGTGTTTATTTCAGAAATATTTCCTAATCATCTTCGCGGTAGTGGGCAAGCCTTTGGCAGTTCGGTGCACTGGGTGCTGGCAGCAATTATTCCTTCTTTAATACCGGTTTTATTTACCTCTATCGGTGCGGGAACAGTGTTTGCGTTCTTTGCGATAATGATGGTGCTACAGTTGTTCTTCGTCATATTTCTTATGCCTGAAACTAAAGGTAAATCACTTGAAGAATTAAGTAAGAACCTTATCAAGTCACGTTCTGAACGAAAAAAATCATTGAACATGACAGACTCTGAATCTAAAGCGAACCAAAAAATAGAATACACACAATGAGCTCATTAAAAAATATTACCAGTTTGATCCTGATTCTTATAGCAGTTCTGAACTGTAAAGAAAATCCGGAAAAAAATACAGATGAAATGAATACTGATAAGGTCAATGTTGCAAGTTCTGAGGAATCTCTCTATAGACCTAATTTTCATTTTACGCCAAAGAAAAATTGGATGAACGATCCCAATGGAATGTTCTATTATAACAATTATTACCATTTATATTTTCAACACTATCCTGATGATAATGTATGGGGTCCAATGCATTGGGGTCATGCGACAAGTACCGATATGGTTACGTGGAAAGAACAACCCATAGCCCTTTACCCTGATGAGTTGGGATATATTTTTTCGGGCAGCGCAGTGGTAGATATCGATAATACTTCCGGATTCGGTAAAGATGGAAAGGTGCCCATCGTTGCTATGTTTACCTATCATGATCCGAAAAAGGCTGAAGCTAAAAAAACAGATGTAGAATCCCAAGGCATAGCATTTTCTTTAGATGAAGGTCTTACCTGGACCAAGTATGAGGATAATCCCGTGATTAAAAATGCCGGTGATAGAGATTTTCGGGACCCAAAAGTTATGTGGGACACCGAACGCCGACAGTGGGTCATGGTATTGGCAGCGGGGCAGAAAACAATATTCTACAGCTCTACGAATCTAAAGGACTGGAAACGTCTTTCAGCCTTTGGGGAAGGAATCGGAAACCATAATGGTGTGTGGGAGTGTCCTGACCTTTTTCCGCTTACGGTTCAAGGTACCAACGAACAAAAATGGGTGCTGTTGGTCAGTATAAATCCTGGAGGTCCGAACGGCGGTAGCGCAACTCAATACTTTATAGGTGATTTTGATGGTACGCAGTTTTCTATCGATCCAGAATTTGAAAAGGCAATAAATAACAATCATGATTTTTGGGTAGACCTTGGTAAAGACAACTATGCAGGGGTTACCTGGTCAAATATTGAAACCTCTGATGGTGCTAAGCTTTTTATGGGTTGGATGTCTAACTGGCAATACGCTAATCAAGTGCCTACTGAATCATGGCGAAGTGCGATGACCGTCGCTCGTGAAATGCGCTTGGTGAAAGAGGGCGGCACCCACAGATTGGCTTTTGTGCCGACCGAAAAAATAAAGGGTTATCGTGGAAAGAAGTTCAAAGAGTCCGAAATAGTAGTTAAAGAAGATACCAAAATCATCGATAGTGAAAATGTTGACTTGTCTAGCGCAGAAATTATTTTTAATGTTTCTGAATTGAATAGCGACCTGAATTTTACCCTTTCAAATTCGCAAGGAGACGAGCTCTCATTTGGATACACCATTGCCGACAAGAGCTTTTATATAGACCGTTCGAACTCAGGCAAAACGGATTTTTCAAAAGACTTCGCCAATAAAAAATCTACAGCAGTAAGAATTTCAGATTCATCTAATCTGTCTGGTCGGATTTTATTGGATAAAACGTCGATAGAGATGTTTTTTGACAACGGACTAAATGTTATTACCGAGGTGTTCTTTCCTAATTCTCCTTTCGAAAAATTGATTCTCGATTCAGAAAAGGAAACAACTCTTGACCATTTAGAAATACATGAATTAATAATTAACTAAAACTCGCTTAAATTATGAAAATGAAATTCTTATTTTTCCTATGGGTGTTAGTGCCCATTGGCCTTGTGGCACAAGAACGGATTACGGGAACAGTTACTTCGGCTGATGACGGCATGCCATTGCCCGGGGCTACGGTTCTCGTTGTAGGTACAACCAATGGTACAACCACAGATTTTGATGGTAATTACACCTTGCAAGAGGTGCCCACCGATGCGACGATTGCGTTTAGCTATATCGGTTTCACCAAACAAGAGATAGCGGTAAATGGGCAGGCAGTAGTGAACGCTGCACTAATAGCCGATGCACAACTGTTAGATGAGGTGGTTCTTACGGGTTACGCTGTTGAGAAAAAGGCTGATCTTACCGGAGCGATTACAGTGGTCGATATGGGGCCGGTGGAAGGTCAAAGTTTAAGTTCAGGTAACGCCATGCAGGCTATGCAAGGCCGAGTGCCTGGGTTATTTGTCGAAAAATCGGGCGACCCTACTGGGGCGTCAAGCCGAATATTGATCCGTGGTGTGACGACATTGGGCAATAACGACCCTCTGTATGTCATCGATGGGGTGCCTACCGTAAGGGCCGAGGTATTCTCAAGTTTAAACCCGAGCGTAATCGAATCGGTTCAAGTGCTAAAAGATGCTTCTGCCTCGTCGATATATGGGGCAAGGGCCGGTAACGGGGTTATTATTGTAACCACTAAAAATCGGGCTAAGGGCATCGAAGATGGAGAGAAATTGAGCATTACCATCAATTCGAATGTGTCGGTCTTATCTGAAAAGAAACAGCGCTACGATATGTTGAATGCGCAACAGAGGGGAGAAGCCGTTTGGCAAGCTTCCGTAAATGACGGTGCCGACCCAAATGCCGGTTATGGTGAAATTTACAATTTTGATTGGAACGGTGATTTTAATAATCCTGTACTAAACAGTGTGAGCATTCAACCTTTTGTCGGTGGCGATACGAGCGTACCGGCCGGAGATACCGATTGGCAAGATGAGACCTATAAAACCGGATTTCTCTATAACAACGATGTAAGTGTTTCAGGGGGTACCGATAAATCTTTTCATGTGCTGAACTTGGGCTATTTGAAGAACACGGGTATTCTTAAACATACGGGTTATGAAAGGTACACGGCTAAATTAAATTCTAATTTCAACCTCTTCAATAAAAAGCTTAAGGTCGGGATCAACACACAGTTCTCTACATCTGATGAAACTTTGGCATCGCTTGATGTAGGTAGTGCTCCAACTCCCGGATTGGCAATAACCATGGCACCGACCATTCCACTTAGAGATAGTAACGGTGAATTTGCTGGTCCTCTCGGAGGGGGTTATTCCGACCGAAATAACCCAGTTCTTATGCAATTTCTGAACAGATGGGATAATACTGAGCGTACGTCTATTTTCGGTAACGTCTTCGCAGAGTGGAAGATTGTAGACAATTTGGTTTTCAGAACAAGTGTTGGTCTTGATTTCAATGATTTCAAACGAAAGGATATTGAAACAACCGTAAGTAATGGCTTTATTACAAGAGGAAATAATAGGCTTATAATGGATACCAACAAATTCACTAGCCTAATTTTCACCAATACTCTAAATTACAATGTAGAATTGGGCAAGCATAGAATAGGAGCCCTTCTTGGTACCGAATCGGTCAAGAACGATTTTGATAGCGTTTTTGCCTCGGCCGATGACTTTGCCGTAGAAACGGAATCTTATTTTGTTTTAGGTGCTGCAACAGGGGCGAGAACGTCAAACGGTAATTCTACTGGTAGTAGATTACTCTCTCAGTTCGGAAAATTCAATTATGCTTATGATGATAGATATTTAGCCTCGTTTACCCTAAGAAGAGATGGTTCATCTCGGTTTGGTCCCAATAACCGATATGGTATTTTTCCTGCTGCAACCGTAGGTTGGAGAATTAGCGAAGAAGCTTTTCTGGCCGATAGTGAAATGATCACTAATTTAAAACTACGGGCTGGTTACGGTGAAGTAGGTAACCAGAATATTGGTGATTTGGCACGTTTCGGAATTTTTGAGTCTCGCTATGGTGTCAATGAAGTACAGTTTACACCTGGTTTCTTCGAAATTTATTACAACGTAGGTACTGCCTACGATTTGAACGGAAACAACGGAGGTACTCTTCCATCTGGCTTTGTATCGACCCAAGCGGCCAACCCCGACCTTAAATGGGAGACCACCAAAGAGTGGAACATTGGGGTTGATTTCAGTTTGTTCAACAATATAGTAGGATCGTTCGATTACTTTACCAGAGAAACTTCTGATATTTTGACAACGCCCCCAATTGCATCTGCAATAGGGGAGGGTCAGCAAAGAGTACTAAACGGTGCAACTATTGAAAACAAGGGGTGGGAGCTTTCATTAGCTTACGCCAAGAGTTACGACAATGGTTTCAATTTTGGGATTTCGACCAATTTTGGTGCATTCAAGGACAAAATAACCCAACTACCGGAAGAAGTAAGACCCGCTTTTCCGGGTACGGCAGAAAATAGCATCATCGGTAGATCGCAATTTTCAATTTTTGGATATAAGACCGATGGATTGTTTCAGAGCCAAGCAGATGTTGAGTCATCGGCAGACCAAGTAGGCGCACGACCTGGAGGACTCAAATTTCAAGATTTGAACAATGATGGTACCATCAATGCTCAAGATAGAGATTTTATCGGTACAATCTTACCTGATTTAGAATACGGGATTCGGGTAGACCTTGGTTACAAGAATTTTGATTTTTCTGTATTTGGTTCAGGTGTTTCGGGTAGAATAGGTCAAGACCCCTATATCTTTTGGAACAACTTCGTACAAGGTAGGGAGAATGCCGGTTTGGGTGTGCTTAATTCTTGGACACCAAGTAATACCGATACAGAAATTCCATCTCTTTCTTTAGCGTTTAACGATACGAGGGTATCTGATTATCTATATAGAAATAACTCTTATTTCAAGATAAGAAACCTGCAATTCGGATATTCTTTGCCTAATGAAATTATTGAAAAATGGGGTGGCATGACCGGATTTCGCATCTACTTTCAAGGAGAGAACCTTTTCTGGTTCACACCCGACGATTATATCGGTTCCGATCCAGAAAGAACTGATGTAAATGCAATTCCCGTTCCAACGGTACTATCATTAGGTTTAAATCTGAACTTCTAAAAAAAATGAAAATTATGAGAAATATAAAATTAGCTTTACAAGCCCTGTTTTGCACACTGTTGTTGGGCTCTTGTGAAAAAGACTTTCTAGAATATGAACCGGAAGGCGTTCTCTCGAATGAGAATGTCGCTACTGCCGATAACGCAGAATCGTTAGTGGTAGCGGCTTATGCGGGCATAGCCAATGATGATATGATAGGTCCGTTGACCCACATGTGGGTGTATGGTAGCGTGCGTTCAGATGACGCATATAAAGGTGGCGGTGGCCGTGGTGATGTTGATATTGTAGATAAATATGAGCAGTACAACCTTACCGAAGCCGATAATGGCACCGATTGGATGGGACCAAGAACTTGGACAAACTATTATAAGGCCATTTCAAGAGCGAATTTTGCCCTGTCGGTCATCAATGATATTCCAGATGCTGAGTATGCCGATAAAATTACCCGCCAAGCAGAGCTTAGGTTCTTACGTGCGCATTCTCATTTTGTACTGAAGACCTTGTTCAAGAAAATACCTTATATATCAGAAGAATTGACGCCAGAAGAAATAGATATGGTATCCAATGATTTGCCTAATGATGAAATCTGGAACAAAATTGCCAATGATTTTCTTTTCGCCTTCAATAACCTTCCTCAAGAACAAGATCAAGTTGGTAGGGCTGATAGAAATGCAGCTGCAGCATATTTGTCAAAGCTGAGGTTGTACCAAGCATATGAGCAAGATGAAAACCACCAGGTAACCAATATCAATACTCAAAGACTACAAGAAGTTATCGATTATGCAGATGAGGTTACTGGTAGTCTAGAGGCTGATTATGGCAATAATTTCTTAGATGGTTTTGACAATGGACCTGAATCTATTTGGGCGGCCCAATTTTCAATAAACGATGGTACCGTAGTAAGCAGGGTAAGTTTTGTGACGGGTTTAAATTCTCCACATGGTACGGGACTATACGGTTGTTGTGGCTTTCATTTGGCTAGCCAGAACATGGTAAATGCATTTAGAACCGATACTGACGGACTCCCATTACTAGATTCTTTTAATGAGGTCGATATTTTTGATACCGTTGAAGACGACGGTACTTCGATACCTGCTGATGGTTTGACCGTTGATCCAAGAATTGACCATACAGTCGGTTTGCCTGGTAGACCTTTTAAATATCGAAATACGGTGAACTCTGAGGGAGATATGATATACAACTTTAGTTGGGCAAGAGACCCTGGTGTATATGGTTATTTTGGTAATATGAAAGAGCAACAGGCACCTGACTGTTCTTGTTATGTAAAGGAGGGTCCGTTTGTTGGTACCTCTAAAAATATAGAATTCATTCGTTATGCAGATGTATTGTTGTTCAAGGCCGAGGCACTGATTCAATTAGACCGTTGGGCCGAGGCATTGCCTTTAATCAATGAAGTGCGTATGCGTGCAGGGGCTAGCACCCAAAGACCTATTGATGCTGGTGCAACTGATATTTACAATGTCGGAACTTATACATCTTTTCCAGATAAAGAATTTGCCCTCAAAGCACTGAAGTTTGAAAGAAGACTTGAATTTGGAATGGAAGGAGCTAGATTTTTCGATCTGGTAAGATGGGGTGAAGCCGAAGAAGTGCTCAATGCATACTTAGCGAAAGAGAGTACCAAAAGAGATTTCTTGACAAATGCCAATTTCACGGCGGGCAGGGATGAATATTATCCCATACCACAACGTGAGATAGATTTCACTGGAGGTTTATATGTTCAGAATCCTGGATATTAAATAAAATTGAGTTGTTTGATTAGTTGAGTTGATTGCAAAAGCACGGGTCTATAGCCCGTGCTTTTAAATTTTTTAAATATGAATAACAAGTTGAAGGCAGTTTGTTTTGGCGAAGTCTTATTTGACAATTTTCCGACCCATTCCAAAATAGGGGGCGCACCCTTGAATGTTTCTTCAAGATTAAGGTCTTTGGGAACAGAAGTTTCAGTGATCAGTGCCGTGGGAACAGATGTAAAGGGAAAAAGAATTATAAAATATTTACAAGAATCTAAAATTGATACTTCTGGCATATTGGTTAAAAACGATTACCCCACTGGAGAGGTAAACGTGGTTTTAAATGATAAGGGAATAGCATCATATGATATTACCTATCCCGCAGCTTGGGATAAAATAAGCATTTCTAATAATCATGTAAGCTTAGTGCAAAAATGCGATATTTTTGTTTATGGCAGTTTAATCTGTAGAGACTCGATTTCTAGGTCTGCTTTAGAACTATTGTTGGCCAATGCTAAATATAAGGTGTTCGATGTAAATTTAAGAGCACCACACTACACCAATAAATTGTTGGTCGAATTAATGGAAAAGGCAAATTTTATAAAGTTCAATGATGATGAGCTATTTGAAATCGCCGAACATTTAGGCTCTAAATATAATTCAATGGAACAGACCATTGAATTTGTTGCAGAAATTACAACGACGGACACTATCTGTGTAACAAAAGGTGCATATGGTGCCATACTATATACCAATAAGAAATTTTATTATAATAGCGGGTATAGGGTTAAGGTTTTAGATACTGTCGGATCCGGTGATTCTTTTTTGGCTTCCGTTTTGTACAAACTTTTTACGAATGCTGGCTTTCAGGAAGCCATTGATTTCGGTTGTGCCGTAGGTGCAATGGTCGCATGTAACGAGGGTGCCAATCCGGTTTTGACCGAAAAGAAAATCGCCAAATTTATGAACCCGTAACTCAGGTACCGGATATTTAACTATCTATGGTTAGGGTTTTCTTATTTAGAACGTCATCCAGAATCATTTGAGCGTGTATTCTTGAGTTTTCAATAAACCATTTATGGGTTTCCATGCCTCCACAAATAACTCCTGCTAAATAGAGACCAGCTATATTGGTTTCCATAGTTTCAGGATCATATTGCGGAAGTAATTTCTCGTCATCTGATAATTCGATACCCAATTGACGAAGAAATTCAAAATTCGGCATGTACCCTGTAAGAGCAAGAACAAAGTCGTTCTCAATAGTCACCTCTCCACCCGAGGTAGCGATGGAAATTTCACTATTCTTTATTTCCTTAACAGTTGAATTGTAATACGCTTTTATGCTCCCCTCTTCAATACGATTGATTATGTCGGGCCTAACCCAATATTTTACCCGTTGGCCGACCTCTGGCCCACGAATAATGAGAGAAACTTCTGCACCCTTTCTATAACACTCCAATGCTGCGTCGATTGCGGAATTGCTTGCTCCGATAATTGCTAATTTTTGACTGGCAAAAAAATGAGGATCTTTATAGTAATGTGAGACTTTGGGTAAATCTTCCCCAGGTACCCCTAAAGGATTTGGCAAATCATAAAACCCGGTAGCGACGATTACCTTGTCTGCGGTATATTTCTGTTTACTCGATAAAACGGAAAATTTACCTTCAGATTTTTCTACGTTCTGCACCTTTTCAAAAAGACGGATGTTCAGTGCGTTAGAGGTTACAATGCGTCTATAGTATTCTAGCGCTTCATTTCGTTTGGGTTTGGCTTCCTTACTTATAAAGGGTATGCCGTCTATTTCCAGTTTTTCGGAAGAAGAGAAAAACTGCATATTTATGGGATAATTGAAAAGCGAATTTACAATCGGTCCTTTTTCCAATATAACATAGCTCAAGCCTCTTTTTTGGGCTTCTAATCCGCATGCGATTCCTATCGGTCCACCACCTATAATTACAATTCGAAAATGCTCCACTTGTCCGTCGCTATTTTAAGTTCTTTAATCGTCGTGCTTGGATCTTCACTTTTGAAGATAAAACTACCGGCCACTAATACATCGGCCCCCGCCTTTATCAGAGCTTTGGCGTTTTTTGCGGTGACACCGCCATCGACTTCTACAAGGGCTTTAGATTCGTTCATCTTTATCAGTTCTTTTGCGTCCCTGATTTTCTCGTAACTATTTTCAATGAAACTCTGTCCGCCAAACCCAGGGTTTACGCTCATGATCAAAACTAAATCTAAGTCACCGATGATGTTTTTAAGCAGGTTCACATTGGTATGCGGATTGAGCGCCACACCTGCTTTCATGCCGGCATTCTTAATGGCCTGTACCGTTCTGTGCAAGTGAGTGCATGCTTCGTAGTGAACAGTCAAAATGGTGGCCCCCAAATCAGCGAACGTGTTGATATAGCGGTCGGGGTCTACAATCATTAGATGCACATCTAAGGGCTTCGTAGCGTGCTCGGAAATCGTTTTGACCACTGGCATACCATAAGATATGTTGGGTACAAAAACACCGTCCATGATGTCTATATGATGCCAATCGGCCTGACTTTGGTTGACCATTTCAATATCTCGCTGCAAATTACCGAAATCGGCCGCGAGTAGTGATGGTGCTATTTTAGCTTTGTTCATTTTATCTTAACTATAATTGCTACAAAAGTAATCAAATGAGAGTTTTTCTAGCTTGAAATGAGGCAGTTGTTTATATGTATGGCCATAACCGTAATTCAGCTCAGTTGACGTAAGCCTTCGTAAACGGCAATACTCACAGCGTTGGCTAAATTTAAACTGCGTATGTGTTCGCTGTACAAAGGTATTTGGTAGAGCATATCTTCATTCGCCTCGGTCAATTCTTTGGGCAGCCCGACCGACTCCTTTCCGAAAATGAGAAACAGGTCATCTTCATATGGAATGGACCAATGTGCCTTTTTACCGTGGCTAGAGAAGAATGCCATTTTTTTATCACCATGTATGCTAAAAAATTCGTCTTGGCCCTCATAGGTGAAGCGGGAAATATGGGGCCAATAGTCAAGGCCGGCCCGCTTTAATCTTTTATCGCTTAATTCGAAACCAAAGGGTTTGACCAAATGCAGGTTCGAGCCCGTAGCCAATGCCAACCTGCCAATATTTCCAGTGTTGTTAGGTATTTCAGGTTCTATTAAAACTATGTTCAAAGCCACAAGCGGTTATTTTTTAATCGATTTTAAATATAAACGTTCTACTTTTTCTCTGGCCCATGGTGTTCGCCTCAAAAACTTTAATGATGATTTCATGGAAGGGTTGCTTTTGAAAGAATTGATGTTCACCCGTTCCGCTAACTCGTCCCATGTATATTTTTGTGTAAGATGTTCAAGCATATCTGCCAACTTTACACCATGAAGCGGATTATTGGGTTGATTCGAAATATTATCATCTTTCATATAGCTGTTGGTCTTGCCGTATAATCATTTTAAGATTACGATCACGGGTTATTGTCAAAAAAATGGACAAGCTGGAAAACTTGTATAAATGAAAAAACTCCGGTAATCAGCCGGAGTTTATTCATCAATCAAAAAACGAACAGTCATGATAAACTGTTGTTACCGATAAAATTACAACTAATATGCCAAATTTCCAATTTAAGGATTATTTAACGCTGTAATTTGTTTTACGTTTAACCAAGGTAGGTTTTCAAGATTTTACTTCTCGATGTATGCTTTAATCTACGAATCGCCTTTTCTTTAATTTGACGAACTCTTTCCCTGGTCAGATCAAAAGTTTCACCGATTTCTTCCAAGGTCATCGAATGTTGACCTGCAAGGCCAAAATAGAGACGAATAACATCAGCTTCACGAGGGGTCAATGTTTCAAGGGCCCTTTCAATTTCTGTTCTGAGCGAATCGTGCAATAATTCTTTATCTGGGTTTGGAGACTCACCGCTACGAAGTACATCATAAAGGTTAGAATCTTCACCATCGATCAATGGAGCATCCATAGAAACATGGCGGCCCGAATTTTTCAAAGATTGTTTTACGTCTTCAACGGTCATATCCAATTCTTTGGCAATCTCTTCGGCAGAAGGCATACGCTCGTGTGCCTGCTCAAGAAAAGCAAAAGTCTTGTTGATTTTGTTGATAGAACCAATTTTGTTCAATGGCAAACGAACAATTCTTGACTGTTCTGCCAAGGCCTGTAAAATGGACTGTCTAATCCACCAAACGGCATATGAGATAAATTTGAAACCTCTAGTTTCATCAAATCGCTGTGCTGCTTTGATAAGCCCAAGGTTGCCTTCATTAATTAAATCAGGTAGGGTTAAACCTTGGTTTTGATATTGTTTGGCGACAGATACCACAAATCGAAGGTTGGCCTTAGTCAGTTTTTCAAGAGCGACCTGGTCGCCTGCCTTGATTCGTTGTGCCAATTCTACTTCTTCATCTGCAGTAATCAAGTCTACCTTGCCAATTTCTTGCAAGTACTTGTCCAAAGACGCTGTTTCTCGGTTGGTGACCTGTTTTGTAATTTTTAGCTGTCTCATCTAAAATTTCCTTTCGTTATGCATAGTTGCATATACTTATACGTAAAAAAGGTTGAAATGTTACATTAGGGTAAAAAAAACTTGATTTTTTGGATAAGATGCACAAAAAAAGCCCCGATGTACAATTATCGGAGCTTTCATTATAATAAACCTAAGAGGATTAGTGACTAATCTCTTCTCGGTTTTCTATCTCTATTGTCGCGACCGCGGTTGTCTTTTCCGCGATTACGATCGTTACGATCGTTGCTTCTTGGAGGTCTTTCTTTATAGCCTTCTGGCTTTGGTAGAAGAACTTTTCTAGAAACACGGTCTTTTCTTGTTCGAGAATCGATCCCCATGTATTTCACATCGAAGACATCGCCCATGTTGACCACATCGGTTACATTTTCGGTACGTTCCCATGCTAATTCAGATACGTGTAGCAATACCTCGTTGCCAGGGGCATCTTGGTACTCTACTACTGCACCGAAATCTAACATTTTGATGACCTTAACTTCATAAACGCTACCCGCTTCTGGCTTGAACATCAATGAATCAATTTTGGTCAATACGGCATCGATACCGTTTTGGTCGGTACCTAAAATTTCAACGATACCTTCTTCGGTAACGGGATCTTCGTTAATAACGATAGTAGTACCGGTTTCTTTCTGTAGTTCTTGAATAACCTTTCCGCCAGGTCCGATAAGGGCTCCAATAAATTCGTTCGGGATTATTCTGGTTACCATTTTCGGAGAATGAGGCTTCACATCAGCATTCGGTACCGCAATAGTGTCAGTTAATTTACCGAGAATGTGTAAACGACCGTCTCTTGCTTGTTTCAAGGCATTTACCAAGATTTCATACGAAAGGCCTTTTACCTTAATATCCATCTGGCAAGCGGTAATACCGTCTTCAGTACCTGTTACTTTAAAGTCCATGTCACCCAAGTGATCTTCATCACCCAAGATATCTGAAAGCACGGCATATTTTCCGGTTTCTGCATCAGATATTAATCCCATGGCAATACCGGAAACTGGTTTTTTCAATTGTACACCGGCATCCATTAAAGCCATCGTACCAGAACAAACTGTAGCCATAGAAGAAGAACCATTAGATTCTAATACTTCTGAAACCACACGAACGGTATAAGGGCAATCATCGGGCACCATACCCTTTAGAGCTCGTTGAGCTAAATTACCATGACCGACTTCTCTTCGTGAAGTACCACGAATAGGTCTGGCTTCCCCAGTTGAAAATGGAGGAAAGTTATAGTGTAAGTAGAAACGCTCTTCACCTTCTTGAGAAGGCATATCTATTTGATTGGCATCTCTAGACGTACCAAGGGTTACCGTAGCCAAAGCTTGGGTCTCACCCCTTGTAAAGATGGCTGAACCGTGTGTAGAAGGTAAGTAATCGACCTCACACCAAATTGGTCTGATCTCATCCGTTTTACGCCCATCTAAACGTAACCCTTCATTTAAGGTTAAATCACGTACAGCGGCCTTCTCTGCCTTATAGAAATATTTGGAGATTAATCCGTTGTACTCTTCTTGTTCTTCTTCGGAAAAAGAGGCGATAACTTCTTCTTTGATAGTGCCAAAAGCTGCACTTCTTTCGTGCTTGGCAGAACCTGCTTTGGCAATATCGTATACTTTGCTATACGTCAGGTCGTGTACCTTCTTGGCCAATTCTTCATCTTCTCTCTCTGGCTCGTATTCTCTAGTTTCCTTTTTACCGAATGCTTCGGCCAAACGTAACTGGGCGGCACATTGTACCTTAATGGCCTCATGTGCGAATTTGATAGCTTCGGTCATTTCCTCTTCGGAAATTTCATCCATTTCACCTTCAACCATCATTACAGAATCAGCAGATGCGCCTATCATCATATCGATGTCAGACTCTTCTAATTGGGCTCTAGTTGGGTTAATAATGAATTCACCGTTTACACGACCAACTCTTGCTTCGGAGATAGCACATTCAAAAGGAAAATCTGACAATTGAATAGCAGCAGAAGCGGCTAAACCTGCCATGGCATCTGGCATAACATCTTCATCATGAGACATTAACTGAATCATCACTTGGGTCTCGGCATGATAATCTTTCGGAAATAACGGACGTAAAACGCGATCCACTAAACGCATAGTCAATACTTCACCATCACTAGGTCTGGCTTCTCTTTTGAAAAACCCACCAGGGTAACGGCCAGCGGCCGCAAATTTTTCGCGATAATCTACCGTAAGGGGTAGAAAGTCTACATCGCTTTGTTTGTAGTTGGAAACAACGGTACACAATAGCATACACTTTCCTGATTGCACAACGACAGAACCGTGGGCCTGCTTTGCCAATTTTCCGGTTTCGATAGAAATTTCCCTACCGTCACCAAGGTCTATGACCTCTTTAAATACTTTTGGAATCATAAATTTGATTTAAATCCGCCAAACGGGCGAACTGTTAAACAATGGTCTTTCCGACATTTTCTCTGGTCGGAGTTGTTGTGTTGTGTTGACCAATGAAAAACCGTGTGAAGCTTTTTGAATTTGCCTCGCGAAACGAGGGCTTTTGCAATATAAAAAAAGGGACTGAAAATTTTCAGTCCCCGAGTCAATTATTTTCTGATATTCAATTCTTTGATAAGTTCACGATACTTAACAATATCGTTCTTTATCATATAATCAAGAAGACTTCTTCTTTTACCTACCAAACGAACTAATGAACGCTCAGTGTTGTAGTCTTTTTGATTTTTTTTCAAATGCTCGGTTAGGTGGTTGATGCGGTGTGTGAACAACGCAATCTGACCTTCGGTAGAACCTGTGTTCTCTGCTTTGCCTCCATATTTCTTGAAGATGTCGGCTTTTACTTCTTTACTTAGATACATGCCAATATTGTTTTAAATGATTTTTATGTACGTGATTGATTTTCAATCAGGCCGCAAAGATAAGATTATTTGGTAATTTAAAAGCTTAAAACCGAATTTTCTAGATAAGAGATTGGCATTAAGTTTAGTTTACTGAAGTCGTGATGATATTAAGCTAACATCTGAAGTTGACCAAGCTTTCTTCAATTTTTCTGATGTATCAATTAAGTTGTCCTTGTCCTGAGTGTTAATATAGGCTTGTTGCAGCCCGTGAAGGGCCCAGCCATTTTTCGGGAATTTTATTAAATCTTCTTTGAAGGTACTAATGGCATCTTCAAATTTTCCGGCCTCAATTTGAATTGCGCCCAAGTGGTGTCTAACAGAAAAGAACCAGTCGGGAGGTTCGTTATAATTCAAGTTGTCTTCATAAGTAACTGCTTCATTTAGTAAATTGATACTTTTTTCAAAATTCAATTCTTTTGCTAATAATTCGGCTTCTAATACTCGTTTTGCAATTTCAAGCAATACATCGACTGAGTTAATATCCCATATAGTAATTTCTTTAAGGCTTGGATCTTTAGCTAATTTTTGTAAACGTTCGAGTTCTAACCTTGAATTATTTAGATCATTGAGACCAAGAAAAGCCATGCCACGCGCATAACTTCTGATTGCTTGAGGATATATTAAAGTCGAATCAATATTTTTCATTAATAAGATATCATTCCATTTTGCAAACTTTATATTTATATAATAGGGTATGGTGTAATAATGTTGCAGAGTTCCCCAACCTGGTTCTTTCATTAATAATAAGTTGGCGTGAGATGCAACTTTATATGCGGCTTTTAAAGCAATTTTGCTGTTGCCTTCAAGAGTAGCGGTAGCTGCCATGAAATGATAATTATGTGGAAAATAGGATAGAGGATAAGCACCTTGAGCATTACAACTGGCCACGTATGAGCTGTCTACCGCAGCTGCTCTTTGGTTTGATAGTGTACCTTTATGGTAATCGCCGGTTCTTATATAGATGTGAGAGGGCATGTGAACTAAATGACCGGCTCCGGCAACTAAATCACTATCAAATAATTGTGCGCTTTTTAGCGCTTTTTCTGGTTCTTTCGAGGCTTCCATGATGTGAATGTAAAAATGATGTGCTCCCGGGTGTTTTGGGTCAACCGACATAGCTTTTTGTAGCTGGGATATTATTTTATACGTCCAATTCTGTGCTTCACCATTATCTTTCCATAAATCCCATGGGTGAAGATTCATGATCGATTCGGCATACAGTGTTGAAATATCAGGGTCATTAGGAAACTGCTCTGATACTTTTTTCATTGCATGAGAATAAGCTATATCATATTTTGACCTGTTTTTTACAGGTTCTTCGACATATCTGGCACTCAAGGCATCGATAAGTGCTCTTTCTTTAAGAGAGGTAGCGGCTGTTACTAAATTCTGAGCTTTTAAAACAGCATCATAAGCTCTTTGGTAATTGTCATATTCCATTCCTGCATTGTAGTTAGGGCCCAGAACATAGGCATACCCCCAATATCCCATAGTGAACTCAGGGTCTAGTTTTGTAGCGTAATAGAATGACCTTGCTGCTTCGGCATGATTAAATGCATAAGCGAGAATCAGGCCTTGGTCAAAATACTTCTGGGCCAAACTGTCCTTGGTGGTAGTGGTGAAATGAAGGGCATCAAGGCCATCGATAATCGGAGCTACATTATCTCCCTTGTACCATTCAGCATCTGTTGTTATCGGGGCACAGGCAATAAACGATTTTTGCGATAGGTCTATTTCGTTTTGTGCTTTGTTTCTACATGCAAAAGAAAACAGTAATATGACTAGAGAAAAAAGATAGACCGCTTTCATTTAAAATGATTTTATATTAAATAAAAGGGGGATAGAAGCCTAATTTAACTAAAAAAACCAACTACTTAGAGAAAGTAGTTGGTTTTTATATAAGAAAGGATCTTTGACTTTACTTAAACGAACTTTATCATTAAACATTAAGAATGTATAAGAATTGTTTTTTACGTTTAAGACCTTACCGGGTTGTTCTGAATTAAATCAATATAAAGATTGATTTTATTCTTCAAATCGCGGCGGTGAACTATAAAATCAAGAAAGCCATGTTCTTTAACGAATTCAGCCGTTTGAAAGTTGTCGGGAAGCTCTTTTCCAGTTGCTTCTTTTACTACTCTAGGACCGGCAAAACCAATTAAAGCACCAGGTTCTGAGATATTAATATCACCAAGCATGGCATAAGAAGCAGTAGTGCCACCTGTTGTTGGGTCGGTACATAAAGATATATAAGGAATCTTAGCTTCTGCCAACTGTGCAAGTTTGGCCGATGTTTTGGCCAACTGCATCAACGAAAGTGCAGCCTCCATCATTCGGGCCCCACCAGATTTAGATACCATTACGAAAGGAAGTTTTTTCTTGATGGCATAATCAATGGCACGTGCGATTTTCTCGCCGACGACACTTCCCATTGAACCTCCGATAAAGCTAAAATCCATACAAGCTACAACCAAATCTTTGCCCAGTGACTTACCTACTGCAGTACGCACGGCATCTTTTAGATTGGTTTTTTTCTGAGCGTCCTTTAGGCGGTCAGAATACTTTTTGGTGTCTTCAAACTTTAAAGGATCCTTTGAGGTAAGCTTAGCGTCTAGCTCTTTGAACTTATTATTGTCAAAGACGATCTCAAAATATTCTTTACTACCTATTCTAACGTGGTAATCATCTTCAGGGCTTACATAAAAGTTTTTTGCCAACTCTTCAGATTCTACAATTTTCCCTGTGGGAGATTTGTACCAGAGCCCTTTTGGGGTGTCTTTTTTCTCTTCGGTAGCTGTTTGTATTCCTTTTTCTTTTCTCTTAAACCAAGCCGTCATTTCTTCCATATTATCGTTAGAGGATATACTTGAAAATTATAGGGTGTCAATGTTGTTTAAATCTGCGAAAGCTTGTTTCAAACGCTCAGAAAACGCTTTTTCACCTTCCCTCAACCACACGCGTGGGTCATAAGTTTTTTTGTTAGGCTCGTCAGCTCCTTCAGGGTTTCCGATTTGAGCCTGTAAATAATCTTTTTTATCTTGAACATAATCACGAACACCGGATAAGAACGCATATTGCAAATCGGTATCGATGTTCATTTTTATAACTCCGTAGCTGATGCCTTCCCTTATTTCTTCTACCGAAGAACCGGAACCACCATGAAAAACAAAATCGATATGATTGTTTTCTACCCCATATTTCTCAGAGATATGTTCTTGTGAATTCTTTAAAATTTTCGGAGTCAATTTAACATTACCTGGTTTGTAGACCCCATGAACATTACCGAAAGCGGCAGCAATTGTAAATCTATGGCTTACTTTTGAAAGTTCTTCGTAAGCATAGGCAACTTCTTCTGGTTGCGTGTAAAGTTTTGAATCATCTACATCAGAATTGTCTACACCGTCTTCTTCGCCTCCTGTAATACCCAATTCGATTTCAAGCGTCATGTTCATTTTGCTCATGCGCTCTAAATACCCCTTACAAATTTCGATGTTCTCCTCGATTGGCTCTTCCGAAAGATCGATCATATGAGAACTGAACAAAGATTTTCCAGTTTCCGCGAAGTGTTTTTCACTAGCATCTAACATACCATCGATCCAAGGTAACAATTTCTTCGCGCAATGGTCTGTATGTAAAATTACGGTAGCACCATAGGCCTCGGCCAATTGATGAACATGTTTTGCACCGGCAACCGCACCTAATACGGCCGCTTTTTGATTTTCGTTTGAGAGTCCTTTTCCTGCATTGAATTGAGCCCCTCCATTCGAGAACTGAATGATTACGGGAGCATTCAAGCTAGCAGCTGTTTCTAAAACACCATTGATGGTATTCGATCCTATTACGTTTACCGCTGGCAATGCAAAAGCTTTTTCCTTTGCATATTTGAAAATTTCTTGAACTTCATCTCCGGTAGCAACGCCGGGCTTGATATTGTGGGCCATAGTTTCTTTAATCTAGGTTTGTAAATTGAATGGGACAAAAGTAATAAAATAATATCTCTCGAAAGTAAGGGCTAGGCAAGAATATCGCTTAGTTTTCAAGGTCGATATAGCATTATAGGTATTTTAGCCTGATATAATTTTAGAAGGGGTAGTTGATACCGATTTGAAGCACGGCGTTTGAAAAGTCGAAATCTGTGAACCATCTTTGGGAAATTTCATTGGCAGGGTTGTAAGTTTTGAAACCCAAATCGGCTCGAAGCACAAAGTAAGTGAAATCGTAACGTAGGCCGAACCCCGTACCCAAGGCAATATCTTCTAATGATTTAAAACCCGTAAAAGTAGCTGCCGGATCTTCAACATTGTCAAATACGTTCCAAATATTACCGGCATCGGCAAAGAGCGCACCCTTTAAATCGCCTATGAGCGGAAATCGATATTCAAGGTTTACACCTATTTTGAGATTGGCTTCATTGAAATCATTAATAGCATCAGTGCTACCAGGCCCCAAAGAATAAGGCGACCATGCCCGAATATCATTGGCGCCTCCTGCAAAGTAACTTCGTACAAAGGGGATGTTGTTAGAGTTACCGTAAGGTATAGCAATACCAAAAAATGTACGTAATGCCAAGACATTGTCACGAGATACATTCCAATATTTCACATAATCGAATTCAGTCTTTATATATTGACTATAGGGTACCCCGAATATGAGACGGTCTTCATTCTCATTTTCTTCGAAAGGAATAATTTCTGAAATGGCAGATAAAAGATTTCCGGCACTTTCCACTTTAAAACGAAACTGGTAGAAGGTATTGTCGGTTATGGTTTCTCGATTATTCAAATTTAAGGTATAGTTACTAGCGAATATCAGGTTGTTTTCTGTCAACCTATCCCTCCTTTCTTCAATTCTGCTGACAGTCTGCAACTGAGCGGCCGTAGTAGTTATTTCATTATTTAATACCGCCTGGGTAAAGCCTGTGGTGCCTGATGGAATAATAAGCCTTGGATCGGTCGAAGTACCTGTTGTTTCAAAAAAAGGTTCAAGTTCAGGGTAGAGGTTGGCATTGTCAAAAAGGTCTGCTACCTCGTCTAATTGCTCATACGAGTTTCGATAAACGTTAAAAAAACGATCAATATTGACATTTCGCACGAATTGTAGGTTAATAAGTTCTACGTTATGTTTGATGAAATCGGAAGGAACCCAATTGTAGCTTAACACGCTATTAAAGGCTTGTTTGTCAAGACCTATGTTTTTTTGAAAACTGGTACCAAGTGATATACGAGTTCTTGGAAGTGTATAACTGGGAATGATAGAATTTGTATTAAAAAACGGAAACCATATGCGAGGTATATCTAAATTAAGGTCGACGCCATATTCTTGTATATTGAAAAAACGATTGTCTATTATGCTTGGGTCGTTCGAAGAACCAATACTGAGCCTACCTGCTAAACTAAGGTTTTCCGCACCGCCAAAAAGGTTTCGGGCCTGTAATGAAGGGCTCAGTGCCAAGCCTACTTGCTGAATGTTCGATCGCGTAATTTCAAAAGACGTTCCTAACGAATATTTAGGTCTCGCGGCAAGATAAATGTTGGCATCCAAAGTGTTGCTATCCCCGTTAGGTTCAGAAGTAATCGTCGGATATTTGAACACCCCTAAATTTGTAATCTGTCTGTAGGTTCTGGTTCTGTCAATATCCCTATAAATACTATCTTTTTTAAAGAAAACAGCATTGGCCAGGGTTTTGGGCTTAAACCTGAGTTTATCGTGATAAAATATATTGTAGTCGCCGTAGCTGATAAATTTTTGCTCACTATCGCTCTCGTCGTAAAGATAATCGGTATAGATATTTATTTTATCGAACCGGTATACCTTATACTCGCTTGAGGTTACGGCAGTATCACCTCTTCTTTTAAAATTATCGATGTTCAGCTCGATATTCATTTGCTGGTCATCGGCCACTTTGGTGGTGTCGGTAGCGATATCGTATGATATGGAGCTCTCTTGAAAGTTGTAGACCCCTGAATTTCTAAAGGTACTGCTCAACCTTTCACGTTCCCTTGAAAATTGGGTCAGGTCGAACTGGTCACCCTGTTTTACAAAAGACAGTTCATTATTAAGTTGGTAAAGAGAGTCGATTGCCTTCGAGGCTATTTCATGAGATAATGAGTCTATAAAGAAAGGTTTTCCTAAATCTACTTGATAGTAAACTTTGGCGCGTTTCTTTTTCGATAACGAGTCAATGTCAAAAGTTGTATTGTTGTTAAAATACCCCTTACTGCCATAATAAGCACTTAACCGCTCTAAAGTACGTCTTGCTTTGGTGGTGTCTACGACGACAGGGGCTTCCCCTATGTTTTTAAGCCACTCGCTGAGGCCGGTAACCAAAAAAGACTCACCTAATCGGTCAACTTGTTTTTTTGATAACAATCGAACCAGTCTCGGTTCTCTTTTTTCTTTCCGATAAAGCCAGGCCTGATACGAAGAATCAGGGTTTTTCTTGGCAAGGTTATAAAGGTTCAAGCGGAGCGGATAACCCAGTAAAGTTGTATTCGGTTCTTGAAGAATTAAACTCTCAATAGCCTCATCTTTGACCTCTTCCCCATCGGCGAAAATAGTATTTTCTGTAAGCAAGAGTTCATTTTCTCCGACCCTTTTAAGGGTGTTACAAGAATTGATCACCACCACTAGAAATAATAGGCTTATTTTAGCGCACGTATTGGTGATGCGTAACGATGTGATCATAGCCCCCAAAAATACATCTTTTTATGATTGTTAAAAGCCAAATAAAACTTATAAGAAGTCTGCATCAAAAAAAGTACCGCAATGAAAACGGGCTTTTTTTTGTTGAAGGAAAAAAGGCTGTTCAAGAGTTGTTGAACTCTCGATTTGCTGTGGTAAAGGTATATAGTACTGAATTAGGATTACTACCTGCTTCAAATGAGATAGTTGAATTGATTACCGAGGCCGAGCTTAAAAAAATTAGTGCATTGAATACCCCGAATAAAGTTTTGGGTATCTTCAAGATTCCAAAGATTGAGCAAGTAAATTTTGATGATTGGATAGTTGCCGTAGATGATGTTCGGGATCCCGGGAATTTAGGTACCATAATAAGGTTATGTGATTGGTTCGGAATTAAACATCTTATATGTTCTAAGGAGACCGTTGACTGCTATAACCCGAAAACATTACAAGCAACAATGGGTTCCATTGCAAGGGTCAACGTTGGGTATACCGATTTATATGACTTTCTTAAGACATTGGAGGTGCCGATTTATGGCGCTTTTATGAATGGGGAGGTGGTTTACGAAAACAAGCTGCCAAAGTCTGGCGTTCTCGTTATGGGTAATGAAGCCAATGGAATTTCTGAAAAAATAGAGAGTCTTATAAATCAAAAAATAAGTATACCTCAATTTGGTATGCAGGCCACAGAGAGTTTGAATGTGGCAACGGCTACTGCAATTTTATTGAACGAAATAAGAAGAGGGTAGAGGTGGGTTGTTAACCTTACTCAAAAGTGAAATTAATAAAAAGGCCACGAGTGCTCATTTTTTCAATATTGCCCGTCCATGGGCTATTGGGGTCAACATCTCTAATCAGTTCGTCGGTAAGGCCAAAAACGCCTCTTATAGAGGGGGTGAACTTAAAGTATTCGAGATAGAAATCGATGCCAAAACCAAGCTCGTAGTTGTATGTCCACTTTTTCATCCTGAAAGTACCACTACTATTATCATCGGGGCTATCTTCGTTGCTACCTAGGTTTAGTGAGGCTGATGGCCCCGCAACCAAGAAAGGTTTCCAATTACCAAAACGTTTGGTATTTATTTTTAATAATAAAGGAAAGTTGATGTATGTAGATTTAACTTCGCGAATCGCATTTCTCTCGCCTTCTTCTGTAGCTTGAAACCCGGGAAAACCTAGTGTTCTGGCATTGTAGTAGAGACCTGGTTCAAGTCGAAGGTCTAAAAATTCATGAAGCCTCATTTCACCGATAAGACCTACGTTAAATCCTGTAGATTTAAGAACTTGAATGTCCGTACTTTGATTGCCTCGGTCTTCTTTATAATCAAATTTGAATCCGTAGCGGTTAAAACCTAGAAAGTATCCGTAGTTAAGAAACTTTTTGTCTTTATTTTCAATATTTAGAATGGGATCGGCGTTAAACTGAGCGCTAACTGCCGAGGTCATACACAACGCAATTCCCAAAAGCAAAAAAAATCTTTTCATTCAAAAAAAATTATCCGCTCCATCAGTGCCTTGAAACAATAGGGGAGCCGGTATTTTTAAAATGCCCTTCTGGGGCAGTAGTTTACTTTTTGGCTATATATATAGATGCCACCCCAAATGTCTGGGGTTTGTTCTCTACCTCTATAAACCCGATTTTTCTCAAAATATTGTTGAACGCTTCACCATGCGGAAAAACAGATGCCGATTCACTCAAATAGGCATAGGCAGAACGGTCTTTTGAAAAGAGTTTCCCAATTACGGGCAACACATTTTTGGTATAGAAACCATAGCCTTGTTTGTACGGTGACTTTGTCGGTACTGACGTCTCCAATACCACAAAAGTACCGCCAGTAGCCAGAACACGATAGATTTCGGCTAAACCTTTTTCAAGGTTCTCAAAATTACGAACGCCAAATGCTACGGTAATAGCATCAAAACTGTTTTCTGAAAAGGGTAGGTTTTCACTATCGCCCACAACCATTTCAATAGCCTGGTTTAAATTTTTATGCTCAATTTTTTTCTTGCCAACTTCAAGCATGCCTGGTGAAATGTCCAATCCAACTATAGATTCGGCTCCGGTCTTTACTAAGTTTATGGCCAAATCGCCTGTTCCTGTGGCAATATCTAGAATGGTTTTGGGTCGAGAGGCTTTGATAATATCAACAACACGATTCCTCCATTTAATATCTATGCCAAATGAAATGACTCTATTTAGACCGTCATAGCTGCCTGAAATAGTATCGAACATTTTCGTAACCTGGTCTTTTTTGCCAAGTTCAGAATCTTTATACGGTAATACCTTTTTAGCCATCGGGCAATTTTTTGTGCAAAGATACAATATCGGCCCAAGTATACGTTGTAAGGTGAATAAGATTGCTTTTCAAGGGCGAAAGAGTAATTAAGTACCATTTTAAAAGTGACGATCGATTAAATGTGTAATTTTGCTGCGCATATTATAACCTGAGCAGTATACTATTAAATTGTGTTAGTGTATATAAACTGCAGGCCCACACAAAGTTGCTAGCGAATGAAAATTATTATTGCAGGTGCCGGTGAAGTAGGTTTTCATCTGGCAAAACTGCTGTCTTACGAATCTCAAGACATTACACTTATAGATACTAACAAAGAAAGTCTGGCCTACGCCGATACCCATTTGGATATTCGCGTATTGCGAGGCGATGCTACTTCTATTGCGGTATTGAAAGATGCCAATGTTCAAGATTCAAGTTTGATGATCGGTGTCACCGCTTCTGAAACTACGAATTTGACTCTATGTATGTTGGCCAAGCAATTGGGGTGTAAACAAACTATTGCCAGAATTTCTAATACTGAATTTGTCGAAAATCGTGAAACCCTTCGTTTTTCAGAATTGGGTATAGATGAACTTATTTCTCCGGAGGAGTTGGCGGCGACGGAAATAAAGTTGCTGTTGAACAAGTCGGCCTTCAACGATACCTATGAATTCGAAATGGGCAAGTTGATTATGGTCGGTGTCTCGTTACCACCTTCGGCCCCATTCGTGGGCAAGATGGTCAAAGAGGCTGCAAAAATATTTCCTGAACTGCATTTTATGCCGATTGCGTTACAGCGTACAGGAACCCAATATACGGTAATACCTCGTGGTGATACGGTCTTTAAAGATGGTGATCAAGTTTACTTTATTACGACCACAGAGGGAGTAGAAGAACTTTATAAACTCACTGGGAAGAAGAAGGAGGAAATCAAGAACGTAATGATTCTTGGAGGGAGCAAGGTAGGTTTTAAAGCCGCCCGCGATCTTTGTATGAATCGCTTCAACGTTAAGTTAATTGAGAAAGATAAAGAAAAGGCCTTTGATTTGGCCGATGACCTGCCAAATGCCTTGGTAATTAATGGAGACGGTAGAAACGTAGAGCTCTTAGAAGAAGAAAGCCTTGAATCTATGGATGCGTTTATTGCCGTTACAGGTAACTCCGAAACCAATATTATGTCTTGTTTGGTAGCCAAGTCGAAACGTATCAAGAAAACTATAGCCTTGGTGGAGAATATGGATTATTTTCAACTTTCACATTCTATAGGAATTGATACTTTGATCAACAAAAAACTTTTGGCGGCCAATAATATTTTCCGGCACATTCGAAAAGGAGAAGTAGTGGCCTTGATGAGGTTGAACAATTTGAACGCCGAAATCCTTGAATTCGTAGTAAAGCCTACATCCCGGGTAACCGGTAATCTCATTAGAGAGCTCGATTTTCCGCGTTCAGCTACTATTGGTGGTGTTGTGCGAGATGATGAAGGTATTATTGCCTTGGGTGGTTTTGAAATTAAGGCGGGCGACCGAGTGGTGGTCTGCTGTCTTCCGGAAGCTATTCCGAAAATTGAACGATTGTTTCTTTAATGCGTCTGAACTCAAAAATAATATTCCATATTATGGGGCTGCTATTGCTTTGCAATGGTGGCTTTATGCTTTTGGCGGCATTAGTGAGCGGCATTTATTCCGATGGGGCTACACTTGGCATTGCTCTGGCCGCAATAACCTCAATGTTCGGGGGTACTTTCGCAATGTTCTATACTAGAGACCATAAAAAAGAGGTAAAGCGTAAAGAAGGTTATATCATCGTTACCTTTGGTTGGATCGTGATGTCGGTATCGGGTATGCTTCCGTATCTGTTTTCTAACGCCATACCTTCCGTTACCAATGCTTTTTTTGAAACTATTTCCGGTTATACCACGACGGGGGCGTCAATATTGGATGATATCGAGTCGCTACCGGAAGGGTTGTTGTTTTGGCGCAGTTTGACGCATTGGATCGGTGGAATGGGAATTATTGTATTGGCAATCGCCATATTACCGCTTTTAGGTATTGGGGGTATGCAGTTATTTGCAGCGGAAGCACCAGGGCCTAGCGCTGATAAATTACACCCACGTATAACCGATACGGCCAAACGACTTTGGTTTATTTATTTGGGCTATACCTTGGCGGAGACCGTACTTTTGAAGTTAGCTGGCATGTCTTTTTTCGATGCCATCAACCATTCTTTGGCAACCCTTTCAACAGGTGGTTTTTCTACTAAAAACCTGAGCTTAGCATACTGGAACGATCAGCCATTGATACAATATATTATAATTTTATTTATGTTCTTGGCGGGTACGAACTTCGTAATGAGTTACTTCGCGTTTAAGGGAAAAATACAGCGTATTATAAAAGATGAGGAGCTGAAATTTTATACGGGCTTTATTCTTTCATTTACAATTATTGCCGCTTTGGTAATATTCTTTAAAGCCGATGTCGTTATAAATGATTATCACCCTAAAGTTTTGGGCGATGCCGAAAGTGCTTTTCGACATGCGCTATTTCAAGTTGTCGCTGTGGTAACCACAACAGGTTTTGTCACGGCCGACTTTACTAGTTGGACACCTTTCTTGACCGTCTTCTTTTTCGGATTGATGTTTTTGGGAGGTTCTGCGGGTTCGACCGCAGGTGGTATCAAAGTAATGCGACATATCTTAATCATCAAGAACGGATTATTAGAGTTTAAGCGCACATTGCATACCAGTGCCGTAATACCCGTACGCTATAATGGCAAAACAGTGAAGGAACATATTGTCTATAATATCATAGCTTTTTTTGTGCTCTATATGTTGCTATTTATTATTGGCGCGTTAGGCCTTGGGGCGATGGGTATGGATTTTGTTACCGCAATAGGTGGTGCCGCCTCTTCTTTAGGCAATGTTGGCCCAGCGTTCGGCACATTGAATCCGGTAAGTAATTTTAATGGCTTGCCCGATATAGGTAAGTGGTGGTGCGGTTTTTTAATGCTCGCCGGTAGGTTAGAACTGTTTACGGTGCTGATCCTGTTCTCGCCTTACTTCTGGAAAAAAATATAACTTTACTTAGGTAAGTTTGTTATAAGAAAAAGGCTCTTCAGTTTATACGGAAGAGCCTTTTTTATATATATTATTTCTTTTTTTAGCTCAGAGCCTTTTTAATTCTTGAAATGGCTTCTTTAATATCTTCTTCGGATGCTGCATAAGAAATTCTAATAGAGTTGCCGTTTCCGAAAGCATCTCCGGTTACGGTAGCAACATTGGCATGTTCTAACAAGTACATTGCAAAATCGGAAGCATTTTCGATAGTGACCCCGTTAAGCGTTTTTCCGAAATAGGCCGTAACATCTGGGTATACATAGAATGCACCCTCTGGCTCGTTGCAACGAAAACCTTCGATCTCGTTTAATAGGCCTAAGATAAGTTGACGTCTTTCCTTGAACTTATCTACCATAAACTGAACTCGGTCGGGAGATTCGGTAAGAGCGGTGATTACAGCGCGCTGAGCGATGCAGTTCGCTCCACTGGTAACTTGGCCTTGTAACTTGTTACACGCCCGAGCAATGGCCTTTGGTGCGCCGATATAACCAATTCTCCAGCCGGTCATGGCAAAAGCTTTGGCAACTCCGTTTACGGTAACCGTTCTATCGTACATATCTTCAAATGCGGCCATAGAAGCGTGTTCTGTTACCCCGTAGTTGATATGTTCATAAATTTCATCGCTCACTACGATTATCTGCGGATGCTTTTTCAATACATCGGCCAGGGCACGAAGTTCATTCTCACTGTAGATGGAGCCACTTGGGTTACATGGTGAACTGTACCAAAGCATGCGGGTCTTTGGGGTGATGGCGGCTTCCAGTTGTTCGGGGGTCATTTTAAAATCACTCTCGATTGAAGTGGCGACTTCAACAGGTACACCATCGGCAAGTTTCACGATATCACTATAACTTACCCAATATGGGCAGGGTAGAATCACTTCGTCTCCTGCGTTTAAAACTACCTGTGCTATATTGTAGAGGGCTTGTTTCGCTCCAGTTGAAACTACAATTTGAGCATGATCGTAATTGATGCCATTGTCACGTTTGAACTTTGTGATGATAGCATCTTTCAAATCTACGTAACCATCTACAGGTGTATAAGAATTGTAATCTTGATTGATGGCCTCAACGGCAGCATCTTTTATATAGTCAGGTGTGTTGAAATCCGGTTCTCCAAGGCTCAATCCGATAATATCTTTACCGGCTGCGCGTAACTCACGCGCTTTGGCCGCCATTTCAAGAGTGGCTGAAGGGGTTAAACTATTGATTCGGTCAGATAGACCGTTAGATGTAGCTAAAGTTGAAGTCATCTCGATTTTTAATTTAAAGGTGTGAAAACGTTTTTATAAACGTGTCGATCACATGAATAAAACAATATGTATTAATCTATCACATCTGTAGAGAAGGCTGTTGCCCTAATTCTTTCAGGTGTTTGAAGTGCGAAATTATAGCTTTTCTGGTAGTTCTGTATTCATGATAAGGCAAATTAAATTCCATTGCCGTTTCTTTCACAATTTTAGAAATTTTTGTGTAATGAACATGACTGATATTGGGGAAAATATGGTGCTCGACCTGATGGTTGAGTCCGCCAGTAAACCAGTTGACAATTCGGTTTTTAGTACCAAAATTGACAGTGGTGAACAATTGATGAATGGCCCAGGTATTTTTCATCGTTCCGCTTTCATCCGGTAACGGTGTTTGGGCATCATGAACAATATGGGCCAATTGAAATACAACGCTTAAGATCACGCCGGCCACATAGTGCATAATAAAGAAGCCTAAAAGTACTTTCCACCAGGCTATATCGACGAAAATCATGGGAAGTACTATCCATATCGTTATATAAAGCAATTTTGTAACGACTAAAGTACTCCAGTTAACGACAGGGTTAGGAAATTTACCGTAAGACAATTTTCTTTTGGTATAGCGGTACATTTGCATAAAATCTGTAGTTATTGCCCAATTAAAGGTCAATAGGCCATATAGCAAAACGGAATAGAAATGCTGAAATTTATGGTATTTGTGCCATTTCGCATGTTTTGAAAAGCGTAGAATTCTGCCTGCTTCCATATCTTCATCATGTTCATGAATATTGGTATAGGTATGGTGCAATACATTATGCTGTACTTGCCAGTTGTATACATTACCTGCTAATATGTAGATACTGCTACCCATTAGCTTGTTCACCCATTTTTTATTGGAATATGAACCATGATTACCATCATGCATAACATTCATGCCAACACCGGCCATGCCAACGCCCATTACTATAGTAAGTAGAAGATTGGCCCAAGTCGGTAAGCCAAGTGTTAAAATTAAAAAATAGGGAGTGAGAAATAGGGCAAACATGATTATGGTTTTCAAGTGCAAGCGCCAATTGCCCGTTTTTTTTATTTGGTTCTCTTTGAAATAATCGTTCACCCTCTTGTTGAGGGTTTTAAAAAAATGTGCCGGATCTTTTCTCGAGAAGCGTACGGTTTTTGTATTCATTTATAGGGTTCTTTTCTTGGGGATAATTTAAAATACGCCCATTTAATCTGATGTAGTTATATTATCGTGAGTGAATATAGTAATTTTGTAATCATACAAATATACGCATGACCGCTGAAATAGTTTTTAAATATTTTCCCAATTTATCTGATACCCAACGTCAGCAGTACCTGATTCTAGAAGAACTTTATAAAGATTGGAATCAAAAGATAAATGTGGTTTCTAGAAAAGATATCGAAGAATTGTATTTGCGTCATGTGTTGCATTCACTGGGTATTGCCAAAATTCAAACTTTTAAAGAGGGCAGTTCGATCCTAGATGTGGGTACCGGCGGTGGTTTCCCGGGTATACCTTTATCTATCTTATTTCCAGAAGTTCAGTTTACATTGGTCGACTCTATCGGAAAGAAAATCAAGGTGGTAGAGGAGGTGGTCGATGGTCTGCAATTGAAAAATGTACGTTCGTTAAATGCTCGAGTTGAAGAAATTGATGGGCAGTTCGATTTTATTGTAAGTAGGGCTGTGGCCGCGATGCCTACCTTCACGCATTGGGTCAAGGGTAAAATCAAAAAAGAATCCGTTCATGATCGCAAAAACGGCATACTTTATTTAAAAGGCGGTGATCTTACCGAAGAGCTCAAAGATTATAAGACCGTTCAGATTTTTGATTTGCCCGATTATTTTGATGAAGAATTCTTTCAAACTAAAAAAGTGGTTTACTTACCTCTTAAATTTAAAGGTTAACCTATAAGCTTAGTAGGTTGTAGTAAGTTTTTCTGTACTTTCTAGCATAAATCTTCAAATAGCCCCAAAAATGTATTTGGAAGCAATTGACTAGCATTCTAGTCTTGGTGATGATTGTAGTCCTTCTCATAATCCAACTCATTTAATTATATACAAAGATCAGTATATTACGTTTGTTTTACAATTAATTAACGTTAAATTTACATTGATATTGCATTGGACTTCAATGTTTTGTATTCAAATAGGCCTGAATTACCCTATTTTAAGGGTGTTTCTTATGTTTTTTTAAAAGCTATCAATAAAAAAACCTTGCTGATTTCAGCAAGGTTCTTAACATGACTATCTTAAAAACGCCTTATTTGCTCCAAGGAGGGGTAACTCCATTCGAACGTGCATAGGCGATTAATTGACCTTTATGCTCCCCATTATGTTCCATGATGACCAATAGTCCGCTAAGTTTGTTCATTTTCATGAATCCGAAGTCGACTTCTTCATCTAAACCATCACTTTCGACTTTTGTAATTTTGTCTAGAACGAATTCGTTTGATTTTTTTAAGGCTTCTATAATATTGCTTTTTCCGGTTATTTTGCCCAAGTTCATCATATCTACATCTTCTGGTGGTGCGAACCCAAGTTTTGATGCCAAGAAATAGTTGGCACCTGCTACGTGCATCAATGCTTCCCCTACGGAGTTAACGCCTTCCATAGGTCTCCAATTGTATTGTTCTTCAGAGAACGCTTCGGCCAATGAGACGACCTGGGCCTGATTGCCTTCTAATACCCCTTTAATTGTATTTTGGGTAAGGTTGTCTTGGGCAAAGGTGAATGTACTTGCCAAAAACAGTAATGCAATGATTGATTTTTTCATTTTCAATGAGTTTTAGTTGTTGTTAATGAAGTAGTTATTTTGAAATTAAGTGATTTGTTTACAAGGTATTAAAAAGGTGCTAATTACTCTTGAGAATTTAAATAAATTACAAATTCAGGTATAAAAAAAGGGGTGATTTCCGGTCGTTCGAAAATCATCCCTTTCAAAATAATAGTATAAGCGTAACCGGTTTAGCCTAAAAAAGGATACCGATAATCTTCAGGAGTAACAAAAGTTTCTTTAATTAATCTTGGAGACACCCATCGCAGCAAGTTTTGCATAGACCCTGCCTTGTCGTTTGTACCTGATGCTCTAGCTCCACCGAAAGGTTGTTGCCCCACTACTGCTCCGGTCGGTTTATCATTTATATAGAAGTTGCCCGCACAATTTTGCAATACTTTGGTAGCTTCATCAATAGCATATCGGTCGCCTGAAATTACAGCGCCTGTAAGTGCGTATTCCGAAGTTTCGTCAACCAGTTTAAGGGTTTTAGACCAGTCTTTATCTTCGTAAGCATAAACGGTAACCACGGGGCCGAAAAGTTCGGTTTCCATGGTGGTGTACTTGGGATCTGTCGTTAAGATAACCGTTGGCTCGATAAAATAACCTTTCGATTTATCGTATTCGCCACCTACAATTATCTCGGCATTTTCGTCTTCTTTTGCTTGATCGATATACTTTGCCAATTTGTCAAAAGAGCCTTCATGAATAACAGCAGTAATAAAGTTGCTCATATCTTCAGGGCTTCCGGGCTTGTTGAACGACTGAACATCTTTCTTTACCAGGTTTAAAATTTCTTCGGAAGTAGACTTTGGAAGATAAACCCGTGATGCGGCACTACATTTTTGTCCCTGAAATTCAAACGCCCCACGCGATATAGCTGTTGCTACTTGTTGCGGTTTGGCCGTTGGGTGGGCAATAATAAAGTCTTTTCCACCAGTCTCTCCAACAATTCTTGGGTAAGTCTTATAAGTGTGAATATTGTTTCCGATTTGTTTCCAAAGCTCTTTGAATACATGGGTCGAACCGGTAAAATGTATACCTGAAAAATCAGGGCTTTTCAAAACGGTATCGGTAATCATGACCGGATCACCGTATACAACATTAATAACCCCGTCTGGTAGACCGGCCTCTTTAAATATGTCAACAATAACCTTGGCAGAAAATATTTGACTATCGCTGGGCTTCCAAACTACTACATTGCCCATTAAAGCGGCGCTTGCAGGCAAGTTTCCTGCAATTGCCGTGAAGTTGAAAGGAGTGATGGCGTAAACAAAACCTTCGAGAGGCCGATATTCGACTCTGTTCCAGATACCTTCTGCCGAGTCAGGCTGCTCCTCATAAATTTGAGCCATGTATTCGATGTTGAAACGTAGAAAGTCAATCAATTCACAGGCCGAGTCTATTTCTGCTTGATGAATGTTTTTGGACTGAGCCATCATAGTGGCTGCATTAATTTTAGCTCTGTAAGGGCCGGCAATCAATTCGGCGGCCTTTAAGAAAATGGCGGCACGTTGTTCCCAAGTTAAATTGGCCCAGGCCTCTCTAGAATCCAGACAATTATCAATGGCTTCTTGAACGTTCTCTTTGTCGGCTAGATGATAGTGGCCCACGACATGTTTATGGTCGTGCGGAGGCGACATTGGCTTGGTATTGCCCGTCTTTATTTCTTTGCTACCTATATATAAAGGTACTTCAACCGTGTTTTCGTAGTAATGGCGATAGGCCTTTAGTACTTCTTCGCGCTCAGGTGTTCCGGGAGCATATGTCTTAATAGGTTCATTTATAGCTGTTGGTACTTGGAAAAATCCTTTGCCCATAATAAATAGTGTGTTTTGAGTTTTAGAATGTTCACAAAGGTAGGATGTGTAAATTGAAATAAAAAAGGAATGGAGCGGTTATCCTCTGATGAGTCAAAGGTTTAACTTCTCTTTATAAAATAGCGGACACATTTTATTTAACTGTATTGGATGCTGGCATCCTCAAGATAGAAAAATCAATAAAGAGTTTTGGTTAGTTCAGCGCGAAAGGTGCGTGAAATTTAAATGTCGGCACGTAGACCCTGAACTTCTCGGTCGAACTGAAATTTACCATATTATAATGACCTCGCATGGCCCCAATGGGGGAAGCTAAAAGACAACCGGAAGTGTAGGTATGGGATTCACCCGGTTTGATTACTGGTTTTTTTCCGATTACACCATCACCATCAAGAATTTCTAATTCGTTAAGTGCATCGTGAATTTTCCAGTGCCTTGAAGTAAGTTGCACCGAGTCTTTGCTTTGGTTTTCGATGGTAATGGTATAGCCAAAGGCGAAATGCATCTTATAATTTTTAAAGAAGGTGCCTTCGAAGCTAGTATTTACCGAAATTTTAATTCCCTTGGTAACCTGTGTAATCATGTATGTAGGTCTAATAGGTGATTATGTTTCCAGCTATCAAGATAAGGGTTGAAAACATAGCCAATATAAAAAAAATCGTGTTTAAAAAAAGATATTTAACAATAGTTTTGAAAATGTTCTGTCCGTAAAATTTTCGCATGGCCTGAAAGAGGTATATGGAAAAGATGGTCAGAAAAATCCAGTTGCTATTTACGTTAAAAATCGAGTCAATCAAATAGCTAATAATGAGCAAGATAAACAACAATGAAGTGATGTGAAAGCTAAAGATTAAATGATCGGTATAATTGTATTTTTTTCTGATGTAGACCAGCCAAATAAAAAGAGTGAAGAGGGGCAAGAAGAAAAAAGTGGCAAAAGGCAGCCTTGAAACTATAGTTCTGAGAAAGTCGCTCGGCCTATTTTTTATTTTTGACCAACTACGCCCGACGTAAAAAGTAAATCTGTTCTCTTGGTTGTCTGTAAATCTATATTTGACTTTGGCTTGATTGTAGTTTCGAACCGAATCACGCTCGACCATGGTGGCAAAAAAGTCTTGCTTTTGTAAAACTCTGGTTAGTAAAGGCCTATTGTTTAACGAATGAAAGTAATTGACAGGGTCTGAATTGAGCGCTGAAGCTTTCTTCTTTACTAACTCGCTTATTGTTGAATTGAGGCCTATGGAATCTACAATTTTCATCAATTCTCGCTTCTCGCTTTCATTTTCGTATTGAAGAGTGTCTAATGTCTTTTTCAGATCGAAATTCGGTAGTTTAACTTTGCCATCAAAAGTGTCTGCCTGTTCGAAATTTCCTGTAATACCTAAAATTAAAAAGTATATAATGGCCAAGCTTAATAGAAATCGAAAGGGGTTGGTATATGATACCCGCTTGCCATTTATATAGTCTCTTGTGATTTTACCAGGTCGCAGAAGAAGTGCTGATAGGGTCTTCAGCAATTTCGAGTCGTAAGAGATAAAACTGGCAAAGAATTCGTCTAGAAAATCTTTAATCGATAATTTTTTGGTGCTGTTGGCTTGAGAGCAATTTGGGCAGAACTTGTCTGATAACTGTAACGGATGACTGCAGTTGAGACACTCGTTGCCACGGTATTCAATTTTAAATCTACCTTTATCGGTTACGGTCGGTGCGTTCTTCATTTACCGCAGTTTGTGTGGGTAAATATATATTAATTACTAATATTTCTCGAATTGGCATTGCCTATGCCTATAATGCTATCATATTGCTCGCCGAAGTTTCGGTAGTATACAAGAATTAAATAGTTGTTCTCTGTAAAGTGAAAATTACCGCTAATAACGTTGAGGTCGATTGTGCCGTCTTCTCTCTTGATAACATACTTGTAGTTGTAGAACCCTTGTTTCATTTTAATAGTGCCTTCCATCATTCCGTTTTCTTCATTGTAGGTAAGTCGGTTTTCGTCGCTTAGGGCGTAGTTGTTGAATTTGCCGAAAACATAAACCTCGTCAAGGTTCAACATGGGGTCGTAGGGTAAAGAAAAATGTACCATTGAGTATTCGGCCTCTCTAGAATTATCGTCTCCTTGCTGTGTGCGCACTACAAAATCTCCATTAATATCAGGAAAATAGGTGTATGGGTCCATCGACCTGTAGTCATCGGAGAATAAATAGTGGTGATAGAGGTCTTCTATTTCGATTCTTCCGATTTGCGAGCTAGGAGCTCTTAGGTCGCTGGTATCAAAGTTTAAAAATTCATTTCCACCAAAAAAACTGGTTTCTTGATCGTATTTGTAGACCAGTTCGTTTCCTAGGGTGTATTGAGGGGCGATATCGTAAATGGCCGTTTCCCATTGATAATTTTGTAGAATGGCCACCTTAACCTCCTTTTTTGGGTTTACCAATTGAAAGCTTCCAGAGTTAATATTGAACTGAACTACCTGTTTTTCGTTTAAAAAGTTGAAGTCACGAGACCTCTTTACGGTAGCACCAACGGTAACCAAGTCTTTAAAGATCACAAACTTTCTTGAAAACTGTAGTTCGTAATTGTCATCATAAATCTCTAAAATGTAATTTCCGCTAACTTTCAAACGAACATTGTCGTTGGGTATGCTCAATTTGTAGTTAGAGTAAGATTGTAGGGTAGAGTAGCTGTTTTCATAATCGACAATACGTTGGTTGTCTACCCCCGTGAGATACTGCGACTTTAAAAGCTGAGAGATTGACCAATCGTAATCGCAATGTACGATTTTGTAATAGTAGTCTCTTTCGTTGGCCGTAATATCATCAAATTCTAATTTAATGGTTTCGCCAAGTTCGATTACCGGAAACTGATCTTCGGTAGGTCCGCCAAAAATAACCGATTTTATATGCTCTGGCGGATTGATTTCTTGCTGTACTTGAGCAACTGACAATGAGGTGAAAAGAAGAAAAAAGACCTGTGTAAGCTTTCGTAGCATGTATCTGCTATTTTTTTCGGTAAAGGTAATCAAAAAGCGTACCCAGAAAATTTAGATCGACATACACTCCAAATTTCTAGGTATTTATTATGAAAACATTGCTTTTAATACTATTTTTGCGCCATATTTTAGTTAACCTAAGGTCTACAATAATATGTCTAAAGACATTCGGATTAAAAAGGGCTTGAACATTAATCTTGTTGGTGCTGCAGAGCAAACTACTTCCAAAGCTGTTTTAAGCAATGTTTATGCCATAAATCTTAACGATTTTCACGGAATAACCCCTAAGATGTTGGTTAAGCAGGGTGCCGAGGTAAAAGCCGGTGAACCTCTTTTCTACAACAAAAACAGAGAAGACATGATGTTTGTCTCTCCGGTAAGCGGTGAGCTTGTCGAAATTAACAGAGGGGCGAGAAGGCGAATACTTTCTCTTAAAATCTTAGCCGATAAAGAGCAGGCGGTTGCCTCTCATTCACCCTTAAAAGTCGATTCGGCTACTAAAGATGAGCTAAAAACCTTTCTTTTGAAAAGTGGGGCATGGCCTTTTATTAAACAACGGCCGTACGATATTATCGCTAACCCCGATGAGACGCCCAAAGCTATCTTTATATCAGGATATACGACCGCACCTTTGGCCGCTGAATCTGATTATGTTCTGCAAGGGAAAGAAGAGGAGCTTCAAGCGGCTATCAATGCCTTGGGTAAGTTGACCCCTGGTAAGGTGCATGTATCTGTAGGTAGTGCGTCTAGTTCAACCTTGTCAGTATTGAGCGGTATTGAGCTTCATAAAGTTTCCGGGCCACACCCAGCTGGTTTGGTCGGTACGCAAATAAATAGAATAGACCCTATCAACAAAGGAGAAACCGTTTGGACGGTCTCCCCGCAAGATTTGGTCATTATCGGTGAGCTTTTGCTTACAGGTAAATTCAACCCAGAGCGTATCGTAGCTTTGACGGGCTCTTGTGTTAAAGCTCCGAAGTACTATAAGACTAAAATTGGTGCTGAGATTTCTACTTTTTTATATAGTAGTGGGGTGACCGATGAAAAATTCAGGGTTGTCAACGGTGATGTTCTTACCGGTTCAAAAAGTAGACCTGATGGTCATTTGGGCTTTTACAATAATACGGTTAGTGTTATACCAGAAGGTGATGATTATGATCTTTTTGGTTGGAACAAGCCTATTTTCAACAAGATTTCGGCTACGAGGGCACTGACGTTCTCTTGGATGCAGCCTAATAAAAAATACGACCTGAATACAAATACCAATGGGGAGCATAGGGCCTTTGTGGTAACAGGCATGTATGAAAAGGTTTTCCCTATGGATATCTATCCTTTGCAATTGCTCAAGGCCTGTATGGTTCAAGATCTCGATGAGATGGAACAATTAGGTCTTTATGAAGTTGCTCCCGAAGATTTTGCATTGACCGAGTTTGTTTGTGTTTCCAAACAACCGCATCAGCAAATAATTAGAGAAGGCTTAGATTTATTGTATAAAGAAATAGGATAAAAGATGAGTGATAAAAAACTAACTTTAAAGAAAAGGTTGCACATTATAAAGCACCATTTTCGAGGTAAGAAAATGGCACCTGCTTTTAATGCGTTTCATACCTTTTTGTTTACTCCAGACGAGACCACCCATAATGGTAGTCATGTAAGAGCTGCCGATGATTTGAAGCGAACTATGAATACGGTAATCATGGCCTTGGTGCCCGTGCTTCTTTTTTCAATGTTCAATGCGGGTTATCAACATTATTCAGCTATTAATGGTTTTCCAGAAAATTTTTCGGTAATAGAACATTTTCTTACTTGGGATAATTTTTGGGTCGGCATTATAAAGGTATTGCCTCTGGTAGTTGTTTCGTACGGGGTAGGTCTTCTTGTTGAATTTATTTTTGCCGTAATCAAAGGGCATGAAGTAGAAGAAGGGTATTTGGTTACCGGTATGTTGGTGCCATTGATTGTTCCTATTGATACTCCACTTTGGATGTTGGCCGTAGCCGTGGTTTTTGGTGTGGTCATCGGTAAAGAAGTTTTTGGGGGTACCGGAATGAACATCTTGAACCCAGCGTTGACAATTAGGGCATTCTTGTTCTTTGCTTACCCAACTTGGATGAGTGGTGATAAGGTTTGGGTTTATGAGGCGGTAGAGCGTGCAGGCGGGCCTGACGCAATTTCAGGGGAAACCATTTTAGGATATTTGGCACAAAATAAAGCGGCAGAAATGTCGTATTCGGTATCTGATATGTTTTGGGGCTTTATTCCTGGTTCCGTTGGTGAAACCCCGACTTTTCTAATTCTTCTTGGCGGACTATTCTTGATTTTTAGTAAGATAGCCAGTTGGAGAATTATGTTAAGTGCCGTTATCGGTTCATTGGTAATGGGCCTTATATTTAACGGAGTGGTCGACCAAGGTTGGATCGGTGAAACCAGTAAGTTCTACGGATTGATGAGCTTCGATTTTTGGCAGCATCTATTAGTAGGTGGTCTTGCTTTCGGTATCGTTTATATGGCTACGGATCCTGTTACGGGAGCGCAGACCGATAAGGGTAAATGGTTTTATGGTTTCTTTATCGGCTTCATCTCAGTATTGATCAGAGTGTTCAACCCAGCTTATCCAGAAGGGGTGTTCTTGGCAATCTTACTGATGAACGTATTTGCGCCTACCATTGATCACTATGTCATTCAAGGCAATGTGAAGCGTAGAATGAAAAGACTTAAAAATGCTACTATTTTACCCAAAGATTCTGAGGGTGAAGAAAAAGAACTTCAAGTAGAAACCGCATAATTATGGCAATTAATACAGATAAAAACGTATATACGGTTGTTTTCGCAGCCATTATGGTCGTTGTCGTTGGATCTCTTCTTGCCTTTATGGCCTCTGGCCTAAAAGATAGGATTCAAGAAAACGAACGTTTCGAAAAACAACAGAACATTCTTTACGCTATGGGCGTGAATGAAAACCAAGATGAGGGTAGTGTTGCCTTTATACCTACCGATAAGGTCGAAGAACAGTTTTCAAAGTACATTAAAGAACAAATCGTTATCAAAGGCGATGAAGTGGTTCAGAACGACGAGGCCTATCTTATCGATATGAAAAGGCAATTGGCCCTCTATAGTAAGGGGGAGACTCCTGAACTTCCACTTTTTATTGGTGAAAAAGACGGTAAGAAGTCTTACATCATACCTATGTACGGTAAAGGTCTTTGGGATGCCATCTGGGGATTTATTTCTTTGGATGAGAGTATGACGGTGCAAGGCGTATATTTCGACCACAAGGGCGAGACGCCTGGTTTGGGTGCTAATATTAAGCAACGTTATTTCATGGATGATTTTAAGGGGGAAACAATTTTAGCGGGTACACGGTACGCTGGTATTAATGTGGCCAAAGGAAATAATGATCCATTGAACGAAACAAAAGATGATAATGAGGTTGATGCTTTGGCTGGGGCTACGATTACCGGAAACGGGGTTTCGGCCATGATCAAAGAAAGTGTAAACCTTTATAAAGATTATTTACAAACCATTAGCGCAAAATAATATGGCACTATTGACGAAAAAAGATACGAACCTGATTACCGATCCGTTAGCGGACAATAACCCTATTACCATTCAGGTATTGGGTATCTGCTCGGCATTGGCGATTACTGCAGAACTAAAGGCTTCCATCGTGATGGCCGTGGCCGTGATTTTTGTATTGGGTGTGGGTAACGTAGTAATATCATTAATGCGAAACATCATTCCTTCTAAAATTAGAATTATTGTACAATTGATCGTGGTCGCTACTTTGGTTATTGTGGTGGATCAAGTACTTAAAGCTTTTGCATACGAACTTAGTAAAACGCTATCGGTATTTGTAGGTCTGATTATAACCAACTGTATTATCATGGGGCGTTTTGAAGCCTTCGCCTTGGGTAATGGCCCATGGCGCTCATTTTTAGATGGTATAGGTAACGCCTTAGGTTACGGCGTTATTTTGGTAATCGTTGGTTTCTTTAGAGAACTTTTGGGTTCCGGAACTTTGTTAGGTTACAAAGTATTGGGCGACCCGATTGCTAAAACGGGGCTTTACGCTACTGGTTATGAAAATAACGGGTTTATGATTATACCCCCCGCGGCTTTGATTGTGGTAGGTATCATCATTTGGGTTCAGCGTTCGCGTAATACAGCGTTGATCGAGGATCATTAATATAAAGGATTAAAAGAAGAATTATGTTAGAGCATATAGAATTGTTTTTTAAATCCATCTTTATAGACAACATGGTATTTGCCGTGTTCTTGGGGATGTGTTCTTACCTAGCGGTTTCGAAGAAAGTAGCTACGGCTGTTGGTTTGGGTGCTGCTGTTATATTTGTATTGGCGGTGACAGTGCCGTTAAACTGGTTGCTTGATCAATACTTGCTTCGTGACGGGGCTTTAGTTTGGTTGGGTCCTGAATACGCCGACTATAACCTTAGCTTCCTTTCGTTTATATTATTTATCGCGACCATTGCGACTATGGTACAATTGGTTGAAATCGTAGTAGAGAAATTTTCACCGTCGCTTTATAATTCCTTAGGTATATTCTTGCCATTGATTGCGGTAAATTGTGCCATCTTAGGGGGGTCATTGTTTATGCAATCTAGAGATATTCAAACTTTAGGTTTGGCATTTAACTATGGGGTGAGCTCTGGTATCGGTTGGTTCTTGGCTATTTTAGCGATTGCAGCCATTCGTGAAAAAATCAGATATTCAAATGTACCGCCACCATTAAGAGGTCTTGGTATAACATTTATCATTACAGGTCTAATGGGTATCGGCTTTCAAAGTTTTGGAGGTATGCTTACCGGAGGCGATGACGGTGCGGCAGCTGAAGAAGAGCAACGTATGGATTATGATAAGGTGTCTGAAATCGAAAAGAAAGATTCTGAGAAAGAAGATATCGACGAAAAAGAAATTTCTTATAACGACGCAATAAACAATTAGATATGCTATTAGCAACTAGTACTGGCGGAACTATACTTATTACGGTAGTCGCATTCTTAATACTTTTAATGATATTGGTAGCACTATTGTTGTTTACCAAAGAAAAATTATCACCATCTGGTCCGGTGACTATTACCATTAACGGAGAGAAGAAAATTGAAGTGGGATCGGGTAGTTCTTTACTTTCTACATTGGGTAACCAGAAAGTTTTTTTACCATCGGCTTGCGGTGGTGGTGGTACCTGTATTCAGTGTGAATGTCATGTATTGTCCGGTGGGGGCGAAGCGCTTCCAACCGAAACACCTCATTTCTCGAAAAGAGAATTGAATGCTGGTGCACGTTTGGCCTGCCAAGTTAAGGTGAAGCAAGACATGGAGGTTACCATACCCGAAGAGGTATTCGGTATCAAAAAATGGCCGGCAAAGGTAGTTCGTAACTATAACGTAGCTTCTTTTATTAAGGAATTTGTTGTTGAGATTCCTGAAGATATGGGGTATAAAGCCGGGGGGTATATTCAAATCGAAATTCCTAAATGTGAGATTAAGTATTCCGATATTGATATAACCGCTCACCCAGACGAACACGAAACTCCTGATAAATTTCAGGCGGAATGGGACAAGTTCAATCTTTGGCCATTGGTTATGAAAAATCCTGAGACTGTAGAGAGAGCCTATTCTATGGCTTCTTACCCAGCGGAAGGAAGAGAGATTATGTTGAATGTTCGTATTGCAACTCCGCCATGGGATCGCTCTAAGAACGGTTGGATGGATGTTAACCCAGGTGTGGCTTCATCTTACATATTCAATTTGAAACCAGGTGATGATGTTGTAATTTCAGGGCCTTACGGTGAATTCTTTATCAACGAATCTGATTCGGAGATGCTTTATGTTGGTGGTGGGGCAGGTATGGCACCAATGCGCTCGCATTTATATCACTTGTTCAAAACCTTAAAGACTAACAGAAAAGTAACGTATTGGTACGGTGGTCGTTCTAAAAGAGAGTTGTTCTATTTAGAGCACTTTAGAGAATTGGAAAGAAATTTCCCTAACTTCAAATTCTATTTAGCCCTTTCAGAACCTATGGAAGAAGATAATTGGAAGGTTAAGGAAGATATAGACTCTCCTGGAGATGGTTTCGTAGGCTTTATTCACAATTGTGTGATAGATAACTATTTGAGCCTTCACGAATCTCCTGAAGATATCGAACTCTACTTCTGTGGGCCTCCGTTGATGAACAAGGCGGTACAGAAAATGGGTGAAGATTTTGGTATTCCGGATGAGCACATTCGTTTTGATGACTTTGGAGGTTAAACATAAAGCCTTTAAGATATTTTTGAAAACTATAAACCGATGTTCTTGCATCGGTTTTTTTGATTGACTCCGAAAGATGAAACAAGAACTTTCAGAACAAGAGTTACACAATTTGGCAATGAACATTGTGGGTAGAGAACTCGAAGCCGACGGCTTTGAGTTTATGGGTGTAAACAGTAAACCCAAGAAAAATCCACAGTTTGTTTGTCTTAAAGATAAGCAGTTGCATTTTATTGTGGTGAGACATGTTGCGTACCCAGACAATCCAAGAGCGTATGACAAGGCGTTCATGGCTAAAATGAAAGACCACGCCGAAAAGCAAGAAGCACGTGTTTATTATGCCGGAGTTGGACTCTCAAATGCAAAAGACCGACAGCTTCCCGTTTATTTGAATGAAGAGTATATTGTTGATTATAATGGACTGATAGAGATTGCTGATGAATAGAATAATACTACTAAGTTTATTGATGAGCCTTTTTTCCTGCGGAGAAAAAAAATCTGAGATTGTTCGTAACGTCAATAGTGGTGCGGCTTTGGGTACGTCATATAATTTAATTTATCTAACCGAAAACGAACCGCTCGATTTGCAGAAGGAGATAGATTCTGTATTTAAGGTAATTAATAAATCGCTTTCTACGTATATACCAGATTCCGATATCACTAGAATTAATCAGGGTGACAGTACAGTGGTAGTCGATGCGATGTTCAGGCAGGTTTATGAGTTATCAAAAGAAGTATATTTGGCTACAGATGGGTACTTTGACCCGACTGTGGGGCTTTTGGTAAATGCATGGGGTTTTGGCCCCGAGAAACGCATTGAAATGGATAGTGCTCAAGTTCAAAGTTTGATGTCAAAAGTCGGATTCGATAATATAACCCTCACCAGTGAAAATCGGATCAGAAAATCTAAACCTAACATGTATCTTGATTTTAATGCTATCGCCAAAGGGTATTCGATAGATAGATTGGCGGTTTTGATGGATAGTAAAGGTATTGAAAATTACCTGCTTGAAGTTGGTGGTGAATTGGTGGCGAAAGGTATTAACCAAGTCAAGCAAAAAGAGTGGGTAGTGGGTATCGATGATCCTCAGATGGAAAACGGCCGCCAACTTAAGCTTACGATTCGACTAAAGGATCAAGCATTGGCATCATCAGGAAATTATAGACATTTTCGCGTCGATGAGGCAACTGGTAAAAAGTATGTTCATACCATAGACCCAATTACCGGCTTCACTAAAAATGCCAATACTTTAGCGACTACCATCATTGCTGAAAATTGTGCGATGGCAGATGCTTTTGCTACCGCTTTTATGGCTATGGATTTAGATGATGCATTAAAACTTTTGGTAGAATTGCCAGAGTTGGAGGCCTATATTATTTATGTTGACGAGAATGGCGAAACGCAAGAATTTATGAGTCCGGGGTTTGAAAAGATTGTCTCGAGTAATTAAATAGGCTTTCGTACCACGGGTATTATTTCACCAATGGCCAAACGATACTTATCTATTTCTGTATCGGAGAGAATGTCTGTGTAATCAACTTCTTCCACTTTAAAACCTATACTTCTCAACTTATCGAAATAGTCTCGACCATATACTCTAACATGGTCGTACTGACCAAATATTTTGGCCCTTTCTTTCTTATCGGTAATCGAGTTGTCTTCAAATGTTTTCTCACGTTTTAAGTCTTGCGGAATTTGAAATACGCCCCATCCGCCTTTTTTTAAAACTCTAAATAGTTCTTCCATTGCCTTGGTATCATCAGGTATATGCTCAAGTACATGGTTGCAGAGAATGACATCGAACGAATTCTCTTTAAAAGGAAGGTCGCAAATATCGGCTTTTACATCGGCTAGCGGAGAATTAAGGTCCGTCGTGGTGTAATCAAGATTCTTTAGTTTTCTAAATCGTTTATAGTAGGGTTGTTCAGGTGCGAAATGCAAAACTTTCAAATTTCCATTGAAGAAGTTGGTCTCGCTTTGAAGATACAGCCATAGCAATCGGTGACGCTCTAGCGATAGGGTAGAAGGCGACAATACATTTTCTCTGGGGTTTTCATATCCGTAGGGTAGAAAGTTTCTAAAACTCTTTCTATCAATGGGATCGGTATATTTGCTGCCCTTCATCCACAGAGCGAATATCGGTCTTACCAAATAGCTTAAGCTTATGAGCCAAGGTCTTGGAATAAGGTTCAGAAAAAACTTAAAGATTTTAGACACTAAGGGTGACGGTTTGCGCCAATGAAATGGCCTTGTTGATTAGAGAACCAGTTTTGCTTGACGAAATTCATCTTCTTCATTACTCTCGATGCCTAAGGCTTCATATATGTATTGATAGGTAGAAAGCAATTCTGGTTTATCATTTACAATTGCCACGTTGTGTTCGAAATGGGCACTTGGTTTTCCGTCTGCGGTAAGTATGGTCCACCCATCTTTCAATTGCTTTATACGTTTGGTACCCATGTTGATCATGGGCTCTATGGCTACCACCATGCCCTCAGCAAACTTCTTGCCCCTTCCACGCTTACCGTAATTGGGCATTTCCGGGCCTTCATGAAGCTTTTTACCTAGGCCATGACCTACGAGTTCTCTAACTACACCATACCCATGGCTTTCGGTGTAATTCTGTATGGCATAGGCCACATCGCCTACCCTATTTCCTACTCTAAACTCCTTAATGCCTAGGTATAAAGATTCTTTGGTTACTTTAAGTAATTTTCGGGTTTCCGGTTCGACCTCACCAACTTCAAAGGTATAGGCGTGATCCCCGTAGTACCCATTTTTAATGGCTCCGCAGTCAACAGAAATAATATCGCCTTCTTTCAAGGGCTCTTTGTTGGGTATACCATGAACTACTTGGGCATTAGGGCTCATGTTCAAAGTGTTAGGAAACCCGTACATACCTAAAAACCCGGGTTCGGCACCCTGAGAACGAATAAAGTCTTCTGCGAGTTTATCAAGATAGAGGGCGTTGACCCCTGGCTTTAATTCAGCGGCAATCATGCCCAAAGTCTTAGAGACAACTAATGCGCTTTCGCGCATTAGTTCTATTTCTTCCGGTGTCTTTATTTTTACCATAACCGCAAAGGTACGTAATTGCTATAATTTCTCTATACCAATGCTTGCCTTGTCATTAATTCGGGCTGTGGCACTCCAAGAAGTTTCAATATGGTGGGTGCAATATCGCCCAAAACGCCATCTTTGATTTCCTTCAATTCGTTATCGACCAATATAAGGGGCACGGGGTTCGTGGTATGAGCGGTATTTGGGCTACCATCTGGGTTGATCATGGTGTCGCAGTTGCCGTGATCTGCGATTACAATTGTGGTATAACCGTTTTCTAAACCTGCCGAAACAACCGCATCGGCACAGCCATCTACCACTTCACAAGCCTTGATGGCGGCATTCATATCACCGGTATGCCCGACCATATCTGGGTTGGCAAAATTCAAACAGACAAAATCAACTTCTCCCTTTTTAAGTTCGGGAATAATAGAATCCCTAATTTCATAGGCACTCATTTCTGGCTTTAAATCGTATGTGGCTACCTTAGGGGATGGGCAGAGCAGACGTTCTTCCCCTTCAAACGGTGCTTCTCGACCGCCATTGAAGAAAAAGGTAACATGGGGGTATTTTTCCGTTTCGGCAATTCTGATTTGTTTTTTTCCAGCTTTCTCTAAAACTTCGCCTAAAGTCTCTTTAATATTTTCTTTGTCATAGACCACATGCACACCTTTGTACGAGTCGTCGTAATTGGTCAAGGTAACATAGTGTAGTGGTAATTTGTGCATATCGTAATCATGCATGCATTCTTGGCTCAAGACTTGAGTGAGCTCTCGGCCTCGGTCGGTGCGAAAATTGAAAAAGATGACAACATCGTCTTTCTGAATTTTAGCAACCGGATTTCCTACTGAATCGGTCATAACAATGGGCGCAATAAACTCATCGGTCTTACCTTCATCATAACTTTTTTGAAGGGTTTCAGAAATATTGGTCGATTTTTCGCCCACATTATTGACCATCACATCGTAAGCTTGTTTAACACGTTCCCATCGCTTGTCACGATCCATGGCATAGTAACGACCGATTACGGTGGCCAACTGGGTGTTTTTGCCATCGGCATAAGACGTTACATCTTCTAAAAACCCTTTGCCACTCTTTGGGTCAACATCTCTACCATCGGTAAAGGCATGAATGAACATTTTATCTAAACCATAATTATTGCCTGCAACGATAAGGCCCTTTAAATGGTTAATATGGCTGTGTACACCTCCATTACTCACAAGACCTAAAAAATGAACGGCTTTATTGTTCTCTTTGGCGTATTGAAAAGCTTCCGTTAGAACCTTCTCATCTTTGAGCGTATTTTCTTGAACGGCTAAATTTATTTTCGCTAAATCTTGATATACGATTCTACCGGCACCCAAATTCATGTGACCTACTTCACTATTTCCCATTTGACCTTCAGGAAGACCAACATTCATACCATCGGTCAAAAGGTTGGCGTTAGGGTATTTTTTATATAGTGAATCTACAAAAGGAGTTTTTGCATTTGCGATGGCGGAAACTTTCGGATCAGGAGATTTTCCCCATCCGTCCAGTATCATCAATATTACTTTTTTGTTCATTTTTTTAGCTTTTAGAGAATTTCAAAAATACTTTGATTTAGGGGTATATGCCAATTATGCCTTGGCTTTTTTGTCATTATTTTATTGCTGATAAAAACAATGTGGTAGGGTTGATTTTATGATGCTTTTTCGCTAGCTGTGATGGGCGAGAATCAGGTCTAAATCTTAAAGAGAAGTTAAGGTAGTTCACTTGAGTGTTAAAAACTGTTTATTTATCAGTTAAAGATGAAACAAAAATCAGAAGAGGTCGTCTATTTATATAGAATCAATAATTATTCATCAATCTAAATCATTCATCATGAAAAAAACGATTATTTATGTAGCGGTAGCTTGTCTGCTATCGTCAAGTAGCCTTATGGCCAATGAACTTAATGTTAACAGTGAAACATTTAAAGTAACTCATCTTAAAACTTTAGATGTAAGCTCTTTTTGCAAGGCAATTATGCAAGGTGACCTAGAAACCGTTAAAAAACTTATTGATCTTGGGGAAGATGTAAATCAAAAATCATTGGGTATGACCCCGGCGATATTTGCGGCCAGATATAATAAGGCTGAAATTCTTCAGCTACTGATCGATAATGGGGCTGATTTAAGAATCAGAAGCGACAAAGGTTTTACGGTGAAAAAATATGCTGAATTATCGAATGCCGTAGATGCCCTTCAAGTGTTGGAGGCAGCTAGTGGAAGCTAAGATAATAAGCTCAAATAAAAATAAACCCGGAACTAATTAGCTCCGGGTTTTTCATTTTCACTTCAACAGTGTGTCTTCATAAAAGAGCACGATAAGAGTTTGTTCTAAAACTCGTATCCGTTAATGATTCTATGCGCAAAGGCATAAACGGCCATAAAAATCATAATAGCACTAAAAACTGAGTAAGCTTTTAAAATCAGAACCGCAATTTGCGGTTTGCAATTATCGAAAGCTTCGACGTAAAGATTTTTAAAATGTGTAAGTGTTCCCATATAGTTTCATTTTCATGACGGTACTCGCATTCCGTCTATTAGTAAATCAAAGCTATAAGGGTTAAATCAAGGGTGCTTAGGTAGCAAATTTGGGATGCCGTAAAGATAAGTGAATAATAACCTAGGCAGAAGGTATCGCTATGCGGTTCATCGAAATTTGAGGTATTTCAAGGGATTTTTATACTACACGTATTCAAAAACTTCTGAAGGCTTCGAAAGCTGATAGATTTATTGCTGATTCCGGTATTTCGAAATCGATTCTTGTATTCTCTCAATTCTATTTTCAGGGTCGGGATGTGTGCTTTGAAACTCTGGTGCACGGTTCGGTCCGGCAGCAGCTTTTAAGATTTCCATTACCTTGATCATCTCTTCGGGTCGGTATCCTGTCTGTATCATAAAAAGAACCCCGAGATCATCACTTTCGAGTTCATCGTCACGACCATTGCTTAAAAGGGTGTTTTGACCGATTCCGCCCACAAGGCCACCTAAATCACCGCCTACCGAAGCTCCTGTTGAAAGGGTTTGCCAAAACTCACCTTCGGCAATTCTTTCCGCAGAATGTCTGCCGATCACGTGCCCGATTTCATGCCCTAATACACCTGCGAGTTGAGCTTCGTTCAATTGTTTGAATAGGGCGTAGGTTATAAATATTGGTCCGCCGGGCAATGCAAATGCATTAATGGTCTGGTCGTCTGCCAATAAATGAAAGTCATAGTGATAAAGGGTTTCTCGGGCAATACTATTTTGAACGAGTTTTTGCCCCACTTTATCCACATAGGCCTGTAATCGCTCATCGGGGTATAGCCCCCCGTATTGCTGTGCTATTTCAGGGGTGCTTTGAAGTCCGATGGCAATCTCTTGCTCGGCCGTCATATTAATGGTCTGAACGCGACCGGTATAGGGGTTTTCTTCTTTGCTGCTACAGCGTTTGATAAAGGCGAAGGCCACAATGGCCAACCCTATGAAGATTCTTATCTTCCAACTACTTCTTCCCATGGTTATAGTGTTCTAACAAAAACCAATATACAAAAGAGTTACAGAAGTTCAGTATTGATGTCTAAGATATTGTCTTCGATATAGTTGGTTAAAAAGCCCTCGGTGAAATGTTCGTTACCATAAAAATCTTCATCTTTTAAGAGCTGCATAATATTCTTCTTTCTGAATTCGGTCAGCATAGGTCTTGAAATAGGGGCGTAACTATAATGCCATGGCTCATACTTGAACCCTCTTCGGCCGGGAACGTTGGTGTAAACTAAATGAAAATCGTAGGTTTTTGCATTTTCATCCATCCATTTTTTTAGGTTGCCAAAGGGTTGGTCTTCTCCAAATTTATTGGGATCAAGTACATCTCCCTTTACATTTTGATAGCCATCGATGATATCGATATCGGTACCCCAATGATGTCTGCTCGTACCTGGTATGGTTGAATATTCGATAATCTTATCTATGGCATCTAAGGGTGCTATACGGTCATCATCGGTATAACTTAAATATTTACGCTCCCAAATACTGCGCTGCCGTTCAAAGCTTCGATAACTTGAAACTATTTTAATATCGATACCATCGGCATAAGCGGCTTTTTTCATTTCAACAAAGGCGTCATGCGCTTCTTTTCGAAGATTAATATTCTTTCCGTACAGCTTAATATCGGTCTTACCCATTAACTCTAAAATAGAAAACTCAAAATCTTTTTTACTGGCCCAAAGGGGAATACTGCTAAGTGCCATGCTGCCCAGTGTGGCTCTTTTTATAAAAACTCTACGTTGCATATTACTATCTCTTTCTGGTTTAGTATGGTATAAAGTTAATCAAGTTTCAGTGTGGTCTTACTATCTACTAACGCTCAACAAAAATAATTCTTATTTAATACCTCGAAACTTTCATTAGATGTCCAGTTTAAACGAAATCAAAAGTGTCTTTCTATTATGCTTAAGGGTTTCAGAAGTACACTTATTCCTTTAGATATAGTAATAATACGATTAATGGCTTTTTTATATAAGTAAGAAAATACTTTCATATCATTTTTATTTATCTGTTTGTTCTTACAAATACCAACTTCTGGTTTCTGCTATAATTTGTAGTACTAATTTTAGATATGTTTATTACGAAAACGTTTGAAATATCATTTTGCAACTTGTTGAATATTAAGTTTTAATAGATAAACAACAGGTTGTGCTGGTTATATGTCGAATTTAAGTGAGGTTACAACATTTAGTTAATGGTGTTACAACTCGAGTTTATATTTGTCTTAAATAAAATGTAGTTAATTCCTACAAATAAAATTTATATAATTGAACAGTAGCCACTTGCTAAAATGTAATAAACCTAACGCGATGAAAAACACATTAACTCTACCAGTCGAACCAAAACGAATCTACGCCTTTGTTCTTTTTTTAATGTTGTGCAGTTTTGCCCTTACCGTAGCCTCGGCCCAATCGGTGGGTATTAATACTTTGACACCCGATCCAGCTGCAGCATTAGATATACAATCTACCACAGGAGGCTTGTTAATTCCTAGAATGACCACCGCTGAAGCTAACGCTCTGGTAAACCCACCAGACGGTCTAATGATTTATAATACTGACTTGAACAATTCTATGATGTTTGTTCAGGGTACTCCTTTTGAGTTGTATAATCGAACAATTACTTCAACGGCACCAATTCTATCTGGGCTCGCACCTTCTGTGTGGGTGGGTGTTAACCTCAACCCTATAGTTGAGCTTATAGTGGGGGTCGATTTGCAGCGTTTACAGCTTGACCTTACCAATGTTCGGGAAATGAGAATTGTGGCCAATGTCACTGGATTGACTTTAACCACGGGTTCGACCCTAGATATTGCATTACAATACTCTACCGATAACGGGGCAAATTGGAGTTATTTGAACGGAGCAGGATCTGGCCCTGGGCTTTCTATTTCTGCTAACGGATTGGTTTCTACGCCCTGGGTCACAATAGATGCAGCGGCTCAACAAGATGTTCAATTAAGAGTAGTTGGCACCTCAAATAGCATTATTAGTGTGCAAGTGGGCTTTGGTTTACTAATGGCCGAAATGCGATAAATATCAATGCTTCTATCGTTCCCTCAAATTTTTTCTAATCATCCTTTTACCACAATATGAAAACTGTTAACTTTCTCAGCTTTTTTCTACTCTTTAATATTACCTTAATTTCTGCCCAAGATGGGCTTAACCTAGTTGGCGCCACCGTTTCGGTTTCTAGTGGAGCTTCGATTAGGGTCGAGAACGGAAGTTTTCAGGTATCGAATGAAGGTCAAATAAAGAACAATTCCCTAATTAGCGTTGATGGTAACTGGTTGAACAACAATACAACGGGGCAAGTATTCACCACAGATTCTGAGGGTACCGTTATCTTAAATTCAACTGCCCCGGTCACCATTGGCGGAACTACATCTACATTGTTTTACAATTTGGTTTTACAGGTAGATAACGCTACGCTAGATGTCAATACTATTGTAGGAGGGCACATTTCAGGTGCTAACGTCGGTGTTCTTGATCTCGGTGACTCAAGGTTAAATTTAAATTCGAATACGTTACAGATTACCAACCCTCTAATTGCAGCTCTAATCACTAACGAGGGTTATATAATTAGTGAAGATGTTTTAAACGAAAGTAAAGTGATGTGGCAAACATCACCTTTATCCTCTACACAAGAAAAATATACCATTCCATTTGCGACTACTGCTGGTGAGTTAATCCCTTTAAGTATAGAAAGAGCATCTGGAGATTTAGGAGTTATTACGGTATCCACATATTCTGTAGGTTCAGATATGCTTCCCTTACCTACCCAACCAGAGGCGGTTGTAACGATGTTAGATGAAGGTGGAGGAGATTTAATTAGCACTTCTGTTAATAGATTTTGGCAATTGGATAAGTCTGGAACAGGAGAGGCTAACCTTACATTAACTTATACCGAAGACGAAGTACCATTAAATGGAGAAGCAAATTTATCTGCTTACAGATATGATACAAACGTTGATAGATGGCAGAAAAAAGGGGTTGCAGTTTTAGATGCAAGTGCTAATACCTTAATGATAGAAAGGGTAAGTGAATTTTCTCCATGGACACTTTCAGAAGGAGAATCACCTACCTTAGATTTAAATGAATATACCGTAGGTGTAGATTACGAGTTGGCCTTTAAACCTGGAACGGGTTCCATTGTTTCTATTACAAATAATCCTACAGCAGCTTCTGATGATGGAACGATATCTAGTGCAACTATTGAGTTTTTAGATTATGTGGATAATACAGAACTAATGTATATTACCAATGGAGGTGATCTTTATAATTTTACCACTGCCACTGCATCAAATGATTACACCTTTGCAGGGTCAACAATAAGAGTAACCCAAAATTTAAACAATTTTACAATTACAGAGGCATTTGGCGGAACAATTCCTATCCAAGATTTTTTAGATTTTTTAGCAACGGTAACTTATGGTAATCTTACCGATACACCTACAGATGGTCCAAGAAGAGCCATCTTTACAATAACAGATACAAGTTCAAGAACGGCCACGGCCACTTCTAAGATTAACGTTTATACTACAGCACCGGCAGCGGTGGATGATGCTAATACCATTGTAGCAAATAACACAGGTACGGTAACCGGAAATGTTTTGACGGGAGGTACACCAGATTCAGGAACAGGACTTACAGTTTCCGAAGTTGATGTTTATCCAGCACAAGTAGGTGTTCCTTATGAAACACTTTATGGTACGTTTACCATTAATATGGATGGCTCCTATAGCTATGATGTAGATGAAACTAACTCTGCGGTAACCGGATTGAAAAATGGGGAGAGTATTCAAGATATTGTCTCTTACACCCTTAAAGATGAAAATGACGTTACTGATTATGGTATTCTTACTATTACAATTGATGGGGTAGATGAAGCACCTGTAGCATTAGATAATACAGATGAAATTAACGTGGTTTCGGAAGTAAATGTTTCTGGAAATATTATTTTTGATATAGGGGTAGACGGTGCAGATTTTATTGATAGGGGATTATCTACTTTAGTTTGGGAAAATGAGTTTAGCGCTCCAGGAGGTGTTTTTGCTGGAGTTTCAGCTCCTGTAAATGGTCAAAACAGAACAATTTCAGGAGTTACGTTAGATTTTACTTCTACCGACCCTTCTGCCATTGGAATAAATGATCAAAATCAAACAGTTGTACAAACAGGTACAAATGGTGGACATACGGGATATTTGTTATTTGCTATAGATGCAGATACCAACCCTTCCGCAGATACAGATTTAACAATAGATTTTAGTGAACCTGTGTTTAATTTAGGTTTTTTGATAACAGATATCGATTTTCCTCAAGGTTCGGCATGGCAAGATCAAATTAAAATAAAAGGGTATTTAGATGGTACTGAGTCCAATTTTAACTTTACAACTACAGGAGGTGTAGTAACTGCAGGGAATAATACTTATTATGGTATAGGTAGCGCTATACCCAGTGATGCAACGGGTAATGTTAACGTATTTTTTGAGGCACCAATAAATCAATTGGTTTTAAGTTACAATTACGGTCCAGATGCTACAGATGCTGACCAATTGGGCCAAATAGCAGGTGTATCAGATATTTACTGGCAAGGAGATAATCCAAACATTGTTATCTCAGAAATTGATGCTAATGCTGCTAATGTAGGAACACTATATACTGGTGTATATGGTTCTATTCTTGTAGAATCAGATGGTAGTTATACGTATACGCCAGATACTAATAATCCGTTAGTTGCTAATTTGTTAATTGGTGATACGTTAACGGAAACTTTTGAGTACAGATTATCAGATGGATCCAATTCAGATACTGCAAACCTTATAATAACTCTTAAGGGAACTCAATTTGATTCTGATGAAGACGGTGTCATTGATAGTGTTGATCTAGACGATGATAATGATGGTATTTTGGATACAGCGGAAAATGCAGGAGGTTTTGATCCAAATGCCGATGATGACAGCGATGGAATAGAAAATTATAAAGATCTTGATTTTGGAATAGATGCTAATGGTGATGGTGTCGTAGATAGCTTCGATATTGACTCTGATGGTGTTTCTGATCATTTAGATACAGATTCAGATAACGATGGTTGTCTAGATGCAGTCGAAGCAGGTCATATAGATGATGATAAGGATGGTGAGGTAGATGGCTCTGGCTATGATGCTAACGGTCAGGTTACAGGTGCATCAACGGCATATACCGGTACAACGAACGGAGTAACGACTGCTTCACAAACTAGTATTGATACAGCGCCAACGAACCAGGAAGAACGCGTGGGTGACGATGTTACCTTTACAGTAGCGGCTTCAGCCCTAGACGCCTCTTCGTATTCTTCGGGGACGCCTACTTATGATGTGAATGCAGATGCAGGAATAACATATCAATGGCAAGTAAGTACAAATTCTGGCTCTACCTTTTCGAACATTTCGGGAGCAACTAATTCCAGTTTAACTATTTCAGATGTTACTCTTATCATGGATGGGAATATTTATAAAGTCCTGGTTAGTAGTGCTAACAACTCTTGTCCGGAAGAAGCTCAAGCTACTTTAACAGTAATAAATAGCGTAAACGCAATCGATGATGTAGCGGGGATTACCGCAGTAGAAGGATTTACAGGAGTTACAGATGTATTGAATGTATTTGATAATGATGAATTCAATGGCGCAGTATTGAATCCTGCAAGTGTAACGATAACACCGGTTACTAACGGACCTTTAACAGTTAATGGAGATGGTTCTGTAGATGTCGCAAATAATACAGGTTCAGGCTCTTATACGGTCAACTACCAAATATGTGACGCCACCAACCCTACAAATTGCGATATCGCTACCGTAACGGTAAATGTTGGAGTGAACAGTCTACCAACTGCGCAAGATGATGAGGTTTCAATTGCTCAAGATACAAGTAATAACAGTATTGACGTATTGGCTAATAATGGTAATGGTCCTGATTCCTTTGGAGGTGACGGTCCTAATGCCGGAGCAATTACCCTCCCAAGTACTACGAGTACTAATGGGGGTACGGTCTCTATAGATAATAATAGTACGCCTTTAGACCCAACTGATGATGCCGTATTGTATACGCCTGCAGCAGGTTATAGCGGTCCGGATTCTTTTACGTATACCATTACAGATGCAAATAACGATTCGTCAACAGCTACTGTGAACGTAACCGTGGTTCCAACTCCGACTATCGCCATTAATGTAGTTGCTGTAGATGATATTATAAATGCTACGGAAGACGATAGTCCGGTGACTATTTCGGGTACTACTACCAATGTCGAAGATGGGCAAATCGTAACCGTAATCTTGAACGGAACTACCTATTCTCCTTCGGTAACTTCAGGGGCATGGACATTCAATATCACGGTTGCCGAAGCACAAGCTTTGGATCCTACTGAAACCATTACTGCAGATGTAGAGAATAGTTTAGGTACTTCAGCAGTTCAAGCCACTAGAGATATTCAGCATATCACTACATTACCAGTACCAGTTCTAGAGATAGACGATATCACGGCGGACAATATTTTGAACGCCGCGGAAGCGGGAGCCGATGTAGCGGTAACGGGAACGGTAAGCGGAGACTTCACCACAGGGGACACGGTGACCTTGACGGTGGACGGAACGGACTATACCGGAACCGTAGATGGAGCAGGAGACTTTAGTATCGATGTACCTGGTAGCAAACTGGCCGCCGATGCCGATACCACGGTGGACGGAAGCGTAACGACAACGGATGCGGCTGGAAACAGCGCAACGGTAACGGACACACAAACACATACTGTGGATACGGTAAACCCTGTTCCAGTTCTAGAGATAGACGACATCACGGCGGACAATATTTTGAACGCCGCGGAAGCGGGAGCCGATGTAGCGGTAACGGGAACGGTAAGCGGAGACTTCACCACAGGGGACACGGTGACCTTGACGGTGGACGGAACGGACTATACGGGAACCGTAGATGGAGCAGGATACTTTAGCATCGATGTCCCCGGAAGTAAGTTGGCCGCTGATGCCGATACCACGGTGGACGGAAGCGTGACCACTACGGATGCCGCCGGCAACGAAGGTACCGCCACGGACACACAAACCTATACTGTCGATACCACAGCTCCGGTACCGGTCTTGGAAATAGACGACATTACCGCGGATAACATTTTGAACGCGGCGGAAGCCGGTGCCGATGTAGCAGTAACGGGAACCGTAAGCGGTGACTTCACCACAGGAGACACGGTAACCTTGACGGTCGACGGCACGGACTATACCGGAACCGTAGATGGAGCAGGAGACTTTAGCATCGATGTGCCGGGCAGCAAACTGGCCGCCGATGCCGATACCACGGTGGACGGAAGCGTAACCACTACGGATACGGCTGGAAACAGTGCAACGGTGACGGAAACCAAACCATATACTGTGGATACGGTAAACCCTGTTCCAGTCTTGGAAATAGACGACATCACCGCGGACAATATCCTGAATGCAGCGGAAGCGGGAGCCGATGTAGCGGTAACAGGAACGGTAAGCGGAGACTTCAATGACGGAGATACGGTGACCTTAACGGTGGACGGTACGGACTATACCGGAACGGTAGATGGGGCAGGAGACTTTAGTATCGATGTGCCGGGAAGTAAGTTGGCCGCTGATGCCGATACCACGGTCGATGGAAGCGTGACCACTACGGATGCCGCCGGCAACGAAGGTACCGCCACGGACACACAAACCTATACTGTCGATACCACAGCTCCGGTACCGGTCTTGGAAATAGACGACATTACCGCGGATAATATATTGAACGCAGCGGAAGCCGGGGCCGATGTAGCGGTAACAGGAACGGTAAGTGGAGACTTCAACACCGGAGACACGGTGACCCTAACGGTGGACGGAACAAATTATACCGGAACGGTGGACGCCCTTGGCGCATACAGTATCGACGTACCGGGCAGCAAACTGGCCGCCGATGCCGATACCACGGTGGACGGAAGCGTAACCACTACGGATACGGCCGGCAACAGCGCAAGGGTGACGGAAACCAAACCATATACTGTGGATACGGTAAACCCTGTTCCAGTTCTAGAGATAGACGACATCACCGCGGACAATATCCTGAACGCAGTAGAAGCCGGAGCCGATGTTGCCGTAACAGGAACCGTTAGCGGTGACTTCAACGCCGGGGATACGGTGACCCTAACGGTGGACGGAACAAATTATACCGGAACGGTGGACGCCCTTGGCGCATACAGTATCGACGTACCGGGCAGCAAACTGGCCGCCGATGCCGATACCACGGTGGACGGAAGCGTAACCACTACGGATACGGCTGGAAACAGTGCAACGGTGACGGAAACCAAACCATATACTGTGGATACGGTAAACCCTGTTCCAGTATTGGAAATAGACGATATCACTGCGGACAACATCCTGAACGCGGCGGAAGCCGGTGCCGATGTAACGGTAACAGGAACGGTAAGTGGAGACTTCACCACAGGAGATACCGTGACCTTAACGGTTGACGGCACAAATTATACCGGAACCGTAAATGGAGCAGGAGACTTTAGCATCGATGTACCGGGAAGTAAACTGGCTGCCGATGCGGACACCACGGTGGACGGAAGCGTAACAACTACGGATGCCGCTGGCAACGAAGGTACCGCCACGGACACACAAACATATACTGTAGATACGACAGTACCGGTACCAGTCTTGGAAATAGACGACATCACGGCGGATAACATCCTGAACACTGTGGAAGCTGGGGCCGATGTAGCGGTAACGGGAACGGTAAGCGGTGACTTCACCACAGGAGACACGGTAACCTTAACGGTCGACGGTACGGACTATACCGGAACCGTAGATGGAGCAGGAGACTTTAGCATCGATGTACCTGGTAGTAAACTGGCCGCCGATGCCGATACCACGGTCGATGGTAGCGTAACGACAACGGATGCGGCTGGAAACAGCGCAACGGTAACGGAAACCAAACCATATACTGTAGATACCACAGCTCCAGTACCAGTTCTAGAGATAGACGATATCACCGCGAACAATATCCTGAACGCAGTAGAAGCGGGAGCCGATGTAGCGGTAACAGGAACGGTAAGCGGAGACTTCACCACAGGAGATACGGTGACCTTAACGGTCGACGGAACGAATTATACGGGAACGGTGGACGCCCTTGGCGCCTACAGCATCGATGTGCCGGGCAGCAAACTGGCCGCCGATGCGGACACCACGGTCGATGGTAGCGTAACAACAACAGATGCCGCTGGCAACGAAGGTACCGCCACGGACACACAAACATATACTGTAGATACGACAGTACCGGTACCAGTCTTGGAAATAGACGACATCACGGCGGATAACATACTGAACGCTGTGGAAGCTGGGGCCGATGTAGCGGTAACGGGAACGGTAAGCGGTGACTTCACCACAGGAGACACGGTAACCTTAACGGTCGACGGTACGGACTATACCGGAACCGTAGATGGAGCAGGAGACTTTAGTATCGATGTCCCGGGAAGTAAACTAGCCGCCGATGCCGATACCACGGTGGACGGAAGCGTGACCACTACCGATGCCGCTGGCAATGAAGGTACCGTCACGGAAACCAAACCATATACTGTGGATACGGTAAACCCTGTTCCAGTATTGGAAATAGACGACATCACGGCGGATAACATTTTGAACGCGGCGGAAGCCGGAGCCGATGTAGCGGTAACGGGAACGGTAAGCGGAGACTTCACCACAGGAGACACGGTAACCTTAACGGTTGACGGCACAAATTATACGGGAACGGTAGATGGAGCAGGAGAATTTAGCATCGATGTACCGGGAAGTAAGTTGGCCGCCGATGCCGATACCACGGTCGATGGAAGCGTGACCACGACCGATGCAGCGGGCAATGAAGGTACCGCCACGGACACACAAACCTATACTGTAGATACCGCAGCTCCAGTACCGGTCTTGGAAATAGACGACATCACCGCGGACAACATTTTGAACGCTGTGGAAGCGGGTGCCGATGTAGCGGTAACGGGAACGGTAAGCGGAGATTTCACCACGGGCGATACGGTGACCTTAACGGTTGACGGCACAAATTATACCGGAACAGTGGACGCTTTAGGCGCCTACAGCATCGATGTCCCGGGTAGCAAACTGGCCGCCGATGCCGATACCACGGTCGATGGTAGCGTGACCACTACGGATGCAGCTGGAAACAGCGCAACGGTAACGGAAACCAAACCATATACTGTAGATACCACAGCTCCGGTACCGGTCTTGGAAATAGACGACATCACCGCGGACAATATCCTAAATGTGGCGGAAGCCGGGGCTGACGTTGCCGTAACGGGAACGGTAAGTGGAGATTTCACCACAGGAGATACGGTGACCTTAACGGTTGACGGCACGAATTATACCGGAACCGTAGATGGAGCAGGAGACTTTAGCATCGATGTGCCGGGCAGCAAACTGGCCGCCGATGCCGATACCACGGTGGACGGAAGCGTGACCACTACGGATGCGGCTGGAAACAGCGCAACGGTAACGGACACACAAACATATACTGTGGATACGGTAAACCCTGTTCCAGTTCTAGAGATAGACGACATCACTGCGGACAATATCCTGAACGCGGCGGAACCCGGGGCCGATGTAGCGGTAACGGGAACCGTGAGCGGAGACTTTACCACAGGAGACACGGTAACCTTGACGGTTGACGGCACGGACTATACCGGAACCGTGGATGGAGCAGGAGACTTTAGTATCGATGTCCCGGGCAGCAAACTGGCCGCAGATGCCGATACCGCGGTCGATGGTAGCGTAACGACAACGGATGCGGCTGGAAACAGCGCAACGGTAACGGAAACCAAACCATATACTGTAGATACCACAGCTCCAGTATCAGTTCTAGAGATAGACGACATTACCGCGGACAATATCCTGAACGCGGCGGAAGCCGGAGCGGACGTTGCCGTAACGGGAACGGTAAGCGGAGACTTCACCACAGGAGACACGGTAACCTTGACGGTTGACGGCACAAATTATACCGGAACCGTAGATGGAGCAGGAGACTTTAGCATCGATGTCCCGGGAAGTAAACTGGCCGTCGATGCCGATACCACGGTGGACGGTAGCGTAACCACTACGGATGCAGCTGGAAACAGTGCTACCGTGACAGAAACAAAAACTTATACGGTCAATCTTGTTGATCCGGCACCGGTACTTATTATAGACGATATCACGGCAGATAACATTTTGAATGCGGCTGAAGCCGAAGCGGATGTGGCCGTAACAGGAACCGTTAGCGGAGATTTCAGCGAAAATGACCCCGTAACCTTGACTGTAAATGGTACGGATTATATAGGAACGGTAGATGTGTCCGGCAACTTTAGAATTGATATACCGGGAAGTGAATTGGCAGCCGATGCAGATACTACTGTAGAAGGAAGTGTTTCTACAACGGATACTGATGGAAATACTGGAACATCCGAAGAAACAAAAACATATAGTGTAGATACTTCTACGCCGATAGTGGCGTTGACTATCGATGATATTACGGATGATAATAGTATCGATGCTACAGAAGCAGCTTCCGATGTAGCAATAACTGGAACGGTAACTGGTGATTTCAATGAGAATGATGTAGTGTCCTTGATTATCAACGGGAATACTTACACAGGTACTGTTGATTCCCTAGGTAACTTTAACATAGACGTGCCGGGTAGTGATTTGGTAGCGGATGATGACACTTCAATTGACATAAGTCTTGCAACCACCGATACTGCAGGTAACAGTAGTACGGTAAATGAAACTAAGGCCTATAGCATTGATGTCGTAGATAATGATCCGGACAATGACGGACTGACCAGCGATGAAGAAGCTGTTTTAGGTACTGATCCAAACAATCCGGATACAGATGGCGACGGTATTAATGATGGACAAGAAGTCTTGGATGATACAAATCCGCTAGATGATTGTGATTCCGATGGAGGTTCTCCTTTGAATACTTCAGATTGTGATGACGATGGTCTCACAATGGATCAAGAGAACGATAGGGGTACAGATCCTGAAAATGCCGATACCGATGGTGATGGCGTATTGGATGGACAAGAGGTGAACGATGGTACTGATCCCCTTGATGGCTGTAGCTCACTGGGAGGAACGCCACCGGTCGGTAGTGCATGTGATATTGATGTTGAGAACGATTTGGTGACCCCAGAACTGAACAACGGACGATTCATAATTACCAACATTGAGAGTTTCCCTAGAAATACGGTTGAAGTCTATAATAGATGGGGTGTGAAGGTGTATGAGACCGATGGTTATAACAATGCTGATAACGCCTTTACAGGCATATCAAATGGTCGTGTAACCATTAGACAGAAAGAAGAGTTGCCTGTGGGCGTTTACTTCTACATCATTAAATATGTAAATAATAATGACCAGCACTCTAAATCAGGATACCTCTATATCAACAGGTAACCTACCATCAACCAAAGAACTGAAATCCATGAGCAGATTAATTTTTATAATGGTCTTACTAGTCTTGGGCATTTACAATGGTCTTGCGCAGCAAGATGCCCAATACACCCAATATATGTACAATACCATAGCGGTGAATCCGGCATATGCCGGTTCTAGGGGCACTTTCACCGCTATGGTTTTGCATCGATCCCAATGGGTAGGGCTAGATGGGGCACCGATTACCCAAACCTTGAACGTGAACAGCCCTGTGGGTAGAAGAGTAGGTTTGGGCCTATCGATAGTGAACGATGAAATCGGAAACGGTACCAATCAAGATACTTATTTTGATATTCCGGTATCTTATACGGTTCCGGTTTCAGAAGAAGGCAAATTGTCATTTGGGGTAAAGGCTGGAGGGCATTTGCTGTCCGTAGATTTTAATAAACTCCAAAATTATGATATGGAGGCTAGGGGAGCAACGGCGACCAGTATCGATAAGAAGTTTTCTCCGAATTTTGGGGCAGGTGTGTATTACCATACCGACAATTTCTACTCTGGTCTTTCCATACCCAATTTCCTAAAGACCGAGCATTTTGATGATTCGGGCGAATCTGCCTCTTATTTGGCGCAAGAGCGAATGAATTGGTATTTTATTTCAGGTTATATTTTTGAAATGAATCGCGATGTCAAGCTAAAACCAGCCGTATTATTAAAAGCGGTGAAGGGTACCCCGCTGCAAGCGGACCTCTCTGCCAGTCTACTGTTGAGAGATAAATTTTCAATGGGCCTTGCCTATCGTTGGGATGCCGCTGTTAGTGCTATGGTCGGTTTTCAGTTTTCCGATCAGTTCATGGCAGGTCTCGCTTACGATCGAGAAACTACCGCATTGGGCAATACACGTTTTAATGACGGTTCTTTCGAGCTATTTTTGCGCTACGAAGTTTTTAGAAGGGTATCGGGCACGATATCTCCCCGTTTCTTTTAGAGCGTTAGTCGTTGGCTAAGTATAGGAATCCTTGAAATTCGAGGCTTAAATCGTCTAGGGAAACAATATAAAAATAGACCCCGGAAGGTAAGCCGTTATCACGACCGAGAACGAAATTGTTTTGGTTTGAAAAGCCATTGAACTCGTTGGTATAATCACTCAACTCAAAAACTTTAGAACCATTTCGGTCAAAAATCATAAGGTGGTTATTGGGTGATAATGCCAATTCAGGAATTACCAAGAAATCGTTGATACCATCACCGTTCGGGGAAACGAAGTAATTTTCAAGATCAAGAAAATCACGTGGTTCTCCGAAGGCCCCAAAAGTGAGCACTTCATAATCGTCGGGAATAAAAGAGCCGGAAATGGCCACCCCGTTGATCAGGTCACCTACCGAAGCCGGACCTCCCAGCATTTCCCATTGATTGGTAGTCTTGCTCCACCCGACAATAACAATTTCTTCGACCACTCGGCTTAAAGAGGCGATATCGCTTCGCTCGTTCCAAGAGAGTTGTACCGAAGAAGGTACGGCACCTTCCAATCGCCAAAATTCGGTAGTACTGATATCGCCCAGACCGTTCGCTTTGGTATTGGTATTAAAGGAGTTAAAGGTCGAGGGGCTATTCGGGTCTTCAAAAAAGTAGGCCGTTTTGGCCAGGTCGTTCACTCCCTCGGAGTTCAGAATCAATTGGCGTAGCTGCCCGAAATCACCCACGGGAAAGTTGAAACTTTGCTGATTGGTCATGCTGGCATACCCATCGACCTTGCTGATATCGTTTTCCCCAAAAGAGAACCCTAGATCCAGAAAGTTTAAGGTAGTCGCGTTTTGATTTCTAGGGGTCAAAACGTTGCCCGAAATAAAATTGGCATTGTTGGCCACATTGGCCGGGGTATCTAAAAAAGTACCGTTTTGGGTCATAAACTCCACATCGAAAAAGGTAGGAGGTAGGCTACCACTAATGTTACGAAAATCGGTACCATAGAAACCCACTAGGCCTTGGTTTTCGTCGAAAGAGCCATTGTTTATAAGGTCGGTATGAAAGCCAATTTGGCCCCCATTGTGAATTCGTAGGTTACCTGTATTGTACAGTGCGGTTTGCGCACAAAGACCGGCACTTAAAAATAGAAGGGGTATGTACAGGGTGTTTTTCATGTCCAAGCTCTATTTCTGTAAAAGTGCCTTTATTTCTTCCAAGTCTTTTTTCATGGCCTTGATTTCATCTACCATAGCTTCTTTCTCGGCTTTTAACTGTTTAATTTTCTTTTCTTGTTCAATGGTATGCAAGAAAAGCTCTTCTATTTTTTCGAGGTGCAAAGTGGACATTTTTGTTATGTTGTACATACCCTCTTTATGTATTTCTTCTGCTGACTGTATTCCTGGTAGGTGATTATGTTTTAGGACAAAGCTCTCAATTTCTGAAAGATTCATAAATGTATAATCCTCTTTTAAATTGGAATAACCATTGAAGTATTTTTGAAATACGTAATCAGGATGAACTTGTGTAGCTCCCGTCCAAACTTCACCATCAAACTGTACGTTACCTGCAACATGTAGTTTTCTATTTGCATTGGCAGTAAGTCCAATTCCGACATTTTGTAAATCATCGATTCTCACTACCTCAGTTCCTCCAGTAGAAAAACCTAGATTGTCTTCGGAATCTCTGAACATACCAGTATCTGTATCACCATCCGTAAAAAAACCATAGCCAGGATCGCCTGCGCTACCTTCTGTAGCGTTAAAGCCAGCTCTTGATCTTATAGATCCATTGACGTCTAATTGGCTTTGTGGAGCTCCTGGCAAATCACCTATTCCAATATTTCCTCCACCAGTATCAAATGACAAGTCATTACCGTCTAAATCATAGATTCTGTCCGCAGTTTGAGTTAAGTCGGATTCTGCAAAATTTTGAGCATCGGCCCAAACTACATCGGTACCGCTGGTGGTGAGTATTTGACCATTTGTACCTTGGGCAATTTTTTCTACGCTGACATTGTCATCAGCGATATCATTAGTCTGTACTTGACCGTCTTGGATTTTGGCCGTAGTTATTGCGTCGTTTGCTATCACAGTGGCAGTTGTTGGTCCAGTAACCTCCCCAGCCAAATTATCGACACTAAAAGCGTTGGCTCCTGAAAGTGTAAGTCCTGCCCCCGCGGTATAAGCAACTCCACCAGCATCTGCTGCCGGGGCCCAAGCTGTACCGTTCCATTTAAGAACTTGGTCATTTGCTGCGCCCATATCTGCCAAGTCTTCGGCAAGAATTGTCCCGTTTAAAATATCAGCTGTTTGTACTTCCCCGTCCAATATTTTAGCAGAGTTAATTGAATTTTCTGCAATAACGGTTGCTGTTGTTGGCCCGGTAATCTCTCCAGCTAAATCGTCGACACTAAATTCATTAGTACCTGAAAGTGTAAGTCCTGCCCCCGCGGTATAAGCAACTCCACCAGCATCTGCTGCCGGGGCCCAAGCTGTACCGTTCCATTTAAGAACTTGGTCATTTGTAGCGCCCATATCTGCAAAGTCCTCAGCTAAAATAGTTCCATTAGCTATATCAGCGCTTTCAACTTCTCCATCTATAATTTTAGCTGAGTTAATGGTATTGGCCGCAATTACAGTTGCAGTAGTTGGTCCGGTAACCTCCCCAGCCAAATTGTCGACACTAAATGCGTTGGCCCCTGAAAGTGTAAGTCCGGTTCCAGCAGTATAAGCGACTCCACCCGCATCATTCGCTGGGGCCCAAGCTGTACCGTTCCATTTAAGAACTTGGTCATTTGCTGCGCCCATGTCTGCCAAGTCTACGGCAAGAATGGTACCGTTTAAAATATCAGCTGTCTGTACCTCCCCGTCCATTATTTTAGCAGAAGTGATAGCGTCATCTATGATTTTTACAGTATTTACAGCATCGTCTTGCAGTTTTATGGTAGACACGGCATTATCAGCCAAGGAAATAGCGTTGGCCACGTCGGTACCATTTCCCGTAATAGTGGAACCATCTGTAGTTATGGTACCTCCACCAGTACCCCACTCAACACCTGCACCGGTCGAGGTAAGCACTTGCCCGGCTGTACCCGTTCCTAAACCATCAATTTCGATACCTCCATATAGAACGATGTCTTTGTCGTTTTGGATGGTAAAGGCTTTGTCATTTAAATCGGGATTTATATCTGTTCCTGTTCCAAATGTTTCATTTTGTAGAAAATGGAAATCACCCCTTGCCCAAGATTCTTGTCTTTCGTATACCAAAGCGCCTTTCCCATAACTGCCAACAGTTTCTGTCGAGAAAAGAATACCTGTAGCTCTTCCTGCCCCACTTGCATTTTGATTTTGTAATTGTAAAGCATAGCCAACACCCGGGAAATTATCTGAAATGTGGACTTTCGCCGCATCTGAGGGCACACCTCCATCTAAACCGATATAAAGTGCACCATATTTGTTTGAAGCATTAACTACCCTTCCTTCTGGATCCCAAAGTAATCCGCCGTCGTCATTTGCAAAGGCGTTTTCATCTGTAGTGGTAAGGGTTCCGTCTGTATCTGCAAAGAATATAGCGTTAGTAGCTCCAATGGGGTCGCCTGGAGCAGCTTCTACCTGCCATGAAATAGTAGCATCATCCCAACGCAGTATGTCGTTGTCATTAGCCCCCATATCGCTTAAGTCTTCAAGAGTAATGGTGCCATCCTTAATTTTCAGAGAAGTAATGGAATCATTCTGAATAGTTAATACTCCAGCATTATCCATGGTGGCATCACCACTTAAAACTTGTGGAAAGGCAACATCTCCTGCTCCTCCGACTAGAATGCTACCATCAGCGAGTGAACCACCAGAGGCCACCGTAGCATCAACATATGCCTTCGTAGCCGCATCTTGGGCAGCAGTAGGATCCAATAATTCTTTTATTTGTTGATTTAAAGCTCCATTTCCTGCTGCGAGTACTTCACTTAGAATGGGAGTAGTACCTGTCGCAGGTACATTGGCCCAAACTACATCACCACTGGCATTTGTCGTTAAAAATTGTCCGTTTGTAGCTGACGGCTCAATTTTAAAAGGGTTTGCAGCAGAACCTGTACCTGTTAGCGTAGTACCATCTACTACTTCGGTCGATCCTCCACCGCCACCAACGGCCGTAAGTTCATAGGGGTTAGTTGCTGATCCATCACCAGACACCGTCACCGTGGCAGTAGAATTTATTTGCGTAGCAAGAACATTTAAATCAAATTGATTCGTAGAGCTGGCAGGGTTGCTCAGGGTTAAAATATTGGTGTCTTCATCATACAACAAATCTTGTAACTCGTTGGTATCATCAGTATCGACCCCGGTAATATTAATGGCATAGGGCGTAGCTAAAGTGCCATCGCCCGATACAATGGTGTTCGTGCCGTTTTCTATATTTGTGTCTGAACCGTCGGGAGTGGGTAGGGGTATAAAACCTGCAACCCCGGTAATTGAGAGTTCATTACCATTGTTTAGTTCTAAACTTTGAATTTCATTGGTGTCATCGGTATCACCGTCAGCGGCAATGTTGGTCGCATTGGTAGTTATTTGGGCCTGTAAACCAGAATCATCATAAAATGCACCGTTGTCGCCACCTGCAGTGATAGAATTGCCAAAATCGTTACTGATGATATCGGCGTTCGTAATAAAGCCTTCATCGTTGGTGAAATCTGATAGGTTGATATTGTCATTATCCAACGCAAATGAACCTACGGAGTTCTCTGAAAGTTTGTCTTGAGTTACCGAATTGTTCTGAAGTTTTCCTTGGCCAATAGAGCCATCTTGAATATCAACCCCGTTGATGCCTCCATTTACAATTTGTTCACTGTTAATGCTGTTCGGGGCAATTTCAAAATTGTTACCATCTGCCGTAGGCGTAATCACAATAGTACTGATATCATTGACCAAGGGGTCAGCGGCTAGGTTACCGCCTTCTCCCATCGCGCTACACAAATTATTCCACTGTGAGCCATCATAATAATAAATACAATCTGCAGTGGTATTGTAGACCATGGCGCCTCGATTGGGTACTATGGTCATCATTTGCAACGAATCTACTCGGGTGATAACGAGCACTTTATCAGAGCTTTGAAGCTCTAAAAGAGATGCAGCATCGATAGTTTGCGGATCATCACCAATTTTTACCTGGGCCTGTGCAGCCGTGGTTACAAGAAGACCGATCAGTAAGAAGGGTATCGCAATGTGCTTGAGCATATGATCAAGATTTAAGGTATTAGGGTCAACAAAAATATAATTATCTCTATACATTACTAACTTATCAGGATAAACTACTTGTTCGCCTAGTTGAACGGTGAAAGTTTTTCTTACAAAGAGAATTCTTTAACCTTTAGTGCGCCTAAAACGAATTAACAAAAATTTAGATGCGACCGTTTTTTTAAGATGATCACAAGTACTTTCTTTATGAACTTTTTAATTTCAAAAATGAGCATACACTAAGGTTTGGCAACTTTTGTAGCGGCTTTTACCTAAGATAGCATCTGCAAAATCAAATCTAAATTATATATTAAAACAATCTGATGAAGAATATCCCTACTTTGATTTTTATACTTTTTATTTCTTTTTATGCCGCAGCACAAGACGGCGACCGTAACGTTTTGAGAGGTACGGTGTTATATAGAAATGTACCTGTACCGAATGAAAATGTAATTAACATAACGGCAGAAAATGCCGTAATCTCAAATGATAACGGCCAATTTGCTATTGAGGCCAAGGTGGGCGATGAATTGGCGTTTACGGCCGTAAACTATCAGTTAAAAGTGATCAAAGTCACCAATGAAATTATTGCAAACGGTCGTTTGGTCGTTGAAGTAAAAGAAAAAGTTACCGAGCTTGACGAGGTTGTGGTTACGCCAGAGAACAGAGAAGAGTTTTTAAAAGTACAGAATCAAGAGTTCAAAGAAGTTGAATACGAAATAGACCGCTCTACCGAAGTGGAGAATGTTTCGCTGAGCCAATCAGAAAGGGGAATGGAAAATGGTATCAACTTTGTCAATATTTTCAAGGCGCTGTCTAAAGTGGCCCAAAAAGACGGGCAGCAACGGCCGAAATTAAAAATGAGCGAAGTACTACGTCAGGTATATGACGATGAATTTTTTGTGGTCGACCTAAAGCTTTCACAGGCGCAAATAGATGATTTTCTTGTGTATGTCGATGGCCGTGCACCACAGTATGATTTGTTATTGAAGAAGAACGAATTTCAATTGATCGATTTTTTGGTTACCGAGAGCAAATTCTATCGTGAACAAATGAATGAAGAAGAGTAGGGTCTTTCTACTGATCATATTTGGGTCGGTCACTTCAATGGTGGCCCAAGACCTTTTTTATAAAAAATTAGAAGGACGGGTTTATAGTAAAGATGGTGATGTTGCGGCCACCCATGTGCTGAACACTACTACACAAAAAGCTACGATTACCGATATCAATGGTTTTTTTTCCATTGTTGTTAATCTAAACGATACCTTGGTTTTCTCTGCGGTACAGTATAAACGTAAAGAAGTGCTAGTAACCCTTTCCGTATTGGAGAGTAAGCTATTAATGGTGCCTCTTGAAGAAGCATTGACCGAACTTGAAGAAGTGGTGGTTATGCCCTATAATCTTTCGGGTGATGTAAACAGAGATTTAAGTCGATTGACTATCGAGCCGGTCGTTACCGCTTCAACCTTGGGGTTGCCAAATGCCTATGCTGTTTTTCCGAGTCAGGCCGAACGGTTGCTTAACGAGGCTACCACGGGGGGTGGAATAATACCTCTTAACCCCGTATTAAATGCCATTACCGGCCGAACCAAAATGTTGAAATCACGGGTGGCCAGAAACGAGGCCTACAACAGAACACAGCGAGTGCGCAGCTTTTATGCCGATTCTTTATATGTTTCACGGTTTAAGATTCCTCAAGAAAAAATAGATGATTTTATGTATTTCTGTGAGGTAGATCCCCGCTTTCAAGCTACGGTAGATACCCACGATAGATTAAAAATATGGGAGTTTATGCGACGAAAAAGTATTTCTTACCGTAAAAACAACAATATCGATTGATACCTTTTTTGGCATAGGTTTTGTTTATTTTTGCTATCGTTAAAGACAGCACATGCGAAATTTTAGAAAAGCCCTTCTTATTTTAATACTACCACTTTTTGCATTTGCGGCAGCTCATAAATTTTATGTGAGCGTGACCAACGTAAATTATTCTGAAAAAGATCGGGCCATTCAAATTACCTCACGCATTTTTATCGACGATATGAACCGCTTAATGATGGCTCGATACGATATAGATGCCGAACTAGATACTGAAAAAGAATCGAAGTTGGCCGATGAGTATTTAGAAAAATATGTACGTAGTAAGTTTGTTGTTTCTCTAAACGGACAACCGATTCAGTACAATTTTATTGGTAAAAAGTATGATGCCGATGTGATGATCTGTTATATCGAAGTTGCCGATGTAAATCTGAAAGAATTGAAGTCGGTAGCCATTGAAAATGAAATTTTGACCGATCTTTTCGATGACCAGCAAAATGTAGTTCACATTAATATAAAAGACGAGAAGAAAAGTTTCGTACTTCTTAAATCTCGTACTAAAGGAATGTTAAACTTGTAACATTCAATTAACATATCCTTAAAAAACTTTATTTTTCACGGATTATAAACTAACGAAGAATATGAATAAATTCAAGTATCACTTTTTTTCCGCTCTCTTTTTGTTCACGGCAATGCTAAGCGCCCAAGAGCAGGAAATGCAACAAGAAAGAGAACCGGGCCACTACAACCAGAGCAAGTTCAAACAGCTCTATGAAGAATTTGCAACCCCTAATGCCTATCGGTCTGCTTCGGGGGCTCCAGGTCCTGATTATTATCAACAACAGGCAGATTATGTAATGGATATAGAACTCGATGACAAAAATGCTAAAATTTACGGGGAAGAGACTATTACCTATACCAATAACTCGCCCGATAACCTAGAATATCTTTGGGTTCAGTTAGATCAGAATGTAAGGGCCAAAACTTCAAAATCTCCTTTAAGAAATGGGGGTGGGGTACCTATGGCCGAGCAAGCAGGTAGTTTTGTTCAAAAATATTTTACAGAACCTTTTGATGGAGGTTTCGTAATAGACCACGTTAAAGATTCCAACGGTAAACCTTTAAAATATACGATCAACCAAACGATGATGCGTATTGATATTGCGCAACCATTAAAGAGTAAAGAACAAATTTCATTTTCTATTAAATGGAACTACAATATACCTGACCATACCGTTAATAGGGCACGTTCGGGGTACGAATATTTTCCTGAAGATGGCAACCGTGCCTATGTGATTGCACAGTTCTTTCCAAGAATGGCAGTTTATAGCGATGTAGAAGGTTGGCAAAATCATCAGTTCTGGGGTAGTGGCGAATTTGCGCTTCCATTCGGTGATTACGAAGTGAACATAACAGTACCCGATGATCATGTGCTCGATGCGACCGGAGTACTCCAAAACCGGAAAGAAGTTTTTTCAAAGGAAATGATGAATCGTTATGAAAAAGCGAAAAAGTCTTACGACAAGCCGGTATTGATCGTTACCCAAGAAGAGGCCGAAGCAGCTGAGAAGAATGTTTCAGAGAAGAAGAAAACTTGGAAGTTTAAAGCTAAGAATGTACGTGATTACGGTTTTGCCACTTCGCGTAAGTTTATTTGGGATATGCAAGTTGTTAAATTGGGCAATCGCGATGTAATGGCTATTTCAATGTACCCAAAAGAAGGTAATCCGCTTTGGGAAGAGTATTCGACCAAGGCAGTGGCGCACACGCTGAAGTCTTATTCTGCACATACCTTTGATTATCCTTATCCTAAGGCAATTTCCGTTCATGCAAAGAACCAGGGTATGGAGTACCCGATGATATGCTGGAACTACGGTAGACCTAATGAAGATGGTTCGTATTCCGATCGTGTAAAATACGGTATGATCAGTGTAATCATCCACGAAGTGGGGCACAACTTCTTTCCGATGATCGTGAACTCAGATGAACGCCAGTGGGGTTGGATGGATGAAGGTCTAGATACCTTTATGCAGTTTGTGGCCGAACAAGAATTCGGTGAAATTTATCCGGAGGCTATCGAGCCCAATAGCAAATATCCATCGCGTAGGGGAGAACCCTCTAAAATCGTGCCTTATATGAGCGGTGACCAGAGTACTATCGCTCCCATCATGTCCAACCCTGAAAATGTTTATCAGCTAGGACCAAATGCCTACGGGAAGCCAGCTACGGCCTTGAATATTTTACGAGAAACGGTAATGGGAAGAGAACTTTTTGACCATGCCTTTAAGACGTATTCGCAAAGATGGAAATTCAAACACCCAACACCAGAAGATTTTTTCAGAACGATGGAAGACGCTTCTGCCGTTGACCTCGATTGGTATTGGAGAGGATGGTTCTACACTACGGATTATGTGGATATTGGCGTAAAGGGAATCAAAAAATACTACGTGACCGATAAGCCAAGTAAAAAAATGCAAGAATATATGGCTGCCCGTAACATTACGGAAGCTGAATTGCCTCCATTAGTTTATTTGGCAGAAGAAGGTAGTGAAGATGCCGACCCGAATTTAAAAGGAATGGCACCTACCGAAAGTTCTAAAACCTTGAAAGAGTTTATGATGGACAATCTGACCGAAACAGAGAGAGCTTCGGTAAAAGAACCCAAGTATTTTTATGAGGTTACCTTTGATAAACCAGGTGGTATTCCCATGCCGTTAATCGCTGAGTATACCTATGCTGATGGCACAACTAAAAATATTACTTACCCTGCAGAAATATGGCGAAAGAACGATAAAGAGGTAAGTGTTGTAATTTCCTCTCAAGTTGAGCTTACGGGTATAGTGGTAGACCCTAAAATGGAGACTGCCGATATAGACATAACCAATAATGCTTGGCCTTCAAAAGAAACCCCGTCAGAGTTTGATGAGATGAAGGAGAATATAAAGGGTGAATAATCTAATTTTTTATTAATAAGACCCGCTAGTTTCGTTACTTTGCCCCATAGAAGGGGTAATAGAAAAACCTAGCGGGTCTTTTTATGCAACGAACACAATCTTCACTATATTTGTCTTATGTATTTGATGCAATTTCTTTTTATTAGTGGTGGAGAGATATTCTTTATCATGTTTATAGTGGTCATGGTATTTGGTGCCGACAAGATCCCGGGTATTGCCAAAGGGCTTGGTAGCGGTATGCGCCAACTTAAGGATGCAACCGAAGATATCAAGCGTGAAATTCAAAAAAGTGCTGATAAGCAAGGTATAGATACCAGCTTTGTCGATGATATCAAGAACGATATCAATGACGTAAAAGAGAACCTGACTTCAGGTATTGGTACTGATATTAAAAAAGAGATCGACGAGGTAAAGAAGAACGTCGATGACGTTACGGGAACCATCAAAAGAAACTAGATTTGCTCGAAAAGATTCTTAAAAAGATTCTTAAATGGGACAGTGATACTTTTGTCTATCTCAATAACCTCGGCATAGAGGATTATGATGTTTTCTGGACTACCGTAACCAACTTCAATACTTGGATTCCCCTTTTTATTCTATTTATCGTATTGATTTTTATAAAGTACCCGAAGCGGGAAGCTTTCTTTGTAATCGGTACCATATTGGTGATGGCACTCTTCGTAAATACGATTACCGATCTCACTAAATATTCTGTTGCACGCTTGCGACCCAATAATGATGAGGAAATTAATACCCTTATTCGAATCTTAAAGACCCCAACGACCTATAGCTTTTTCTCTGGGCATTCCTCTAGTTCTTTCTCTATTACGACCTTAGTGGTGTTGTTTCTGAAAAACCGATTTAAGTGGAGCTGGTTATTTTATATATGGCCTATAATTTTTGTAATGAGCAGAATCTTTGTCGGGGTTCATTTTCCGGTAGATATTATTGTAGGTAGTACGGTGGGTGTTCTTTCGGCCATTTTCTTCTATATGCTTTATACGCGATTTATAGCACCCTCGTTAGGGTTAGGCCATCCCTGACCGGTAAGAGAACTGTTTCTACTCTTTTGTCATCTTTCAATATTTTGTTATAGTTTAAAAGGATGGGGGTCACTTTATCCTTTTTATCCACAGGTTCTACCACTTTACCCGACCAAAGCACATTATCGGATAGGATGACGCTTCCTGGCCGTGTTTTTTTGAGTGCAAGTTCAAAATAGTCGGGATAATCTTTTTTTTCAGCATCTATAAAAACGAGGTCAAAGGTGACATCTAGTTTAGGTATTATCGATTTGGCGTCTCCAGTGTGCTGCGATATTTGACTTCCATATCCGCTTTTATCAAAATATTTTCTTTGAATATCTTGAAGTTCTTCATTGATATCAATGGTGTGTAGCTGACCATCTGGTGGCATACCTTCGGCCAAACAAATAGCTGAATAGCCAGTATAGGTGCCTATTTCCAAAATATTTTTTGGCGCAATAATTTTTGAGAGCATACTCAACACTCTACCTTGAAAATGCCCCGTGAGCATTCGAGGTCTCAGTATTTTTAAGTGTGTTTCTCGGGTGAGCTCTTGAAGTATTTTTGGCTCATCTTCCGAGTTGCTCTGTATATAATTTTCTAGTACCGGCGATAGAAAGTGCATATCACTTTTTGTGCAAATATATAGTACTTTAGAATTTCGAACACATTACAAACAAGAAGTTGATTAATGGGAGAATTTATCTTAAGAAAAGCCACGGTCTCAGATTTAGAACATCTCTTAAAATTTGAACAAGAAATTATACAGGCAGAACGGCCGTTTGACCCGACCATAAGAGAGGGTAAAATCAGCTATTACGATATTGAAGAATTAATTCTTAGCGATGAGGCAGAAGTATTGGTCATTGAGTACGAAGATAAGCTTGTAGCTTCTGGCTATGCTAAAATACGGGAAGCAAGACATTACTTAGATCATGAAGTGTATTCTTATTTAGGTTTTATGTATACCGATCTAAAGTACAGGGGTCAGAGTTTAAATCGAAAAATTGTTGATGCCTTACGAGAGTGGTCATACAATAGAGGGGTTAAAGAAGTTCGATTGACCGTATATCAAGAAAATTTAGGAGCGATAAAAGCTTACGAAAAAGCAGGTTTTAAAAAGCATATAATCGAGATGCGATTAGAAGATGACAAACTTGATGAAGGGCCTACGAAATCGGCATCATAATCGTATTTTTGAACAAACTTTTTTCTATGCAGTTTGAAAATACGCTCGGGTTTGCCAAGTCGCTTGATAAAGCCGATTCTTTGGCAAAATATAGAGATGAATTTCATTTTCCCCAAGTAAATGGAAAGCAAGTCATTTATTTCACTGGAAATTCTCTGGGGTTGCGACCCAAACGTACCAAAAACTATATTGATGAGGTCATGACCGATTGGGCAGAGTTGGCAGTCGAGGGCCATTTTCACTCTAAAAAGCCTTGGTGGGACTATCATGAGCGGTTGGCAGAACCTATGGCAAAGGTTGTAGGGGCAAAGCGAGAAGAGGTCTGTGCAATGAATACATTAACCGTCAATTTACACCTGCTCATGGTAACCTTTTACAGGCCTACTAAAGAGCGTTACAAGATTATTTGTGAAGAAAAAGCATTTCCTTCCGATCAATACATGTTGCAAAGTCAGGTGAGACATCATGGTTTTACACCTGAGAAAACCATTATCGAGGTGCAAAAGAGAGATGGCGAGAACCATTGGCATACGGAAGATATCTTAAAAGTTATCGAAGATGCAGGTGATGAGTTGGCCCTGGTTCTTATCGGTGGGGTCAATTATTATAATGGGCAGGTTTTCGATATGGAAACCATTACAGCAGCAGGTAAAAAAGTTGGTGCCATGGTAGGCTGGGACCTTGCGCATGCTGCTGGCAATATCGAGCTAAAGCTTCATGATTGGAATGCTGATTTTGCTGCTTGGTGCAGTTATAAATATATGAATAGTGGCCCGGGCAATGCTTCTGGAATTTTCATTCATGAGAAGCATTTAGATAAAAAAGACATCAATCGTTTCGAAGGATGGTGGGGCACTAAAAAAGATACTCGCTTTTTGATGAAGCCTGAATTCGAAGCGCCGGCTTCAGCCGATGCTTGGCAACTAAGTAATCCGCCGGTATTGTCATTAGCACCCTATTTGGCTTCTTTAGAGATGTTTGAAGAAGTGGGTATGAAAGCGCTTATAGATAAACGAAATCTTATAGTTTCTTATCTTGAATATGTTCTGAGTGAAATAGACAAACAGACTGCAGGATCATTTGAAATAATTACACCCGAAGATCGAGGCTGTCAATTGTCTGTGTTTTTGCATGGTCAGGGGAAAGAACTTTTTGATTATTTAATGAAAAACGGTGTTGTTACCGATTGGCGAGAACCCAATGTAATACGCTTGGCGCCTGCGCCTTTCTATTGCTCTTTTGAAGATATGTTCAGGTTTGGCCAAATTCTGAAAGAAGGTATACGCTCTCTTTCATAAGAAATAGGTTCTCAATTTAGAAATTAACTATTTTATACAATTCGACTCCTTAGTTTTTCAGTTATAAATTGCATTTCATCTTTTAGTTTGTCCTCATCAATAGGTTTACTGATAATGTGCAAGGGGTCGGTTTTTTGGGCAAGTTCAAGGGTAGGCCGGTCTGAATTTCCCGTAAGAAAAACAAATGGTATTTGATATTTGTCTTTTATCGTCTTTGCTAAATCAATACCACTTAAAGAGCCTGATAGCCCTATATCTAAAAATATGATATTCGGAGTATTGGTCTCGATAAAAGAAAGAGTGTCGGGACCCGTGTCGACAGATCCTAGCACTTCATGACCCAAGTTGGCCAAGGCTTCCTCTAAAAACATTTGAATGATAAAATTATCTTCTACGATCAATATACTTAAATCCATATAATTGAATTATTTTCCAAAATTTTAAAATTCCTATCTAAGATATCTGCTCGATTTCCTTAAAGTTTATGATGTAATAGGTACCCGGTTTTAAATTATCTTTTTCAATATTACCTCGTAATTGCAGAACTAATTTGTGAATTAGTTTCAAACCTAACGATTTGGTGTTTCTAAAATTAACGTCTGAAGGAAAACCGGATCCGTTATCGCTAATCACCATTTTATAGTTGTAGCTAGATGATTGTACTTTCTCCAATTTAATAAAAATGGTTCCCTTTTTGGTGTCTTGAAAACCATACTTAAGAGAATTGGTAATTATCTCATTTATGATAAGACCTAGGGGTATCGATGTATCTATATTAAGGTAAATATTATCGATTTCGGTCTCCAGTGTTATATCATTTTCTCTACCTTTCATCGACTGTATAAGGGCCGTCACCATTTCATTGATGTAGGTGTTGTAATCTATTCTACTTAGGTCACCACTCTTATATAGCATTTCATGAACCATACCCATAGAGTTTATTCGGTACTGACTATACCTAAATAGCATTTTAATGGTTTCGTCTTTAATAAAACTAGATTGCAGGCTTAAAAGACTAGCTACTACTTGAAGGTTATTTTTTACTCTATGGTGTATTTCTTTTATAAGTGTATCTCTTTCATTTAGTTGATTTTCGATACTCTTGTTCAATTCTGATATTTTAATATAATTTTTATTTAAAAAGTAAGTGATGCTGAGTAAAAAAAGAACACCTGCAGAAAGCAGTGCCCCATTTTTATAAGTATCTCTTTTGAATTTTGCCAACTTGCTCCTGATTAATGCGATATTGTTTCGGGTATAAAGAGTCCAAGTTTGAGCACCATCTAAGCTAATATTTTTGTAGAAAAACTCTGGTTTTCCATTTTCATCGACTTTATCTAAATCTTGGGTAAATTCGCTATAGAGTTCTAGATTCTCATCGTAATAAACTTCATTGGATGCATTGAGCAGGCCAATATTCTTTCCTTCAAATGTGTCGAACCAATTTTGAATATTTAAGTTTAGCCCTATAACTCCGATTTTTTTGGTTGCTGAAAATAGCGGACTAAAAAAACGAACGGTAGGCCTGTGTGGAAGCTCAATTTTACCATCTTCGATATTCAGATCTAATTGAGAGATATAGACTTGCCCTTTGTCAGCTTTCAGGGCCTCTCGAAAATAGTAGCGATCACCTTTATATTGAAGTTTCTCAGGGTTTGTTATTTGAAGCGAATGGTTCTGCATTTCCACTCTAATAATTTCATTTCCGGTATCATCTATTATTCGGGCTTGAAAATAGTTGTCATTAAGTTTAATAAATGCCCCTAATTTTCTTGCAATAGACTCAGGGGAATCACCGGCCAAAAGCTCAAGCTCGACCATATTGCGAATTAGGGCAATATTTTTTTTGCTTATCTTAAATAGGTTAAAAAACTGGTTCTCGGCCTCTTTTACCCTATTAATTGCTTTTATCTCTTCAATTTCATATATGTTTTTCTTGTAGGTCGAAATTCGTCTCACTACAGATGTCCATAGTAGTACGTTGGTGATAAGAAATAATATAAGCGAGATAATAATCAGATTAACATTAGTTAATTTGAACTTCATATTGTTAAGCAAATTTGTTTTAAGTGATTGAATTAAAAGAAAGTAGGTTAAGCTTGGCGTTTTTAATTCAAAAATTTCACTCATAAAAATATTATTTTTTTTTCAATAAAGCTCTCTTATTTTAGGAAATATCTTACATAATTACACGCTCAAAACCACAATTTTCGCAAACGTTTGCGAAGATGTTCATTGTGAGTTGGTTAAGTTAAAACCGTAAGAAGTGATAATTTATAGTGCCGTCTTAAGCTCATATCTAAGTCGAAAGATTTTCGATTTTTAGATTATATTCGTCGACCAGATATAGGGTTACTATGAAATCTTTGCTTCTAATTTTAACTAATGCCCGATACTTTGGTCCCTCATGGGTTTTTGCGAGTATTAATATTCTATTCGGTACTTGGGCCATCTATATCCCCACGGTAAAAGAGAATCTTGATATCGACAAGTCCCAATTGGGTATTGCCATATTTTTTTTGGCGTTGGGTGTTTTTATTGTATTTCCTTTTGCTTCAATTATTATAAATCGTATCGGAGTCGGCAAGGCCACACGAGCGGGTGTGATTTTAAGTTGTTTCGCGGCCCTATTTCCCCTTTTGGCACCCAATTATTATTTGCTGGCCTTTTCACTTTTTTTATTTGGGGCATGCAATGGGTTTACAGATATTTCGATGAACACCTTGGTGACCGAAATCGAGAAAGAAGATAAACAGAAATTTATGTCTGCCTCTCATGGTTTTTTTAGTCTAGGGGGTGTTTTAGCAGGTTTGGGTAGTTTTTTAATAGGTCCGTTAGATAATCCTCCGCTGCATATGGGCTTGGCCGTGGTTTTGGTATTGATCGTAAATGCTTTCTTTCATAAGCGTTTTAAAGATGTGGTCGCTGCCACTGAAGAAAAAGAAGCCTTTAGCCTTAAATTATTTAAACCTTTGTTATTCTTGGGGATTATTTCTTTTGTTGCCATGGGGAGTGAAGGCGCTATTGTGGACTGGAGCGGACTTTATCTCAAAGAAATAAGTTTGGCACCTGAAATTCTTTGGGGTGCAGGTTTTCTTGGTTTTCAAGTTACTATGACCGTAGGTCGCTTTCTGGGAGACGGTATAAGTTCGAAAATAGGTTCTATTAAAATGGTAACCATCGCTTCGATTGTGGTGATGCTGGGCTATGCTCTGGTTTTAACTACCGATATTTATTTGGCTATCATCGGGTTTGCCTTGAGCGGACTTGGTTTTTCGGTTATTGTACCAGAAGTCTTTCGCATCGGGGGCAATGTTAAGGGAATAGATTCTTCGCAAGGCGTCTCTTTTATAGCCGGTACCGGCTATACAGGTTTTTTATTGGCGCCACCATTGCTAGGTTTTGTAGCCGACACATCTTCTCTTGTAACTTGTTTTCTAGTACTATTGGGCTGTGCACTACTTATACTTTCTGCCACAGTTGTTCTTCAACGCCGTCATGGCAAATAGCAGATACTATTATTTGGTAGTAGTTGCCTCTAAGCCCGTAAAATAGAGTTTGAAACTTCCATCTTCGTTTTTGTGCATTTTCGCCAATTTTAATCCTTTTACATCGGTATAATCTTCCCAAGTGGTAATCATCGAAGGTTCGTCTTGATTCGCTTTGCGAAATACCCACTCTTTTACGATGTAATCGTCCTCAAAATAAAAATCATACGCATCACCAGGAGTATAACCTCCTTCTTGATCATAAGTAACCGTTAACTTTTGCATCGATTTTTTACTCATAGGAGCTTTCACATCGGTAGAATGTTCGGTTGAACTTCCGTTTTCATCCCAAAGAATATTTATGGGTGCCATTAACCAATATTTGTCGTTTATAAAACTGCCGTTGGTTTTGTAAGCGGTACTATCCATCTCCTTACGGCTATAGGTTAACGTGTCTTCTGCGGTTATGGCAGTAACTTCATTAGATTTCGGTTTCCATACCCAGCTTCGTTCATAATGAGAAGTATCACGATCAACATTGAAGGTGAACTTAAGTTCTTCGATATCATTCCAATTTTCGTAGCCATTGGCATAGGCTATCTTCTCTAAAAGACTCAACTCTTTTTTCGGGACGTCAGTCTGTGTCTCTTCCTTCTTAGTTTCATTACAAGACAAAACAACTATAGAAAAGATTATGATTGCGGATAGATATTTCTTCATGACAGGTGGTTTTTTCAAAGATAACAGCTTTTAGAACCTAAGTATAGTTTATGAAGGAAAACTTATTAAAGCTTATTGAAGGTATTCAGGGTATTCAACTCTAATAAATCTATCCAAACTTTTGGTGATATTACTTGACATACTGCTCGTGTTGGCATTTAAATAAATTGCTTAATTTTGAGCATATCAAAATAGATAAAATGAGTTCTAAAAAAGGGAAAGTACAAGAAACGATAGACGAGAAATTATTGGAGGAAAGAAAAGTGTTCTTATGGGGCATGGTCGATGATGATACCGCCAAACATGTTATCGATCGTCTTATGTACCTAGATATGCAAAACAATAAAGAAATTCAATTATTCATAAATAGTCCGGGTGGCTATGTAACCTCTGGCTTCGCCATGTACGACACTATAAAATCGCTAAAGAGCCCGGTATCGACCATATGCACCGGTTTAGCGGCGTCTATGGGTTCTATTCTCTTGTCTGTAGGTAAGAAGGGTAGAAGGTTTATTCAGCCTCATGCCCAAGTTATGATCCATCAACCTAGTGGTGGTGCCCGTGGTCAGGCATCGAATATTGAAATACAGGCCAAAGAGATTATCAAGACCAAAGAATTGAGTGCTAGAATTTTGGCAGATAACTGCGGACAAGATTATGAGAAGGTCTTAAAAGATTTTGATAGAGATTACTGGATGAATGCTGAAGAGTCAATCGAATATGGCATCGTTGATGGTGTACTAGAATAGTGCTATTTTTTAAAAGCACGAAAAAAGTCCTTCGCAAAATTGAGTTATGAAGGACTTTCTTTTTGAATATATATATAGGCGCTTTCGCGGAATGTTCAACTTATTTACGTATCAACTACATTTGATGGATGCCTACTTAGAGTTAAAAGAATATTAAATCAATTTAAAACCGTTCAGGATGCTCTATAATTTCTCTTGCCCTTGTTTTTAGGTCTTCGAGTTCTCTCTTATTTTTCTTATTCAATAGATTCATCATCATGGCCATACGGTTATTATTCTCAAAGTGATTTCTTTTTTCGTCTAAAAAGTTCCAGTATAATGCATTGAATGGGCAAGCGTTTTCTCCCAGTTTCTTTGTGTGGCTATAATGACAACCCTTACAATAATTACTCATTTTGTTGATATAGTTTGCGCTACTCACATAAGGTTTGGTGCCAACGATGCCCCCATCGGCAAACTGACTCATACCCCTGGTATTGGTAATTTCGACCCATTCTATGGCATCAATGTAAATACCAAGATACCAAGCATCAACCTCGTCAGGGTCGGTCATGGTTAATAGGGCGTAATTGCCGGTTATCATCAGGCGCTGAATATGATGGGCGTATGCTTCGTTCAGGCTTTGTTTAATGCTATGCCTTAAGCAGTTCATTTTAGTATCAGCGGTCCAAAAGAAATCGGGCAATTTATTACTATTTTCGAGCTTGTTGAGGTTGGCGTAATTGGGCATTTCTTTCCAATAAATACCTCTCATATATTCTCGCCAGCCTAAAATTTGACGTATAAAACCTTCTACTTGAGAGATATGTATTTCATCGGTATGGTTGTAGTAATAATCTAATACCTTGTCAATTACCTCTTTTGGTGATATCATTTTGCTATTCATAGCAAAAGATAATCGAGAGTGAAAAAGAAAGTGCTGATCGGTGTGCATAGCATCTTGAAAGTCACCAAAATGAACCAAGAAATTTTGAACGAAGTAATTCAATACGGAGAGACTGTCTGAGCGCGAAGTGGGCCAATTAAAATTGGTGGGGTCAATCGCCCCGAAGTAATCAACGTTGGCCTGTTCAATATCTTCAAGAATGGATGACACATCTTTTCTAAAACCTCGTTCATGTGGTATTTCGGGCTCACCTTTCCATTTTTTACGATTACTTTGGTCAAAGTTCCATCTACCGCCTTCGGGTTGTGCATTGTTAACCATAATACGATGCTTTTTCCGCATCATGCGATAAAAGCTTTCCATTATGAAGCTCTTTTTATTCGCGAAGAAATTTTTAACCTCGTATCTGGAAGTATAAAAATGTTCAGTGTCGAATACCTCGGTTTCCAATTTTATCGATTTGCAAATGTTATTTAACTGAAGATCTAATCGATATTCATCGGGTAGCAGATATTCAAATTTTGTGGCGTTCGCCCGATCGATGCCGTACTGAATAACTTTTGTTAAGCCTTGAGGGTTTTCGGGGTCATTGATTTTGAGATAAATTACCCGATGGCCTTTCTGGGTTAATTCACTTGAAAAGTTACGCATGGCGCTAAAAAAACCTATGACCTTTTGAATATGATGTTTGACATAGTCTGTTTCTTGTTTCATCTCTGCAATGATGTAGGTCACATTATTATCCACTTTTTGAAACCAAGAGTGTTTGTGGTTCAGTTGGTCGCCTAAAATCAATCTTAAGGTGTGCATGGCTTTTTAATATTGCGATTGTTTGTGACTACTAAGTAAATCAGAGAAAAGCTTTTTAATGGCACTTATCGCATTTTAGTTGAATGTATTTAAATCTATCATTTTTGATTTTGGGAGAAAAAGCTCTTTTAACCTTATATTTGTTCGATTTGCCGATTTTCATGGTAAATGAGAACAAAAAACGATGAAGGTTTGATTCATTTTTTAGAAGAGAATCCTTTATTAATAAATATCTTATTTTTAGCCCCTTTCAAATTTTAGGGTAGCATATCTTATCTATGATTCAAAATCAGAAAAACATTGCCATTATTGGTTCAGGGCTAGTTGGGTCTTTATTGGCTATTTATTTGAAAAGGCTAGGGCATAATATAACGGTTTTTGACCGCAGACCTGATATTCGTAACATTACATTTTCTGGCAGGTCGATTAATCTTGCTATGAGCAATAGAGGGTGGAGAGCTTTGAAAGAAGTGGGTATAGCCGACGAAATCAGAAATTTGGCCATACCTCTTGATAAAAGGGCGATGCACGTAATCGGCGAACCCATGTATTTTCAGAAATATGGTAAAGATGGTGAAGCGATTTGGTCAATTTCACGTGGAATACTGAACAAACGTATGATTGATTTGGCCGAAGAAGCAGGGGTTACTTTTCGATTTGAAGAGAAAGTTTGGGATGTTAATCTGCCCGAAGCGAAAATTTATACGGGACAATCTGAAAAAAGTGAGTGGAAAGAGTACAAGTATGACATGATTTTTGGGTGCGATGGTGCCTTTTCAAGAGTTCGTCACAAAATGCAAAGGCGCAGCCGATTCGACTATTCTCAAGATTTTATTGACGTGGGCTACAAAGAACTCTCTATACCACCGAATGAAGACGGTACCCATAAATTTGATAGTAACTCATTTCATATTTGGCCACGGGGTAAGTTTATGCTTATAGCTATGCCAAACCTAGACGGTAGTTTCACCTGTACCTTGTTTTTGCCATTCGAAGGTGAGGTATCTTTCGAAAGTCTAAAAACCAAAGAAGAAGCAAAAGCCTTTTTTAAAGAATACTTTCCGAATGTGCGTAGAGAAATCGAAAACTTGACGGGTGATTTCTTCAAGAACCCGACTAGTGCCATGGTGACCATGAAATGCTACCCCTGGTCGTATTGGGACAAAGTTGCTTTGGTGGGAGACTCTGCCCATGCCGTAGTACCTTTCTATGGTCAAGGAATGAATGCTGGTTTTGAAGATATCTATATTTTGAATAAGATTATTCATAAGTACGGAGATGATTGGGGTCGTATTTTTCAAGAATATCAAGAAGATAGAAAGCCAAATGCAGATGCGATTGCAGAATTAAGCTATCGTAATTTCGTTGAAATGAGTAGTAAAACCGCAAATCCTAAATTTTTACTTCAAAAAAAGATAGAAAAGCATTTTGCAGCCAAACACCCCGATAAATGGATACCGGTCTATAGTAGGGTAACATTTTCAGAACGACCTTATGCTGAAGCCTTGGCAGTTGGAGATGCCCAAGAAAAGGTAATGAAAGAAATAATGCAAATACCCAATATTGAAGAAAAATGGGATAGTCTAGAAGTAGAGCAGAAAATTTTGGAACTACTTTAATTTCAAAATGCTCACTAAAGTTATTGCATAAAAAAAGCCGCTCATGAGCGGCTTTTTTTATTTATAATGAAACACTGTTACATTTTAGCGAACAGTTTTTGCATTTTTTCTTGCTCTTCTTCAGCCAATACGGGATCGACCAAAATTCTACCACTATGTTCATCGGTGATAATCTTCTTTCGAGAAGCAATTTCAACCTGAACCTGAGGTGGTATAGTAAAGAAAGAACCACCTGAAGCACCTCTTTCAATTGGTACAACGGCCAAGCCATTCTTTACGTTATTACGAATTCGTGCATAAGCCTTTACCAATCGCTCTTCAATTTCAGTTTGGTACTTTTCTGATTGCTCTAACAAAGACTGCTCTTCTTTCTCGGTCTCGGCCAAAATAGCATCGAGTTCACTCTTTTTGTGCTTAAGGTGTGCCTCACGCTCACTTAATCGCTCTTTGGTTTCAGAAATAACCACTTTCTTCTGTTCAATTTGCGCTTTGAACTCTTTAATGTTCTTTTCGGCCAATTGAATTTCAAGCTCTTGAAACTCTAGCTCTTTACTGATGGAGTTGAACTCTCTACTGTTACGAACGTTTTTTTGTTGCTCGTTGTATTTTTTAATAAGTGTCTTGGCTTCCTCGATCAAGTTTTTCTTCGCGCCGATTTCAAAATTAATGGTTTCAACATCGGTCTTCAACTTGTCTATTCTGGTTTTAAGTCCCAGAACCTCGTCTTCCAAATCCTCAACTTCTAGTGGTAGTTCGCCTCGAACGTTTCGTATTTCATCTACTCTTGAATCAATCAATTGCAGGTCATACAATGCCCTAAGTTTTTGTTCTACCGAAGCCTCTTCTTTTTTTGCCATAAATTTTTATAAATACTTGATGGGATTGGTTTTACTTTCCGATAAACGGACTGCAAAATTAGGAATTTTTTTTGTAAGATAGTCAACTAAAAGATTTTTTGTAAACTGTTCTGTTTCATAGTGTCCAATATCGGCAATCACTATCTTGTTTTCAGCTTTATAAAACTCGTGATACTTAATGTCTGAAGTTATGTAGACATCTGCTCCTGCTGATATTGCCGCCTCAATTGCAAAAGCTCCGCTTCCACCTAAGACAGCAACTTTTTTTATCTGTTTTCCCAATAATTGTGAATGCCTTATTGCAGATGAATTCATTTTTCTCTTCACATGTTCGAGAAATTCAATTTCGTCGATAGGTTCGTTTAAGGTGCCGACCATTCCTATACCTATATTTTGGTCTGTATTGTCTAAAGTTGAAATTTCATAAGCCACTTCTTCGTACGGATGAGAGTCTAACAGCGCATTTATTATTTTAGATTGATGAATTTTAGAGAATACTACATTGATCTGCGTTTCTTTTTCATAGTGTAGTTCCCCAACATTGCCTTTTGACGGATTGGCGTCTGAACCTGCTTTATAATTACCAATACCATCTATGCTGAAACTACAGTTGCTATATTTACCAATATTACCTGCACCCGCTTCGAACAAGGCTTCCTTTACACCATTGGCATTTTCGAGAGGAACGTAAGTAGTAAGTTTTTTGAGTGTTCCCTTCTGGGAAATCAAAATTTTAGAATTCGAAATACCAAGTACTTGGCATATTTTAGCACTTACACCCTGCGGAACATTATCGAGTGCGGTATGCATACTGTAAATTGCAATATCGTTTCGAATGGCCTTTAACACTACACGTTCTACGTATGTGCGCCCGGTTATTTTTTTGAGTCCTGAAAAAATAATAGGGTGAAAGCTTACAATTAGATTACACCGGTTCGCAATAGCCTCGTCAATAACGCTTTCCAAAGTGTCTAAAGTCACCAAAACTCCAGTTACCTCTGAATTTGGGTTACCGACCAAAAGCCCAACATTATCAAAATCTTCAGCATAGCCCAGTGGCGCCAGCTCTTCTAAAACGGTACTAACTTCTTTTACGGTCATATAGGTTTTTCTGCTGTCTAAAGATAAAATATTATAATTTCGCCTTAATGCAAGTACTTAGAAAAATTCTATTTCCGGTCTCGATTGTTTATGCATTTGTAGTACATCTGCGCAATTACTTCTATGATAAAGGTTTTTTTAGTTCTAAATCATATCGAACACCTACTGTTTGCATAGGTAACTTAAGCGTAGGCGGCACCGGAAAAACGCCTATGATCGAGTTTTTGATTTCTAAACTTAAAAATGATTACAAGGTGGCCATGTTGAGTAGGGGGTACATGCGAAAGTCGAAGGGCTTTGTTCTGGCCAATAATATTAGTAGCGTTGAAGATTTAGGTGATGAACCTTTTCAGATTTTCAATAAGTTTTCTGAAGTAGCTGTTGCTGTCGATGCTAACAGACGAAATGGTATTGAACATTTAGAGCGAAAATGTAGCCCAGATATCATCTTGCTAGATGATGCTTATCAGCACCGAAAAGTAAAATGTGATTATTATATTTTATTGACAGCCTTTGATAATTTATATGTTAATGATTGGTATTTGCCCACAGGAGATTTGCGAGATGCAAAAAGCCAAGCTGACAGGGCTCATACCATTGTGGTAACGAAGTGCCCTTCTGATTTAACTCTGAAAAAGAGAAAGGAAATTGTAGAAAAGCTGAAATTAAAGGCCTATCAACAAGTTTTGTTCAGCTTTTTGGCATATAGTAAAATGATTGTAGGTCATGAAAGTGAATGCCCATTGAATGATTTGATAGGAAAAAAAGTGACTTTGGTCACAGGTATCGCCAATCCACGTCCTTTAACTTCATATTTGAAGGAGGTGGGGCTGTCTTTCGAGCATTTGAAGTATAAAGATCATCACTTTTTTACTTCAGCAGAACTGGAAATGTTAGCACAAAAGGAATTCGTGCTAACAACTGAAAAGGATTATGTACGTCTAAAGAACAACCTATCGAATGTACATTACATTGCTGTTGCCCATAGTTTTTTTGATGATGGCGAACAGTTATTGTTAGGAGGTCTAAAAAAGATTATGTAACCGAACTTCTTAGGTTTTTATTGTCAAAAATATTTTCACCTATTTTTTGATAGAAAACTTCGGGTTTAAAAGGTTTGGTTATTACATCGTTACACCCCGCAGCATAAAAACTTTCTAAACTATCGTCAAGTGAGATTGCGGTAAGCGCCACTATCGGAGTAATCTTATCGAATTTGCGAATCTCAATGGTTGCCTCTTCTCCGCCTATACCTGGCATATGAATGTCCATTAAAATACCATCGTACTTGTTCTCTTTGGCCAAATCGATGGCTTCGCCACCGTTGTTGGCTATATCACTGGTAATTTCTTTTTTGGTCAGCATTTTTTTGGTAATCACCTGATTGATTTTGTTGTCTTCAACAATCAATAGGTGCAACCCTTTAAAATCAAAGTCCTTTTCGGTTATTTCAAACGGAACATCATCGACTAAGGCGTCTTTACTTTTCATGTCTAGTTCAAAAAAGAACGAACTTCCTTCACCTAACTTGCTCTCTAGTTGTATTTTACTGTTAAACAAGCCTAATAAACTTTTAACTATTGTCAAGCCAAGCCCAGTACCACCGTATTCACGATTAATTTGAATAGATCCCTGCTCAAAACCTTCGAAAATATTTTCTTGCTGATCTCGTGAAATTCCGATACCATTATCTTTGACCTCAAAGTACAGTTTTACATTTTCATCTTCTTTCTCCAACAAATTAGCGATTACCTTAACCTCTCCGTTTTTAGTGAATTTTAGAGCATTGCCCACTAGGTTCATAAATACCTGTGACAGTTTAATGGGGTCGCTCATTAGGTGAGAAGGTATGTCTTCATCATACTCCAGAATAATATCGGTATCATTACTGTGCGCACTTTGTTGAAGTGAATCGATTACTTCTTGCAAAATCTTTTTGAGATTGAACTCAACATTCATCGGCTCTAACTTGTCGGCATCGATTTTATTGATCTGAAGAATATCATTAATGAAGTTGAGTAGATAATCACCGGAAAATTTAAGTGCTTTAAGATGTTCTTTTTGGTTTTCACTTGGGTTTTCTTCCAGTAAGAGGTGAGTCAAGCCGGTAACCGCATAAAGAGGAGTTCTTAATTCATGGCTTACCGTCGACAAAAAGTTTGTTTTTGCCTCCATGGCAGTTACTGCTGCATCTCTAGCTCCTTTGAGTTCGGTATTCTTAGTTTGTAAGAGGTCGTTGGTCTTTAACTTTATCTGATTGTTTCTAAAAAGTGAAACCGCCAATAGAGTTATAATAATCAACAATGCAGAGGTTAGAATCGCGGCAATGTCTGACTGGTTTTTAGATTCGTTCAATTCTTCGATTTTTTGTTCTTGGCGCCTTATTTCATCGCTCATAAAATCGAATTGAATTTTTTCCGCGGTCTTCGTTTCCGTTTTCATCTTGGCAATGTTGAACAACGAATCTCTTATATGTAGTAAATTTTTATTGTTTGCCAAAGATGAATCATATCTCTCAAGTGATTCATAAACCTTCGTTAACAATTCATTGGCTTCCCAAATTTCTTTGGAAAAAGCATTTTCATTGGCAAGTTTAAGGGCACTCTCTGCGTTGGAGGCACTTTCCTCTAAGTTCTCTGTTTCAAAATGAAGTTGAGCCAGTCCTAAATAGGCTTTTGCGGCCAAAAACTCACTTTCATAAATATCTGTATTGATTATGAGTGAGTTAAAGTTCTTTGCAGCACTTTCATACTTCTCAAGGTTCATATAAATCTTTGCCTCAACCAGTAATACGTTGTTGAAAAAATTACGGTCGTTGTTGAGGTGCTTGGCCTCATTGAGTAAAAATATCGCTTGAAAATTCTTTCCATCATGAAACAAAAGAATGGCTTCTATATACTTTTGCATAGCATCGCCATAGGGGTATTCGATATCTTTTAGTAAGGCTTTTGCACGGTCCCAGAAAAAATAAGTAGTTTCCTCTTTATTTAGTTTTAAGTAGAGCAAGGCGTGCTCTTGGTAGCTGTTAATCAAAGATTTTACATCTTCATTTTCTTCTGCCGCTTTCGATGCTTTTTCTAATTCTTCAAGTGCTAAATCGGTCTGACCTTGATTGCTAAATATTCGAGCTCTATCGAAATATACTTTGGGGTCTTGAAGTTCAAGAGTATCTTGAGTTTCGAGTACAGATTCTTGAGCGGTAATCTTTAAAACTGAAAAGAGTACTACTAATACTAGAATTAAACGGTAAGTTGCTATATGTCTAAAATTAAATTTCAAACGTAATTTTTATGTCTCAATAATTGAATTAAATCGACAATTCTACTACTGTAACCGGTCTCATTGTCATACCAACCAATAATTTTTACCATCTTTCCAATTACAGAAGTCATCTCAGAATCAAACGTACAAGAGTGATAACTATTGTTTATATCGATAGATACTATTGGGTTTTCAGTATATAAAATTATGTTTTTCAATTCATTAAGCGAATTTTTTTTGAATGATGCATTAACTTCTTCTATCGAAGTCTCTTTTTTAACATTGAATGTGATGTCGGTGAGAGAGCCATTCGGTACAGGTACCCGTATGCCACAACCACCGATTACGTTAGATAAATGGGGAAAGATTTTAGTGAGTGCCTTTGCTGCACCGGTGGTGGTAGGCACAATCGATTGCGCTGCTGCCCTGGCCCTTCTTAAATCGTGATGAGGTTGGTCATGCAAACTTTGATCACTGGTGTAGGAATGTATGGTTGTTATGTAAGCTTGCTCAATACCGCATAGTTCATCAATAATTTTAATCATGGGAGCAGCGTTATTGGTGGTACAAGAAGCGTTTGATATGATATCGTCAGATTCTTCGATAATAGTTTCATTAACACCTAAAACCACCATAGGAAGGCTCTCATCTGCAGGAGGTGCAGAAAGAATAACCTTAGCTGCCCCATTTTTGATATGGTACTTTAGAGTATCACGAGTTTTGAACTTGCCCGAACATTCAACCACGATATCAACTTCATTTCTCGACCAATCAATTGTTTTTGGAGAAAGATGGTTGGTAAGCTCAATTTTCTGCCCTTCAACGATTATTTGATCCTGATCGTAACCGACCTCACACTCAAAAATACCATGAATACTATCGAATTTCAGAAGGTGCGATAAAGTTCGGGCATCCGCTAGGTCATTAATGGCAGTTACCTGTAACTCGGGATGCCTGTGCAACATTCGGAATAGGGTGCGACCAATTCGTCCAAACCCGTTGATGCCTATATTAGTTGTTTTCATGGATTTTTAGGGAGGTAAACTTCTTGGGGAGCTCAAAATAACTTAATCAATATGCTTATGGGCCTTGTATGACGATCTTACCAAAGCACCACTCTCCACATGTCTAAAGCCCATTTTTAAACCTATTTCTTCGTACTTCTTAAACTGCTCGGGAAGTATAAATTCTTTCACAGGGAGATGTTTTTTTGAGGGTTGTAAGTATTGGCCAATGGTTACAACGTCGACTTTTGCATTTCGAAGATCTTCCATAGTCTCGATAACTTCTTCCTCAAGTTCTCCGAGACCTAGCATTATGCCCGATTTGGTACGGTTTACACCGCTGTCACGAAGGTATCTAAGTACTTCAAGACTACGGTCATATTTTGCTTGAATTCGCACTTCTCGAGTGAGTCTTTTAACGGTTTCCATGTTATGAGAAACCACCTCTGGAGCTACTTTCACGATTCTATCGATATGTCTTTCTATCCCTTGAAAATCAGGAATTAAAGTTTCTAGGGTGGTATTCGGGTTCATACGACGGATTGCCTTTACGGTTTCCGCCCATATTATAGAACCCATATCTTTTAAGTCATCACGATCTACCGAGGTAACAACTGCATGTTTAATACCCATAATCTTAATAGATCGGGCCACTTTTTCAGGTTCGGCCCAATCAACCGTTGATGGGCGGCCCGTTTTAACGCCACAAAAGCCACATGACCGGGTACATACATTACCCAGGATCATGAAGGTCGCAGTACCTTCGCCCCAACATTCGCCCATATTCGGGCAGCTGCCCGAAGTGCAGATGGTATGCAAGTCGTATTTGTCGACCAGACCTCTTAATTGTGTATATTTCTTACCTGTAGGAAGCTTTACCCTTAACCATTTTGGTTTACCTTTTGGAGGTGCTACACTAGCTACGGTGTCTGTGCTCATACTTAAACTTTGTTTGAGGGCAAATATACGAAACTAATAGGGGTTCGCTGTTAAAGCAAGATAACCGATTTAATTCATCGGGTTCTCATTGAATTTAGTCGACTCTATGTGGTTTTACCTCTGATGACCTGGGCCAAAAGCTTTTTTGCCCTTAGAATTTTAACTTTTACATTGTTGATGGGCTCATTAAGTTCTTCGGAAATATCGGCGTAACTTAATTCTTTGAAGTATCTAAGATTGATAATCTCTTGGTAGTGGGGTTTTAACTTCTTGATATCAGAAAGGAGATTGGCAAGATTTTGCTCTGAAATTAAAAGATCTTCTGCCGATGGTGCGTCGTCGAGTACTGTTCTCACCGAGTCTTGATTCCCACCTGTTTCTAAATTTTTTTTTCTCTTTCGGATAAGGTCTACGTGAATATTCTTCGAAATAGCGATGAGCCAAGTTTTAAATTCGTAATTCTCGTTGTACGTATTTAATTTATCGAACGCTTTAGAGAATGTTTGTATGGTAATATCTTCGGCGTCGTTTTCGTTTTCGGTTCGCTTTAGTTGAAACCCGTAGACTCCGTTCCAAAATTTATCCAACAAGTGGCTATAGGCAATTTGGCTACCCGAAAGCGCTTTTTTTATTGTGGCTTGGGTATCGTCGGGTGATGCCAAGGCTGGGGGCTTTTTACGTTAGGGGGTCTGTAATTCTGACCCGGATTCGTTTCTGCAATCTTGTTCACTCGGTAATTTACCGCACATGCCACACGCTTCACCATCTTGGTTCAAAAACGGACTTTGACTTGCACAGGTACCTGCGAATTCACCATCTTTTTTAGACCAGATTTTAATGGCGATACCGGCAAATGCCAAAGCCAATAAACCTACGGTCAATAATATCAACTTCATAATTCGTTCAATTTGCTACAAAGATACAAAATAAGCCCCGAAACAAAAGTCTCGAGGCTTGAGGATATATAAGTGCTATAGTTGATTTTAATATGCGATATTGGCAACAATATTTTCAACCGTTGGGGTTTGATTACCTCCCTTGGGTTCTATAGTAATATAGCTTATAGCTTTGTCGGCATAAGGTAGTGCCAATAACTTTTCTTGACTATCGGCTTCATGAATTATACCTAGGTTGACCATGCTCCCGTTGACTTCGGCCCACATCTGATAACATTGGTCTTGAGGTAAATTCGGCAATTTACTGACATTAATGTATGAGAGCCTCTTGACTGGGTTAATATAAGCTACGGCCTTAAGCTCTTTAGCTTTTTTATTACCCTTAACACTAACTTTTTTAGTTTCGGGATTTTGAAGAACGATAAACTGATTGCGAACATCTTCTAATTGCTCGCGCATAGTTTCTTCTAAATCGTCAATTTTATTATTGACGATAGCATTCTCTTCCTGAAGACTTTGATTTTGGTCCCAGAAGAAAAAGCTTGCACCTGCAGAAATTAAAACAGCTATACTGGCCGCAATGGCCATTCTGTAAAATTTGTTACGGCCTACATGCTCTTTTCTCACACTTGCAAAAACCTTTTCGCGAAGCTCATCGGATGCTTTTACAGCATGTAACTTGGCATAAGCTTCTAAATTTTCTTGAAGTTCGTTATAAGCTTCTCGAACTTCAGGGTACATGGCGATATAACGCTCAGCTTGCATAGCCTCCTCTTCACTAGTAGTACCTATTAGATACTTTTCTAGAATGTCAGAATCTAAAAATTGTTTTATTTTTTGTTTCATGATGTTATGGTATCAGGTTCAACAATAAAACCAAAAGCAATATTGGGACATAAATTTTTCTGAGTTCCCTTAATCCGATTTTAAGTCGAGACTTTATAGTTCCCAGTGGAATACCCAGTTCATCGCTAGCCTCTTGCTGTGTCATGCCCTGAAAAAAAAGGGCATCTAACACAATCTGATATTTTGGCTCTATCTTATCTAGATTTTCACTAACGTCCATAAGCTCCGGTCTGGTGCTATTGACGCCTAGATTATATACGTCTGAAACGTCGATTTGGATTTCTTTGTCACTTTTTGTATTTACGCTGCGCAATTTATCGATTGCAGTATTTCTTGTTATACGGAATAACCAAGTAAAAAGTTTGGCTTTTGATACATCGTAAGAATCTGATTTTTTCCATATTTTAACGAAACTTTCTTGTAATACATCTTGCGCCAACTCTTCGTCACGAACCACCTTATTGGCAACACCTAATAAAGTGTCTCCGTAGTGTTCATACAATAACGAAATAGCTTTTTCATTTCGCTCTTGAAGTAATTCAACAATGTGCTTTTCAAGTAAGGTGCTCATAAATTTTGTGAGGTCTCAAAAAAAATTTCATATTGGGGCATCCAGCATGGTAAGTTCGACCGTATATGTTAAAACGCTAAAATATAAAATTGATTGCTATATCAGCGTTTTGCAAAAATATTAATGTATAAATGTGCACTTGGTAACTGCACATTTAATTTTTGGTTAGTTTGGTTTGGTATAACCCCTAAAGTTTTCTTTAGGGGTTATTTTATTATATTAACTTCTGGAATTATCTGTATTTCAAAAGTTTGGCGCACTTTGTTTATGATTTTATAGGCCAAATTCAATATATCTTTTCCTGTGGCATTGCCATGATTGACCAAAACCAAAGCCTGATTTTTATGAATGCCGGCATCGCCATATCTTTTCCCCTTAAAACCGCATTGTTCAATAAGCCAACCTGCGGGAATTTTATAAGCTTCATCAGAAATTTTATAAAAAGGAGCGGTAGGGTGGTTTTTGTAGAAATTTTTAAATTGTCTTGCGGAAATTATCGGGTTTTTGAAGAAACTACCACTATTGCCTAACTCTTTAGGGTCGGGTAGTTTTTCTAGTCGTATGGCTATTACCGCATTCGAAATATCCTTAATCGATGGTTCTTTTATGCCATGCTCTTGAAGTTTAGCTTCAATAGCCCCATAAGACGTATTCTTTTTGTGATTATTTTTAGTAAGTTCGAGTGTGACCGAGGTAATTATATATTTTCCTTTTCCTTGATTTTTAAAATAGGAATCACGATAGCCAAACTCACAGTCTTCTTTGGTAAAGGTCTCTAGTTCTTGGGTTTGAATGTTCATCGCCTCACAACGAACGAAAGTGTCTTTGAGCTCTACACCATAGGCGCCAATATTCTGAATGGGAGCGGTACCGGTATTGCCCGGGATCAGAGACATGTTTTCCAGTCCACCATAGCCTTGCTCTAAAGTATGAAGAACCATTTGATGCCAATTTTCACCGGCCATTATTTTTAGTTCGACATTGTTTCGAGCATCTTTTTCTACAGAAATACCCTTAATGTTGATATGCATTACCAAAGCATCAATATCAGCGGTAATGAGCATATTGCTTCCTCCGCTTATAACAAATTTTTCAGAAAATTCTTCAAGTTGTAGAGCCTTTCGCAGGTCATCGACACTTTCTATTTCACAAAAGAACTTAGCTTTAGCATTTATGCCAAATGTGTTGTAAGGTTTGAGAGAGATGTTTTCTATTATTTCCATCAACCTTTATAACTCTTTAAGGCTGTATTTAGTATCTTAACCGCCCTTTTAAGGCTTTCTTTTTCGAGTACATATGCTATTCGTACTTGATTCTTTCCGTAGCCATCGCTGGCATAAAAGCCTGCAGCAGGTGCCACCATCACCGTTTCACCATCAAGCTCAAAGTCTTGGAGTAGCCATTGTGCAAAATGGTCGGAATCTTTGATGGGTAACTCGGCAATACAATAAAAAGCACCTTGAGGTCGACCAATCTTTACGCCTTCTATTTTTTCGAGCTCTTCTATTAATAAATTTCTTCGACCTACATATTCTTCTTTTACATCGTCAAAATATTGCTGAGGTGTTTCTAAAGCTGCCTCACTGGCTATCTGTGCAAAAGTTGGGGGTGATAGGCGTGCTTGAGCGAATTTCAGCGCTGTTTGTATAACTTCTTTGTTTTTCGTGACCAAACACCCGATACGAGCACCGCACATACTGTACCTTTTAGATACAGAATCTACAATAATGGCATTCTCTTCTAAACCCTCTTCTTGTAAAATGGAGTAGTGTTCGCGGCCATCGTAGGTGAATTCTCTGTACACTTCATCGGACACCAGAAAAATATCATATTTCTTGACTATCGCGGCCAATTTTTTGATTTCATCTTTGGTGTACAGATAGCCTGTTGGATTACCGGGGTTGCAGATTAGTATCGCTTTGGTTTTCTCGGTAATCAGTTTCTCGAACTCTTCAATGGGAGGGAGGGCGAAATTATTGTCTATATGGGAAATTACGGGTACAACATTCACTCCCGCCGCTGCGGCGAAACCATTGTAATTGGCATAAAAAGGTTCAGGTACGATTATCTCGTCACCATAATCTGTAATACTGCCCATGGTAAAAGCCAATGCTTCAGAACCTCCGGTGGTAACTATAATGTCACTCGCATTTACATATATGTTATTTTTCGCATAATAGGCCGCCAATTTTTCTCGGTATTCCTCAGAGCCTTCGGTACGGCTGTATTCCACTATTTCGAGCGTATTGTTTTTTACGGCATCAAGGGCAATTTGAGGAGTTTTGATATCGGGTTGGCCGATATTCAGGTGAATGACCTTTTTTCCTTTTTTCTTTGCTTCTTCCGCAAAAGGAACCAATTTTCTAATAGGGGATGCAGGCATATTCAGCCCTTTTTCTGATACTAATGGCATAAAGTTTCAATTTTGAAGCAAAAATGCTAAAACCTATTCGATAAAACTAGTATACGCACAGACATTTGAGGTATTAGGTTTCTGTTAAACTTTTAAAGGGTAAGCTAAAAAATTAGTAAATTATAGAGGTTAAGTATTTAATTCAGTGATAGTTGAAAATTAACTTCTTCAATATTATACGCTTGCTTTTGTTGATTCCTGCTATAATGTCAGGGCAGGGTTTCAAGATAGTTGGTGGTCAAAAACAAGAAAAGCTGAAGTTTGAATTGATTAACAACCTTATCGTTATGCCTGTTGAAGTTAACGGAACAGAACTCTTTTTTCTTCTGGATTCTGGAGTGAGCTATCCGATTTTATTCAATGTTTCGAGAAGCGATTCTATACAAATCAACAACGTTTCAGAAATTACTATTCGTGGTGTGGGCAATGGCCAGCCTATAAAAGCGCTGAGTTCGACCGGAAACACGTTCCGTATAAAAAATATCGAAAATAAGAATCAAAGGTTGTATGTGGTGATGGATAAAGGTATTAATCTATCGCCTTCACTTGGGGTGCCTATTCATGGTATTATGGGATATGAGCTTTTCAGAGATTTTATAGTCGATATTAATTATGCTAAAGAAAAAATTGTGTTCAACGACCCTATAGGTTATAGCTATAAAAAAGATAGAAGGGCGGAAACTTTTCCTCTATCAATCAGTAAGAAGAAGGCGTATATAAATGGGAACCTCTTCTTAGAAGATAATAAGGAGGAACAGATAAAGTTGCTGGTAGATACAGGAAGTAGCGACGCTATTTGGTTGTTTGAAGATGAAAGAATAACGATACCTGATACATATTATGATGTATTTTTGGGTAAAGGTCTTAATGGTGATATTTATGGTAAACGCTCTAAGGTAAAGGGGTTCAAAATTGGAAGTTTTGCTCTAAAGGAGGCGAAAGTTGCATTTCCGGATAGGGATTCATTCAGGTCTATTGAAAATTTCGGAACTCGAAACGGTAGTGTTGGAGGCGAAGTGTTGAAGCGATTTAATATCATCTTCGATTATAAGAATGGTAAGGTGACTTTAGTGAAAAACCATAATTATGTCAAGCCCTTTCATTATAATCTTAGTGGGGTCGATCTGCAACATAATGGTATGCGTTATATAGCGGAAAGCATAGCAGATTCAAGGGGGGTGGTTCAAAGTGAAAATAAAAGTTTTGGTGATGTGCAATTATTGTTTGAAAACCGAACGAGACTTAGCCTAGTGCCCGAAATTATTATTTCGGCCATTAGGGCCGGTAGCCCTGCTCATGTAGCAGGCTTAAAAGAAGGTGATGTGATTTTGGCGGTTAATGGTAAGAAAGTTCACAGATATAAGTTACAGGAAGTCGTAAGAATGCTCAATGAAAAAGAGGGTAAGCGGATTAAATTAAAGGTAGGGCGCTATGATTCTGATTTGCTTTTCACCTTTGTACTTGAAAATATGCTGAAATAAAAAACCCTGATCAATTGATCAGGGTTCGTACTTAGTTTTCAAAAAACTATTTATTTTCCTTCGGCAGATTTTACTTCACCTTTTATTTTTAAAACCTTGGTGGGCGTATCGGCATTCGATATAACGGTAATGGCCTTTCTTATCGGTCCAACTCTATTCGTGTCGTATTTCACTTGAATCTCTCCAGTTTTACCAGGCATAATCGGTTCTTCAGGTTTTTTAGGTATAGTGCAGCCGCAGCTTGAACTAACTTTACTTATGATCAAAGGTGATTCACCAGTATTTGTGAATTCAAATACTCTTACACCATCGGCGCCCTTAGTAATTTCACCGTAATCAACGGTCTCTGACTTAAATTCGATTTTAGCGGCCTTTTCTTGTGCTGTTAAGGATAAGCCCATTAGGCCAACAAATAATACAAGTACTATTTTTTTCATCTTTTTAAATTTAGGGAATCTCAAAAATAAATCTTTTCAGATGAACCTCCAAAATTCTTTTGTTATCTGTTAACGTTACTTATTTTTGTTTCGTATTCAAAAAGTGGCAATATTGCCATTATTTATTAACAACGAAACTTCTTGTTCCGGTCTTGTCTTTTTGACCGACACCATTAAAGCAAAAACTGTTCCAAACTATGGATATCCCTTCGAAATACGACTCGCAAAAAGCGGAGAACCACTGGTATGATTACTGGATGGAGAATGACTACTTTTCATCTCTACCCGATGAAAGAGAGCCGTATACTATTGTAATTCCCCCACCCAATGTAACTGGAGTATTGCATATGGGGCACATGTTGAACAATACTATTCAAGATGTATTGACCCGAAGGGCCCGTCTAATGGGTAAAAATGCATGCTGGGTACCCGGTATGGATCATGCATCGATTGCAACAGAAGCGAAAGTAGTGGCCAAGCTCAAAAGTGAGGGTATAGAAAAGACCGACTTAAGCAGAGATGAGTTTTTAAAACATGCTTGGGATTGGACAAATGAGTACGGTGGGGTGATTCTAGAACAACTCAAGAAATTAGGATGTTCATGCGATTGGAACCGTACTAAGTTTACCATGGATGATGACATGTACCAATCAGTTATCAAGGTTTTCGTCGATTTATTCAATAAAGGTCTCATCTATCGCGGTCATCGCATGGTCAATTGGGACCCTGAGGCACTTACCACACTATCAGATGAAGAAGTTATTTATGAAGAGAAACAAGGGCTTTTATATTATTTGTCATATGCTATTGAAGGTTCTGATGAAAAAGTAACCATTGCTACCACAAGACCGGAAACTATTTTGGGTGATACGGCTATTTGCATCAATCCTAATGATGATAGATATAAGCATCTCAAAGGTAAGAATGCCATTGTGCCTATATGTAATAGGGTAATTCCGATTATCGAAGACGAGTATGTAGATATTGAGTTTGGTACGGGGTGTTTGAAGATTACACCGGCCCATGACGTAAATGATAAGGCACTTGGTGAAAAGCATAAGCTTGAGACCATCGATATTTTTAATGCCAATGCCACCCTCAATTCTTTCGGACTTCATTATGAAGGAAAGGACCGTTTTGTGGTCAGAAAGGAGATTTCAAAAGAATTGGAAGAAAACGGTTTTCTAATTAAAAAAGAAAACTATGTGAATAAAGTAGGTACTTCAGAACGAACTAAAGCTGTTATTGAGCCCCGTTTGAGCGATCAATGGTTCTTAAAGATGGAAGATTTGGTCAAACCGGCATTAAAAGCTGTTCTAGATACCGAAGAAGTACGATTTTTTCCTAAAAAATTTGAAAACACCTACCGTCACTGGATGGAGAACATCAGAGACTGGAATATATCACGTCAACTTTGGTGGGGTCAACAGATACCTGCCTATTATTTTGGTGACGGGCAAAATGATTTTGTAGTAGCGGAAACCATCGAAAGCGCTCTTAAGCTGGCACAGGAGAAATCGGGTAGCACCGGTTTGTCAAAAGAAGATTTACGTCAAGATGAAGATGCGTTAGACACTTGGTTTTCTTCTTGGTTGTGGCCAATAAGCGTGTTCAATGGTATACTTGAGCCCGATAATAAAGAGGTAAATTATTACTATCCAACCAGTGATTTGGTCACCGGGCCCGACATTATTTTCTTCTGGGTAGCACGAATGATAATTTCTGGCTATGAATACCGTGATGAGCGACCGTTCAAAAATGTATATTTTACGGGTTTGGTGAGGGATAAGCAACGTCGTAAGATGTCAAAATCTCTAGGAAACTCCCCCGACGCTTTAAAACTTATAGAGACCTATGGGGCAGACGGTGTGAGAGTAGGACTTTTACTAAGCTCAGCTGCCGGTAATGATTTAATGTTTGATGAAGACCTTTGCCAGCAGGGCAAGAATTTTGCTAATAAAATTTGGAACGGGTTTCGTTTGCTAAAAGGGTGGGAGGTAAAAGAACAAGCCCAGCCAGAAGCTTCTAAATTGGGAATCGAATGGTATACTGCTAAATTCAATCAGGTTTTAGAAGAGATTGAAGACCATTTTAGTAAATATAGAATTTCAGATGCCCTAATGGCAATTTATAAGTTGGTTTGGGATGATTACAGTTCTTGGTTGCTGGAGATAATTAAACCTGAATATCAAAAGCCTATCGATAAGACTACGTACGACGCTGTAATTCATCTTTTTGAGCAGAACCTTAAGTTATTGCATCCGTTTATGCCGTTCCTTACTGAGGAGGTTTGGCAACATATAACCGAGAGAAGTTCGGAAGATGCCTTGGTGGTTTCGGTATGGCCAAAGGTGCAAAAGACCGATCAAAGTTTGATCATCGATTTTGATTTTGCTTCTGAAGTGGTTTCCGGTGTTCGTAACATTCGTAAAGAAAAAAACATACCCATGAAAGAAGCGTTGCAGCTTTCAGTGTTAAATGAAGGTGGGGTAACCAATAGTTGGGATGAGGTAATAAAAAAATTGACCAATGTGTCTGAAATCAATTATGTTGAGGCATCGGTAGATGGGGCCTTATCTTTTAGGGTAAAAAGCAATGAGTATTTTGTTCCAATGAACGGGGCCATCGATGTTGAAGCTGAAATCAAGAAGATTCAAGAAGAATTAAAATACACCAAAGGGTTTTTGAATTCGGTTGAAAAGAAACTGGGAAACGAACGATTTGTCAATAATGCCCCTGAACAAGTTATTGTAAACGAGAGAAAAAAACAGTCTGATGCCATTTCTAAGATCGAGACTTTAGAAAAAAGTTTGGCAAGTTTAAAGTAAGTAACTATCCGTGTCCTTTGAATTGGGATTCATTTTTTCTTGGGAACCAAGGCGATTTTGCTATTTATTTTTGGTAAAAGACCGTAGTAGTTTGTATTTGTAGAAGAATCTAACTTCGTATGGTCGTCACCTGTTAATGAATGAAATTAGCTGACACCTATTAATAATAAAGTTTTAATGTGTCTATTTTAGGCTTTAATGGTAGTTGATTGAGAGCTTGTTATGCCATTTATAACTGAACTATAATTCACTTATTTGATTAACTTAGTTGCGTGAGATTAAAAGATGATGCCAAAATAGAGGCGATTTTCAATGCAACTATTGAACTGACCGGTGAGGTCGGTTTGAATAGGCTTACTATGTCGGCTATAGCCACTAGGGCAAAAATTGCAAGTGGTACACTGTATATTTATTTCAACAGTAAAGAACAATTGTTGAACAACCTGTATAAGAGACTTATCTCTGAGGGAACTTTATCACTTCTACCTGCCATCACACACCTACCGATAAAACAGCAAATTTTCAACATCTGGTCCAGCGTTCTAAAATTTAGAATGGATAATACTTCAGAAGTAGCATTTATGCACGAATTTAGATATTCTCCACTGATTTCAGATGAGGCGAAAGAAATGGATAAAGAGTTTGTGCTGCATGTACTTCGCCTTTTGAATGAAGGAAAAAAAGAATTGATTGTTAAAGAACTCGATAACGATGTATTATTTCCGTTATTATATGGTTACGTTGATAACCTTGCTAGACACCTCACCCATAAGAAAATCAAACTTACCCCTGAGATTGTAAGACAAACGTTTCAAGTTTGTTGGGATGCTATTAAGGCCTGAAATTTTAACTATTATAAATGAATATGTATTCATTTATAATAGTATCTTTGTATTCGGCTAAGAGAAATCTTTGCTTACTCATAATTTTTAAGTTTATAGTTTTAGCTCATTACGCTAAATGAGTTGACAGAAGCCCCGAAAATGCTAGAAGTGGAAATGTTCCCCCAACACCATTTTTGCAGAGGGGTTTCTGTACTAATGGACCATACTAAAACTTGATTCCATTTTCTTGAATAATTTCTCTCCACCTTTTTAAGTTAAAGTCCATTGTCCACTGAAAAAATTAGTAATTTGTTTTGATGCTCGCTAAGCAACTTTCAAGCTTACTTTACTAAGTTTGTTTATAAATCAGATTAAGATGAGACCTTATATTCTTGCCGAAACGAATTGGAATGCTTTAAAGGATTTTAAATTTGATATGGCCATTTTACCTTGGGGAGCTACTGAAGCTCACAACTATCATTTGCCATATGCTACAGATAACATTCAGGCCGATTATATGACAGCTGAGATTGCGAAACAAGTGTGGGAAAGGGGCGGTAAACCAATTGTTTTGCCAACCATACCTTTTGGCGTCAACACTGGGCAGTCAGATATTTATTTGGATATAAATCTGAATCCGAGCACCCAATTGGCCATACTGACCGATATAGTAGAGGTCTTGAATAGACAAGGTGTTTACAAACTTCTTATATTTAATGGTCACGGAGGCAATAACTTCAAACCTCTAGTTCGCGAACTCGGGCTCAAGTTTCCTAAGATGTTCATTAGCTTTTGCTTCTTTCCTCAAGTATTGAATAAAGACAAATACTTTGAAGAGCAAGGGGATCATGCCGATGAGATGGAAACCAGTTTAATGCTTTATTTAAGATCTGACTTGGTTTTGCCCAAAGAAAAATGGGGTAATGGAGCTTCTAAAAACCATAAAATAAAAGCTTTCTCCGAAGGTTGGGCTTGGTCTGAGCGAAAATGGTCTGAAATTAGTGCCGACACAGGTGTAGGAAATCCGTCTAAAGCATCAACAGAAAAAGGAGAGCTTTTTTTTAATGATGTTACCAAAAAAATGGGAGATTTTGTACTTGAGGTCTGTCATGCCGATATCGAAGACCTATACGAATAAAGCTAATTCGAATTTAAGATTTCTTTACTTCGCTCCTTACCAATTTGATGTAGGCTTTCATTGCATCTGTACGGCTCATGTTCTTTGCTTGTATCAAGGCGTTGGCCTTAAATGCATTTATTAAAGGCACACTGCTATCTGGGCTGCGAAAGTTCTTATTGGCGATTTTGTAATAGGCGTATAGCTTTAAAAGCAAATCGGCAGGCAAGGGTTCGGTGTAGTTATTGATAAAGTCTACAGCCCTTTCGAAATCAGTATGTAATTTCTCCTTCTTCATCCTTTTTAACGATGGCAGCGATACAGGTTGTTGCACCTATTACTTTTTGGTTCAATTTAACGGTTACCGCACAGTCAAGAGGCAAAAACACATCAACTCGTGAACCGAACTTGATAAAACCGGCATCTTCACCTTGTTGTACGCTTTCTCCCTCTTCAGCATAATTGACAATGCGTCGAGCCAAGGCACCGGCAATTTGCCGATATAAAATATCACCGAATTTTGGGGTTCTGATTACCACGGTCGTGCGTTCGTTCTCGGTGCTTGATTTGGGGTGCCATGCCACTAAATATTTACCAGGATGATATTTTGAATATTTAACGCTTCCGCTTGCGGGATATCGGGTCACGTGTACATTGGTCGGTGACATGAATATAGAAACTTGACGCCTTTTGCCTTTGAAATATTCGGTTTCTTCTACTTCTTCAATCACAACGACTTTACCATCGACCGGAGCTAAAATTTCATCAAAGTTCTTATTGGCCCTTCGAGAAGGGTTTCGAAAAAATTGAAGTATTAGAATCAAGAAGATTACAGCCAGAACCTGAAGCCCCCAACGTAACCATAGAATATTTACATAGAATTGAGATGCCAATATAATGGCACAAACGATAAAAAAGGTGGTCAATATTATCTTTTGACCCTCTCTATGAAACATAGGCTATAATTTTTAACGTTAAATAAGCGAACGGGGCTGCGAATACCAAACTGTCTAAGCGGTCTAACATGCCTCCATGCCCAGGTAGTATCGCTCCACTATCTTTTACCCCTGCGGCTCGTTTAAATTTTGACTCCACTAAATCTCCTAGACTTCCTGCTACTACAATTACTACTGAAATGAACACCCATTGCATGGGGGTTACTATAGGCTCGTATTTGCCCAAAAAGTAAGCCGTTGCCATTGCAAAAAGTAAACCTCCGATAGCTCCTTCCACTGTTTTTTTAGGAGAAACACGACTAAATAATTTGTGCTTTCCAAAGGCACGGCCCGTAATATAGGCAAACGAATCGTTTACCCAAATCAGGATAAAAATACCTATAATAAGGAACTTGACAAAGTCATTGTTCGTATAGGGAATCATTGTTAAAAAAATAAATCCGCCACCCACGTAAAATAGTCCAATTATAAACTTTTGAAGGGTATTGAAAAGCTTATCTTTCTTAGAGAAAAGATAGACCAATAAGGTGAAATTGGTGGTAATCGTGCAAAAAAGAAGGGCATAGACCATCCAAATCTCCGTAACGAAGTAAATATAGGCCCACCAAAGAACCAAATATGCGAAGTAGATGTGCAGGCCTCTTAGACCTACTAGTTTTTTGTATTCATTTAGGCATGCAAGCCCAAACACCATAAACAAAAAATCAAATGCATCTGAGCTCAGAAATACGACGGATAGCAGTAAAATTATATATACTGCCCCAGTTAATGATCTTCTAAGTATTTCCCTCATGGTCTACAGGTCTTCCAAAAGTAAAAGATACAGATTTTTGGAACTACTACCGTAGGTGAGAAAGTCATCAGAATTCTCTTCGTTAGCTTGAAAGTGTTTTAATGTGGTGATATTGGCCGGTATACTGCGGCCATATTTCTTTTTAATAGTCTTTAATCCTTCACCAATAGATTCGACCAGCTGACTTGTTGTAGCGAAGACAATAACATTATAGGGTAGCTCGTTCAGCTTTTTATCCATCAACTGATTGGAGCACACTAAAATAGAACCATTTTGCGCAATTAAATGCTCGCATGTCGTAAAGAACACATCACTGTCTTTACTTCTATCGGTAAAACTGATTTTTTCTTTGGCGAACTTTTCCTTAAGCTTAGGGTTTAACGCGAAAAATGAATGGTCTTGCCAGCTATTTTCGTTCACAATATTTTTTAAGGCCTGCGATATTTCAGCAAAAGAATCGCAATAGAGAAATTTACCCCCGTTCTTCTTAAAATGGATGGTAAATTTCTCATCAACGGGAAGGTTAAGGTCGGGCATATGGGCTCCTCTGGTTTCCATTGTTTCTTTGGAAACCTTCTTCTTGTTGCCTCCACCAAATAATTTGTCAAATAGCCCCATGTACTCTTATATACTCTATATGCGCGCTTTCTTTAGACTAAGAAAACATTGAATAATTCTATTTATTTTTCTTCACCTTCTTCGGCCAAAGTGCCTGTTACCTCCGAATCGTCGGCACTTGCATCGCTCAGCTTCTCTTGGCCTTTCTCGTCGAACTCTTTATCAAAAGGTCTTTTTCCAAAAATTTTCTCTAAATCTTCTTTAAAAATAACTTCTTTTTCTAAAAGTCTTTCTGCCAAAGTGGTGAGTTTGTCTTTATTATCTTCTAATACCTTAATAGCTCTTTGGTACTGTTCTTCAATAATCTTAGAAATTTCTTCATCGATTTTCTTGGCAGTATCTTCGCTATATGGTTTTGAAAAGCCATAAGAGTCTTGACCTGATGAATCGTAATAGGTTAAGTTTCCTATTTCGTCATTGAGTCCGTAAATGGTGACCATGGCCCTCGCTTGTTTAGTTACTTTTTCCAGATCGCTTAGAGCTCCTGTAGATATTTTGTCGAAAATAACTCTTTCAGCTGCACGGCCTCCCATGGTGGCGCACATCTCATCAAGCATTTGCTCAGGTCTCACAATCAAACGCTCTTCCGGTAGATACCATGCGGCACCTAAAGATTGACCTCTAGGAACGATAGTTACCTTTACCAAAGGCGCAGCGTGTTCCAACATCCAACTCACGGTTGCATGACCAGCTTCATGAAAAGCAATGGTCTTTTTTTCGCCTGGAGTGATAATTTTATTTTTCTTTTCGAGTCCGCCCACAATTCTATCTACGGCATCCAAGAAATCTTGTTTTGTCACCGCCTTACGTTCTTTTCGTGCGGCTATCAAGGCAGCTTCATTACATACATTGGCAATATCGGCACCTGAGAACCCGGGCGTCTGTCTGGCCAAGAACTCCATATCTAAAGCCTCAGCAGTTTTTATTGGTCTTAAATGAACTTCGAAGATTTCTCTTCGTTCCCTAATGTCGGGAAGATCAACATAAATCTGTCTATCAAATCTACCCGCACGCATAAGGGCTTTATCCAATACATCGGCCCGGTTGGTAGCCGCTAGTACTATCACATTGGTATTAGTGCCGAAACCATCCATTTCGGTTAATAGCTGGTTCAAAGTATTCTCTCGTTCGTCATTACTGCCAGTGAAGTTGTTTTTTCCGCGAGCACGTCCGATAGCATCAATCTCATCAATAAAGATGATTGCTGGTGATTTATCTTTCGCTTGCTTGAAAAGGTCACGTACCCTAGAGGCACCTACACCCACGAACATTTCAACAAAGTCAGAACCTGATAGTGAAAAGAAAGGTACTTTGGCTTCGCCTGCAACGGCTTTCGCCAAGAGGGTCTTACCCGTACCAGGAGGGCCTACCAATAAGGCACCTTTAGGGATTTTACCTCCTAAAGAGGTATACTTATCTGGATTTTTAAGAAATTCTACAATTTCTTCTACTTCTTCTTTGGCGCCTTCAAGGCCTGCAACATCTTTGAACGATGTACGGGTATCGGTCTTTTCGTCGAAAAGTTTCGCTTTCGATTTACCAATATTAAAAATTTGGCCTCCAGCGCCACCACCACCACCGCCTGACATTCTGCGCATAAGGTAGATCCATATACCAATAATCAATACAAAAGGTAGAATACCTAACAATAAATCCATGAGGTAATTATTGTCGGTATCATAATCTACAATAGTATCGAGATTATTTTCCTTTTTTATGTTCTTGATTTCATTCTCGAAATTCTGAAGGTCACCATAATCAAGTACATACTGTGGCGTAACGCCCGTTGAAGGCAAAAAAGGCTTGTCATTCACATCGTTATGCACATCTTTGGCAAGCGCTTCGTCAGTTAGAAATACCTTGGCCTGTCTTGTATTGGTGATTATCATTATTTCCTTGACATCACCATTTCTTAAGTACTCTTGTAATTCTGAAGTGGTTGTTTTCTTGGTGCTGGCGAAATTGCCGCTACCTAAAAATTGAAAACCTATTAAAAGTACCGCAATCAATCCATAAATCCACCATGAGCTGAACTTAGGTTTCTTCGGGTTCACATTATTATCTTTAGCCATTCTTTTTTTTTACTGGTTTAAACTACTTTCCACTGAAGTTACTTTGGCATCTCCCCACAGACCCTCAATGTCATAAAATTCTCGAATCTGTTTTTGGAAAACATGTACGACCACATTAACATAATCCATCAAAATCCACTCGGCATTGTCTTCACCTTCTACATGCCAAGGTTTATCTTTGATAGCTTTGCTAACTGTTTTTCGAATCGAGCCTACTATTGCATTTACATGCGTATTAGAAGTACCATTACATATTATAAAGTAGTCACAAACGGTATTTTCAATATCTCTAAGATCGAGTAAATTAATATCCTGTCCTTTAACTTCTTCAATCCCTTGTAAGATCAATGCAATTAATTCATCTGCACTGGCTTTGCTTTCTTGCATTCAAATATTTTAGTTTGTACAAAGTTATTATTTTTTTGTTCTTTTAGCCCCAGTTTTTTTACAATAGACGTAAACATTACCGAAACCTTATCTTATGCATTTAATCAAACTTGATGCCACGCCCTCTACAAATGACTATTTAAAGGCCCTATCTGCATCAAGTAGTCTAGCTGATTTTACAACTGTGTGGGCGATACAACAGTCGAAAGGTAAAGGTCAAATGGGATCCGTTTGGCTGTCAGATATTGGTAAGAATCTGACTTTTAGTGTTTTAAAAAATAATTTAAATTTATTGGTCAGTGAGAGTTATATTTTAAATGTTTGCGTTAGCCTTGTGCTCTATGATTTTCTAAACGACCTGAATGTACCTCAGTTAAGTATAAAATGGCCGAACGACATTCTGTCAGGCACTTCTAAACTCTGCGGTGTTTTAATAGAGAACCAGTTAAAAGGTAATCAAGTAAGCTCTGCAATCATTGGTATTGGACTAAATGTAAATCAAACTGATTTCCGCTCTTTGAAAAACGTAACGTCGTTAAAATTGTTGTTCGGTCGTGATTTTAATTTAGACAATCTACTGTCTAAAATAATGGTAAAGTTACAAAGCATTTTCATAGCGTTGAAAGAAAATGGCAGAGAAGCATTTTGGAAAGCGTATGAAAATGTGCTTTTTAGAAAAGATAAGCCATCAACCTTTGAAGATACCCACGGCCAAAAGTTTATGGGCTTTATACGTGAAGTTTCAATTGACGGTCAATTGGTAGTAGAGTTGGAAGACCAAATATTTAAAAAGTTTAACCTGAAAGAATTAAAGTTGCTTTATTGATGTGTTAAGCTCAATCCGAGCTTTAATTACTTAAAAAGAGGACCCAAGCAACCAGTTGCCGCCGAAAGTTAATTATCTTGTTGCTGGCTCTTAATGCCCAAACGCCAAGAGTGATTTAAATTTTTAATAAATTATCGGAGAGCGTACCCATAAAATTGGTAATTGGCTTTTTAATCATCATCGCCATCATGGCATTGAATTCGCCCTCAAAGCTAAGAGTTACCTCGCTAGAGTTTTCAGAAACTGAATTGATGTTCGCAGTCAATGTAAAAGGTAGTTTTTCACTTGCAGCACCGAGAACAATTTGATTGTAAGGCGTCTGATTTTTTCTTTGAAGTACGATTTCGGGCATACCCTTCAACGCAAAAAGAAATCGGTCTTCATTTATAATCTGAAACTTGTCAATATTATCAGGCATCAACTTTTCGAAATTTTTAAGATCGGTCAAAAATTCAAAAACTTCTTTGTCACCTTTAGGTAATAGGGTATTTGGTGTTTCTATATGCATATTGCTATTGTTGCCACTGAGAAGGCTCTTCGCGCCATGCTCTGAGTGCGTTTAATTGATTGTCTTTAACAAAATGGGTTTCTGAAGCTTGTTCTATTAAGTGGTCATAATCGCTTAAAGTATGAAGTTCTATGCCTCTATTTTCAAAATTTTCACTTGCGACTTCAAATCCGTAGGTGAAAATAGCTAGCATTCCTTTGACATTGGCACCTGCTTCAATAAGAGCAGTTACGGCATTCAAACTGCTGTTTCCGGTGCTGATTAAGTCTTCGATAACCACTACCGTCTGATTGGCTTCAAGCTGCCCTTCAATTTGATTTTTTCTGCCATGTTTTTTGGGTTCAGGCCTCACATAAATAAAAGGAAGCCCTAAAACATCGGCAATCAAAGCTCCGATACCTATAGCCCCGGTCGCCACCCCTGCAATCACATCAGGCTTGCCGTACAACTCTTCGACTTGCTTGGCCATTTCTTCGCGAACGTAGTTACGTATTGAAGGGTAGGAAAGCAAAATTCGGTTGTCACAATAAATAGGGGATTTCCATCCGGAAGCCCATGTAAATGGATTTTCGGGTTTCAACTTTATTGCATTAATTTGCAGTAGAAGCTCGGCTGTTTTTTTGGCAGTGTTTTTGTCTAAAACCATGACGCAAATGTATAAAGTTTTTGTGAACGAATTACCGTTGATCTTAACAAATAAGCTCTCGGAAACCGCCAATGGTGAATATTTTTTGTTGAATGAAAATTCCATTCAAGATGCTATCAAATTACTGAGAAAGAAAAAACTCTCTACAGCCTATGTTTACCACCCCAATCACGAAGAAATTTTAAAAAAGTTTACGAAGGAAATTCCTCTTGTTGTCGCTGCGGGTGGTGTAGTAACGAATGAAATCGGTGAGGTGCTTTTTATCTATAGAAATGATAAATGGGATCTGCCGAAAGGTAAACTTGATAAAGGTGAGTCAATTGAAGATTGTGCCATACGTGAAGTCATGGAAGAGACAGGAGTAAAAAACCTACGAATAGAAAATTTCTTAAAAACTACCTATCATGTTTTCAGTAACAACGGAAAGTACACATTAAAGGAGGTGCATTGGTACGCCATGAAGACTGATTATACGGGCAAACTTCGGCCTGAGAAAAAAGAAGGTATAGTAAAAGTCAAATGGAAAGGGCCTCAAAAAATACAAAAAGCACTTCAAAATTCTTACCCCAATATTAAACTTTTGTTCGGTGATTGAATTAAACCTATTCTAGGTTATTTTTCATTACGCGATAAGCGGGGTATTGCAAGTGGGCGCTTTCATAGTGTTCCGAGTTTTTATATATCCAGTCAAGCTGGGCATACCAGTTCGAAGCAAATTCAGCTTCTTTTTCCTTTTTTTGTTTAAAACTGTCTCTTAGGGTTTTGTTCTCTTGTAAAATTTCTAAAGCTTTATCTTCAAAAACGTAGGGAGAAAAACCTTCTTTTTGCTGCAATATAGCATCGAAAAAATTCCAATTGAAGAATGAGTCATGTGCTTCAGGCTCTAAAGTTTCCATAATATACCTAATACCAGTTTGGTCTGTTGGTATATAGATATCGCCTTGATGAAACATCACCTCTTTTAATCGCCCTTCAACCTCTGTGCCATTATGGGGGTAATGCCCTTCATAAGCTTGACCTGACGTTTTGAATTCTTTGATTTTGTATGATTCAACAACGACTGTGGTATCTTTTTGTAAAGTTCTATAATTGATTTGGTTTAGATTTAGAAGGTCTTGAACTTTTGACCAGCCTTTTTTTAGCAGATACCCTTGCGGAATTTCCACTGAGTCTGTGGCTATGTAGTAATTACGATAAGCGACAGGTTTGGTGAAAGGTCGATTTCTGTCATATTTCAGTCTATCGAAACCTGTTATTTTACTTTTGATCGTGTCTGCCTCAAAACCCTTAAAGTCAATTGTACTAACACGTGTAGTATCTATAGTCCACCGAGTAGGGTAGTACTTCCATTCTCTATGTCTAAAATTGGCTTCGGTTCGCAAGCGCTTTATTTCATCCTTATCTTGCTCGGCAATAGTGATCATTTTGTTCATTAACTCATAGGTGCCTTCAACTCTTTGTTTGTAAGGTTTTAACATATGGGTTTCTACCATCATTCCGAAAGTATTCCAGAGTGTGGTATAGCCTGAAGAATACCTGGGGTGGTCTATGAACTGTGAAAAACCGTCTTCGGGTACTTTGTTGAATACATTCACATATGGGGTGATTTCCCAATTAGACTTTTGCAACTCTTGTTCTAAAGAGGGCATTAATTTGTTATGAAGGTAGTGGCCTAAATCACCTCCTAATTTATTATGTTGGGTGAAAAGATGGGTCAAAGTGTACTGGTAGTCAGCCCCATTACTAACATGGTTATCTATGAATATATCGGGCTTGACCAAATGAAAAATATCATAGAATGTTCTAGCATTCTTGGTATCAGCTTTAATAAAATCACGGTTAAGATCGTAATTAAGGGCATTACCTCGAAAGCCGTATGATTTGGGGCCGTTTTGGTTGATTCTAGTAGTACTGTTTCTGTTGAGTGCCCCACCTATATTGTATATGGGAATGGTGACCAATACGGTATTTTTCGGAGTTTTCAGTTTGCCCTTTACCAAATCACGATACAAGAGCATGGTAGCATCAATTCCGTCGCTTTCTCCTGGGTGAATACCGTTATTGATAAGTATGATTGTCTTATCATTACCAATTTTCTGAAAATTGAAGTCACCGTCTGGGTTGTATGTGATAATGTGTAGTGGGTAACCACTATCTGTAGGCCCAACCGTCTGCATATTAATTTCAGGAAATTCTTTGGCCAGTTGAATATAAAAGTCAATGGTCTGAAGGTAGGTTGCCGTTTCTTTACCTTCAGTAGCTTCAAAATGGGTTTGGTAAGTTTTTCTATCGTCCTTTTCTTTTGTTTCACAAGAAAGAAGAATGAAAACAGCTGATAGGGCAATGATAGCCTTTAAGGTAATATTTCTCAAATAAAATGTTTCCATTTAGCGAAATTACGCAAAATGCTATTTGAGTATAAATGAAAATAAATTTTCTTTAAATTAAGTGAAAGCAATTCTAGATTAGTTATGGCCTACAGGGTCTTTTTGGTAATCTCGGCAATCTGCTTTTTAAATAAAGGTTTATGGTTGTAGGTAATAAAATGGTCGGTCCTTTTTTGATAATATTCCCATTTATCTTTATCGAAAGCATCAATAGAAGAGGTGATAATGTTTATACGGATGTTGTCTTTTACAGGAAGGGCAATGAATTCTTCTAAAAATTGCCACCCGTCCATAATTGGCATATTAATATCCAGAAATATTATTTCTGGAATACAACCATGTTCATTGAGTTGTTCTTTAATTCCGTCAATGGCTTTTTTTCCATTTACAAAAGATGATATATTATCGCAGTCAACCACAAGGCTTAACATCTTACGCACCCCGAAAACAGTTATCGGATCATCATCAATTATACAAATACTATTAATCTTCGTCATTAAAATAAATCTTGAACGTGGTGCCTTTGCCCACTTCGCTATACACAACGACACGACCTTTCATGGCTTCTATTTGATTTTTAGTAATATAGAGACCTATACCTCTAGAATCTTTATGTTGATGAAAAGTTTTATACATGCCGAAGAGTTTGTCTCCGTATTTTTTTAAGTCTATGCCCATACCGTTATCTTTAATAGATAAGATGGTCATTCCGTTTTGGTATCCGCTACTTAATTCTACTGTTGGTTTTCGATTAGGGTCTTTGTATTTAACGGCATTCGTCATGAAATTCATCAAAATACTTTCAATATATGCTGGTACGACCTTTACCATAACATTTTCTTCAACTTCATTTATTATGGTCGCGTTATGACTCTTCAAAAAAGCAGTCAGGTTCTGTTGAACGGTTTCAATTTTTTTGTTGAGATTGGTCGGTTTTTTCTCAAGGCCAGCATTGGTATTGATTGCCACTACCTCATTAAGGTTTTCTAATGTCTCCATTAAATTATTAGAGGCATTTGTCAACATTCTTATAATATTCTTTTTTTCATCTTCGCTCTTCTCGTCTATAAGAAACTCTAACAACATTGAGAAATTGGCCGTGTGCGATCTTAAATTGTGAGAGACAATATGGGCGAAATTCACTAATTTTTTATTTTGTAATGATGCTACATCGACCAGATTGCGAAGCTTCTCTTCTTTTTGTTTCAACTCTGAAATATCATGGCTAATTCCGACAAGGCCATTGGCGCGACCATTCTCATCTAACAATGGAATTTTCGATACCAAAAAAGTTGTTGTCTTGCCATTTTTGTCTCTAATAGAACTCTCTTTATTAATAATGGGAACAAGAGTATCCATTATGGTTTGATCTTCCCTGTTTAGCTGCTCTGCAATATCTTGATCATAAAGATCGGAATTGCTTTTACCTAATAATTCACTAGGATCATTAAAACCTAAATAATCACTTTCGGCCTTGTTTACCAGTATTTTTCTAGACTCTGTATCTTTTATGTAGATGTTAAGGGGTAAATTATCGATTAAGGTATGTAAGAGCTTTTCGTTTGCTTTGGTTTTAGTTTCGGTAAGTACCTTATCATTTATATCTTGAAAGGTGCCCCTGATGGCTATTAATTTTCCATCGTCATAAACAGGGGTGCCATTCGACCTAACCCATATTTCATTGCCTTTAGCGGTTACTATCTGTAATTTTTCGCTCCAACCTGATCCACCATTAATGGTGTCGTGAACGGCCATTGAGATTATATTTTTACTGTACCCTTCTTTGTAAAAACTTATACCATCTTCAATGTTTGGAACAAAGTTATCTGATGTCTCATGAATTTTTTTGGTTACACTGCACCAAATCAATTTGTCTTCAACAATGTCGTACTCCCAACTGCCGATTTTACCTATTTCTGATATTATATCTAACTTCGATCTTAAGCGACCTAAATTGGTTTCTGTAAGTTTTTGTTGGGTTACATCTTCAGTCGTTAAAATCAGACCGATAACATTTTCTTCTTCGTCTAACCAAGGGTTACATCTCCACTCGTACCATTTTTTGCCTGTTGGGTCGTAATTGAATTCTTCAAAGGTTTTGTCAACCTGTTTAGAAAGGCAATCGTTAAAAGTGTTTGCTAGACCGCTGTTCGAATCGGTGAACAAGTAATCAATTCTTTTACCTACAACCTCCTTACGTCTAAGCTTATAAAGCTCCATCCATTTATCAGATGCATATACCACCTCAAAATCGGTATTGACAAAGGCAGTCGCCGATGGCAATTGTTTTATGAGGTGAATATTTGTATCTATATGGTCTCCTTTCGGCATGTTGCGAAATTTCGTACTAAAGTAGAGCGATTCATCGATCTATCTAAAGGTTTGTTGTGAATACAAAGAAAGGTGTTGTTGGATTCTCAATTCAAGTGGTGAGTGTTCTTTTAATATAAGTTGAAAGTTATTTCTTACTAAAGTAGGCTAAATAATTAGATATCGAATATCTATTTCTAAATAAAAATTTTTTTCTAAAAAAGATTAGTAAGAAATTTGGTGAGACAGTGAAAATTTCAGTCAGGGTATGCGCACGGTATCGGGAACAAGACCTGTGTAATCGCCGTTATTTCTAATTACATCTCTAACAATTGAAGAGCTAATGTAAGATTTTCCTGATGAGGTGAGGAGAAAAACAGTTTCTATTTCAGAAAGTTTTCGATTGGTATGTGCAATTGCTTTTTCAAATTCAAAATCACCTGGATTTCTGAGTCCTCTTAATATAAAATTAGCTCCAATCTTCTTACAAAAATCTACCGTTAGACCTTCATAAGTACGAACCTGAATCTTAGATTCTTGAACAAAGGCTTTGCTTATGAACTCCATTCGTTGCTCTAAGGTGAACATATAATTTTTCTCTGAATTAACCCCAATTGAAATAACAATCTCGTCAAAAAGTGTGATTCCTCGCATTATTATATCATAATGCCCGAGGGTCAAAGGGTCAAAAGAACCTGGAAAAATGGCGCGCTTCATACTGGTTTAGTTCTGAGTAAAGTCAGGAATTAGTAAAACATCTATTTAGAAAGACAATTCCCATATCAATCTTTATAAAGTTACTTATTTTTTAATAGAGCCTCTTCAATGGCACTTTCAAAAAGTTCTGACATTGATATACCGGCAATTTGCGCTTGCTGTGGTAGTATACTCTCATTAGTCAAACCTGGTGTGGTGTTCATTTCTAGCATGTAAGGTTCATCGCCGATAAATATGAACTCACTGCGTGAATACCCTTTCATCTTTAGAACTTCGTAAGCACGTTTGGCCGTTTCAACGACATTTTTTTCTTGGTTGGGTGATAGTCTTGCAGGGGTTATTTCTTGAGACTTACCTTGATATTTCGCTTCATAGTCAAAAAAATCATTCTCGCTAACAATCTCGGTAATAGGTAATATTTTCGTTTTTCCCTTATAGGTGATTACACCTACCGAAACTTCGATACCATCTAAAAAAGACTCAATAATTACTTCGTCATCTTCTTTATAAGCCTTTTCAATGGCAGGTTTTAAATCATTCTTTTTATAAACCTTTGAAATTCCGAAACTGCTACCGGCCTTATTGGCTTTCACGAAGCAGGGTAAACCTACTTTAGCAGTAATTTCTTCAGCATTAATTTGATCCCCTTGATTTATATAGTACGATGTTGCCGATTTGATGCCATAGGGTTTAAGGGTACTCAAAAAATCACGTTTGTTAAAGGTTAGGGCTGATTGATAATAATCACATGAGGTTTGGGGTATACCCAACAGTTCAAAATAAGCCTGCATTAATCCGTCTTCGCCAGGTGTGCCATGAATTGCATTGAACACGCAATCAAAAACTATGGTCTCGTTATTTATTTTAATCGAAAAATCACCTTTGTTTACAGGGTGTTCTTGATTAACATCATCTACATAAACCCACTTTTCTTTTAAAATATGTATGCGGTAGGTATTAAACCTTTCTTTGCTCAAAGAGTTGTGCACCACATTGCCACTTTTCAATGATATTTCTACTTCGCTTGAATAGCCACCCATGATAATGGCGATATTTTTCTTCATGATTTAATTTTGATTTTGGTAGTCTGATTCAAAGAAAAGAAAAAGTACTAGACTTTTTTGCCTAGGAACATTAAAAACTGAATTTAAGAATCTTTTCTTTTGAACTGAATGCAATTCAAGTTTGAAGTTTGTCCAAAATTTTAAGTTGGCATAAAACAAAACAATAAACCACATCATTACTTATCTTTGCTTCGTCTAAACTTGCGATATGCGTAATTTTTTCAATTTTTTAAGAAGTAAGGTTTTTCTAATTCAGTTAGGCTTGGCCATTCTAGTTTCGATAATTCTGATTTTTTTGACTCTTCGGTGGTTAGATGGTACGACCAATCATGGCGAATTTGTTGAGGTGCCCGATTTTGGTAAAATGTCGGTTCCAGAAATGAGACAGTCTGTCGAAGAAGCAGGCCTGAGGTATGAGGTTTTAGACTCTGCGAACTATAATCCTGATTATCCTAGGTTTTCAATAATCGAACAAAATCCACCGGCAGGCAATAAAGTAAAGGAGAACCGGAAGATTTACTTTACTGTTAATCCATCCGGTTATAAAAAAGTTACGGTTCCGAAAATAATTCAAGTTACCCAGCGAAACGCCGCTTCTATGCTTCGTGCAGTTGGCCTTGACGTGCAAAGGGTTACCTATATCGATGAATTGGGTAAAGACATGGTTTACCAAATTAAATACAAGGGTAAATATGTGAAACCTGGAGATAAATTACCTAAAACTTCAAAAATTGAATTGGTTTGCGGTAATGGCCAAATAACCGACCGTGCAAGGGTACAAGCAGATTCCGAATAGTTTATGCAATCACAAGAGAATGCCGAATTGGGCGATGACGAGCTTTTTGAGCACCATAGTTTTATGGCTTCAAAAGGGCAAGAACCATTGCGTGTAGATAAGTTTTTGATGAATTTTATCGAGTACGCTACACGTAACAAAATTCAGCAAGCGGCTAAAAATGGGCATATTTGGGTGAACGGCAACATTGTTAAGCAGAACTTTAAGGTTAAGCCTGATGATGAGGTGAAGGTGATGTTCGAACACCCGCCTCATGAGTTTCTCTTGGTTCCGGAAGATATACCCTTAGATATCGTTTACGAAGATGATGTTTTATTGGTGGTGAACAAACCAGCGGGTATGGTGGTACATCCCGGTCACGGTAATTATTCAGGTACCCTCATCAATGCGCTTCTTCACCATATAAAAGACCTGCCTGTAAATAGTAATGAGCGACCAGGCTTGGTTCATAGAATAGATAAGGACACTTCAGGACTTTTGGTAGTCGCGAAGACTGAAGCGGCAATGACCCATTTGGCCAAACAATTTTTCGATAAGACATCAGAGCGGGAGTATATTGCTCTTGTTTGGGGTAATGTACAAGATGAGTCAGGAACGGTTGAAGGTAATATTGCCAGAAACCCAAAGAATAGGTTGCAGATGCAGGTTTTTCCCGAAGGGGATGAAGGCAAAGACGCCGTAACCCATTACAAGGTTTTAGAGCGTTTGGGCTATGTGACCATGTTATCATGTAAACTGGAAACTGGCCGTACCCATCAGATTCGCGTGCATATGAAATATATTGGTCATACGCTGTTCAATGATGAACGATACGGAGGAAACAAAATTTTGAAAGGAACTACTTTTACCAAGTACAAACAATTCGTTGATAATGCATTCAAAATATTGCCACGTCAAGCTTTACACGCAAAAACATTAGGTTTTGTTCACCCCGTAACGGGGGAAATGATGCGCTTCGATACTGACATTCCTCAAGATATGGCCGATTGCATCGATAAGTGGAGGCACTACTCCAAACATAGTCAATAGTTTTATAAATTACGCTGATAGGTATATCGATAAGACCTTGAGTATCGCGTAGGTTATCTATATAATCATGTGTAATTTTACCGTGATTGTGATAAAACCCGATTTAATGAAAATAGTTGTTTCTCCAGCGAAATCCCTTGATTTTGAAACTGAATATCCAAATGTTGAAGTTACCCAGCCGGTCTTTCTAGGCGAAGCTGAAAAACTCAATAAGGTTTTAGCTAAGAAAAAGCCAAAAGCCTTAAAAGACTTGATGAGCATTTCAGATAACCTGGCGCAGTTAAATTGGGAACGAAATCAAAACTTTGAAGTACCATTTACAAAAGAAAATTCTCGCCCAGCTGTATTTACATTTAGCGGTGATGTTTACCAAGGCCTTGACGCATTTACCATTGAATCAGGCAAAATAGAAAAGCTTCAAAATACCTTGAGAATATTATCGGGTCTATATGGTGTTCTAAAACCATTGGACCTTATGCAAGCGTATCGCCTTGAAATGGGTACGAAATTAAAGGTGGGTAGAAAGAATAATTTATATGAGTTTTGGAAAAAAATGGTGACCGATTCGTTAAATGCTGAATTGAAAGATGATGAGCTTTTCATAAACTTGGCTAGTAACGAGTACTTTAATGCTGTGGATAAAAAAGCACTTAAAACACCAATCGTTGCACCGATTTTTAAAGATTGGAAAAATGATAAACTAAAAATCATCAGTTTCTTCGCCAAAAAAGCAAGGGGTTCAATGGTGCGTTACATCATTGAAACCGATGCCAGCTCTTTAGATGATATTAAAGGCTTTGATTATGATGGATATCGATTTAGTGAGGAGTATACCCTAAATGAGAACGAACCCGTGTTCGTTCGTTAATCATTTCTTTTTACCGACATTTATTTTTTCTTCAATCGTTGGGCGCTTTTTAATTTTTCGGGGTCTTCTAGCTCCGTAAGAACGATTGGCAATTTTTCCGCGTCTTGATTTCTTATCTCCCTTACCCATACTACAGTTTTTAGATTTTTGGTAAAGTATAGTACGGAGCTTAAAAAGTCAAGCGTTCGAGAATTAAACCTTAATCCATTCGATAGCGGTATATGTGAATATAATTTGTGCGTGGCATATTCCATAGAAAATTGGATAGGGTTGTAGGTATATGTCAATTAGTATCTTTGACCGAATTAAAAGTTTTCGACACTATTGTTTTTGCATACGCATCCATATGAACCTTTTCTGTTTCCGGAAGCTACCAAGTTAATCGTAGGTACGTTGCCGCCGCCTAGGTTTACGGCGGGTGAACTTAAACCTGATGATGTCGATTTTTGTTACGGGAGTCGCAGCGGAATGTTATGGCCAATTTTAGATAGAATTTTCGATCTGAATTTAAAATATGAAACTACTGATTTTGCTACCTCGCAACGCAAAGAGTTTTTATTGAAAAGAAAAATAGGGGTCTGCGATATTGTAGAAAGTGCCGAGCGTTTAAAAATCGATGCTTCCGATTTAGGAATGCAAAATGTTAAATTAAGAAACCTTATTGAATATTTAGAAGTGTTCGAAAGATTAGAGACAATACTCTTTATGGGAGGAAATAGTAAAAACGGGCCTGAATATTTTTTTCGGCGCTTAATAAAAACCTACGCTATAAAACTTCAACCGGTTTCTGAAACAGTACCTCGCATTTATACATTTACGCTGCCAAGATCGAAAAGAAAAATTACAACGGTGTCGCTCACTGCCCCTTCGGGGGCGGCAAATAGAGCAGTGGGCAGCCTTAATTTATATAAAGTTAATAAGGCGGAAAACCCTGACTATAATACCCTTGATTTTAGGGTAGAGCAATACCAGCAATTTTTTCTGGATTAGAATTTTAATTTTCTTCGTTAATTTCTTATGTTATCGACCCTGAAATTTGGAGCTCAGGAGTGAAGTTTTCACAAACTAAAAAGAGCCCTGTCTTTCGACAAAGCTCTTTTACGAGAACACTATATGAAAATGAAAAAATTTACTTCTGAATTATTACATGATAAAAGTATCTAGCTCTCATTGATTAATGAAATTATTGTTGTGAACACTGTTGTTTTTGTAGTGTAGGTAGGTATTTTTGTTATAAGATGAATTCTCAGGTTGGCAATCATGTCAGAATGCCGATATTTATAGGGCGCAATTGGGTTTGTTGCTATAAATAAAGGTTCTAACCAATAATATATTTATTACAAAAGCTTATGCAACAGCAAGATGAAAAACTGAACGAGTTTAAAAAGTCGGTCAATAATAAATTCAACGTATATAACAGCTTATTCTTGAACCTTCCTTATAGGAATATCGAGAATGTAGGTATACTTATACCGTTATTACTAGATCAATGTCAAAGAGGGTTGGCTTCCGGTCAAAATCCTCAGGAAATTTTAGAAGATTTTTTTCAGAATTATGTGAAAATTGAATCGGAAAAAGAACGTATCGATTTTATGTTCCGTATTATTCAATACGTAGAAAGGCAAGTTGTACTTTATGATAGTGTCGAAGATGCCGCTTTTCCGAAGCTACAGGAGTACAGAAGATCGTTGAGTATAAAAGATTATTTTGAACTCGTCGATAAGAACAAAAGCTGGGACAAGGTTTCGAAAAAACTTTCGACTTTTAGTGCTCGTATTGTCTTAACAGCTCACCCGACACAGTTTTATACTCCGGCTGTATTGGATATAATTGAAGACCTACGTACTTTAATTTTAGAAGATCGTATCGATGATATCGATGTGACATTACAGCAATTGGGTCTTACCTCGTTATTGAACGCTAAAAAGCCCACACCCTTAGATGAAGCGAAAAATATCATTTATATCTTGCGCCATACTTACTATGATGCGGTCGGTGAACTTTATGCTTACATAAAAGACAACATTAAAAAGGCCGATTTCGATAATCACAATATCATGAAGCTTGGGTTTTGGCCCGGTGGAGATAGAGATGGTAACCCGTACGTTACAGCACCCATTACCAAAGATGTTGCCGATGAACTGCGTATAACATTAATGAAGTGTTATTATAACGACCTTAAGCGAATACAGAAGAAGTTAACCTTTAAAGGGGTTCAAGAGCCCATTAGAAAATTAAGGAGCAATCTTTATACGGCCATGTTCGATAGTTCTAAAACCGTAGGTTATGAAGATATATTACAACCACTATTAGACATTAGAGAACTTCTCGTCAGTAAATACCATAGTATATATTTAAAAGAACTCGATTTCTTTTTAGATAAGGTCAAAATATTCAAAACGCACTTTGCAACTTTAGATATTCGTCAAGATCATAGCAAGCACATATTGGTGGTAGAGTCTGCTTTGAAGCAGAACAAGCTGATCAAAGAATCTATCGACGAACTCTCTCAAGACGAGCTTGTAGATTTACTGATCAATAAAGATCTTAAATTAGACCCATCGGATTATTCGGAGGATATTGTTATAGATACCATCAACAATATCTCTCAACTTAAGGCAATTCAGTCTACCAATGGTGAAGAAGGCTGCAACCGCTATATTATAAGTAACTCAGAAGATATTTTCTCAGTTCTTTTTGTTTACGGATTGTTCAGATGGTGCGGTTGGAACGATAAAGACATCACTTTTGATATCATTCCACTTTTCGAGACCATGAAAGGTATGGATGGTGCCGAAGAAACCATGGAAACCCTTTTTGATTTACCTGCCTATAGAGAGCATTTAGAAAAGAGAAACAATAATCAGACTATAATGTTGGGCTTCTCAGATGGCACAAAAGATGGTGGCTATTTAAAGGCGAACTGGGCAATTCTCAAAACCAAGGAAACCTTGTCGAAAGTTTGTGATAAAAATGGTATCAAAGCGATATTCTTCGATGGCCGAGGCGGACCACCGGCACGTGGTGGCGGAAAAACACACAGGTTCTATGCAGCGCAGACAAAGGGTGTGGCCAACAACGAGATTCAATTGACCATTCAAGGGCAGACCATAACCAGTACTTATGGCACCAAAGAGCATTTTATTCACAACAGTGAGCAGTTATTGACTGCTGGTCTTAGCAACAACCTTTTTGGCAAAGAGAATGTAATCTCTGCGAAACAGCGAAAATTGATAGAAGAGCTTTCAGAATTGAGTTTTGAAAAATATGACGCACTCAAGAACCACGAAATGTTCATTCCGTATCTAGAGAATAGAAGTACCTTAAAATATTACCAAAAAGCGAATATCGGTAGTAGACCAGGTAAACGTGGTAATAAGAAACAATTAGAACTAAGCGATTTAAGAGCAATTTCTTTTGTAGGTTCATGGAGTCAGTTGAAACAGAATGTTCCGGGTTATTTCGGACTCGGTACCGCTATTCAGACGTTGAAAGATGACGGTAGATTGTCTGAAATCAAAAAGCTGTATAAAGAGGTGCCTTTCTTTAAAGCTTTGATGTTGAACAGTATGATGTCTCTTTCAAAATGTTATTTTGAATTGACCAGTTATATGAAAGAGGATAAAAAGTATGGTGCTTTCTGGAATATTCTTCATGAGGAATTTTTACTGTCTAAAAAGATGTTGTTGACGATTTCCGGAAGTAAGGTTCTAATGGAAAACGAAGCAGTATCTAGAGAGTCGATTCGCATACGTGAGAACATTGTGTTGCCGCTATTGGTAATCCAGCAGTTTGCCTTACAGAAAATAGGTCAAGATTCTTCCTATTTAGACGAATATGAGAAGATTGTAACGCGTTCCCTTTACGGAAACATTAATGCCAGCAGAAACTCGGCATAATTAATACTATCCGAAGAAAATCAAAAACCCCGAAATCAATTTGATTTCGGGGTTTTTTAGATTTGGTTACTTTAGATTTATATCAAACTACTTTTTATTCTGTTGATTTTTAATAGTTCTTTCGTCAATGTCGAATTTATTATGATCAACGTTGGTATTAGCTGTAGGATTCGTAGGATTACTTTGTTCCGTCTTCCTTCTCAATTTTTTATCTTTTATAATTCCCATATCCTTCTGTTTTAAATGTGAATACTGAATATAATGAATAGCACTTAAAAACTGCGTTAAAGGCTTGGTAAGTCTTTGTTAGAGAGTGTTAAAGGGTATGGTCACTTATCCTTTTTCTGACCTTAAGACACTGGCTGTTACCAGCAATTGGCCAACATGTCTCTGCGCATGTTCGGCGGCATGAAACAATAAGCCGATAACGGTACTGGGTAATTCTTTACGCCCTACGGTTCGCTTCACTTTTAATTCTGCATCGGAGAGTGTTTTAAAATATTCCAGTGCTCTATTGACTTTCTTTTCTAATGCATTTATAAGTAAGGCGATGCTAAGATCATGGTCGGCCACTCCCTCTTTTTTTAAGTAATCGAATTGTAAATCGGATAGGGGCAGAGCCTTTGAATAAGTCATCATACGGTCTAATACACCTGTCATATGCTGAATATGAAAACCGATGGATGCCCTGCCTGCCGGGTTTTTCCAGAGTAGATTTTCGGGCAAATCTGTAGTGTACTTATGCACATCTTCAGTAGCTTGCAAAAGTGCATGTGCTGCTGGCTGTAGAAGAGCGGGTATTCCCTCAATAGGTCCTCGCAGCCAAACTTCATGTGTTTTCTTTTCTTTAGAGTGCTGCATAATAAGTATCGCTTAGCGTATCTTAGTAATAAAATCGCCAATATTTTCTGTTCCGTGGCCCGTTAGATGCTTTATAAAGGCTGACCCGATAATGGCACCTTTTGCTGATTTTGTAGCTTGTTGAAAAGTCTCTGAATTACTGATGCCGAAGCCGACGATTTGCGGGTTCGTCAGTTTCATTTCGGCAATACGCTCGAAGTAGCTTTGCTGCTCTTGCCCAAATCCTGTTTTTGCTCCAGTGACACTTGCCGAACTCACCATATAAATAAAACCTGCTGAGACGGAGTCTATAAACCTTATGCGTTCATCTGAAGTTTGGGGTGTAATTAAAAAGACATTGATTAATCCGTACTTTTCAAAAATAGAGCGGTATTCGTCGTTGTAAACATCTACAGGCAAATCAGGAATAATGAGTCCGTCAATACCAATGTCTTGACATTTTTTACAGAAATTCTCGACGCCATATTGTAAAATGGGGTTAAAATATCCCATTATGATTAGAGGAATAGTTACCGTTTTGCGGATATCTTTCAGTTGCTCAAAAAGTATTTCGGAGGTCATTCCATTTTTTAGCGCTGCTGTCGAGCTTTCTTGAATGGTAGGTCCATCGGCTAACGGATCGCTGAACGGAAGTCCGATTTCTATAAGATCGACTCCACTAGACTCCAAACCTTCTATTATCTTTATTGTATCATCTAACGCTGGATAACCTGCCGTGAAATATATCGACAGAATTTTTTTGTTTTCTTGTAATTTTTGATGGATTCGGTTTATCATAGCTTAAAATGTTCGATATAAGTATTTAAATCTTTATCTCCACGACCTGAAAGGTTAATCACGACTATATCGTCTGCATTAAATTTTCTTTTTTCTAAAATAGCGAAGGCGTGTGATGACTCTATTGCCGGAATTATACCCTCTAATTTTGAAATCATCAAACCAGTTTCCATAGCGGCATTATCGGTAATCGAAATAAATTCTCCTCGACCCGATTTGAATAGGTGGGCATGCATTGGCCCCACACCTGGATAGTCCAATCCAGCGGAAATGGAATATGGTTCGGTGATCTGTCCGTCTGCGGTCTGCATGAGCAATGTTTTGCTGCCATGAATAATGCCTACTTTGCCCAAGGCTGAAGTCGCAGCACTCTCCCCCGAATCAATACCTTTACCGGCAGCTTCTACAGCAATTATACCTACATTTTCGTTGTCTAGAAAATGATAGTAGGCACCAGCGGCATTGCTGCCTCCACCAACACAAGCAACCACATAATCCGGGTTTTCACGACCTTCCTTTTCTTTCAATTGCCACTTGATTTCTTCGGAAATTATAGCTTGAAATCTTGCGACCATATCAGGGTAGGGGTGTGGACCGACTACGGATCCAATTATATAGTGGGTGTCTACCGGGTTGTTGATCCAATCGCGAATGGCTTCGTTCGTAGCATCTTTTAAGGTTCTACTCCCAGATTTAGCGGGCCGTACTTCGGCACCAAGCATTTTCATACGGGCAACATTCGGAGCCTGACGTTCAATATCTATCTCACCCATATAAACGACACACTCAATACCCATCAAAGCACATACAGTGGCTGTGGCGACCCCATGCTGACCTGCGCCTGTTTCTGCGATTATACGGTTCTTGCCCAATCTTTTCGCCATTAAAATTTGACCGATAGTATTATTGACTTTATGAGCACCCGTATGGCAAAGATCTTCTCGCTTGAGATAGATTTTAGTATTGTATTTTTTTGATAAGCGCTCTGCAAAATAGAGTGGGGTAGGGCGACCTACGTAATCTTTCAACAATTGCTCAAACTCCTCTTTAAAGGAAGCCTCTTGCATGATACTAATATAATTTTGGCGAAGTTCTTCACAGTTGGGGTAGAGCATTTCAGGAATATACGCCCCGCCGAATTCACCATAGTAGCCTTTACTGTTTGCGTTGTACGACATGTTCTTTCTAGTTAATCGTTTGTATTGAGCAGTTTTTTAAATTCTTTGATCTTTGCTGCTTCCTTTAGACCGGGTTTGATTTCAAATTTACTGTTCACATCAATGGCATGGCAGAACTTTGCTTCCGGTCTTTTTGTAAATTCATGAATAGAATCAAGTTCATCTAAGCCTATACCTCCACTTAAAAAATAAGGTTTGGTCGAGGGATAATCTTCGAGCACTTTCCAGTCAAAGGCAAAGCCATTACCGCCCGGTAATTTTCCTTTGGTGTCAAAGAGGTAAAAATCACAATGGTCTTCGAAATCCAACAGGGTGTCAAAATTAAAATTATTCTGTATGGAAAAGACCTTAATAATGGCTACATGCTTTGCTTTTTCTTTGAGCTTGGCACAGTATTCCGCATTTTCATTACCGTGAAGTTGTATCAGCAGCAAATTAAAGTCTTGTATGCTCTGCAAGACCTTTTCAATAGTTTCATCTACGAATACCCCAACCTTTTTAATGGTATGAGGTATGGGTGGCATATTTCCGTCGAAAAAACGTTTGCTGTTCTTCCAAAAAATAAACCCTAAGTAATCTGGCTGTAGCGAGGCTATTTCAGCCGTATTGTGGTTCATGCCACAAACCTTTAACTTTAACCTATCGTTCGCCAAGGTCGAAGGTCTTTCTTTTGGGTTTGTGTAATGGTAATTCATATTTAAAGACACTTGCTTAATTTTTTAGTGTTTCTATGAAAGACTTTGCATGCTTACCAGGATCATCCGTTTTCATGAAATTCTCACCGATCAAGAAACCTTGATAACCATATGGTTTTAATTCTTTTATTGCTTCTGATGAACTAATGCCACTTTCTGAAACCTTTACAAATTCATCAGGTATCATTTCGGCCAAAGATTTACTGGTATTCAAGCTGACCTCGAAAGTCTTAAGGTTTCGATTATTTACCCCTAGCATATCCAAACTCGGCATAATTGATTTGTGAAGTTCTTCTTCGTTGTGAACTTCTAAAAGTACATCTAAATCGAGGCTCTTGGCCAATTCTGAAAAAATCTTGATTTCTTTCTTCGATAAAATGGCGGCTATTAGAAGAATAACATCTGCGCCATAAGCTTTGGCTTCTAAAATCTGATATTCGTCAACGATGAACTCTTTTCTTAAAAGAGGCATTTTAACCGAGGCACGGGCCAATAATAAATCATCTAACGAACCGCCAAAATATTTGCCATCTGTAAGAACCGACATACCGCAAACCCCTGCATCTTCATAGCCTTTGGCCACGTCTTGGACATTAAGCCCTTGATTGATCTCTGATTTTGAAGGCGATCGTCGCTTGTGTTCGGCAATAATACCGGTGGTGGTGCTACGAAGGGCATTCGCCAAAGAGATGTTCGCCCGCCCGAATAGAACAGAATTCTCAAGTTGGCTTACGGGAATCAATGATTTTTTTAAATCTACTTCTTTCCGCTTATCGATTACAATCTTGTCAAGTATGTTCATTGCTTGTTACTCTATTAAATTTCGACTAGGCGCTTAGGTCTTGTAATTTCTTTAAAGCTTTGAGTCCGTTGCCATTTAAAAGAGATTCTTTTGCTTGGTCAAATCCTTCTTTGGGGCTTAAATTTTTAACTGTGGCAATCGCTACCCCTGCATTGGCACAAACAACATTGTTTTGGGCCTCGGTACCTCGGCCCTGCAGTACGTTCAAGAAGATTTGGGCTGATTCTTCAATGGAGTCACCACCAACAATATCCGATTGTTTGACCATTTTTACTCCGAAATCTTCAGGGTCTAACATGTTTTCGGTGTGATTAGAAATCGTTTTTGTGCTTCCGGTAAGGGAGATTTCGTCATAACCGTCCAAAGCATGAAGTACCGTAAATTTCTTATCGGTATTCTGATAGAGATAGCCATACATTCTTGCGAGTTCTAGATTAAAAACCCCGACCATTTGGTTTTTAGGAAATGCCGGGTTGACCATGGGCCCCAACATATTGAAAAAGGTCTTTACGCCCAGTTCTCTTCGTATGGGGGCCACATTTTTCATTGCCGGATGAAATAGGGGGGCATGTAGCACACAAATACCTGCCTCATCGATTGATTTTCTCAAAAAATCTGCTTCGTTACTGAATTTGATTCCCAAAAACTCCATCACATTACTGCTTCCGCATTTTGACGAAACGCCATAATTTCCGTGTTTGGTGACTTTAACATCAGCACCAGCGGTAACGAACGATGCCAATGTAGAAATGTTGAACGTGTCTTTTCCGTCACCTCCTGTTCCACAAAGATCAATAGGGTTATATTCCGATAGGTCAACAGCCAGGCATAGTTCTAAAAGGGCATCTCGAAAACCTTCTAATTCTTCTATAGTAATGCTACGCATCATGTAAACGGTAAGAAAGGCGGCGATTTGACTGGTATTATATTCGCCTTTGGCAATATTGACCAATACCTGCTTGGCATCTTCTTTTGAAAGAAAATCGTGGTTGATCAGTTTGTTGAGTATATCTTTCATTCGTGTTTTGACTTAGGTTTTAGAAAATGAATTCTCAGATCGTTTTACGAGGCCAACCAGTTCTTAAGCATTGTTTTACCCTCTGGTGTCAAAACCGATTCAGGGTGAAATTGTACGGCACATACGTCATAAGTTTTATGTCTTAAAGACATAATTTGCCCGTTTTCATCAACTGAGGTGGCTTCAAGAACATCAGGTAAATCAGGATTTACCACCCATGAATGATATCGGCCTACTTCAATCTCTTTGGGAATGCCGTTGAAAATCACATCTTCTTTAATTAACTTGATTTTTGTAGAAATGCCATGGTAGACCTCATCTAAGTTAATAAGTGATGCGCCAAAAACTTCACCTACGGCCTGCTGGCCCAGGCATACGCCGAATATACTTTTTGAAGGGGCATATTTTTCGATTATAGCCTTCAAAAGCCCGGCCTCATCAGGTATACCCGGCCCTGGGGAAAGTACAATCTTATCAAAGGCATCAACCTCCTCTAAAGTAAGCTGATCGTTACGTTTAACGGTTACCTCACCATCTAAATCCTCTAAATAATGAACCAAGTTATAGGTGAAACTGTCGTAGTTATCTATTACTAAAATCTTCTTCATCTTCATATCGTTTTAGCAATTTCCAATGCTTTGGTAAGAGCTCCCAATTTATTGTAGGTTTCTTGAAGTTCATCATCAGGGTCAGAAGCGGCTACTAGACCCGCCCCAGCTTGGTAATGCAATTGATGGTTCTTACTCAAAAATGTTCGGATCATTATGGCATGGTTGAAATTCCCGTTAAAATCCATAAAGCCAATGGCCCCACCATAATAACCCCTACTCGTTTTCTCGTATTTCTCAATGAGTTGCATGGCCATATGCTTTGGCGCACCGCTCAACGTACCTGCAGGAAATGTATCTGCCACGACTTTCATGGTAGTGATATTATCCTTTTTTTGCCCAGTGACTTTCGAGACCAAATGAATAACATGAGAAAAGAACTGTACTTCTCTATAGTTGGTTACTTCAACCATATTACCGTTACGGCTAAGATCATTTCTGGCAAGATCGACCAGCATTACATGCTCGCTATTTTCTTTATCGTCTTCGGTCAGTTCTTTGGCCAAAATAGCATCTTTTTCGTCATTTCCTGTTCGTTTGAACGTGCCCGCAATCGGGTGTATTTCAGCTAAATTATCTTTGACGATTAGTTGTGCCTCGGGCGAGCTACCAAAAATTTTGAAATCTCCGTAATCAAAATAAAAGAGATAGGGCGAAGGGTTTATCGAGCGTAGCGCTCTATAGACATTGAATTCATCCCCTTTAAAATCTTGTGAAAATCTTCTAGACAATACCAACTGAAAAACATCGCCTCTGTGGCAGTGTTTTTTTGCCAAGCGAACATGTTCTCGATACTCTTCATCTTCAAGGTTAGAGACGGGCTCACCTTCCATAGAAAAATTATAGGAAGCAAAATTACGCACGTTAAGAATCTGTTCTATCTTAGAAATATTCTCATCGCTTTCATAACAATGGGCAAAAAGATAGGCCTCGTTCTTAAAATGATTGATGGCAATTATATTTTGATACACCGCATAGTAAATATCGGGTATGGCGATCGAGTCTTCTTTTTTACTTAAAGCTACATCTTCGAAGTAACGAACGGCATCATAGGCCATATAGCCAAAAAGACCATTGTTAATGAATTTGAAGTCATTGTCTTCGGTATCGAACTGTTGGCCAAAATCGTGAACGGCCTGTACAACATCGGTGTCTTGCCTCACTGGTTCTTCGAAAGAAGTACCATCAGGGTAATGCCGAACAATGGTTTCGTTCTCCAGTTTTATTGAAGCTATGGGGTTGCAACAGATGTATGAGAAGCTATTGTCATTGGTATGATAGTCACTACTCTCCAATAAAATGCTGTTCGGAAAACGATCACGAATCTTTAGGTAAACACTCACCGGGGTAACGGTATCGGCAAGTATTTTTTTGTAATGTGTCTTTAATTTATACTTCATTCTAAATAGTGTTCAAAAGGAAAAGGCTTGTCGTGATTGACAAGCCTTTATATAGTTTTACTACAATAGTGGACCGCTCACGAAGTTTGTCGAGAGTTATTCCACCACCAAGTATTTATGCTGTTGTTGTACATAGGTTCAAATATAGAAATCATTTTTAAAAACCACAAATCAAAATAGGGCAAAAAAAATCAGCTTGTCTATAATGCCCTATTACGAAATAAAAACCCCCGCTTACTCTTAGCCAATAAGCGGGGGCAAAACTTGTGAGGTCAAGTTTATTATGATTTTTATTTTCTCTTAGAATTCTAAATCGACAACTAGGTCAAATTCATCGTAGATGGTCTTATCACCTAGGTTCTCAAAGAAACTGCCTGATCCGTATTTAATATCATACTTAGTTCTATCGACTTTTACCGTTGCCGTTGCCTTGCTTCCATAAACGGAGACATCAAAAACAACTGGCTTGGTGGTACCTTTGATGGTCAAATCACCAGTAACTTCATAAGAGTTTTTCCCTGTTGACTTCACCTCTTTAAAGACCAATTTAGAAGTTTCGTGTTTATCAACACCAAAAAAATCATCCGATTTAAGGTGACCTTCTAATTTGCCTTTTCCATCACCTTCCATATCGGTAGAAATCAAGCTAGTCATATCTGCGACAAATTCTCCTCCTGTTAACTTATCTCCATCGAAAGTTAGAGATCCCGACTGCAGGTCTACTGTGCCTGTATGTGATCCTGTAACTTTATATGCCTTCCATATAATGGTGCTAGCTTCAGTTTTCACTTCTTTTTTCTCTTCGACAACAGGTTCTGTTGCGGTAGCTGATCCAAAAACCAAGGCTAATGCCAAACTAAAAATTCCTTTTTTCATAATTTCAATAAATTTAGTTAATAATGTTCGTAAATGATTATAAATGAGCGATTAAATTCTCTTTTGCTTTTCTTACTTTCTTGAAATGTTGGGTCTGATCGTCTTCAGATCGATAACCAACAGTAACAATAACGGCTGTATTCAAGTTTTGCTTGTCTAAGTCTAAAATAGTGTTGAATTGTGACGAATCAAAGCCTTCCATGGGGCAGGCATCAATTTTAAGATTAGCCGCTGCCGAAAGTAGGTTTCCTAATGCAATGTAAGCCTGACGAGCAGACCAACCAGCTTTTGCCTCGTCGCTCAAAGGAACCAAGTTTGATTTCATCATTTCTGCATATCCCTTAAGTCCTTCTAAAGGAATCTCTCTTGTCTCACTAACGTTTTTCAAATAATCATCTACCAATTCTTCACCAAAGGTGGTTTGATTGGCCAAGATGATAAGATGGGAGGCCTCGGTTATTTGAGACTGCCCCCAAGCGGCGGGTTGTAATTTCGCTCTTATTTCTTTGTCTTCTATTACCAAGATTTTGTACGGTTGCAAGCCGTATGAAGATGCGCTCAGTGCTGTTGCTTCTAACAAAGCTTCTAAGTCTTCATTGGATATAGATTTGTCTTTGTCGAATTTTTTTGTGGCATACCGCCAATTTAGATTTTCAATGTAATTGCTCATATTTATAGGGGATGTTAATAATTAAAATTTATCTAGTAGTTTATTTAAATTGTTCAAGTCATTTTTGGTCAAATTCTCTAATATTTCCTTCTCTGCATTATTCATGGCAGCATCCATCTGCAAAAGAACTTTCTCACCTTTCTCGGTGATTCTAATTTCAACCTTTCTTCTATTGCTGGGGCAAACGGTTCGGTCAACATATTCTTTCAGAATCAGTTTATCTACCAATCGGGTGGTGTTACTCATCTTCGTGACCATTCGCTCATTTAGAGTAGACAAATTTGCCGGCTTACCTTTTTGCCCTCTTAAAATTCTTAATACGTTGAATTGCTGTGTAGAAACTTCAAAGGGCCTTAGTGTCGAATTGATGATGTCGCCGACCTTGTTGTGCACTAGACTCAGGTGAATGAGTGTTCTGCTTTCCAAAGGCATTTTCTTATCTGTTTTTAAAATCTTCTCAACATTCATGTCTCTACAATTATTGTATATACAAATGTATGGATGTTTTTTATTTCGGCAATCTATTAGCTCATAAATTTTTGTTAACTAATTTTGGCTCTTGGATGTAAGTGAAAAGCCGTATTTTTGGCACAAATATTTTAAAAACTATTCCAATTTTCGGGAAATACTAAATATTAGATTCGCATGGATTTATCACAACAAGAGTGGGAAGAACAATTAGAGAATGATAGTAATGCCTTTATTCTTGATGTTAGAACACCAGAAGAGGTAGAAGATGGTTATATACCCAACGCTAAAAACATAGACATTCATTTAGGTCAAGGCTTTTTGGACGAAATCGAAAAATTAGATAAGTCTAAGTCATATTATGTTTACTGTCGTTCAGGAGCACGAAGTGCTCAAGCATGTTCGATTATGAACAGTGTCGGTTTTGAAAAAGCATACAACCTTGAAGGTGGTTTTATGAATTGGGAAGGCGAAGTGACGGAATAGTCGAATTAATTCATCGATTAAATTTGATATTTTGGTTCAGGTACAACATATTGTGCTTGAACCTTTTATTTTTAAAACCAATTGAAATTAAATGCGAGAAGACCTGCTCCACTTTATTTGGAAGTATAAGAAACTTGCGGTAGAAAATTTATTTACTGCAGAGGGGGAGCGGGTTGAATTATTGAATGTTGGCACTCACAACCATTTAGCAGGGCCTGATTTTTTCAATGCTAAAATAAAAATCGATGGTCAATTATGGGCAGGTAATGTCGAAATTCATCTAAAGTCATCTGACTGGTTCGCCCACGGGCATGAGAAAGACCCAAATTATAATAATGTTATTCTTCATGTGGTATGGGAGCATGATATCGATATTTTTTGTAGTAATAATGTAAGATTACCTTGTTTAGAACTTAACAAGTACATCCCAAAAAATATTCTGTCCGGATATGAGAAATTATTTGATAAGCGAGATGTTTCATTTATCAATTGCGAGAAAAGTATAGCCCAAACGAATGTTTTTTTAATAAATAATTGGCTTGAGCGACTGTACTTTGAGCGATTGGAACAAAAATCGGGATACGTGCACGATTTATTACAAGAATCGAATAATGATTGGGAGCAAGTGTTGTTCAAACTTCTGTTGCGAAACTTCGGTTCAAAAATCAATGGGCAAGCATTTTTGACCTTAGGCAATGCACTGCCCTTCAAAACTGTGAGAAAGCTGAGTTCGAAAGCGTTTCGATTAGAAAGTGTTTTACTTGGAATGTCGCATTTACTTTCTTCCAATGATACTGTAGACGATTACTACATTCAATTAAAGAATGAGTACGAACATCAGCGATTAAAATATAGCCTTGATAGCCAAGGTGTACTAAAGCCCGATTTCTTTAAGTTAAGACCGGCTAATTTTCCGACCGTTCGTCTTTCACAGCTCGCACATCTATATGCACTGCATGATTCTCTTTTTGAAAAAATTATAGCTGCTTCTACTATTGATGAACTATATAATATTTTTGAAGTTAATGCCAGTCCCTATTGGAATAATCACTTTACTTTTGGTAAAGTTTCGAAAAACAGTATGAAAAAGTTGACGAAAAAATTCGTTGACCTTTTAATAATAAACACGGTGCTTCCGCTAAAATTTTGTCATGCCAGAGCCATCGGAAAAGATGCAAATGATTTAATAATAGAGATTATTAAAAAACTATCACCTGAGCTTAATTCGGTAATATTGAACTTCAAAAAGCAAGGTGTTTCTGTAAGCAATGGTATGGATAGTCAGTCTTTACTGCAATTGTACAATCTCTACTGCTCTAAAAATAGGTGCTTGCAATGTAGAATTGGGGCTAGCTTATTGGAAGGAAATGTTTAAATTTGATTCTATAGATGTCCTAACTACTGAATAAATGGACTTTTTTTATCAGCTACTTTATTATTTTCAGAAACGGGGGTTCGAGGTGTGTCGTCGAATCGCCGAGCGACTAGGTATTCGGGCGCGTGTCGTTCGAACATCATTTATTTACTTGACTTTTGTTACCCTTGGCTTCGGTTTTGCTTTATACCTCTTCTTGGCATTTTGGTTAAGAATCAAAGATTTGGTCTACACAAAACGAACCTCTGTTTTTGACCTTTAAATATGCTAAAGCTATTTCGTTCAAAAATATACTTGGCCATAATACTTATGGTCATGGTACTTCTTTTTGGTGCCTTGGGGTATAGGTTCATTGCTGATTATTCGTGGGTAGAAGCTTTTTATATGACCATTATTACGGTAACGACCGTTGGTTTTGGTGAGATAAGGCCTCTAAGTACCGAGGGTAAGATTTTCACGGTGTTTCTGATTATCCTCAGCGTTTTTATTTTTGCTTACGCCCTAACCGTAATTACCGAATACATTCTTAGTAGAAATTCCCTTCAACTATTAAAAAAGAAGAAAGTGAGAAATCAAATTGAAAATCTGAAAGATCATGTGGTAGTCTGCGGATTTGGTCGTAACGGTATGCAGGCCGCCGAACGTTTAGATGCCTATAAAAAACCGTTCGTGGTAATCGAAAGAGATAAAGAGATTATCGAGAAATTTGAAGATGAGGTACTCTTTGTAGAGGGTGATGCAAATGAAGATGAAGTACTTTTGTCTGCTGGCGTAGAGCGTGCTCAATATTTGATTGCCGCTTTGCCCGATGACGCTGTCAATCTTTTTGTGGTACTTTCTGCAAGGCAGCTAAATTCGAAACTTTTTATTATTAGTAGGGCCTCATTAATAACTTCTCAGAAAAAGCTTCAATTGGCAGGAGCCAACAAAGTAATTATGCCCGATAAAATTGGGGGAGACCATATGGCCTCTTTAGTTGTAATGCCTGATTTAATCACCTTTATGGATAAATTGAGCACTGAAGGTAAAAATACGACAAACCTTGAAGAAGTAGCTATCGAAAATTTCAGTAACCAGATGAATTACAATTCATTACGAGATTTAGATTTGAGACGAAAAACAGGTTGCACTATTATTGGGTATATTGAACCGAATGGCAATTACATCATCAATCCAGAGGCAGATTTGAAGTTAGAGCCCAAGAGTAAAGTTATCGTTTTAGGGCGCGCTGAGCAAATACGAAAATTAAATGAAATGTTCCATATTAGCTAGTGGACACTTGCGTTAATTCAACGTTATTATTTGATTGTGTAGCTAATTTTTAGGATATTGCCGCACTTGGAAAAGAAAGTTTATATAAAGTACCAAACACCAGACATTACATTATGAAGAAATTAACTCTATTATTTTTAATGCTGCTAGGTTTAGTGGCGAATTCCCAAGAGCTTACCGTTAAGGCGGCGGTTATGAACCCCTCGAACAAAATCAATGATGGGGTTGTCGATCTTCAGGTACTCGGCGGAACTCCACCCTACAGTTATAAATGGAGTAATCAAGAAACGCCCCTCAATTCGAAAAAAACTATGGGATTGGTTGAAGGTGTACCCTATTCTGTTGTCGTATCCGATTCAAAAGGAAATTCGGTAACCAAAGTTTATAAGGTAGAGACCAATGCCATCACAGAAGTATTCAACGGAACAATGACCCCAGCTGTAAAAGCCTTGGGGTCAGTTTTATTTTGGGACCCCTTTGCTGCCATCGGTATATACGATCCAGTCGCTTACGCCGACAAGAAATTGGTGAGTACACCTGGTTGGTCGGCTGAAGTAGAAGACAGGTTCGTGCTAAAAAAATGGTTGAAAGCAGAAGGTGCAAAAGTTGCTAAAGGTGACCAAATCGCTATCATTTCTAGTGACAAGCATGGCGAAAGAAATGTAATTGCAGAAGCGACAGGTACCCTGAATTATTTGGTTGAGGAGGGCAAGGTAATTTATAACTCAGAAAATGCAGAGCATGTAATCGAGCAAGGGGCCCATTTTTTGGCTGAAATCGTTTACGACGAACCAATTGTTATGACACACCCTAATGGTGATCCCTTGACAAAAGATATTCCCTTTATAGTAATATGGTTGGTTTTAGGGGCACTGTTCTTTACCATTAGAATGGGCTTTATCAATGTTCGTGGGTTCAAACATTCCATTGATTTGGCGAAGGGTAAATATGACGATCCAGATGCGCCTGGTCAAGTAACTCACTTTCAAGCCTTGGCAACGGCCGTTTCGGGTACAGTAGGTCTGGGTAATATTGCTGGGGTCGCTGTGGCGGTTTCATTAGGAGGTGCCGGTGCTACTTTTTGGATGATTGTTTGCGGACTGTTGGGTATGTCGTCTAAGTTTGTAGAATGTACCTTAGGGGTTAAATACCGAGATATTCTTCCTGATGGCAGGGTTTTCGGTGGGCCTATGAATTATCTAAGATACGGTCTAGAGAAAAGAAACATGAAAGGTTTCGGTAAAGTTTTGGCCGGTCTATTTGCGGTTTTGGCCATTGGCGCTTCTTTTGGGGGTGGAAATATGTTTCAGGCCAATCAATCATTTGAGCAATTATCAGGTCAGTTTCCTGTTTTGGTGGGTAACGGGTTTTGGTTCGGTATTTTAACTGCCATTCTTGTTGGTGTAGTTATTATCGGTGGCATTAACAGTATTGCCAAGGTTACCGGTAGGGTCGTTCCTATTATGGCATCGGTATATATTATCGCTGCTCTGGCCGTCATCATAATGAACATTCAGAATATTGGTCCTGCCTTTTCAGCTATTGTTGATGGGGCTTTCAGTCCGTCTGCTTTAAAAGGGGGTATTGTCGGTGTTCTAGTGGTTGGTTTTCAACGGGCTGCATTTTCAAATGAAGCTGGAGTAGGTTCGGCGGCCATTGCTCACAGTACCGCTAAGACGAATAACCCGCCTTCTGAGGGGTTTGTAGCATTGCTCGAGCCATTTATAGACACAGTAGTTGTTTGTACGCTGACCGCTTTAGTTCTAATATTTACGGGTATGCACGAGGTTGAAGGTTTGGCCGGAGCACAACTGACATCTGATGCCTTCGGTAGTCAGATATCATGGTTCCCATATGTATTGGCACTGGCAGTCTTTCTATTTGCCTTTTCAACTATGATATCTTGGTCTTATTACGGAATGCGTGCTTGGACTTATCTCTTCGGAAAGAGCAAGAAATCTGAAATGGTTTACAAAATATTGTTTTTGGTATTTGTAGTTGTTGGCGCCTCGGTAAGCTTAGGTGCAGTACTCGATTTTTCAGATATGATGATTTTGGCTATGTCCTTCCCTAATATAATCGGACTTTATATTATGTCCGGTGAGGTGAAAACAGATTTACGTGAATACTGGTCAAAATTGAAATCGAATCAACTTTTTAAAAAACAACAGGTAGCGAAGTAGATTTTTATCAAAGTCATAGGATGAAGAATATAAAATCCCACTTCAAGTTCAACAAGCAAGAACGAAGTGGGATTTTCTTTTTACTATTAATTATAGTGCTTTTACAATTAGCCTTTGTTCTGGTTCTTGCTTTTCCGTTTCGAGAAGAAAATGAATCTTTTAAAATAAACGAACAGGTGCAAGAAAGTATCGATAGCCTCAAACGAGAAGCTGTCGATAACGAAAAGCCTAAAATATTTCCTTTTAATCCTAATTACATAACCGATTACAAAGGTTATACTCTAGGCATGTCAACTGACGAAATTGACCGTTTGCACCTCTATAGGGCCGCGGGAAAATTCATAAATAGTGTAGATGAATTTCAAGAGATAACAGAAGTTTCCGATTCGCTGTTAGATGCTATTTCGCCGTATTTCAAATTTCCCGAATGGGTGACTGCTCCAAGAAAGAAGCATATAAAACAATCGTCGGCAAAGCCTTCCGCAAAAATAGTTTCAAGATCAGTAAAGGATATAAATACGGCTACGGTAGAAGATTTCAAACAAATTAATGGCATAGGTGAAAAACTATCTGCCCGAATCGTTAAGTTCAGAGATAGGTTAGGTGGTTTTCTAGTAGATGAGCAATTGTATGATGTTTATGCCTTGGAACCTGAGGTGGCCAAAGCTGCTCTGACCCGGTTTAAAGTATTAAGTCCACCTAAAATTGTAAAAATTAAAATCAATAGTGCAACAGCAAATGAGATTGCTCAATTGGTATATATAAGATGGCAAGTAGCTGAACGAATTGTTGCCTTTAGGGAAAATAACGGAAGAATCAACTCGCTGGATGAGTTAGAAAATATTGAAGGTTTTCCATCAGATAAGAAAGATAGATTAGCCTTATATTTGTCCCTATAAAAAAAAGAGCTATGCATGGTATGTACTTCACTGAAGAACACCAACTATTTAGAGAAAGCCTTAAAGATTTTTTGCAAAAAGAAGTAGTTCCGCATATTGAAAAGTGGGAGCAGACCGGTGAGATAGAGCGGTTTATTTGGAGTAAATTTGGCGAAATGGGATACTTTGGCCTGGCTACACCTGAGGAATATGGTGGTCTCGGTCTTGACCTTTTTTACACCGTTATTTTCATAGAAGAGCTTCAAAAAATTAATTCCGGTGGGTTTGCCGCTGCGATGTGGGCTCATGCCTATTTGGCTATGACACACTTGAACAAGAATGCCGACCACGAGCAAAAGACACAATATTTGACGCCTAGTGTGGGCGGAGAAAAGATCGGCTGTCTAGGCATATCTGAACCTTTTGGAGGTAGTGATGTGGCTGGTATGCGTACCACTGCAAAAAAGGATGGTGATTTTTATATAATCAACGGATCAAAAACGTTCATCACCAATGGGGTATACGGCGATTTTATCATATTGGCGGCAAAAACTGACCCAGACGCAGGCAATAAAGGAATAACTATATTTATTGTTGATTTGCATAGTGAAGGGGTCTCATCGAATAAGCTCGACAAATTAGGCTGGCGAGCTTCCGACACTGCTGAACTTGCTTTTGATAATGTGAAAGTTTCTGCTGCCAATAGAATAGGTGAAGAGGGTAGTGGTTTTGGCTTCATTATGGAAGCTTTTGCCCTTGAACGCTTGATAATGGGAATAAATGCACATGCAAGGGCTGAATATGCATTAGAGTATGCCCTGCAATATATGTCGGAAAGGGAGGCCTTCGGAAAATCTATAAATCAATTTCAGGCCCTACGACATAAGTTTGTAGAGCTACAGGCCGACATGGAAATGTGTAAGTACTACAATTATGGTGTTTGCTATAAAATGGATAAGGGCGAATACGTTGTAAAGGAAGCAACCATGTCAAAGTTAAAATCGACAAAAATGGCCGACGAGGTTATTTATAGTTGTCTTCAATTTTTAGGAGGCTACGGCTACATAGAAGATTATCCAATGGCACGTCTATTGCGAGATAGTAGGTTAGGTCCGATAGGTGGAGGTACGTCCGAAATATTGAAAGAAATTCTTGCGAAGATAATAATAGACAAAAAGGAGTATAGGGCTCCTCAAGGTACTTGATTTTTTCATTTGCAGAAATGATTTTTGCTACGCGTGCAGTTTTTCAACATTAAAGCTAGATTACTAGTGTGGGTTTGCAAAAATGTTTATATATTTGCATTCTTAAATTTTAAAGAAAGGAGGTTGTAGCCAATGTTAATTATACCAGTAAAAGAAGGAGAAAACATCGATAGGGCTTTAAAGCGTTTCAAGCGTAAGTTTGATAAGACGGGTACTATGCGAAGATTGAGAAAGCGTCAGCAATTCACAAAACCCTCCGTTGAGCGAAGAGCTCAGATTCAAAAAGCAGAATACATTCAAGGTCTAAGAGATAAAGAGGAAATCTAAACTCTTTCACCTACGTATTTAATATTACAATCCTATCATAATAATATTATGGTAGGATTTTTTTATGCCAAATTTCAACATTTGAGGTTCTGATAAAGAACCTCTGAAATTAAGATATGGTGCTTTATCATGATGGTTGTTTTTACTAACTTCGTGATATGGAGCTTCAGTCTTTTGTGTCATATCTTTCGCTTGAAAAAAATTATTCTACTCATACCGTTACTGCATATACAAAAGATATAGAGAGTTTTGCCAAGTTTTGTCTTGAAGAATACTCCCTTAAAGACATCGATGAAGTCTCTTATCCGTTAATACGTGGTTGGGTTGTGTACTTGGTAGATTCGACTGTCTCCAATAGGTCAGTAAACAGAAAAACGGCATCTTTAAAGGCCTATTACAAGTTTCTACAAGGCATAGGTAAGATATCGGCAAATCCGTTAGCTAAGCATAGAGCTTTGAAAACTGCGAAAAAAGTGCAGGTGCCATTTTCTGAATGTGAAATGGAAAACGTTTTATCGGAAATAGAATTTCCTGAAAATTATGAGGGAATTAGGGATAGGTTGATTATTGAACTATTGTATGCTACGGGTATGCGTAGGGCCGAACTGATTAATTTAAAACTTACCGATGTAAATTTTATCGGCGGTCATCTCAAGGTCTTGGGTAAAAGAAACAAAGAGCGCATAGTGCCGATGTTAACATCTACAGAAGAGCTATTTGTCGATTATTTAAACCAGAGGAAAGGGCTTCCCGAAATCAAAGATGAAGGGTATGTTTTCCTGTTAAAATCGGGTTATAAATTATATGAAACCCTTGTTTATCGTTTAATAAATAAGTATTTTAGTGAAGTGTCGCTTAAAGTTAAGAGAAGCCCCCATATCTTAAGACACACCTTTGCTACGCATTTGCTTAACAAAGGTGCTGATTTAAATTCAGTGAAGGAGTTGCTTGGTCACTCAAGTTTGGCATCTACTCAAGTGTACACGCATAATAGTATTGCCGAGCTGAAAAAGGTGCATTCCAAGGCCCATCCTAGAGGTAGGGAATAAGGGCTTGTTTACATTTTACATTGTTTAATTTATAAAAACTTCAACCTATGAAAGTAAACGTGCAATCGGTAAATTTCAATGCCGACAGAAAACTTATTGATTTTTTGCAAACTAAAATGGATAAGTTAGAAACCTTTTATGATAAGGTGATTAGTTCCGATGTTTATTTGAAAGTAGAAAATACCAGTTCCAAAGAAAATAAGATAGTTGAGATAAAGCTCAATGTACCAGGGGATAAGTTCATGGTGAAAAAGCAATGTAAGTCATTTGAAGAAGCAATAGATTCTTCGTGTAGTTCTTTAGAAAGAAAACTAATTAAGCGCAAAGAAAAACTTCGCGTACAGGCTTGATGAAAATTTTTGATATTTTGTTTTGAATAAATAAAAATATCTCTACATTTGCAGTCCGTTAGAAATAGCGGACTTTTTTATGCTTAAAAAAGGCTAAAAAGGCCGATGTAGCTCAGCTGGCTAGAGCAGCTGATTTGTAATCAGCAGGTCGTGGGTTCGAGTCCCTCCATCGGCTCAAAACATTAAGAAGAACTTCGGTTTTTAAGATGTTTGCCTAAAGTGTTGAAAAGGTGAAATATTGAACAAGGCTAGGGGAGATACTCAAGCGGCCAACGAGGGCAGACTGTAAATCTGCTGACTATGTCTTCGCAGGTTCGAATCCTGCTCTCCCCACCAGTTCGAGAAGTTAGTTCTCGAGTACGGGTTTTCGTTCCAAAAATTTGGAATGTTGATTTGAAATGTTGAGGTTGAAGAAAATGCGGGAGTAGCTCAGTTGGTAGAGCGTCAGCCTTCCAAGCTGAATGTCGCCGGTTCGAACCCGGTCTCCCGCTCAAAATTGGCAGTCGCGCCATATCTGCGAAGGCAGGCATCTCTTCCTTTTTACTTTTGTAGGGATGAAGATATTAAACACTTTACGCCGACGTAGCTCAGGGGTAGAGCGTTTCCTTGGTAAGGAAGAGGTCACGGGTTCAATTCCCGTCGTTGGCTCAAGAAGGCATTATTTGTACACTAATATATAACTAAGATTAAAATTCATTAAAAATGGCAAAGGAAACTTTTGATCGTTCCAAACCGCACTTAAATATAGGTACTATTGGACACGTGGATCACGGTAAAACAACATTGACAGCTGCTATTACTACTGTATTGGCAAACGCTGGTCTTTCTGAACTTAGAAGTTTTGACTCAATTGATAACGCTCCTGAAGAGAAAGAAAGGGGTATTACAATCAACACTTCCCACGTAGAGTATCAAACAGCTAACCGTCACTACGCGCACGTTGACTGTCCTGGTCACGCCGATTACGTGAAGAACATGGTAACTGGTGCTGCTCAGATGGATGGTGCTATCTTGGTTGTAGCTGCGACTGATGGTCCTATGCCACAGACTCGTGAGCACATCTTGCTTGGTCGTCAGGTTGGTATTCCAAGAATCGTTGTTTTCTTGAATAAAGTTGACATGGTTGACGATGAGGAGCTTTTAGAATTAGTTGAAATGGAGGTAAGAGAATTGCTTTCTTTCTATGAATATGATGGTGATAACGGACCTGTAATCTCCGGTTCTGCTTTAGGCGCACTTAACGGTGAGCAAAAATGGGTAGATACTGTAATGGAGCTTATGGAAGCTGTTGATAACTGGATCGAACTTCCTAAGAGAGATGTTGATAAAGATTTCTTGATGCCTGTTGAAGATGTATTTACGATTACTGGTCGTGGTACTGTTGCAACTGGTCGTATCGAAACTGGTATCGCTAACACTGGTGATGCTGTTGATATCATTGGTATGGGTGCTGAGAAATTAGCTTCTACGATTACTGGTGTTGAGATGTTCCGTAAGATTTTGGATAGAGGTGAAGCTGGTGATAACGTAGGTATTCTTTTGAGAGGTATCGAAAAATCTCAGATTAGCCGAGGTATGGTTATTTGTAAGCCTGGTTCTGTTAAGCCGCACGCTAAATTTGAGGCAGAGGTTTATATCTTGAAAAAAGAAGAAGGTGGTCGTCACACTCCATTCCACAACAATTATCGTCCACAGTTCTATGTTAGAACTACAGACGTTACCGGAAATATTGCTCTTCCTTCTGGAGTAGAAATGGTTATGCCTGGTGATAACTTGACAATTACAGTTGAGTTGATTCAGCCAATCGCCTTGAGTATGGGTCTGCGTTTTGCAATCCGTGAAGGTGGTAGAACTGTAGGTGCTGGTCAGGTTACCAAAATCCTAGATTAAAAATTATTATTAGATAGTATAAATTGTATTAAGGGTGTCCTTCTTTGGTTGGACACCTTTAAATGCAATTATAAACGGGTGTAGCTCAGTTGGTAGAGCACTGGTCTCCAAAACCAGGTGTCGGGAGTTCGAGCCTCTCCTCCCGTGCCAAATATAATAGTATGTTGACGTATATTAAAGAATCAATGGAAGAGCTTCGTAACAATGTTACGTTGCCTTCAAGGGCTGAGTCTTCTAACCTGATGGTTATCGTTGCTGTGTTTTCAATCTTGTTCGCTTTGGCGACTTGGGGTGTCGATACGGTATTCAGTAAATTGGTGCAGCTATATTTCAACAACATCTTAAACTAAAGCAATCGCTATGTCGGAAGTATTGGAAAAGAAATGGTATGTCGTGCGTGCTGTCAGTGGTCAAGAGAATAAAATCAAAGGCTATATTGAGAGTGAAGTCGAAAGACATGGCTTTTCTGATTATTTAGAAGATGTTTTGGTGCCGACCGAAAAGGTGATTCAAATACGAAACGGGAAAAAAATTAACAAAGAACGTGTTTATTTTCCCGGTTATATAATGATTAAAGCGAACCTTGGTGGTGAGATGATTCATATTATTAGGTCGATTACCAATGTAATCGGTTTTCTAGGTGAAACTAAAGGTGGTGATCCTGTGCCTCTTCGTAAAACTGAAGTGAACAGAATGCTTGGTAAGGCCGATGAATTGGCTGTAAATACCGATAGTGTTGCGATACCTTTTACACATGGTGAGACAGTTAAGGTTATTGATGGACCTTTCAACGGGTTTAATGGTACGGTTGAAAAAATCAATGAAGAAAAGCGTAAGCTTGAGGTAATGGTTAAGATTTTCGGAAGAAAGACACCATTAGAGCTCAGTTATATGCAAGTTGAGAAAATATAATTTTTGAGTGTTACATATTTAAGTTGTGTTGCTTCCAATTGATGCAACTTTAATTTAATTCTAAACAATGGCAAAAGAAGTAGGTAAAGTAGTTAAACTACAAGTTAGGGGAGGTGCAGCGAATCCATCGCCACCGGTTGGACCCGCCTTAGGTGCTGCCGGCGTTAACATTATGGAGTTCTGTAAGCAGTTTAATGCTCGTACACAGGACAAACAGGGCAAAGTATTGCCTGTTGTTATCACCGTATACAAAGACAAGTCATTTGACTTTGTTGTTAAAACACCACCGGCGGCCGTTCAATTGATGGAAGCAGCTAAGATTAAAAAAGGATCTGGCGAACCTAACCGTGTAAAATTAGGTAATGTTACTTGGGATCAAGTTAGGGCAATAGCCGAAGACAAAATGGCTGATCTTAATGCATTCACCATAGAGTCAGCAATGAGTATGGTTGCTGGTACAGCAAGGTCTATGGGTATGAAAGTAGCTGGTAAAAGACCTTTTTAAAATCTTATAAAGCAATTTAAATGGCAAAGTTAACAAAGAAACAAAAAGAGGCCAGTGCCAAGATAGATAGAGACAAAATGTACTCTATTGAAGAAGGTGCCGCTTTGGTAAAGGATATTACTAATGTAAAATTCGATGCATCTGTAGATTTGGCGATTCGTTTGGGCGTAGATCCCAGAAAAGCCAATCAAATGGTTCGTGGCGTAGTTACCCTACCTCACGGTACAGGTAAAGATGTTAAGGTTTTGGCTTTAGTTACTCCAGATAAAGAAGCAGAGGCTACAGAAGCCGGTGCTGATTTTGTAGGATTAGACGAGTATTTGGATAAAATCAAAGGTGGTTGGACCGATGTTGATGTAATCATCACCATGCCAAGTGTGATGGGTAAATTAGGTCCTTTAGGTCGTGTATTGGGCCCAAGAGGTTTGATGCCTAATCCGAAGACAGGAACGGTTACTATGGATGTTGCAAAAGCAGTGTCTGATGTTAAAGCCGGTAAAATCGATTTCAAAGTTGATAAGACGGGTATAGTTCACGCGGCTATTGGGAAAGTATCTTTCTCGGCAGACAAGATTGCTGATAATGCCAAAGAACTTATCGATACTTTGATTAAGATGAAGCCTGCAGCTGCTAAGGGTGTTTACATGAAGAGTGTCTTTATGTCTAGTACAATGAGCCCTAGCCTTCAGCTAGATCCAAAAACAGTTTAATCGAACTGGGTAGTTCAAAATTTACAGTATGACAAGAGAAGAAAAAGCAATCGTAATACAGGATTTGACCTCGCAGTTAGCCGATAGCCCTACCATTTATTTGGCGGATATATCGGGATTAAACGCTTCACAAACTTCTGATTTAAGAAGAGCGGCCTTCAAGGCCAATGTGAAATTGGCGGTAGTCAAAAACACTTTGCTTGCAAAAGCAATGGAAGCTTCCGATAAAGAATTCGGCGACCTTCCGGGGGTACTCAAGGGCAATACATCCTTGATGTTTTCCGAGGTAGGTAACGCTCCGGCAAAGTTAATCAAGACTTTCAGAAAAAAAGCTGAAAAGCCTTTGCTGAAAGGAGCTTTCGTCGAAGAAGCAATCTATATTGGTGATGAGAATTTAGATGCATTGGTGAGTATCAAGTCCAAAGAAGAAATGATTGGAGAAATCATTGGATTGTTACAATCACCTGCTAAGAACGTTATTTCCGGTCTTAAGTCCGGTGGTGGCAAAATAGCTGGCATCCTAAAGACATTATCAGAAAAATAAGTACGCACTAAACTAAGTATATTTCAAAATTTTATTAAACGATAGAAAAATGGCAGATTTAAAAGAATTCGCAGAACAGTTGGTAAACTTGACCGTAAAAGAGGTAAACGAGTTGGCCGATATATTAAAAGATGAGTATGGTATCGAGCCTGCAGCAGCAGCAGTAGCCGTAGCTGGTGGTGCCGGTGGTGCTGAAGCTGGTGAAGCAGCTGAAGAGCAGACAGAATTTGACGTAATCTTAACAGCGGCCGGTGGTTCTAAACTAGCTGTAGTTAAATTGGTTAAAGAATTAACAGGTCTTGGCCTGAAAGATGCAAAAGACATCGTTGATAGTGCACCTAAAGCAGTTAAAGAAGGTGTGGCTAAAGATGAGGCTGAAGGTATCAAAAAATCTTTGGAAGAAGCAGGAGCAGAAGTTGAGCTTAAATAATAGCAGCAACCATAGCACTATGTTTAGGTCTTTTTTCGTCCCCGGACGGAATTGGACCTAAACTTGTTTTTATATTCAATACGTATGTGAGGCGACATACGACCCATTACAGCCTACGCAATTTTAGAGTATTCACGTTCAAAACACTGTCCATAGATGTTCACACAACAGACTGAGAGAATAAATTTTGCATCCGCTAAGAACACGCCGGAATATCCGGATTTCTTGGACATTCAGATCAAGTCTTTTCAAGATTTTTTTCAACTTGAGACTAAATCTGACGAAAGGGGTGACGAAGGTTTGTACAATACCTTCCAAGAAAACTTCCCGATTACGGACACTCGTAACCAGTTCGTACTTGAATTTTTAGATTATTTCATAGATCCACCTAGATATTCCATCCAAGAATGTATAGAACGTGGGTTGACCTATAGTGTTCCTTTAAAGGCACGATTAAAATTATACTGTACCGATCCTGAGCATGAAGATTTCGAGACTATCGTGCAAGATGTTTATTTAGGTACGATTCCTTACATGACTCCCAGTGGAACATTTGTTATAAATGGTGCCGAAAGAGTTGTTGTATCACAGTTACACCGTTCTCCAGGGGTTTTCTTCGGACAATCTTTTCATGCGAACGGAACAAAATTATACTCTGCAAGGGTTATACCGTTCAAAGGTTCTTGGATAGAATTTGCGACGGACATCAATGGCGTTATGTACGCTTACATTGATAGAAAGAAAAAATTACCGGTAACAACTCTATTTAGAGCTATTGGTTTTGAAAGGGATAAGGATATACTTGAGATATTCGATCTTTCAGAAGAAGTAAAGGTTTCTAAAGCCGGATTGAAAAAAGTATTGGGCCGAAAATTGGCCGCAAGGGTATTGAATACCTGGCATGAAGATTTCGTTGATGAAGATACGGGCGAGGTGGTATCTATTGAAAGAAACGAAATAATCTTGGATCGTGATACAGTTCTTGAAAAAGAGCATATCGATGAGATTCTTGATGCCGACGTGAAAACCATTCTTTTGCATAAAGAGAATAACGCGCAGTCTGATTATGCGATTATTCACAATACGCTTCAAAAGGATCCTACTAACTCTGAAAAAGAGGCTGTAGAACATATTTACCGTCAATTGAGAAATGCCGAGCCGCCCGATGAGGAAACGGCTAGAGGTATAATTGATAAATTATTCTTTTCAGACCAACGGTACAATCTTGGTGAAGTAGGTCGATATAGAATGAACAAGAAATTGCAGTTGGATATTGGAATGGACAAGCAGGTCTTGACCAAGGAAGATATCATAACTATAATCAAATACTTGATCGAACTTATTAACTCTAAGGCAGAGATTGATGATATCGATCACTTGTCTAACCGTCGTGTTAGAACGGTAGGTGAACAGTTGTCATCTCAGTTTGGTGTTGGTTTGGCACGTATGGCACGTACGATTCGTGAGCGAATGAATGTTCGTGATAATGAAGTGTTTACGCCAATCGATTTGATTAACGCGAAAACACTTTCGTCTGTTATTAATTCATTTTTTGGAACAAATCAGTTGTCTCAGTTTATGGATCAAACGAATCCATTGGCAGAGATTACTCATAAGAGAAGATTATCGGCATTAGGGCCAGGTGGTCTTTCGAGAGAAAGAGCAGGTTTTGAGGTTCGTGATGTTCACTATACTCACTATGGTAGACTTTGTCCGATTGAAACTCCTGAAGGTCCGAACATCGGTTTGATTTCTTCACTTGCGGTTTTTTCCAAAGTGAACCCGATGGGCTTTTTAGAGACTCCGTACCGTAAGGTCGAAAACAGTAAGGTTGATACTTCAGAATATATATACCTAAGTGCTGAAGAAGAAGAAGGAATGAAAATTGCCCAGGCAAACATACCTTTAAAAGAAGATGGTCAGATAGACAGTGAAAAGGTTATTGCTCGTGAAGAAGGTGATTTTCCAGTAGTAGACCCATCTGAAGTAAACTATACAGATGTTGCGCCTAATCAAATTGCATCGATTTCTGCATCATTGATTCCTTTCTTGGAGCATGATGATGCGAACCGTGCATTGATGGGGTCGAACATGATGCGTCAAGCAGTTCCATTATTGAGACCACAGTCTCCGATAGTGGGTACAGGTCTTGAACGTCAGGTCGCTTCTGACTCTAGGGTATTGATCAATGCAGAAGGAGATGGAACTATCGTTTATGTTGATGCCAAGAAAATCACCGTAAAATATGATAGAACCGATGCCGAACGTTTGATCAGTTTTGAAGATGATTCTAAGAGTTACAACTTGGTGAAGTTTAGAAAAACCAACCAAGGTACCAGTATCAATCTAAAACCTATTGTTCGCAAGGGCGATAAGGTTAAAAAAGGTGAAGTTCTTTGTGAGGGTTATGCTACTGAAAAAGGGGAACTGGCATTAGGCCGTAACCTTACGGTGGCCTTCATGCCTTGGAAAGGGTATAACTTTGAAGATGCAATCGTGATTTCTGAAAAAGTGGTTAGAGAAGATATCTTTACTTCGATTCACGTTGATGAATATTCTTTAGAAGTTCGTGACACGAAATTGGGTGCAGAAGAATTAACTCATGATATACCTAACGTTTCAGAAGAGGCTACCAAAGATTTAGATGAAAACGGTATGATCCGTATCGGTGCCGAGGTAAAACCTGGTGACATCTTGATCGGTAAGATTACTCCAAAAGGAGAATCAGATCCGACACCTGAAGAAAAACTGCTTAGAGCAATTTTCGGAGACAAAGCAGGTGATGTTAAAGATGCTTCTTTGAAAGCTTCCCCTTCATTGCGAGGTGTTGTTATCGACAAGAAATTATTCTCTAGATCGGTAAAAGATAAGCGCAAGCGCTCTGAAGATAAAGAAGAGTTGAACAAGCTTGAGCTTGAATATGAGGTGAAATTCCAAGAATTGAAAGATGTTCTTATCGAAAAGCTTTTCACTTTGGTGAACGGTAAAACTTCACAGGGCGTCTTGAACGATTTGGGAGAAGAAGTTCTTCCTAAAGGAAAGAAATACACCTTGAAAATGTTGAACTCTGTTGACGATTTTGCTCACTTGGTAGGTGGTAGTTGGACAACGGATAAAGACACCAATTCTTCTGTAGCAGATTTGTTGCATAACTATAAAATCAAGTTGAACGACCTTCAAGGTAACTTGAGAAGAGATAAGTTCACCATATCTGTAGGTGATGAGTTACCTGCTGGTATTATGAAGTTGGCCAAGGTTTATATTGCCAAGAAACGTAAGTTGAAAGTTGGAGATAAAATGGCAGGTCGTCACGGTAACAAAGGTATCGTTTCGCGTATCGTTCGTCAAGAAGATATGCCGTTCTTAGATGACGGTACTCCTGTAGATATCGTATTGAACCCATTAGGTGTACCCTCTCGTATGAACATTGGGCAGATATATGAAACTGTTCTCGGTTGGGCCGGATTAAAGTTGGGTAGAAAGTTTGCTACTCCGATTTTTGACGGGGCCTCTCTAGATGAGATCAACGGTTATACTGATGAAGCCGGTATTCCACGATTTGGACATACTTATTTATACGATGGTGGAACCGGTCAGCGTTTCGATCAACCTGCAACTGTGGGTGTTATCTACATGCTGAAATTGGGGCACATGGTTGATGATAAGATGCATGCACGATCTATCGGACCTTACTCATTGATTACACAGCAGCCATTAGGTGGTAAAGCACAGTTCGGTGGTCAGCGTTTTGGTGAGATGGAGGTTTGGGCCCTAGAGGCTTACGGTGCATCGGCTACTCTACGTGAAATATTGACCGTTAAGTCGGATGATGTAATCGGAAGAGCCAAGACCTACGAATCTATAGTTAAAGGTGAAACCATGCCAGAACCCGGTTTACCGGAATCTTTCAATGTATTGATGCACGAACTTAAAGGTTTGGGCTTGGATATACGTTTGGAAGAATAGTTAAGAACATACATTATAATATAGTAGCATAGTACATTATGGCTAGAATAAAAGATAATAATCCAGTAAAAAGGTTTGACAAGATTTCCATTGGATTGGCTTCGCCAGAATCAATTTTGGCAGAGTCTCGCGGTGAGGTCTTAAAGCCTGAAACCATTAACTACCGAACTCATAAGCCGGAACGGGATGGGCTTTTTTGTGAGCGTATATTCGGGCCTGTTAAGGATTATGAATGTGCTTGTGGTAAGTACAAGCGTATTCGCTACCGCGGTATCGTATGTGACCGTTGTGGTGTTGAAGTGACGGAGAAAAAAGTACGTAGAGATAGAGTAGGGCATATTAATTTGGTAGTGCCTGTAGCTCACATCTGGTATTTTCGTTCGTTGCCGAACAAAATCGGATACCTTTTAGGGCTTCCTTCCAAGAAATTGGATATGATCATCTATTATGAAAGATATGTGGTCATTCAACCTGGTATTGCAAAAGGTCCTGAAGGGGAAGAAATCAACAAGATGGATTTCTTGACCGAAGAGGAGTATTTGACGATATTGGAATCTATTCCGATCGAGAATCAGTATTTAGAAGATTCAGACCCAAATAAGTTCATAGCGAAAATGGGTGCTGAATGTCTAATCGATCTTTTGGCTCGAATTGACCTGAAAGAGTTATCATACCAGTTACGTCACAAGGCGAACACTGAGACTTCTAAGCAAAGAAAGACAGAGGCTTTAAAGAGACTTCAAGTTGTCGAAGCCTTAAGAGAGTCGCAAGATAATAGGGAGAACAATCCGGAATGGATGATTATGAAAGTAATTCCGGTGATTCCACCAGAATTACGCCCGCTAGTTCCTTTAGATGGTGGTCGTTTCGCGACTTCAGATTTAAATGATCTTTACAGAAGGGTTATCATTCGTAACAACCGTTTGAAGCGATTGGTAGAGATTAAAGCTCCTGAGGTGATTCTTAGAAATGAGAAACGTATGCTTCAAGAAGCTGTCGATTCTCTTTTCGATAACACTAGAAAGGCTTCTGCCGTTAAAACTGAATCGAATAGACCATTAAAATCTCTTTCAGATTCATTGAAGGGTAAGCAAGGTCGTTTCCGTCAAAACCTACTAGGTAAGCGTGTTGATTATTCTGCGCGTTCGGTAATCGTCGTTGGGCCTGAATTGAATCTATACGAGTGTGGTCTTCCAAAAGATATGGCTGCTGAACTTTACAAGCCTTTCGTTATCAGGAAACTGATAGAAAGAGGTATCGTAAAGACAGTAAAGTCAGCCAAGAAAATTATAGATAAGAAAGAGCCCGTTGTTTGGGATATTCTTGAAAACGTGCTAAAAGGGCATCCGGTTCTGTTGAACCGTGCTCCTACCTTGCACCGTTTGGGTATTCAAGCATTTCAACCAAAACTTATCGAAGGTAAAGCGATTCGTTTACATCCATTGGCGTGTACTGCATTTAACGCGGATTTCGATGGTGACCAAATGGCGGTTCACTTGCCATTAGGGCCTGAGGCTATCTTGGAAGCACAGCTATTAATGCTTGCTTCACAAAACATCTTGAACCCTGCAAATGGTTCACCAATTACTGTTCCATCGCAGGATATGGTTCTGGGTCTGTACTATATGACCAAAGAGCGGAAGTCTACACCTGAAGTTCCCGTTAAAGGAGAAGGGTTAACTTTTTATTCTTCTGAAGAAGTTGAAATAGCTTTCAATGAAGGAAAAGTTGATTTGAACGCAGGTATTAAAGTTCGTGCAAAAGACTTTAACGAAGAGGGCGACTTGGTCAGCCAAATCATTGCAACCACTGTTGGTAGAGTATTGTTCAATAAAAATGTTCCGGAACAAGCGGGTTACATTAACCAAGTATTGAACAAGAAGGCGTTAAGAAATATTATTGGTGATATTTTAGCGGTGACCGATGTTCCGACAACTGCCAACTTCTTAGATAGAATTAAGACTATGGGATATGAATTTGCCTTTAAAGGCGGATTGTCCTTTAGTTTAGGGGATATTATTATTCCTCAAGAGAAGCATGATATGATAGCCGATGCCAATGGTCAGGTCGATGGTATTATGGCTAACTATAACATGGGTCTTATAACCAATAATGAACGTTATAACCAAGTTATTGATGTGTGGACGTCTACAAACGCCATGCTAACTGAATTGGCTATGAAGCGTATTCGAGAAGACCAGCAAGGTTTTAACTCGGTATATATGATGCTTGATTCTGGTGCAAGGGGTTCTAAAGAGCAAATTCGTCAGTTGACAGGTATGCGTGGTCTGATGGCCAAGCCGAAGAAATCTACTGCCGGAGGTGGAGAAATTATTGAAAACCCGATTCTTTCTAACTTTAAGGAGGGGCTTTCGATTCTTGAATACTTTATCTCTACGCACGGTGCGCGTAAAGGTCTTGCAGATACCGCTTTGAAAACTGCCGATGCAGGTTACTTAACCCGTCGATTGGTAGATGTTTCTCAAGATGTTATTATCAACATTGAAGATTGTGGAACGCTAAGAGGTATTGAGGTTGAAGCATTAAAGAAGAATGAAGAAGTTGTAGAATCTTTAGGAGAGCGTATCTTAGGTAGAGTTTCCTTACATGATGTTTATGATCCACTTACTGAAGAGCTGCTCTTAACTGCGGGTCAGCAGATTATGGAGTCTGATATGAAAAAAATCAAGAACTCACCTATCGAAAAAATCGAAGTGCGTTCTGCATTGACTTGTGAAGCTCCTAAGGGTATTTGTTCTAAGTGTTATGGTAGAAACCTTTCTACGAATAAAATGGTTCAACGTGGTGAAGCTGTTGGTGTTGTAGCGGCTCAGTCTATTGGAGAACCTGGTACACAGCTGACCTTACGTACCTTCCACGTAGGTGGTATTGCAGGTAACATTTCTGAAGATAATAAGCTAATCGCCAAGTTTAGTGGTAAAGCGGAAATCGAAGACTTGCGTACGGTCAAAGGTCAAGATGCAGAAGGTAAAGCAGCTAATATCGTTATTTCTAGAACATCGGAAATTAAGATAATCGATACGAAAACAGGTATTACGCTGAGTACAAATAACATTCCTTACGGTTCTCAATTAATGATAGAGAATGGTGCAAAGGTTTCTAAAGATGATGTAATATGTACTTGGGATCCTTATAATGGAGTTATTGTATCAGAATTCCCTGGTAAAATTGCTTATGAAAACATTGAGCAAGGTGTTACTTATCAGGTAGAAATTGATGAGCAGACCGGTTTCCAAGAAAAAGTAATTTCAGAATCTAGAAACAAAAAGTTGATTCCAACTCTTTTGATTCAAAATGATAAAGGTGAGACCTTACGTTCTTATAACTTACCAGTTGGTTCACATATCATGGTTGACAACGGTGATAAGATAAAAGAAGGTAAGATTTTGGTTAAGATTCCTCGTAAATCTGCAAAAGCAGGTGATATTACGGGTGGTCTACCAAGGGTAACCGAGCTTTTCGAAGCACGTAACCCATCTAACCCAGCTGTAGTTTCTGAGATTGACGGTGTTGTTTCTTTCGGAAAAATTAAAAGGGGTAACCGTGAGATTATTATTGAGTCTAAGTTGGGCGAAATCAAAAAGTACTTGGTCAAACTATCGAACCAGATATTGGTTCAAGAGAATGACTATGTACGTGCGGGAATGCCGTTATCAGACGGTTCTATAACTCCGGAAGATATTTTGGCTATCAAAGGTCCATCAGCGGTACAACAGTATTTGGTGAACGAAGTTCAAGAAGTTTACCGTTTACAAGGTGTGAAGATCAATGACAAGCACTTTGAAGTTGTGGTGAGACAGATGATGCGTAAAGTACGTATTCAGGATCCAGGTGATACTATTTTCTTAGAGAACCAATTAGTTCACAAAGATGATTTTATTAGAGAGAATGATGAAATCTATGGTAAGAAAGTAGTTGTTGATAAAGGAGAGTCAGAAAATCTTAAAGAAGGACAAATCATTACTGCTCGTGAGCTACGTGACGAAAATTCTATTTTGAGAAGATCTGATAAAACTTTGGTCGAAGCTAAAGATGCTGTCGCGGCTACTGCGACACCAATACTTCAGGGTATTACACGCGCGTCTTTACAGACCAAGTCGTTTATCTCGGCTGCATCTTTCCAAGAGACAACTAAAGTATTGAACGAAGCTGCTGTAAGTGGTAAGATAGATACCTTAGAAGGATTGAAAGAAAATGTAATTGTAGGACATAAGATTCCTGCCGGTACCGGTATGCGTGACTATGAAAATATCATCGTAGGTTCTAAAGAGGAATATGATGAAATCATGGCCCGTAAGGAAGCTTTGAAATTCTAGTAATTAATCAACAAGAACCAAGAAACTGGTTGAATTAGGGCATTTTGTCTTGTTCATCAGCTACTTGGTTCTTTTTTTGTCATATATCTTATGAGCGATAAAGAAAAACAGAAACAAATCAATATAGAATTAGATGAGAAGACAGCTGAAGGAATTTATTCTAACCTAGCTATTATCAATCACTCTGTATCCGAATTTGTAGTAGATTTTATCAGTATCATGCCGGGCGCTCCAAAAGCTAAAGTGAAGAGTCGCATTGTTCTTACGCCTCAGCATGCCAAGAAGTTTTTAAAGGCATTGAACGATAATGTTCAACGATTTGAGAAAGCCCATGGTAAGATTAAAGATTATGAGCAACCACCAATTCCTATTAATTTCGGACCAACGGGGGAAGCTTAAATAAAAGCCCGCTATTATGTCAATAGCGGGCTTTTTTATTTTTTGAGTGTGCCCAATTCAGATTAATCGAACTCCGACACGAAATGAAATTTTATGGTAGGGTACTTTTGTTGGGTCATTTGTAATGAAAATTGGGAATCGGCTAAAAACACCAATTGACCTTTTTTATCCTTGGCAAGAAACTTTTGTTTTACTCTTTGAAATTCTTTGAACTCATCATTTTTCGAATCATTGGGTTCTACCCAACAAGCTTTATGCACAGGAAAGTTTTCATAGCTGCATTTTGCTCCATATTCGTGTTCTAGCCGGTATTGAATAACTTCGAACTGTAGGGCGCCGACTGTTCCGATAACTTTTCTTCCGTTTAGTTCCAATGTAAATAATTGGGCCACACCCTCATCCATTAATTGATCTATACCCTTGTAGAGTTGTTTTGATTTCATCGGGTCGGCATTATTAATATATCTAAAATGTTCCGGTGAAAAACTAGGTATGCCCTTGTAATGAAGTTCTTCCCCTTGGGTCAAGGTGTCTCCGATTTTAAAATTACCGGTATCATGAAGACCAACGATATCCCCAGGATAAGATATATCTACGATTTCCTTCTTTTCAGCAAAAAAGGCATTGGGGCTTGAAAATTTCAGGTTTTTGTTTTGCCGAACGTGAAGGTAAGGTTTGTTGCGCTCAAAGGTCCCCGAAACGATTTTTATAAATGCCAGCCTGTCACGGTGTTTTGGGTCCATGTTAGCGTGTATTTTAAAAACGAAGCCTGTCATTTCCTTCTCGTTAGCCTCAACTACACGCTCTTCGGCCTTCTTAGCGCGTGGTGATGGCGCAATCTCAATAAAACAGTCTAGTAGTTCGCGAACACCAAAATTGTTTAATGCAGAGCCGAAAAAAACGGGTTGCTGTGTACCGTTTAGGTAACTCTCTTTATCGAAGTCTGGGTATACTCCGCGAACTAATTCAATATTATCACGTAACTCTTCCGCTGCACTGTTTCCGATAATTTTTTCTAGTTCAGGGCTATCAACGTCATCAAAAGCGATTGTTTCTTCAATATTCTTTTTACTATCGCCACTGAAAAGGTTAATATTTTTTTCATAAATATTATAGATGCCCTTAAAGTCGTAACCCATGCCAATTGGGAAACTAAGTGGGGTTACCGACAGGCCTAATTTCTGTTCTAAATCATCTAAGAGATCAAAAGCGTCTTTACCCTCTCTATCTAGTTTGTTGATAAAAACGATCATAGGAATATTACGCATGCGACAGACTTCCACTAATTTTTCTGTCTGCTCTTCGACTCCTTTTGCAACATCAACAACAACTATTACACTATCGACCGCAGTTAGTGTTCTAAAAGTGTCTTCGGCGAAATCTTTATGGCCAGGGGTATCTAGAATGTTGATTTTCTTGTCTTTATAGATAAAAGCCAAAACAGATGTGGCAACCGAAATACCACGTTGTCTCTCGATTTCCATGAAATCGCTTGTTGCCGATTTCTTAATTTTATTGTTCTTTACAGCACCGGCTTCTTGAATGGCTCCACCGAACAAAAGCAATTTTTCGGTAAGGGTTGTTTTACCTGCATCAGGGTGAGAGATTATGCCGAAAGTTCTTCTTCTTTGAATTTGGTCTTTAAAGCTCATGTGGAAAATTTGCGCAAAAATACGTCTAAAAATACAATTGCAGCGTAATTACCTTACTGCTTTAACGAGTCTGTAAATTATCGTTTTGAGCTTTATTTATATTTCATTTTTTATTTTTTAGCTCATTTGTTCTGATGCTTTATAGAAAGGTGGTGGAGTTTTGTTTGTCGATAAAAATGCAAGTTCGTAGAGTGCGTGAAATACCTTACAATACCCTTTAACGAGTAATTGTGTGTTTAAAAGATTATCTACCTTATATCGTCTGAAAACAATTTGATGATCTAAATTTTAACTATATCTTGCATCAAGATTTATTAGAGGCTCCCACTTCTTATCCTACTCGCAAATTCCTACATGCCATGGTGCTTAGTTGAATTGAAACTAATCATTTATGGAAAAAATTACTTCTTTCGCGCTTACAAGAAAAGTAAAGCAGACTTATATTCTTGTCTTTGCGTTTTTTATTTCTGGGCTGACTCAATCATTTGGAACAGATGTTTATAGTTCGTCAAAACATATGAAGCCAGAGACGGTCTCTGCTAATATGGTGAGCACCTATGACGGATGCCCGGTTCGTGAAATGCGCGAACTTCGAACATCTGATTTTGGTTTCGCAGATGGCGTTACTGATGGCAGTTTGAACGCATCTAATGTTGATATCAGTTCAAAATGGGGTTTGCCCGCCGGAAGTGTACTTGTCACCGTTGAAGGGGCGAGTTCAAAAGCTTCTCTTCAATTGTTCGAGGTAAATAAAGATTTACCGGCAACTTTTCGCTTTTCCGGTTCTGTTCCTGTGTTGATCGTGGCAGAACATTCTGCCAGGGTAGACGCTAATCAACGTGATGGTATTATAGCCCTTGATGGTGTTGAGTATCTGCAAACGGCAAATCTGCCAGCGGGCATTATTTCTGGGCAAGATGTAGATGATTATTATGTTGAAAATACTACCGCTAGCCCGATTTATGGACCGGATAGATTTTCTTGGGAATCACAGACACCCGTTAACGATATTATGTTCTATACCACCTCAAGTTTTCCGGTAAACGGTATTAGAGTTTGGGTGGTGCCGATTGTCTGTGTAGATACTGATGGCGATGGTGTGAACGACAATGTCGATTTAGATGATGATAACGATGGCATTTTAGATAGTGTTGAAGACCCCAATTTAGATGGTGACAATGATCCACTGACCGACCCATATGATTCTGATGGAGATGGATACCCGAATCATTTGGATATTGACTCTGATAATGATGGAATACCTGATAATGTAGAAGCTCAGACTACGAGCGGTTATATTGCACCTAACGACGATACTGCTAGTGAGTATGCAGCAAATGATGGTGTTAATTCTGCTTACCCCACTGGGTTGACTCCAGTTAATACTGACGGTTTAGATAATGAAGATTATTTAGATGATGATAGTGATAATGATGGTGTACCCGATAATAACGAAGGCAACGATTTCAATTTTGACGGTGTTCCTAATCAAGTTGCTACAGGTCTTGATTCTGATCAAGACGGTCTCGACGACGGGTTTGAAGGAAACGATGTTAACGATGGGTTTGATGTTAATGACGAAATTGACGACCCAGCTAATGATTTGCCGGATACTGACGGCACTGAAGATGTAAATTATAGAGATTTTGATGATGATGGTGATGGAATAGATACTCCTGATGAAGACGCGGACAATGATGGTGATCCAACAAACGACGATGAAGATGAAGATGGTACACCTGATTATTTAGATCCTAAAGAAAATCCCGAAAAAGATACCGATGGTGATGGTGTGCCCGATGTTACTGATTTGGACGATGACAATGATGGAATTTTAGATACAGAGGAGGACCCCAATCTTGATGGGGATAATGACCCACTAACGAATCCGCTTGATACTGATGGCGATGGGTATCCGAATCACTTGGATATCGACTCTGATAATGATGGAATTCCGGATAATATTGAAGCTCAAACTACTGATGGTTATATTGCACCTAACGAAGATGATGAGGCGACCTACATTGAAAATGATGGTCTAAACTCGGCATATCCTGATGGAATAACTCCTGTCAACACAGACGGTGAAGATACCGAAGACTATATAGACCTAGATAGCGATAATGATTTAGTGCCCGATAACAACGAGGGTAACGATTTTGATTATGACGGTCTTCCAGACCAAACTTATATGGGGTTAGACTCTGATGGCGATGGTCTTGATGATGGGTATGAAGGCGCTGATGTAAACGATGGTTTTGATGTGAATGATGAAATCAATGACCCTGCTAACGATTTACCGGATACCGATGGCACAGAAGATGTGAATTACCGAGATTTTGATGATGATGGTGATGGAATAGATACGCCTGATGAAGATGGCGATCAAGATGGTGACCCTACTAATGACGATAGCGATGAAGATGGCACCCCCGATTATCTAGACCCAGATAGCAGCCCTACACCTGAGACCGATACCGATGGCGATGGCGTTCCAGACTCTGTTGATCTTGATGATGATAATGATGGTATTTTAGATACAGTGGAAGATCCAAATTGGGATGGTGATAATGACCCCAATACTAACCCATGGGATACAGATGGCGATGGGTACCCAAATCACTTGGATATCGATTCAGATAATGACGGAATACCTGATAATGTAGAAGCTCAGACAACCGACGGTTATATTGCACCAAATGAAGATGATGCTGAGACCTATGCTGGTAATGATGGTTTGAACTCGGCTTACCCTAATGGACTTACTCCTGTAAACACCGATGGAGCTGATGATGAAGACTATAGAGATTTAGATAGTGATAATGATTTAGTACCTGATAACAACGAGGGTAATGATTTCGATTATGATGGTATACCAGACCAAACATACACCGGTATAGACTCTGATGGTGACGGTCTCGACGATGGCTATGAAGGTGCTGATGTAAACGATGGTTTTGATGTCAATGACGAAATTGATGATCCTGCCAATGATTTGCCTGATACCGATGGTACAGAGGATGTAAACTACCGTGACTTTGACGACGATGGTGATGGTGTAGATACACCTAACGAAGATTTGAACAATGATGGTGATCCTACGAATGATGATGGTGACGCTGATGGTGTACCATCTTATTTAGATCCTTCTGAAACTACCGAAATTGTGGTAATGCAAATGGTAACACCTAATGGCGATGGTAAGAATGAATTTTTGTGGATCGAAAATGTAGATAAGGCTTTAGATAACTCTTTGAGAATTTTCAATAGATGGGGTGTTGAAGTTTATCATGGCGAAGATTACAATAACCAAAATAATGTGTTCGACGGACGTTCTAAGGGTAGGACTACCGTAAGTGTCGGGGATTATTTACCGGCAGGAGTATATTTTTATATCTTTGACTATAATACGGTAGATAGCAGAAGCATTACAGATAGAGGGTACATCTACATTAGTAAATAATCATCAGAAAACCTTATGGCAATAAACAAGAGCCTTTTTGCATCGTTATTCTTATTTATAGTTTTTTGGAATGATGCTTGGGCACAACAAGATGCCCAGTATACTCAATACATGTACAATACCATGAGTGTAAACCCTGCTTATGCAGGTTCTCGGGGTCAGTTAAGTGTAGCTGCTTTATACCGCTCACAATGGGTAGGTCTAGACGGAGCTCCTGAAACTTGGACGGTTAATTTGCATTCGCCAATTAGAAATAGTAAGGTGGGTTATGGTATTTCAATCGTTAACGATAAGATTGGTGAAGGTACTATTCAAGAGACTTATATTGATGCCTTGGTTTCTTATACCATAGATGTATCCTTAAAGGGCAAGATGTCTTTTGGTCTAAAATTAGGGGGTAATTTACTTAATTTAGATTTTGAGCAGTTAAGGCAGAGACCAGGTTTCGAAGAATCTACGAATACTGACAATATCGAGAATAAGTTTTCTCCAAATGTAGGATTAGGGTTGTATTATCACACCGATAAGTTCTATGCAGGCCTATCGGCTCCTAATCTTTTAGAGACCGAACATTTTGATGGGTCTACGAGCGATGCCAATGATATCGATTTTCTTTCTCAGGATCGTATCAACTTTTATTTAATCACTGGGTACGTATTTGACCTGAACGATAACCTTAAATTCAAACCGGCATTACTCAGCAAGGTAGTTGGTGGGGCACCTTTACAAGTAGATATCTCGACCACTTTTCTATTTGCTGAGAAATTTTCTCTAGGCGCAGCCTATCGATGGGATGCTGCCGTAAGTGGTCTCGCGGGTTTTCAAATAACCGACCAGATTATGTTAGGGTTGGCGTATGACTCGGAAACCACCTCATTGGGAGACACCCAATTTAATAGTGGGTCGTTTGAAGTTTTCCTCCGATGGGAATTGGTCAAGTCTTTTGAAAAATTAGTTTCTCCCCGATTCTTCTAAACCGTTGTGCTATGATGAAAAAATTACACATACTGGTTACTTTATTCATTTTATCTGGCTTGAGTTGCTATGCCCAAGAAAAACCAGATAGATTGGTAACCAAGGCCAATGAAAAATATGATGAATATTCTTTTAGGCCGGCTATAGATATATTTAAGAAAGTTTTGGATAGAGGTTACGCTTCGGCCGATTTATTGAAAAAACTGGGTAACTCCTATTACTTTAATGCAAACTATGAAGAAGCAGCGAAAACTTATAAGAGACTGGTTAATGAATATTCTGAAGATGTAACGCCTCAGTACTATTTTAGGTACGCACAATCTCTTAAGACTCTTGAAGAGTATGAAGCTTCAAATGAAGTAATGGCTAAGTTTACCGAGAGTACCTCAGATGATGTTAGGGCATCTACCTATAAAGAAGAAAGAAATTACCTAGAAGAGATTAAACGTAATTCTGGAAGGTACAATGTAGCCCCTTTTCAGTATAATTCTCCTTATTCTGATTTTGCACCTACCTTTTATAAAGAGGGACTTCTTTTTTCTTCGGATAGGGATACCGGAAATTTTGCTCGTTATCGTCATACTTGGAATTCGAAAGACTTTCTAGACCTATATAAGGTAAACTCAGACAGCGTATCAAAAAATCTCGTAGTCAAGCTCGGAGACCATGTGAATACAAGATTACATGAATCTACTACAGCGGTTAATAAGGCAGGTACAGTTCTGTATTTCACAAGAAACAATTATAAAGAGGGAAAATATGTTAAAGACGGTGAGGGCATAATACGATTAAAGATTTTTAGGGCAACCATAAATGAAGAGGGCCTGTGGGGTAACATTGAAGAATTGCCTTTTAATGGTGATAACTATTCCGTTGCCCACCCAGCTTTAAGTGCAGATGAGAACTTTTTATACTTTGCTTCAGATATGCCTGGCACCTTGGGTGAATCAGATATATTTCGAGTTTCGATCGAAGAAGATGGTAGTTTCGGAACACCGGAAAATTTAGGAGATGTAATCAATACTGAAGCGAGGGAAACTTTTCCGTTTGTATCAAGTGAAAGTGTATTATATTTCTCTTCAGATGGGCATCCGGGTTTGGGTGGGCTTGATGTATTCACTACGAAAATTGCTAACGACAAGTTTGATGGCACGGTCATGAATGTCGGTGAACCCGTAAACGGTCGTTTAGACGACTTTACTTTTATTTTTGATGAAGAGACTAGAAAAGGTTACTTCGCATCGAACCGCTCAGAGGGCCAAGGGGCAGATGATATTTATTCTTTCATTGAATCAAAACCTTTAGTACTCGATTGTCAACAAAGGGTGAGTGGTACCGTTAGAGACAAACTATCGAATGAGGTATTGGTAGGGGCTACAGTAAAGGTCATCGATGAAAACAATGATGAGATTTTAACTGCTATTACAGATGCAGAGGGCAAGTATGAACTATTACTTGACTGTAGTCAGGGTAATTTTGTAAGGGCAATGACAGAGGGGTATATTCCGGCAGAGGAGTATTTGGGCAAATCAGATGGCATCCCTAAGACCATCGACTTTTTGTTAGAACGCAACACTGTAAGTGCGGGGTTTGGCGATGATTTGGCAAAATTGTTGCAATTGAGTACGATATACTTTGATTTTGATAAATATAATATTAGAAAAGATTCTGAAATTGAAGTTGAGAAGGTGATTGCCGCTATGGAAAAATATCCGAGTTTGAAAATTAAGGTTAACTCTCATACCGATAGTAGAGGTAAAGATGCCTACAATCTCTGGCTATCACAAAAAAGAGCAGAATCAACAGTTCAATATATGATATCTAAGGGCATCTCAAAAGAGCGTTTACAAAGCGAAGGCTATGGTGAGACAAAATTGCTTAATAACTGCGATAATGGCACAAAATGTGCAGAGGAACAGCATCAATTAAATAGGCGCTCCGAATTTATTATTATGGAGTAATCGTAATTGTATTATTAAAAGAGGGCAACGAATTTAATTCGTTGCCTTCTTTTTGGTTTTACCAAAACTGTTCAGCCGTATAGCCTCGATGAAATGCACATATTTCTTTTCTCCTAGACTTTTTAAAAGTCGTAGACCTTGCCAAAGTGGCCACTTATATATACAATTGGTATGGTTGACAACAAATATTTCAGCTTATTAGCTCTTACAAATACCTTTGTTAGGTTAATAGGATAGATGTATCCCAATTGTTACATGCGAGTAAAATGCTAGGTTTTAAGACCAAATTCTTATTTATGCTTTCTGTGATGCTGACTTCTTTTCAGCTCTTCGCACAAGAAACCTATTTAGATACTTTTAGCAATACCTCATATGCTAACAATAATGGGTCACAGAACTTTAGTTCAAATTGGATTGAAACCGGTGATACAAATAATGGTCCTAACAGTCAATATATTAGAATTACTGGCAATAGGTTACAACTATACTATTTATACTCAGAAACTATAAGAAGATCAGTTGACTTATCTGGAGCCTCTAATGCAATTTTATCATTTGATTGGGAAGCCGTTAGTCTTGGTAACCCTAGGGAATTAGCAGTCCAAATTTCAAATAATGGAGGCAGTACTTATACAACTATAGGTACAATTACTGGCAACAATACAGGAACATTTAGCCAAGACATTTCGGCTTTTATTTCTAATAATACTACAGTTCGATTTCGTAAATCTAATTTTAATTGGCGAGACAATGATGTGGCTTATATTGACAATTTTCAAATTACAGCGACCTATCCGGCACCAATTCCTGTTATAGAAGTAAATAATATTTCTATAAACGAAGATGTAGGTTCAGCAAATTTTACGGTAACACATACAGGAACAAATGCAACTACGGCATTCTCTGTTAATTATGAAATAGTGGACGGCTCTGCGAATGTAGGAAGTGATTATTCTGCTACAACGGGAGTTTTAAATTTTAGTGGAATAGCAGGAGACACGGAAACAGTATCGGTTCCTATTTTAAATGATGATATAATTGAAAATCCAGAAGATTTTATAATTCAATTTACCTTAGTAACGGATCCTTCGGTAGATATTTCTGATACTGGGATTGCAACAATTACCGATGATGATGCTTTAATAATGACTGATGGTCAATCTGTAACAACCTGTAACGATACTTTTTTTGATCCAGGTGGTCTCTCAAATTATGGTAATAACTTAGATGAGATTTACACCATTTGTCCTGATACGGCAGACACATATCTTAATATTGATTTTACAAGTTTCGAAGTCGTTTCCGGTGATGTACTATACATCTACGACGGAAATTCTACCGCAGGTACTTTAATAGGACAATATGATAGTTCAAATATTCCATCTAGTATAAATTCTAATGCTGCAAATGGATGTTTAACATTTAGGTTTGTTTCAAATGGAAGTACAACAGGTGCTGGATGGGAAGCAGAGATCAATTGTTTTCCGGAAGGGCCAATTATTGTGATTGATGATATATCATTTGATGAAGATGTAGGTAACGCTGTATTTACAGTACGTTCTACACGTGCGGCTCACGGACGAAATATTTTTCTACTTGGTTTTGTTGAAGAACCTTTCACAGTAGATTTTCAGACGGTGGACGGTTCTGCTACAAATGGTTCTGATTATACCGCTTCCTCAGGATTCTTAACTTTTACGGGTGAACTCAATAATATCCAAACAATTTCTGTTCCTATTAATAATGATGGAATACCTGAATTAGCAGAAAACTTTACTATTGAATTCACAAATGCCGAAGCTGAATATGCTCAAGTAAATTATAATGATATTGGAACAGGCACTATTAACTCACAAATTCTGGCAAATGACCCGTTGACCTTGTTTCAAGAATTTGATGGATACTATGATTACTCAACTACCGGAGGTACTTTAAGAACTAGCCCTAATGGTGGCGATCCTTGCGCAATATCTACTTCATCTTCAAATAGTTTAGTGTCACCGGTTCCTGCTACAGCAACAGTTGAAAGGGCTTATTTATATTGGTCGCATTCAAGTACAGTACGTGATGCTGATGTTACTTTTGAAGGTCAAAGTGTATCTGCTAATTTTTTGTATCAAACCTCATTAGGAAATCGAAATTTTTATGGCTATGTAAGTGATGTTACTGCAATAGTACAAGGTACAACTGATCTTACTAATAATGTTTTTGATTTTGCTGATTTAGATATTAATAATACTGGTGATTATTGTAATACTAGCACGGTTTTAGGAGGTTGGGCACTTATGGTCTTTTATGAGGATCGCTCATTACCCGCAGTTAATATTAATTTATATCAAGGTTTTGATGGGTTAAGTAACGATGGTACTTCATTTACTCTCGATTCTTTTTATGCCATTTCGGGCACTGGAGCAAAAGCAACGTTTCTTTCTTGGGAAGGAGATCCCGATCTTACCGGCGCTAGCTCTGGTTCAACAAACCCAGAAGAATTGTCAATTACCAATCAAAGAAATCAAAATTATATACTTTCTGGAGATGGTGGTCAACCAGGTAATAACTCCTACAATTCAACTATTTATGACAATACAGTAGGGCCCGTATATAACAACTCCAATACCTATGGGGTAGATTTAGATACGTATGATATTTCGGCTTATATACAACCAGCAGATAGCGAGGTAACCGCTAATGTAGATGTAGGTCAAGATTTTGTTATTTCATCCGCTGTCGTTCTTAAGGTACCTTCCAATCTAATTGCAGGGCGTGTCTTTGAAGATGTTAATTACCCTGGTGGTTTGGGTAGAAACCGAACAGTTTCTTCTGGTGTAGGTATTACTGGTGCTGTTGTTGAATTATTTGATGAGTCTGGAAATTTTGTTCAAAGAAAAAATACGGCAGCTAATGGTAGTTATTCCTTTGGTGGAATGGCTGACGGTGATTATTTTATCAAGGTGGTGAGCTCTACCGTTAGGTCTACCAGAGATAATGGGCCAAATTGTTCTTCATGCTATCCAGTACAGACCTATCGTGCCGAAGTTACTACTGATGGCAGTTATAATGATATAGTTAATGAGATTGGCGGAGCAAATCCAAGTGCATTTCAAGATGTAGCTCTTGGTGTATTTAACAATGCTCAGAGTATCTCTAGTGTTACCGTTGATGGTAATGGTGTTGTTGATATTGACTTTGGTTTTAATTTTAATACCATTGTCAATACCAACGAATTTGGGCAGGGAACATTGGAACAGTTCATTTTAAATAGTAATACTTTAGGTGAAACAGGTCTTGATATCGAAGCTAATAGCATTTTTGATCCTGCACCGGGCGAAGATGTATCTATTTTTATGATACCTCCATCAGGTGATAGTTTAGGCAGAACGGCTGACGCAAATTATAATGCTTCAGGCTATTTTGATATTGCGATAGATAATTCTAACACTCTAACTAACATTACCGGTACAAATACGATAATAGACGGTAGAACCCAAACAGCTTACTCTGGTAATACAAATACTGGAACAGTAGGTGCTGGTGGCTCTTTAGTCGGTATATCGAATACGACCTTACCGAATTATGAAAGACCTGAAATTCAAGTTCATCGTAACGGAGGTGATTTAATAGACCTTAATGGCAATAATGTAACTATTAGAAACGTATCAGTTTATGCAAACAACAATGCAGGCGTAAGGGTATTAGGAGGCACTGCAATAGTATCTAATTCTATTTTAGGAGCAAATGCACTAGGTGCATCCTCTGGAAATATCGATTATGGTGTTGAGGTTACTGGGGGAAATGCATCCATATCATCGAATTATATTTCGTCAAACACTGACGCCGGTATTTTAATCGATGGAGGAGATGCCAGTACTATTCAACTTAACCATTTGACAGCTAACGGAAATACCGCCTGTTCTGATAATATTCTTATTCTTGACGGAAGCAATATAAATATTGAAGAAAATCTAATTGAGAATGCGGGGGCCTCGGGCATTGAAATAGATAATATAAACGGAGTACAAATTTCAAACAATAATATCTCAAGTTCAGGTCAAAATGGAGGTAATTGTACTGGTGATTATGAAGGCATGGGTATCATTGTAAATGGTAGTGATGCGAATATTAACCAAAACCTGATTTTTTCAAACGGAGGTGAAGGTATTGTGGTAACTAATGGAAATACCAACACTATCAGTCAAAATTCAATATTTGCGAATGGTACAAACGCACCAAGTTTAGGTATCGACCTAAATCGTGACGGTGTTACTCTAAATGACAATGGAGATGGTGATAGTGGCCCAAACGGCTTAAACAATTTCCCTATTATATCCGGAGCCTATATTAGCGGAACCAATTTTATTGTTGAAGGGTGGAGTAGACCTGGCGCTACGATTGAAGTATTTCTGACCGATATTAGTGAAGGTACTGCAACGGCAGGTGATAATCAATTTACATTAACTACAGACTACGGTGAAGGACAAGCATATCTTGGAAGCTTTATCGAGGGTAGTGCAAATGATTCTAACTCACAATCTTCAAGCTACGATGATTTAGATGGCAACACAGATGATACGAATAAGTTTAAATTTAGCATTCCCCTGCCAAGTGGTGCCGCATTTGGTAAATTTGTAACAGCTACTGCTACTATTGCGAACACCACTTCAGAGTTCTCTCCGCAAAGTGTTATTAAGGCGTATACGCTTATAACTAATAGGCGTATTACATACAGGGTTAAAAAACAATAAATTTTTGTCGGTAGTCCTATTGACCGAATATGTTAAAACTCTTAATTTTAAGAAGCGTTTTACGATAACGTTATAGTGAATAATCATTGAATATTTCTTCCGTTAACACAATCCTTTAATCCGATTTTCGACACACTTAATCCTTTCCAATTAATTGATATACTTGGGCTTATCGATGAATGAATATGTGCCAAACTTCAATATTTAATACCTATACATTGCATTTGTTGGGTTATACAACAAATATTTTCAAGCGAGGTCTCTTAGTTTAATTTTGTAGAGTGCAATTGTGTCTTCTTCATAATGAGAGATCAGGTGTACCCCAAAGCTTAAATTACTTAACCGAAAATTTACCTGGTTCTAACCAAACCAAAAATAGCAAGTGCTTTATCACTTCATTAGTTAAATAGACCTAAAGAGGTTTATTCTCCGGATAAGATTTCTGCTTTAATTTTTTTGAATAGATAATTCATTCAGTGCGCTATTTGAGCACATGATTATACAACCAGTATGAGCAATACTAAATTTATTAGCATAAAGGTTATGAAAAAGCTAGTCACTTTTGCCGCTTTGGTATTATACTCCGGAGTAATGATGGCGCAAACCACCGTTACCTTAGAAGACCAATGTAATTGCGAAGTATTAAGTGGAACCGATGTGACCGCTCCGGGAATGACTACTCCGGCAGGCGCCGATATTGGTGATGTGTATGTAAATACCGATACGGGTACAATTTATTTCTGGGATGGTGATTCATGGGAGTTGACTTCTTCTGATGATCAGCAACTTCAAGGCTTTAACTATGATAATACTTCAGGCGAGCTTTCTCTTACTTTAGAAAATGGAGGGACATCAACGGTCATTCTTCCTATAGAATCCATAACAACATTAACAGGAACCGCAGCGCTTGGAAACGCAATTGGATTATACGAAAACGAAAACGGAGATGTAGTTACAATTAATGAGACGATAACTTCTATTTCTGACTTGGGAGATGGTAATGTGACGTTTACCAACGAAGAGGGAAATAGCGTTACGGTAGCCAAATCAGATATTACCGATTTGGGCGGTGGTGTCTATGAGTTCACCAACGGAGACGGAAGCAATGTAACGATCGACACCAACGGAATGTCGATTTCGAACGTTGTGGCCGGTTCACGTATCGCCACGGTTACCGAGGCCGATGGTTCTACCACTGATATTAACGAAACGGTTACCGATATCACCGGAACTTCCAATAGCGGAAACGAGATCGGTCTTTACAGAAAGGAAGACGGCAGTACCGTTTCCATTCAAGAGAGTATTGTAAGAATAGAGGATACGGGCGATGGAAACGTTACCTTGGTCAATGAAGAGGGCAACAGCGTTACAGTGGCCAAGTCCGATATTACCGATTTGGGCGGTGGTGTCTATGAGTTCACCAACGGAGACGGAAGCAATGTAACGATCGACACCAACGGAATGTCGATTTCGAACGTTGTGGCCGGTTCACGTATCGCCACGGTTACCGAGGCCGATGGTTCCACCACTGATATTAACGAAACGGTTACCGATATCACCGGAACCTCCAACAGCGGAAACGAGATCGGTCTGTACAGAAAGGAAGACGGTAGTACCGTTTCCATTCAAGAGAGTATTGTAAGAATAGAGGATACGGGCGATGGAAACGTCACCTTGGTCAACGAAGAGGGCAACAGCGTTACGGTGGCCAAGTCCGATATTACCGATTTGGGCGGTGGCGTCTATGAGTTCACCAACGGAGACGGAAGCAATGTAACGATCGACACCAACGGGATGTCGATTTCGAACGTTGTGGCCGGTTCACGAATCGCCACGGTTACCGAGGCCGATGGTTCAACGACTGACATCAATGAGAGTATTACAACCCTTAATACGGTAGATAATGTTACCTACACGTACACTTCAGAGAACGGAACACCTACGAGTTTCGACGGTACCGATGACCAAGAAGCTTCTGAAGTAAATTTGACCAATCCTATAGATGTAGATGGCGACAGCTCAAATGAAACTACAGTTGAGGAAGCTATTATCGATTTAGCTGCCAATAGTAGTGATAACCAAAATTTAACTGGTGCTACTCTAAGCGGTACAAGCCAACTTCAAATTGATATAGAAAGAGGTAGTTCGGCAAATGTCGACTTATCTTCTCTCGAAGAGACTGTGAGGGCCGGAACTGGTGCTATCTCTGTAACTGATGACGGTAATGGAAACTACACCGTGAATTCAACGGATACTGATGAAGACGAAACGAATGAACTTTCTCAAGTTGATGCTGGTTCTCCAATTGCAACTGGAGCTACAGCAACCAATGTTGGTGAAACTTATGTAGATACATCTACAGGACAATTATATGTTTGGGATGGTTCTGCTTGGGTACAAGTTGGTGGAAATGCCTCTCCAGATGCAGATCCCGACCCAACGAACGAGATTACCGATGTAGACGATAATGGCGACGGCACCACGACCATCACCGATGTGAACGGCGGAACGGTGACAGTCGACAATGACGGAGTCGATAATGTGGACGATGCGGACAACGACCCGACGAACGAGATTACCGATGTAGACGATAATGGAGATGGCACCACGACCATCACCGATGTGAACGGCGGAACGGTGACAGTTGATAATGACGGAGTGGATAATGTGGACGATGCGGACAACGACCCAACGAACGAGATTACCGATGTGAACGATAATGGAGACGGCACGACGACCATCTCGGACGTGAACGGTGGAACCGTAACGGTTGACAATGACGGAGTGGATAATGTGGACGATGCGGATAACGACCCAACGAACGAGATTACGGATGTTAACGATAATGGCGACGGAACAACGACAATCACGGACGTGAACGGTGGAACCGTAACGGTCGACAATGACGGAGTCGATAATGTGGACGATGCGGACAACGACCCGACGAACGAGATTACCGATGTAGACGATAATGGAGATGGCACCACGACCATCACCGATGTGAACGGCGGAACGGTGACAGTTGATAATGACGGAGTGGATAATGTGGACGATGCGGACAACGACCCAACGAACGAGATTACCGATGTAGATGATAATGGAGACGGCACCACGACCATCACGGACGTGAACGGTGGAACCGTGACAGTTGACAATGACGGAATCGATAATGTGGACGATGCCGACAACGACCCGACCAATGAAATTACCGATGTAAACGATAATGGCGACGGCACGACGACCATCACCGATGTAAATGGTGGAACCGTAACGGTTGACAATGATGGAGTTGACAATGTGGACGATGCGGACAACGACCCAACGAACGAGATTACCGATGTGAACGATAATGGAGACGGCACGACGACCATCTCGGACGTGAACGGTGGAACCGTAACGGTTGACAATGATGGAGTTGACAATGTGGACGATGCGGACAACGACCCAACGAACGAGATTACCGATGTAGATGATAATGGAGACGGCACCACGACCATCACGGACGTGAACGGTGGAACCGTGACAGTTGACAATGACGGAATCGATAATGTGGACGATGCCGACAACGACCCGACCAATGAAATTACCGATGTAAACGATAATGGCGACGGCACGACGACCATCACCGATGTAAATGGTGGAACCGTAACGGTTGACAATGATGGAGTTGACAATGTGGACGATGCGGACAACGACCCAACGAACGAGATTACCGATGTGAACGATAATGGAGACGGCACGACGACCATCTCGGACGTGAACGGTGGAACCGTAACGGTTGACAATGATGGAGTTGACAATGTGGACGATGCGGACAACGACCCAACGAACGAGATTACCGATGTGAACGATAATGGAGACGGCACGACGACCATCTCGGACGTGAACGGTGGAACCGTAACGGTTGACAATGACGGAGTGGATAATGTGGACGATGCCGATAACGACCCGACCAATGAATATAATACTGGAAGTGGGATTACCGCGGGAAGCCTTGAGCTGAGCGATGGTGGAGGAACAGAATCCGTTGATTTAATCAGTGGAGATGCCAACAATGATATTGCTTTTGGATCTGACGGAGCACTTTATTTAAATGTAGCATCCGTAACTATTTCAGAGACGATTACCACATTGGCGGATAATGGTGATGGTAGTTTCACATATACGAACGAGAACGGGGCCCCCGTTTCTTTCCAGGCATCTACTATTACCGATAATGGTGATGGAACATCCACAATCAACCTTGCCGATGGCGGAACCGTAACGGTGGACAATGATGGGATCGACAACGTGGACGACGCGGACAACGACCCGACCAATGAAATAGAGTTGCCAACAGGAGGAAATAATGGTCAAGTACTGTCGACAGATGGTACAGGTACATATTCTTGGATTGATCCAGATACAGGCCCTCAAGGTCCGCAAGGAGAAGTTGGTCCTCAAGGTCCGCAAGGAGATACCGGAGCAACCGGAGCCCAAGGTCCACAAGGTGAAACAGGTCCTCAAGGCCCACAGGGAGATACAGGTGCAACCGGAGCCCAAGGTCCGCAAGGAGAAACAGGTCCACAAGGTCCACAGGGAGATACCGGACCAACCGGAGCTCAAGGTCCTCAAGGAGATACGGGAGCAACGGGCGCACAAGGTCCGCAGGGAGATACCGGAGCAACCGGAGCCCAAGGTCCACAAGGTGAAGTCGGTCCTCAAGGTCCGCAAGGAGATACCGGAGCAACCGGAGCCCAAGGTCCACAAGGTCCACAAGGTGAAACAGGTCCTCAAGGCCCACAGGGAGATACAGGTGCAACCGGAGCCCAAGGTCCGCAAGGAGATACCGGAGCAACAGGAGCTCAAGGAGAAGTTGGTCCACAGGGTCCTCAAGGTGATACCGGAGCAACAGGAGCACAAGGTCCACAAGGTGAAGTTGGTCCACAAGGCCCACAAGGTGATACCGGAGCAACCGGAGCGCAAGGTCCACAAGGAGAAGTTGGTCCACAGGGTCCGCAAGGAGATACCGGAGCAACAGGAGCCCAGGGTCCACAGGGTGACGTAGGCCCACAAGGTCCACAAGGAGATACAGGAGCAACAGGAGCTCAAGGAGAAGTTGGTCCACAGGGTCCTCAAGGTGATACCGGAGCAACAGGAGCACAAGGTCCACAAGGTGAAGTTGGTCCACAAGGCCCACAAGGTGATACCGGAGCAACCGGAGCGCAAGGTCCGCAAGGAGAAGTTGGTCCTCAAGGTCCACAAGGAGATACAGGTGCAACCGGAGCCCAAGGTCCGCAAGGAGAAACAGGTCCTCAAGGCCCGCAGGGAGATACCGGAGCAACCGGAGCCCAAGGTCCACAAGGTCCACAAGGTGAAACAGGTCCACAGGGTCCTCAAGGTGATACCGGAGCAACAGGAGCACAAGGTCCACAAGGTCCACAAGGTGAAACAGGTCCACAGGGTCCTCAAGGTGATACCGGAGCAACAGGAGCACAAGGTCCACAAGGTCCACAAGGTGAAGTTGGTCCACAAGGCCCACAAGGTGATACCGGAGCTCAAGGTCCACAAGGAGAAGTTGGTCCTCAAGGTCCACAAGGAGATACAGGTGCAACCGGAGCCCAAGGTCCACAAGGTGAAACAGGTCCACAAGGCCCACAGGGAGATACAGGAGCAACCGGAGTACAAGGAGATACGGGAGCAACAGGAGCGCAAGGTCCGCAAGGAGATACCGGTGCAACAGGAGCACAGGGTCCACAGGGTGACGTAGGTCCCCAAGGCCCACAAGGAGATACAGGAGCAACCGGAGCGCAAGGTCCGCAAGGTGAAGTTGGCCCACAAGGTCCGCAGGGAGAAACAGGCCCACAAGGTGATACCGGAGCTCAAGGTCCACAAGGAGAAGTTGGTCCTCAAGGTCCACAAGGAGAAGTTGGTCCTCAAGGTCCGCAGGGAGATACGGGAGCAACCGGAGCCCAAGGTCCACAAGGTCCACAGGGAGATACCGGTGCCACCGGAGCGCAAGGTCCGCAAGGAGAAGTAGGTCCACAAGGCCCACAAGGTCCGCAGGGAGATACCGGTGCAACCGGAGCCCAAGGTCCACAGGGAGAAACAGGCCCACAAGGAGATACGGGAGCAACCGGAGCGCAAGGTCCACAAGGTGAAACAGGTCCACAAGGCCCACAGGGAGATACAGGAGCAACCGGAGCACAAGGAGATACGGGAGCAACAGGAGCGCAAGGTCCGCAAGGAGATACCGGTGCAACAGGAGCACAGGGTCCACAGGGTGACGTAGGTCCCCAAGGCCCACAAGGAGATACAGGAGCAACCGGAGCGCAAGGTCCGCAAGGTGAAGTTGGCCCACAAGGTCCACAAGGAGATACAGGTGCAACCGGAGCGCAAGGTCCACAAGGAGAAACAGGTCCACAAGGCCCACAGGGAGATACGGGAGCGCAAGGTCCGCAAGGTGAAGTTGGCCCTCAAGGTCCGCAGGGAGATACGGGAGCAACCGGAGCCCAAGGTCCACAAGGTCCACAGGGAGATACCGGTGCCACCGGAGCGCAAGGTCCGCAAGGAGAAGTTGGTCCCCAAGGCCCACAAGGAGATACAGGAGCAACAGGAGCCCAAGGAGAAGTTGGACCACAGGGCCCACAGGGAGATACGGGAGCAACCGGAGCCCAAGGAGAAGTTGGTCCACAAGGCCCGCAGGGAGATACCGGAGCAACCGGAGCCCAGGGTCCACAGGGTGACGTAGGCCCACAAGGTCCACAAGGAGATACAGGAGCAACAGGAGCTCAAGGAGAAGTTGGTCCACAGGGTCCTCAAGGTGATACCGGAGCAACAGGAGCACAAGGTCCACAAGGTGAAGTTGGTCCACAAGGCCCACAAGGTGATACCGGAGCAACCGGAGCGCAAGGTCCACAAGGAGAAGTTGGTCCACAGGGTCCGCAAGGAGATACCGGAGCAACAGGAGCCCAGGGTCCACAGGGTGACGTAGGCCCACAAGGTCCACAAGGAGATACAGGAGCAACAGGAGCTCAAGGAGAAGTTGGTCCACAGGGTCCTCAAGGTGATACCGGAGCAACAGGAGCACAAGGTCCACAAGGTGAAGTTGGTCCACAAGGCCCACAAGGTGATACCGGAGCAACCGGAGCGCAAGGAGAAGTTGGTCCACAGGGTCCTCAAGGTGATACCGGAGCAACAGGAGCACAAGGTCCACAAGGTGAAGTTGGCCCACAAGGTCCACAAGGTGATACCGGAGCAACCGGAGCGCAAGGAGAAGTTGGTCCACAGGGTCCTCAAGGTGATACCGGAGCAACAGGAGCACAAGGTCCACAAGGTGAAGTTGGCCCACAAGGTCCACAAGGAGATGTAGGTCCAGCAGGTGATCCAGCAACGGATGACCAAACATTATCATCCAATGGCAATGCAGGTCATATAGCCATCTCTGGTGGGAACGCAATTACGTTAAATGTAAACGATGCGGATTCAGACCCAGGAAACGAATACAATACAGCTTTTAGAGTTGTTGGAAACAACCTAAGGCTAACTGATGGTGGAGGAAACCTAAATGTTCCTTTATCCGATATAGGTTCAGATGACCAATTTGATGACGAAGTTCCCTTAAGAACACCAATTGATGTTGATGAGGGTGGTGAGGCTTCTCCGACCGCCGAGACCAATGTACAAGAGGTGATTAATGCAATCGCTCCGATAACATCAAAGGCAGCTAGAATATTCTACCCGCCGTCAATTGCTGTAGATGCTTCAACTAATGGCACATTTACAATTGACCTTTATGCTCAATATATTGCGCAATATGGTAGTCCAACAGTAGCTAGTGCCGGTGCGCCTGCTGCGCTTCCTACTTATGGTGCGACTGAATTGTATTATTACGTTACGTACGCAGATCCAACAGTATTTAATACGGGAAGCATGATTATTAATGGCGATGGAGAGTTGACCTATGAGATAATCGGGCAACCAGCGGACTATAATGCATTGATTAATGTAGTCTTTATGGTGAAATAATATATAAATAGCTCAAGACCGATTTGAAAGCCACCTTAACATATAAATCCCTATTCCTCGGTGTCGTTTTTACGATGCTTGGGATTTGTGTTTCCCAAGCGCAATTTTTATTACAAGCCCCTAGTGCAGGTGATGAGACAAATTATCGCTGGTACGAGGCTACCGACCCTAGCACGGTCTTGGGTACCGACTCATTTTATGAGGCTTCTGAACGTGGAGTTTACTATGCTACTTATGATGGTACGCTTTGTGGCAAAAATGCGACGGGCTATTTTATCATTACGAATTGCAATTCACCGTACAATGAGGTGACTTTGGACATTACTAGAAACCCGATACCTCCAGGAGCTACACTTACTTGGGTACCATCTGTTTCTGGAAATCAGAACAGTCCTACTGTTATTGCAACTCAAACGGTTATGAAATACTCGGCTACGATTAATAAAGCTGGCAATAGCAAGAGCCTTCCGAACTTTACGGTTGTTTGTATCGATGAATCGGCAACCTTGGTTGATGATCTGGTGAGTACTGATGAAGATTTGCCTGTAATTGTTAATGTATATGATAATGATTCAGACTTGCCCAATTCAGGTTCTCTGAATATTTCAAGTAATCCGGATAACGGTAGCGTAACAATCGATAATAATGGTACGCCCAACGACCCTACTGATGATATAGTTACCTATACTCCGAACCCGAACTACAACGGGTCCGACTCTTTCAATTATACGGTTTGCAATACGTTTGGCGACTGTAGTACGGCCACGGTGAATGTGGATGTTAGACCATTAGTAGACGCTATTGACGATGCCATTGCGACTACTGAAAATACCTCTATAGACATCGCTATTTTAGCTAATGATAATGATGTTCCTTCAAACGGTTCGCTTTCAGTAAATCGTTCTTCAAATGGTAGTGTAGTAATTGACGATGCAGGTACCCCTAATGACCCTTCCGATGATACACTAACCTATACCCCTGACGATAACTATGTTGGGTCAGATACTTTTACCTATACACTATGTGATAGCCTATTAAACTGTAGTACGGCAACTGTTACTATTGTGGTCACGAATGCTGTTGATTTAGATGCAGATGACGACGGAATTCTTGACAATTTTGAAGATCTGAACCTTGATGGGGATAATGACCCAGCTACCAACCCAACAGATAGCGATGGTGATGGCATTGCAGATTATTTAGATATTGATAGTGACAATGATGGTATACCTGACAATGTAGAAGCACAATCTACCATAGGATATATAGCCCCAAGTGGTCAGGACTTAAATGCTAATGGGTTGGATGATGTGTATGAAGCCAATGGTAATTTAGGAATCATTCCTGAAGATACCGATGGTGATGGTCTTCCTGATTATGTAGATGAAGATAGTGATAATGATAATATTCCGGATAGAATAGAGGCCCATGACCATGATCAAGATGGTATACCCGAATTTGTCTTGATTGGATCTGATAAAGACAACGATGGTCTTGATGACGGCTATGAAGGTGAAACTGTTATTGACCGTGATGTTAATGATGAAATAGACGACCCCTATAACGACTTACCTAATACCGATGGTGATGGCGAATCGAATTATCGTGACACTGACGACGACGACGACGGAATCGAGAGTAAGAATGAAGATATAAATATCGATGGCGATTATTCAAATGATGATAGCGATAGTGATGGTATACCTGAATATCTAGAACCGAATCGCGAAGAAGCGCAGATTGAAGTATTTAATGTAATTACACCCAATGGTGACGGAGTACATGATGTTTTGACTATTTCAGGTCTGGAGAATTATCCTGATAACTCCATACACATCTATAATAGATGGGGAGTCATTGTGTACAGTACTCAAGCATACAATACTCAAGGAAATACTTTTGATGGTACATCAGAAGGTAGGGTTACGGTTGATGTAGACCGAAAGCTGCCTGTAGGTACTTACTTCTATATTTTAGAGTATAAAACCGATACTGGAGAAACTAAAAACTTGTCCGGATATATTTATTTAAACCGATAGTAACAATGAAGACCCCGAATCTAAATATCATTAGAAATAAACTATTCTTGTTCATTGTAGTTTTAACTGCCGGAATAAATGAATTGACCGCCCAGCAAGACGCACAATATACGCAGTACATGTACAACACTGTAAGTGTAAACCCTGGGTATGCAGGATCACGGGGAAATCTTAGCGTTGCGGCCTTGCACCGATCTCAATGGATCGGTCTTGATGGAGCGCCCATTACTCAAACCTTTAATGTGCATTCTCCCATCGGGTATCGAGGGGTCGGTTTGGGGTTGTCGATTGTCAATGATAAGATCGGACCAACTTCTGAGACATACTTTGATATTGATTTCTCGTATACTATATATACCTCTAATGAGGGTAGGTTAAGCTTCGGATTAAAAGCTTCGGCCCATTTATTGGATGTTCGATTTTCTGAACTGAACCAAATTGCTCCTGATAACAGTTTACAAAACGATATAGACAATCAATTTTCACCAAATTTCGGAGCGGGTATTTATTACCATAATGAAAAATTTTATGCGGGTATTTCGGTTCCTAGAATTTTACAGACCAAACATTTTCAAGAAGGCCCCGCGCCTTCTACTGCCAAAGAGCAGATGAATTTTTATCTAATAACAGGCTATGTTTGGGATTTAAGTTCAAACCTCAAGTTTAAACCAACAATTTTGTCAAAACTAGTTCAGGGAGCCCCTTTACAAGTAGACTTGTCGGCCAACTTTATGTTGAACGAGAAATTTATTATAGGTGCGGCCTATCGTTGGGATGCCGCCTATAGTGGAATGTTTGGTTTCAATGTCTCTAATAAGTTTCTTATCGGTATAGCCTATGATCGAGAAATAACCGAATTAGGTAATGCCGTATATAACGACGGCTCTTTCGAAGTCATATTTCGATACGACTTCATATCGACTCAGGGTAATTTAAAATCTCCACGATTCTTCTAAGATTTTATTCTTTTGCTATTCTACTTGTTGTTTTTCAGCTTTAAACTATTTCAGTTGGTCGATTGCAACAATATATACGGGACTGTAAGGGTTTGAAATACAACTCATTTGTAGTTTATCCCGTTTGTCGATCCCCTTGTCTATGCAGGGTCTTCCCTAATTTATTCGAAACCGATTTGAGAGTGCATCAAGGCGATAAATATGTACGTATAACGTATATCCTCCCAATTGGGCGAGCATGAAACTATCTTTGCATCAGAATAGGTCCCAAATCTATTCCATGCAAATTTAAACGCTTAGCTCATGAAGAGTACCTACACTTCAGTTACATATTTCAGAATCATATTTTTAATATGTGTAACCCTATTGACATCAGCTCAACTTTTAAGTCAGGCCAACTCGATTAGAACGGGTGTAACCTTCAATTGGGCAGATACACAGGTTACCGTAAGCGATCCTGCGAACTTACAATCCATAAGCATTGACGGCGTTGATTACAATACTTTCGTTGTTCCTTCATCTTATGAGATGTCCAGAGTAGGCCCGGGTGGTGATGGCGAAAATAATATATGGTTAAATGGTTCTCGGGTTGTGAGTGGCAGTGATGACCCAAATTGGGAGTCTGGGGCGTTAGATGCCTATCAGTCGCTAAATCTAAACCATTATTTTCAATCGAATAGTACGGGAGATAATTTTTGTGAAGACTACACCGCTCTTGCTACGACCAATGCTCAAATACAGACCATATCTTACAACCCTGGTATACCATCGAACCCCGACGGAGTGATTGCCATAACAGAACGTGGCGGTAACAATTGTATGTATGTTGAGTTGCATGGTATACCTGCAGGTGGTGGGGCGGAACAATTATTGGGTAGAACATTTGTTCGAAATGAGACTAATCTAACCGGTGTACTACCTCAAGCCGAACCCACGGCGAATAGCGATTATTGGAGTAGTGGTAGAAATAACGAGAACAATCAAATAATCGGTGTAGCCTTATATGAATTATCTGAGCTTGCCCCGGTCGGGTCTACTATCACCTCTATCAGATATATGGGAGCAACGACTGATCATGGTGACGGAAAGTTCTTTCTGATGCAAACCTATGCTGAAGACGATAGTTTAAGAATAAAGTTAGACCGTGAAGGCAATGGCGATATTGCGGCCAACGATTTGGTGCCAAATGGAAGTTCTTATACCCTGACCTCGAGCCCATCGAACGGAACATTGATTTTTAACCCCGATGGTACGTTCAACTATATACCGAATACCGGTTTTACGGGTAACGATACCTTTGAATATGAAGTTTGTCTGCCAGCACCCAACACAAGGGTGTGCGATACAGGTACGGCCATTATAGTGATAAAATTAGAAGCAATTTTTGATAGTGCAAATGTGGTGAACAACTCTACCGACAATATCATCAACGTTCTACAAAACGATAATTTTGGGAGTTCAGGCCCAAGACCGAATAATGCCATTACTAATTTCACTTTGCCTACTAATGGAACGATAGCTTTACAGGATAACGGTACTGCAAACGATTCTTTTGATGACTATTTTACCTATACACCGAATACCGATTTCATCGGCACTGATTTTTTTAAGTATGAAATTACCGATGCCAGTGGAAGTACAGATATAACTTCTGTTTATATTACCACTGATTATGATACGGATAATGATTTAGTGGACAATAGAACAGATTTAGATGATGATAATGATGGAATTGTAGATAGTAATGAGTCATTAGATTGTATTGATGACGATTATTTTGCATGGGAATTTAATGCCCCGGTAGGCACAAGGGAAAATGATTTTGTTCAGAACCCATCGATCAATACATGGCTTATTTCGAATACTGGTAGTATCACTACGGGTGTGGGTATAGATGGTAATTCACCTGCAGCTGAATTGCAGATCAGTAATATTGATGCAATTACTTATGAAGAAGCAGTATTACAAAATGAATACGTGGAGGTTGATTTTACTACAGCTGATGGATTAATAAACCCGGTAATCGAGCGTATAGGTATAAATTGGTTTCAAAATTCTGATGGTACAACTGTAGGCCATTCCTACGATGTAGCCCTTGAGATTTCAAATGATGGTTTTGTTACTTCCATGTCTCTGTATTCTGATATCCGAATTCATTATCCTTCAAACGGGGTTTCTGAATTTTTCGATATAATGCCATCAGGTTCTCAATTTAATTTAGAGGAAAATACAACGTATACTTTACGGGTCTATACTTACAATCAACAGAATGATGGTAACGTAGCTTATTCCGTATTTGATGACTTTACAGTACGGGTTTCTAGTTGTCAAGAACAGAATAGCGATAGTGATGGTGTTGCCGACCATTTAGATTTAGATAGTGATGATGATGGTTGTGGCGATGCAATAGAAGCTGGCCATGAAGATGCTGATGGTGATTTATATTTGGGGAGTTCTCCGATTTCGGTAGATGCCGATGGATTGGTACTAGATCAAGGAGGTTATAGTGGTTCTTCAGATTCAGTGGTAACCCCAAATGGGGTAGCGGTGACGATAAATTCTTCTCCGAACGATCAGCAAATACCAATCGCCGGGAATGCTATTTTTTCGGTAAACGTAAGCGGTTCTGCACTTTCCCATGTATGGGAAGTAAGCACTGATTCCGGTAGTACTTGGAGCCAGGTATCCGATGGCGGAATTTATGCCGGTGCGAACACGACAGAACTCTCATTGTCAAATGTTCCGGTAACTGAAAGCGGAAATCAATATAGATTGGTAGCGACAAGTGCGGATAATCTCTGCCAACCTATTGCGGTGTCAGATAGTGCCATTCTAATTGTTGGAGAGGTTTCACCCGATGTTCTAGATAGTGATGGTGATGGAATTACCGATAGTTTTGAAGACTTGAATTTAGATGGTGACGATAATCCGGCAACAAACCCTACCAATTCCGATAACGATGAATATCCTGATTATTTAGATATAGATAGTGATAATGATGGTATACCTGATAATGTAGAGGCCCAGACTACTTCAGATTACATTCCACCCAGTAATCGAGATGAAAATGATAATGGATTAGATGATGCCTATGAAAATGATGGTATGCAGGGTCTGATACCTGTTAATTCAGATGGTGAAGATATGCCCGATTATTTAGATCTTGACAGTGATAACGATAATATTTTAGATTCTATCGAGGCACACGATCATAATCACGATGGCATACCCGATGTAGTATTCATTGGATCTGATAAAGATGATGATGGGCTTGATGATGGCTATGAAGGTGAAGAAATGATAGATGTTGACATCAATGATGAAATTGACAATCCAATACTTGATTTGCCGAACACTGATGGTGATGAAGAATCAGATTATCGAGATATTGACGATGATGGTGATGGTATTATGAGTAGAGATGAAGATGCCAATACTGATGGTGATTATTCTAATGACGATGAAAATGGTAACGGAAGACCTGATTATTTAGAGGCCCCATATACAGATGTAATTGTATACAACGTAGTAACTCCTAATGGTGATAACTTACACGATTACTTGACCATCACAGGTTTAGAAGAGCGACCTGAAAATCATTTGCAGATATATAATCGCTGGGGTATTTTGCTTTACGAAACCGAATCATACGACACATCTGGTAATCAATTTATAGGTATGACATCTGATCAGCTGTCGCAAGGCGTTGAAGAAAGACTTCCCTCAGGTACTTACTTTTACCTCTTAAATTACGAAGATACCGATGGTAAACATAAAATGCTCAAAGGTTACCTCTACCTTAACTAGCTATAGAACTGTGTGATATTTAGGTATTGATATAAGCCATTAACTATATTTTATAGTCCTCTTTTTATATTACTTGCTTAAAGGTGTTATTTTTGTGTAAAGCGCATTCTAGACGTTTTATTAAATAATTGCATTTGAAAGAAGAACAAGTGATCTTGGTAGATCAAGAAGATAATCAAATAGGCACTATGCCTAAAATGGAAGCTCATGAAAAAGCACTTTTACATCGGGCTTTCTCCGTTTTTATTATGAACGGTAAGGGTGAAACTATGCTTCAACAAAGGGCCGCACACAAATATCACTCCCCTCTATTATGGACCAATACCTGTTGTAGTCACCAAAGGGAAGGTGAACTTAATATTGAGGCGGGCAAGAGAAGGTTACAAGAAGAGATGGGTTTCGTAGCTGAGCTTCACGAACTGTTTTCTTTTACCTATAAGGCTGCCTTTGATAACGGACTTACCGAACATGAATTTGATCATGTTATGATGGGTAATTTTGAAGGAGAACCCAATATTAATCCTGATGAGGTGGCCGATTGGAAATGGATGAAACCCGAAGACATCAAATCTGATATGCAGAACAATCCTGATATATATACAGAATGGTTCAAAATCATATTTGAAAAATTCTATAGTTATATATCTCAAAAAACGTTGGGCGATGAAGGTTAAAGTGAGTAGAAAAGCACATTTTAATGCGGCACATCGTCTGTATCGAAAAGACTGGAACTCAGAAAAAAATGATGAGGTGTTTGGTAAATGTAATAACCCAAACTTTCATGGTCACAATTATGAGCTGGTTGTAAGTGTTACTGGTGAGATAGATGAAGAAACGGGTTTTGTTATCGATATGAAGGTTTTGAAAGACTTGATCAAGAACGAAATTGAAGATGCCCTTGACCACAAGAATTTGAATGTTGAGGTGCCAGAATTTCAAGATTTAAACCCAACTGCAGAAAATATTGCCGTGGTTATCTGGCGTAAACTTAGACCTCATATTGAAAAGACCAAAGAAATCGAGGTTACCCTCTATGAAACCCCACGAAACTTTGTAACATTTTCAGGTTAGCTTATGGGACTAAAAGTGGGTGATGAAATTCCCGATTTTACATTGACCGATCAGTTCGGTAAAGTATTCGACAGTGCAAATTTTAAGGGTAAAAAACCGATGGTCATCTATTTCTATCCGAAAGACGATACTCCCGGTTGTACGAAAGAAGCATGTGCCTTTAGAGATAGCTATGAGCAGTTCAAAGATTTCGGCGTTAAGGTTATCGGTATCAGTTCAGACGACCAGAAAAGCCATCTTAAATTTGCTGAAAAATATAAGCTTCCCTTTACCTTGCTCGCAGATGATAATAAAATAGTACGCAAAGCGTTCAATGTAGGAAAAAATTTGTTAATACTCCCCGGTAGGGAAACCTATGTTGTAGATTCTAAAGGAAAAATAATCATGGTTTTCAATAGCCTGGGTGCTTCAGGGCATATCAGAGAAGCATTGAAAGCCATACAATCGATCAAACTATGAACTTTTACCCCTTAAAATTTCAACCAATACTCAAAGAACGTCTGTGGGGCGGCACAAAATTAAAAGATGTATTGGGCAAGCCGATAGAAAACGATATAACCGGCGAGAGTTGGGAACTATCTACGGTGTCTGGTGACGTCTCTGTAGTCTCGAACGGTAAGCTAGTAGGTAAAACTTTGCAAGAACTTATTGAAGAATTTCCAGAGCAGGTGCTGGGTAATAGTGTTTTTGAAAGATTCGGTACCGATTTTCCTATTCTTATCAAGTTCATCGATGCCAAAAAAGACCTTTCCATACAATTACATCCGAACGATGAGTTGGCCAAAGAACGGCATAACTCTTTTGGCAAAACTGAAATGTGGTATGTGATGGATGCTGATAATGATGCCGAGCTAATAGTCGGTTTCAATAAAGATGTTACGAAAGAGGAATATGCCAATAGCTTAGAGAACGATACATTGTTAGAACTTCTCAATTATGAGAAGGTTAATGAGGGAGATACTTTTTTTATTAATACTGGAAAAATTCATGCCATTGGTGCAGGCGTTTTATTGGCAGAAATACAACAGACTTCAGATATCACCTATCGAGTGTTTGATTTTAATAGGAAGGATAAAAACGGTAATCTACGGGAGTTGCATACAGATTTGGCACTAGATGCTATTGATTATACCAAGAAGGATGATTTCAAGGTAAATTATTCGAATACGAAGGATAAGGTGAACGATATGGTCGAGTGCCCTTATTTTAAGACCAATTTTCTAGATTTGTCACAGGACTTGATACAAGACACCAAGCAAAGGGATTCTTTTACAATTTACATGTGTGTAGGTGGTTCCGCTACGATTATGAACGATTTTGGTTCTGTAGAAATAGAAAAAGGTCAAACTACGTTGGTAGCTGCCGCATCTGAATCGATTACAATCAAGACAGAAGGTGCCAAGTTATTAGAGGTTACCATTTAGAATTGATACTATTAATTAAATGATTTAAAAAAAGGCTATTTTTGCAAAAAATAAATCCATATTATGGCAAGTGTACGAGAGTTAAAAAAAGATATCAATAATGTACTTGGCGATATCATCGAAGCGGTATATATCGTTGATGCGGCAAATAATAATCAAGAGTCTAAAGAGGGAGCCAAAATTATCGATGAGGCCATTGAAACTTTTGACGTTCTAATTGAGAAGGTCAATGATAAGAGCGTAGATAACAGAAAAAGCCACCTAAAAGAGGTACGCCAAGAATTGGAAACCAAGGCCAACGGTCTCGCTGAAAAGGTTAATAACCTCGGATAGTGTAGTTACCCGAATTTAGAATAAAAAAATCCCGTTGTTTAACGGGATTTTTTTATTTCTTCACATTCTCTAAATGTTCTTTCAAGAGGTTGCCATATTTCGACTCGGCCACTTCAGGTGAAAGCGAGTTATAAATAGAATCTAAGTATATAACATTCGCATCAGAAACATCGTTTAGAGCGATAAAAGGTGCTATATATGAATTCTTGTTGTTAAGGGCAAAGTTCAAGGCAAATGCATAACCTCGTTTTAGGTTTCTGTCACTAAGATCCTGCAGCGAATCTAACTGTAATGAATCTAATGGAACTTCTGGGTTACGGGCAATTTGCATAAGTTCGAGATTCTTCATGTTAAATCGCGACATTGTCTTTTGGTACTCTTTCAATTTTTTTTGAGTTTCAGAACCTTCGATTTTTGGATTCATATCAAAAGTGTTCCATGAGGTGTTAATAGTTATAGTACCAGGTTCACCAAAAAAAGTAATTCTATCGTTGATATCGTTGGCATCTTCTTTCTTTAGGTAGAGGTAAAAAATTTCCGGACTCTCTAATTCGGTTTCAAAGTTGAATGTACCATCACCATCAACCTGCACCGAATCTATGGTTGTCAAGGTTGAATCTGGTATATGTTGTAGGTAGAGTGTACCTTTTTTGAGCCCCTTGACATTGCCGTTCACAATCATCATATTGGCATTGTTTCCTCCACAGGAAATCATTAAAAAAAGAATAGTACTTAAGAAGAATAGGTTTTTCATTTCATTTTTTTGGTGGCGCAAATATCCTAAAAAAAATCATTTTAACTGATGGTCGGCAGTTATAGTTTTGAAGCAACTTCCATAAGATAGGCACAAAGTAGGGCACCCCCAGTACCGACTACATAGCCAAAGACAGCTAACAATACACCAACAGAGGTCAATGACGGATGAAATTCTGCGGCCACCACTGGTGCCGAAGCGGCCCCGCCCACATTGGCTTGACTGCCAACCGCCAAGAAAAAATAAGGGGCTTTTATAAGTTTGGCGACCAATATCAATAAGCCGGCATGTATAGTAATCCAAATAAAGCCTATTGCGATAAGGCCAGGGTTTTCTAAAACTTTGCCCAAATCCATTTTCATACCTATGGTTGCCACAAGGATATAAATGAACATTCCGCCGATTTTACTGGCCCCTGCACCTTCGTAGTTTTTGGCCTTGGTAAATGATAATGAAATACCAACTACGGTAGCGATTACCACCATCCAAAAGAAACTGGAACCTAAAAATGACAGAAAACTTTTCTTGTCACTGACACTGTCGAACGTTGAAGTAAGAAAATTACTGATGTGATTTCCGAAAAAATGGGCTATTCCGGTTGCCGTAAAGGCAAAGAACAACATCATCATGTAATCTTTGAGCGTGGGAACCCTAGTAATTTTCTCGGCAAAAGCGGTAACCTTTACCTTTAGGGTTTCGATAGCGCTGGTATCTGCCCTGAGCCATTTGTCGATGCGCTTTGTTTTACCGACTCCGAGAAGAATAACGGCCATCCATACATTGGCAACTACTATATCGACCAACACCATACCACCATATTTTTCAGGGTTGTACCTGAATATTTCTAGCATGGCCGCTTGATTGGCGCCACCACCGATCCAACTGCCGGCAATGGTTGCAAGTCCGCGCCAAATAGCATCAAAATCATTGCCGCCAACAGTTTCAGGTGAAAATATAGACACAATTAAAATGGCTATAGGCCCACCGATTATTATGCCTACGCTACCGGTCAAAAACATAATAAGCGCTTTTGACCCCAAATTGGAGATGGCCTTCAAGTCGATACTTAAAGTCATAAGTACCAATGCAGCAGGCAAAAGATATCTGCTAGCTACAAAATAAAGATTCGACGACTCATCGGAAATTATGCCTGAACTGGCCAATATCGCAGGCAATAAATAGCACATTAGAACAGCGGGCACTATTGAATAAAACTTTTTCCAAAACCCTTTGGTAATCGAGGAGGTATAAAATATGAAGCCTAGGCAGAGAGTTAATAAACCAAATACTACAGTGTCATCGGTAATTAGGGGTTCTATCATAAAACGGACTTGCTTTTTACCAAATATAGTTAAAATACAAGATGCTGCTTTATAAAGCTGGCCACCCCGTGCTCTGTGTTGGCAAGGGTGACTTCATTGGCAATTGATTTGACTTCTTCTCTTGCATTGTCCACTGCTACACCTAAACCTGTATGTTGTAGCATCTCTATGTCGTTATAATTGTCACCGAAAGAGATGACATCCGAAAGCTCTTCATCATCTTTTAACAATAATTTTATCGCAGTAAGTTTTGAAACTGATTTTGGGGCAATCTCAATTAAGGTATCGTTTGAACGGTAAAGATTTAAATTTTCTGAAAAGCGCTCTTCTAAAATAGGGAATATGGCATCGGAAGTATTCTTGGTGCCCATAAGCATTATTTTATGTGCACCCAATTCTCTAGACTGCCAGTCTGCCAGGGTGTCTTTAGTAGCTCTAAATACAGGTGTGGTTTGCGTGTATCTAATTTCTTTACGAACGCGCTCGCTGTTCTCTTCAACATACCATTCATTACCATGGTATAAGCCTAATTTTATGGAGTGAGCCATGGCTAAAGCATATATATCGTTTAAAAAGGGAATGGTTATTTCGGCGGACGCTAGCTCATTTTCGCCGTCAAGTACCAATGCGCCATTATAGCAGATTAGAGGCTGGTTTTCGATGCCCAGTCTACGTTGAAGATAGGTCATTGCACGGGGCATTCTTGCAGACACAAGAACAACCCGTACCTGACTTTTAATTCTATTGATTTCGGTTATAGTAAAATCAGATACATCGCTTTTTGAAGAAAGTAAGGTGCCGTCTAAATCGGAGCAAAGTATTTTATATTTCAATGATTTCAAGCTTTGAATGAGAACACAAAAATAAGAATTGAAAAGGGTTCGACCTAGTTTGAAACTTATTATGGTGCCGAGTTGCGATCTTTAAATTCTTTCTTTCTTTTCTTATCAGGATTCTTGAATAAACGTTTAAAAAAGCCATCACGTTTGACCGGTTCGCAGTCTAGCATTTCGAGAACGATGGGGTCCGGTTTTTTAAATTGAGCTTTTGTGATATAATTATACGAAGGATGCTTGTTCATTTCTTGCATAAATTTTGCAAAAATCGGTAGCGCCGCACTTGCACCTTGGCCTAAACTGGTGCTTTTAAAACCAATTTCGTGATTATCGAGCCCAACCCAGGTTACGTGAACCAGTTCTGGTGTTAAGGCGACGAACCAAGCATCTTTATTATTTTGGGTAGTTCCGGTTTTACCTGCAATAGCATTATTCAATTTATAAGTACTGCGAATGCGTGAAGCCGTACCTCTGTCAATTGTCGATTTCATCATCTCGACCATGATTTGTCGTGTTTGTTCTGAGAAGGCAGTTTCAACGGCCCGCTTAGGCTTGAATTCAACCAAAAGAGAATCTTTTTGGTCAGAAATAGAATTGATTAAATAAGGCAAAACAGCACGCCCATTGTTCATATAGCTCGCATAGGCCCCGGCCAGTTCATTGAGGTATATTTCTCCTGTACCTAAAGCCAGTGAAGGCTCTTCTGGTAGCTTGGTGAAAATACCCATGTTTTTAGCCATGGCAATTACATTGTTTATCCCCGTTTTCTCCATGACTTTTACTGCAACGGTATTCACAGAATTACTCAAGGCTTGCTCCATCGAATAGTTGAGGTAAGCCTCATCTTTTTCGCCAGAATTTCCCGGTGACCACCCTTTCAGGTTTTCATATTCTACTTCCTCCGCAGAAAAATAGGTGCAAGGTTCAATACCCGTTTCCAAGGCGGCGGTATATACCAAAGGCTTAAATGTCGAACCCACTTGTCTTTTACTCTGAGCGACATGATCATATTTAAAGTGTTCAAAATCTACCCCACCTATCCAGGTTTTCACAGCCCCAGTTTTAGGTTCAATGGCCAATGAACCGGTATTCAGAAATTTCATATAATGTTTCAAACTATCAATTGAGCTAGCCTGTACGGTTTTCTCACCCTCCCAATCGACCAAAATCATCTTTTTCTTTTGGTTGAGCGAGTCCATAATTTGCTTTTCATCAAGACCAGAAGCGCTTAATTTTTTATAGATGTTTGATTGTTTGATCAGTTTATTGATCAATTTTTTATTGGTGGCCCAAGGCGCACTTTGTCCATAGCTTTTCTCGAAACGTTCTTGAAGCGATTTCATATGATCTCTCATGGCTTCTTCGGCCCAGAATTGCATATTGTAATCAAGGGTAGTGTAGATTTTTAGACCTGAGGTATAGATGTTGTACTCGTTACCTTCTTCGCGCTGCTCTTTGGTCCATTTCAATAATTTCTTTCTTACTTCTTCCCTGAAATAAGGTGCCAGTCCGTCGTTATTATCGTACTCACGATAGTTTAGGGTCAATGGTACGTTAATTAAACTATCTTTTTGATTCTCTGGTAGCATCTCATTTTTGTGCATCGATGACAAGACCAAATTTCTACGCTCCAAACTTCTTTCAGGAAAAACCCTAGGGTTATATCCGTAGGTCGCCTTGAGCATGCCTACCAAAACGGCTGCCTCTTCAAGTTTTAAATCTTGAGTTTTTTTATTAAAAAACTTGAGTGAAGCGCTTTCAATGCCAAAAGTATTGTCGCCAAATGAAACCGTATTTAAATAGTGCCCTAAAATTTCTTGCTTCGAGTAAATTTTTTCGATACGCTTGGCAATGAACATTTCCTTAAGCTTATCGACTACAATATTGGTTTGCTTACGGTCTCTTCTGGGGTATAGATTTTTGGCCAATTGTTGTGTAAGGGTACTTCCCCCACCTGCCGATTGGTCTTGCATTAAAATGGTCTTTAATGCTACCCTGCCCAAACTTTGGTAATCGATGCCCGAATGTTCGTGAAAACGCTCATCTTCTATGGCAACCAATGCATTGAGTACGTTCTCTGGAATATCATCAAAAACAATCGGTTGCCTATCAAAAAGATAGTATTTACCGATGAGCATGCTATCTGCAGTATAAACTTCAGATGCTCTTTGATATTGAAAATCGGAGAGGTCTTCTTTAGAAGGTAATTTGCCCCATAGCCCCCATTTCACGCTCATCACGAAGATAACGGAGAAAATGAAGAGACCCATTAAGGCTAAGATGCCTATTCTTAAATACCTATTTTTTATTCCTTTTAGTATCAATACACTGATTTTAAGGGCTGCAATATCAAATTAAAAAATGAAAACAGAGTGCTTCTTAACATTAGATTAAAGCACAATGGCTACATTTGAGGCCAAATTAAGGGAATGAAAAGAATAGCTTTCTTATTGATATTTATCTCAAATTTCATTTTGGCAAATGATGGAGACTGGTCGAAGACCGGACATAGGGCTGTTGGTCAAATTGCCGAAAAGCACCTTTCAAGAAAAGCGAAGAGAGCTATCAAAGAATTATTGAACGGTAGAAGTCTGGCCACGGTTTCTAATTTTGCAGATGATATTAAGTCTGATACGGCCTACCGAAAGTTCGGCCCTTGGCACTATGTGAATTTTCCGGCAGATAAGAAATATACGGAAGTCAAGCCCAGTGAGCAGGGTGATATTATTATTGGTATAGAAAAATGTATCGAAATCATAGGAGATGATAAAAGTACAACTGCCGATAAGGCCTTCTACCTCAAAATGTTGGTGCATTTAATGGGCGACCTTCATCAACCCATGCATGTTGGCCGATCTGAAGATAGGGGAGGTAATGATATTCAGTTACAATGGTTTAATGAGGGTACCAACCTTCATCGGGTTTGGGATAGCCATATGATTAACGATTATGGAATGAGTTACACCGAACTTTCTGCCTCATTACCCAAGTTAACTAAAGAAAAGGTCAACTTGATCCAAGAGGGTACTATTTATGAATGGGTAGAAGAGAGTCAAGATATCGCCAATGAGGTTTATGATTCTGTAGAGACCGGTGAAAAATTATACTACCGTTATAGCTATGACTGGTGGAGTACGGTTGAGCAACAACTTCTAAAGGGTGGGGTAAGATTGGCCAAGGTTCTCAACGAAATTTTCTCTTGAACAGACATACATAATTGTAGACTACACAACAATTTATCTGATAAAAATAAAATTTGAACGAATACATGTACTTTGGAACACGTTTTGAAGTTATATTAATAAGAAGTTCAGTATGAGTATATTAATGGTCTCGCCCGCTTATTAAAGACAGTACGGTTCTTCAACAAAAAATATGGGCCAAGAAAAACGACCTCTTAGAAAGAGGTCGTTTTTTTTATTTTATGACCCTAAAGGTTAGATTTATACGTTCGTCAAGAATTCTAGAGGTTTTTGGTATTTGGTGTAACCAGTATTTCTGTGTTTCGCCCGACATGACCAATAAACTGCCAGGTTCTAAGAGTAATTTGTACCTCTGAGCTTTACAAGCCCTGTGTTTGAGATGAAAAAATCGTTCCTCACCTAAAGAAACAGAAGCTATAATCGGGTCCGCCCCCAATTCTTTCTCATTGTCGGCATGCCAGCCGTTACTGTCTTTGCCATTTCTATATAAATTGATTAAACAAGTAGTAAAATCGACATTACAGTGGTTATCAACTTTATTTTTAATTTTTAAAAGTTCACTGGTGAAAGTATGCGGTTCCATTGTAATATGAGAATAAGAATAATTCTTGCCGTTATTACCGTAAAGCGCGGTGAGTCTTGGCTGTAAATATTCTTTTCCGAAAACCTGAATTTTGTCTTGTTGCCAGGGCACCGTACTTCTTAAACATTGAAATAGAAAGTCAGCTTCTTCACGATTAAAAAAATTGGGATAGTAGTGTATAGTACTATCAACCAATTTTAAATTGGTCTCTGTCGGTAAAATCCGTTGCATTACTGAAGAACATTTTTCAATTGGTTTCTATATTCTGAAGGGTTTTGGCCTGTGAATGCCTTGAACTGTTTATTAAAATGCGAAAAGTTATTAAAACCACTTTCCATACAAACTTCAGTAATACTCATGGGTTGTTCGGCCAATAGTTTTGAAGCATGCACCAATCTATACTCGTTCACAAACTGAACAAAAGTCTTATTAGTGATTTTTTTAAAATATCTGCAAAATGAAGGTACTGTCATACTCACCAACGACGCAATCTCATCTAAAGTAATTTCTTCTTTAAAATTGCTCTTTACATGGTTAAAGACAATATTGATTCGATCATTATCTTTGACCTCGGTTTCCATAGAGAAACCTTCAGCATTTAGAATTTTAAAATTTTTCGAAACCGCCAACTCGTTCAAGATGTTCAGTATTGAAAGCAATCGCTGAAAATCGGTTTGGTATTCTAAAATGAGCAATTTCTCACCCAGCTTTCTTTTGGTCTTGCCTGAGAAGGCAATACCTCCTTTAGCAATTTCGAACAAATTCTGAATGTTCTTCATTTCAGGAATCTTAAAGAAATCGTTTCCTAAAAAATCTTGCTTCATTTGTATAACCGTCTCCGATTCATTTCCGGTGAGCTTATCGGTAAAGCCACAGTGTGGTAAATTACTACCTATTAATATAAGGTCTCCGTTAGAGTAATAAGACACGTGGCTACCTATTTGTCTCTTACCAGAACCACCGTTTACATGCACCAATTCAATTTCTGGATGGAAGTGCCAAATACTTTGTTTGTTGTTTTTTGTGGCATCAAACTTCTGATAGGTATAAGAATGCCCAAAACTTGGTTCTATAGCCTCAAAAGCTGGCTTTTGAGAAAGGGGAATTTTCTTTTCCATAATGCAAATTTACAATAGCCATAAAGAGCTATTCTTTGCAAAATTAACCAAAAAATGTTCAAAATTACCCCTTAATGGATAAGTGTTTATGCGCCATGTTAAAATAGCACATAAATAGGAAAAGTGTGTAGTAGTGAGGTGGGGTATTCAGTGGTATGTTTGTATCAGATTATTAACCAAACCTGTTGAGAGACTGGTTTAAAAACAAAATGTCATGAAAAAAGTATTTAGAACAGCAGCAATGATCGCCCTTATGTTCGGAACAATGACAGCTTCGGCCATCGAAGGGAAATTAAGTCTTATTACCAACGAGAACACCAAAAGTGTAGTATTTGAACTGGAAGCAGATGCCGGTAAGACTACCATTAAACTTTTAGATAAAGAGAGCAACGTAATTTATTACGAAACTGTTGAGAAAGTCGGATATGCCAAGAAGTTTGACCTTCAAAACTTGAAAGATGGTCAGTACTATTTCTTGACTGATGATTCACTAAGAACCACTACCTATACCATTGATGTTGACGGTTCAAGTATTTCTATTCTTGATAAGAAAGAAGATACTAAGCCAGTTTACAGAAAGAAAGAGGGAGTTATATACTTTAACCATTTGAACCTTGATAAAAATAAGGTAAGCGTTGACGTATTTGATAGCAGCAACCGCTTGGTTTTCTCTCAAGAATGGAAAGATACTATGGTCGTAGAAAAAGTTTTCAACTTCAAGACAGCTTTTAAAGATGTTTATACGGTTGTAGTTACCGATGGTAACAAATCTTATTATGAAACTATTAGTGTAAAATAGTTGTTAAAATAGTAGTTTAAGTTGAGTTGAGTTAAGAGCCCTGTTGGTATTGCACCACAGGGCTTTTGAATTTTATACCATTAAAGATAAGTAAACGCCCAGTACATTAGTAAAAACTGTATCGGTAATCTAACAAACAACAGCCACTTGGGCAAGCCCATAGCTGCTTTAGGGTCGCTTAGCATATAGAGGTGCACAGGCAAAAAAGCAACGAGCATCAAAATGATACCATAGAGGGCATAATTTTTTGTTACCATGAAGAGCATAGCCAAACCAAGTGAGATTTCTATAATTCCACTGAGAATTACCAAAAATTTCGGATTCGGTAGGTATTTAGGTATTATTCGCCTGTACATTCTTGGTTTGATAAAATGGTTGATTCCTGCAAGTACGTATAGTGTGGCCATTAGATAATAATGCCAAGATTCGTTCAAGTTCATAAAAATTTAAGTTAGCGTACTCAGGTTTTTTTTATAGAAAAATCAATTCAATAATTCAGTTCACCAAAATGTTCGAAAGCTTATAGGTGTTTTTGTAATTTATCTTTTTTGTATTGTGGTACTGAAGGGTTTGCCATAAATATGTTTAGTAATTCTTTCGGTTTTTCTTTAAGATACAAAAGTTGATAGAACTGGTTAACGGTAAGTTCGTTTATTGATTCTTCGATTAATTCCATTTGATCACCTTTATGTACTTCACCTTCTTCTAGAATACGAACATAAGTACCAGGGTGGCCATGGTCAATAAATTCTTTTAAAATTTTTTGATTGTCGAAACGTACGCCTAGTTTATAGCAAGGTTCCCGGGGTTGAGATATTTGAACAAGTGCCGAACCTATTCTATAAATATTGCCGACGCGTATTTGCTTTTCGTCTAAACCTTCAACAGTAAGGTTTTCACCGAACATGCCCCAATCCCATTCAAGTTTTGGATACAAATTTTTCCAGTAGGGGTAGTGCAAAGTCGAAAAAAGATAGCAGGCTTTATTTTCACCGCCATGATGCACCCTGTCGATGATGGTATCTTGGCCTACATCTTCTTTTCTAAGATAAATTGACTCTTCTACGGGATATTTAAAAATTCCCGTTTCTTCTTCTTTTCCGTTCCAGGTAAATGTTACCGGGTTTCCGATATTTGTTGAAATAATATGCATTCTCAAAGATAGCGAAGTCCGTTTTGAGTAGCAATGAAAATTTTATATCGCAATGTAGAAGAGAGTGCCTGCTATTTTAGTAATCTCATCTTTCTTTGAGCACAGAGATTATTTCCTCATCACAAGTAATGTAAAAAGATTTGAATTCCATAATATTTAGATATAGGGGTAAATCACCGATATTCTCTAAATCTTGAACCTTAGATTCGTTTGCGGCATTTATAAAAAGTGTATCACCTTCGTTAAATTTATATAGGTTAATGCTACCATCTTCACATCTAGTAATAGAAAGACCTATACCCATCGATACAAGGTTGTAGCTGTTGGTAATTTTTCTAAAACCCATTCTTTCTCCGGGTTGCAGAAATATTTCCCATATGCGAAGTGAATCATTCTCAAATAAAAGTGATTGGCCCAAATCAGTGGAGACTTGCTTTTCCTTTAGTTCAGTTAGCTTAGAAGTTTCCCAAGATGTAAAATTTCCGGGGGCATTTATTTCCTGATATATCATTTTGACCACGGTTTGGTTAGTATTAAAAAACTAAACTTGTTGTAGTTAAAAGGCCACAATTTTATTGTCAAAGATGAGAATATTCTTTCATCTATGCAATTTTGATTAATCTGTAATTCGTTGTTAATTAGAAATTTGTAATTAAACTTGTTTAGAAAACGTTTGCGTCTCAGACTTTTATCCCGTCCGTTGAATAATCTTAATTTTTTGCTCAAACAAAAGCCCAATAATTATCATTTTCCAATTTTACTATCAATAGAAGATAGTTGTGGGTAAGACTCTTTATTTTATGGGTCATTTACCCCTATATATGATTAAATACAAAATATTTTAATAGTAAGGTAACGAAGAATGGTTGTTCGAAATATGACATTTATCACATTGATATTAAATAATGTTTTATTTGCTATGTTTAGATTGCCTACACGAAATATGATATTTGATTTAAATTTTTGAATTTTAAAGAGATAGAAAAGATAAAATTTAATAAAGCATCTTATTATTTGATGTGGAACCTTTTACTAGTTGCTATAGCACATAAATGTTGAAAAAAAATATATACATTTATCGCTATGGCTTTATTAACATTTTTAATATTTACGGGTTTTGTTGCATTTTATGCAACTTATAAGCTCAGAAAAGATAAACTCGATACTCAAGACGGCTATTTTCTAGGTGGCCGTTCTTTAACAGGTATTGTAATCGCTGGATCTCTTCTACTTACGAATATTTCCACTGAGCATTTAGTTGGGCTTAATGGTTCTGCCTATCGAAACGGAGCGATAATAATAGCTTGGGAGGTGACTTCGGCCATAGCCTTGGTAATCGCCGCGCTTTACTTTGCGCCTCGATATTTAAAGATGGGGCTTACCACAATTCCGGAGTTTCTCGAAAAGAGATTTGATGGGCTTACGCGAACGCTTATAGCTGTCTTGCTGATTTTTTCATTTGTGGCAACCTTATTGCCGATTGTACTATATACTGGGGCTTTGAATATTGAGGCCATTTTCGAGATATCTAGCCTTCTCGATGTCAGTCAAGAGCGAGGCATTTGGGTAACGATTTTGATAGTGGGTGTGATAGGTGCTATTTACGCCATTTTTGGAGGCTTAAAAATGGTAGCCTATACAGATACTATTAATGGATTTGGTTTATTGGTTGCCGGTCTATTGGTACCCATTCTGGCTTTGTTAAGTATTGGTGATGGTAACTTATTTACCGGTTTCAGTGAGGTTTTCAATAATGCACCCGAAAAATTTAATGTGATAAGTGACGAGCCCGGTGTAGGCGAGGGGGCGCGTAAGGCTATTTTACCATTTGAGGTACTTTTTACCGGTTTCATGCTCAATCAAATTTACTTTTGGTGTATGCACCAGTCCATTATTCAAAGGGTTTTGGGAGCCGTGAACCTTAAAGAGGCACAAAAGGGGCTTCTCTTTACTGGATTGTTAAAAATTGTGGTGCCCATGGTCGTGGTTCTTCCAGGTCTTATAGGCTATTATTATTTTGGTGACAGTTTATATGACAATCCCGATAGCGTATACCCATTATTGGTCAAGAAGGTACTGCCTTTATGGCTCACAGGTTTTTTTGTAGCCGTAATGATGGGCGCCATTCTAAGTACCTTCAATAGTGCGCTCAACAGTGCCGCTACTCTTTTTAGTTTGGGAATCTATAAGCGATATATTAATAAGAACACAAGTGATAAAAAACTGGTGATTATGGGAAAATGGACCTCAGCCTTGTTGGCCATTTTCGCTATAGGTATAGCTCCGTTCGTGGCGAACGCACCAGAAGGCCTATATCAGCTTTTACAGCAGTTGAACGGAATTTTCTTTATTCCTATAGCAAGTGTTATTATTGCGGGATTCTTGTTTCCAAAGGTATCTGCAGGTGGTGCCAAAATAGGGCTCCTTTTCGGGTTGGTCTTTTATGTGATTATGGATCATGTAGTCCAAGTAAACTTGCACTTTATCCATATTTGGGGTATAGAGTTTGTGCTTAACATTATAGTGATGCATATTGCGTCGGCAATAATGAAAAAAGAAGAACGATTTATAATGAAAGATGCCGGTGTTCTAGATTTAAAACCTTGGAAATATGCCAAGCACTTTAGTGCTGTACTCGTGCTTTTTGCAATTATTTTGTACATTGTACTGGGAAATGTGTGATTTTAACACTTTAAATGTTATTTGCATACGACAAAACTAAATTCTCAATAAACTTGAAACAACTCTAATGGAAAAGACTTTCAGAAATTATGAGGCCGTAGATGTAAAGGCTGCGGTGAAGGAGCATTATCGAAAAATGAGAACTAATCAAACAGTCGATTATGTGCAAAGAATGCACAAGAAATATTTGAAGTTCGATAAACCAATGCCCTTATTCGAAGCTATGGCCCACTTGAACAAATTGATAGATGTTAGTGATCCTGACCTTGATTTGCCTAATGTTCAACATTTAATTCAAAGTGCAGAAGCAATAAGAGTAGATAATAGACCTGATTGGATGCAGTTGACCGGACTTATACATGATTTAGGTAAGGTGATGTTTATGTGGGGTAGTGATGAAGATGGTACCAGTCAAGATGAACAATGGGGTACGGTAGGCGATGTATTCGTAGTAGGTTGTAAATTACCCGATACCTGCGTTTATCCCGAGTTTAACAAGCTAAATGCCGATATGTCGAACCCTGAATACAATACCACGACAGGTATTTATAAAGAAGGCTGCGGATTGGATAACCTAGATTTGGCATGGGGCCATGACGAGTATCTATATCGAGTGCTAGCTAATCACAAAGAGAATACATTACCAGAAGAAGCCATGGTAATGATTAGGTATCATTCTTTTTACCCTTGGCATACAGGCGGAAGCTATAAAGAGCTGTTGAATAAAAAAGATGAAGAGTACCTACAGATCATAAAAGATTTCAATAAATACGACTTGTATACTAAATCTCAAAAAATCTATGATTTAGAAGATGTAATTGATTATTACAAGCCCATAGCAGATAAGTATTTAGGTACAGGCCCAATTTACTGGTAAGTAAAAGTTAGTAGAATTAAAAAAGCTCCAAAAATTATTTTTGGAGCTTTTTTAATTTGAATAGATGGCCGATTACTTCACCATCTCATAACTTCTATTGATAAAGTCTGTCAACTCTTCACCTTTTAAAAGCCCTTTGGAAAGCTTTGCCAAATCAATTGATTGATTGATCAAACGTTCACGCTTTTTGGCAGTCTTTGTATTTAATATTTCACTTACCAATTCATGATTGGTATTAACAACGATGTTGTACATATCTGGCATATTGCCCATACCGAACATTCCACCACCACCTGTCTGCTGCATTTCTTTCATTCTTCTCATGAATTCAGGCTCGGTGATAATAAACGGTGAAGAACCACTATCCATAGCTTCCAGCTGAACAGTATAGCTCTTATCGTCAATCACCTCTTCAAGACTGGTTTTGAGCTTTTCTTTTTCCTCATCTGATAATTTAGATATTTGGGTATCTTCTTTTTTAATAAGGTTATCAATATGGTCGGCATCCACTCGGGCAAAAGAAATTTTTTCCTTAGAGGTTTCAAGTTTTTGCATTAAATGGCCAATAATGGGCGAGTCTAATAGCAAAACCTCATAACCTTTGGCTTTCGCCGCCTCGATATAGCTGTGTTGAGATTCTTTGTCAGAAGTATAAAGAATCACTGTTTTTTCATCTTTATCGGTCTGATTATCTTTAATTTTTTCCTGTAATTCTTCAAAAGTGAAGTATTTGCCATCAACCGTTGGGTATAGTGCAAATTTGTCAGCTTTTTCAAAGAACTTATCTTCAGAAAGCATACCGTACTCGATAACTATTTTAATATCGTTCCATTTTTGCTCAAAATCTTCTCGATTGTTTTTGAACAATGAACTCAGTTTATCGGCAACTTTTCGAGTGATGTAAGAAGAAATTTTCTTTACGGCACCGTCGGCCTGTAGGTATGAACGAGAAACGTTTAATGGAATATCTGGCGAATCAATGACGCCACGAAGCATCGTCAAGAATTCAGGTACGATACCCTCTACGTTATCGGTAACGAAAACTTGGTTTTGATATAGCTGAATTTTATCTTTTTGAACGTTGAGATCGTTGGTTAATTTCGGGAAGTAAAGAATACCGGTTAAATTGAACGGATAATCAACATTAAGATGAATGTGAAAAAGAGGCTCTTCGAACTGCATTGGGTACAGTTCTCTATAAAACCCTTTGTAGTCATCTTCCTCTAGGTCTGTAGGCTGCTTGGTCCAAGCTGGGTTAGGGTTGTTGATGATGTTGTCAACTTCTTGGGTCGGTGCCGGATCGTCTTCTTTAGCATCTTCCGGTTTAGGAAGCGTTTCTGTTTTCATGCCAAATTTAATGGGTATGGGCATGAACTTGTTGTATTTGCTTAATAATTCGCTAATACGGTTCTCTTCTAAAAACTCGGTTGAGTCATCGGCAATATGTAGAATTATTTCAGTACCTCGATCTTCCTTCTCACCTTTTGTCAAAGTGAATTCTGGTGATCCATCACAACTCCAATGTACGGCCTCAGAACCTTCTTTAAAACTTTTGGTTATAATTTCAACCTTGTGGGCAACCATAAATGCAGAGTAAAAGCCAAGTCCGAAATGACCGATGATCCCTGCATCTTTAGCACCATCTTCATATTTGTTCAAAAACTCTTCGGCACCCGAGAACGCAACTTCGTTGATATATTTCTCGACTTCCTCCTCGGTCAATCCTATCCCTTGATCAATGACATGAAGTTTTTTAGCTTCTTTGTCGATTTTCACTTCGATTCTAGGGCTGCCGTATTCAACTTTAGCTTCGCCGATAGCAGTTAAATGCTTTAGTTTTAATGTGGCATCCGTGCCATTCGAAATAAGTTCTCTTAAAAAAATCTCATGATCACTGTACAAAAATTTCTTGATCAGTGGAAAAATGTTATCTACTGAAACGTTGATTTTACCTGTTGCCATAAATTATACTTTTAATGTCTCTATCGAGACGTTTTATATGTTTTTGGTTAGTAACATCCGTAAGTGGATTTACTTGTAATTAGTGATATCTGTTAAAGTCAAAAAAAATACCACATAGGTATATGGTGACAAACTGACATCTTTAATGAGGCGTCTGTAGAGTTTAAATCTTGGAGAATACAATTTTGTTTAATATTTTTTGTTTTTTATTAAACAAATTATTACTTTAGACTGTGGTTAGAGAAAATTGCTATGAAAAAGTTTATTTTAAACCACTACTAACAATTTATTAGTTAGGTTATTTAATAACGTGCTCTCAACTTGGGAGCACGTTTTTTATTTTATATTAAATTCTGCTATGTACCCATCTGAATCTTAAAGTCTTCTTGTCAATATTAATTATTCATACTGTAGATAAGAAATGATTTGAACGGTCTCTACGGCATACCATAAAATAACTATCTTGGTATATATTATTTACGAATTTAATAGTTATTCTTGCTTACTTTTGTATTTCTTCATTTGTATTCACATAAATAGAAGGTTGTTTTACGAATACATCGGTAATAGATGAACTAAATTTTTTGTATAATTATTGATTATGTATAACTCAAAAATTACAGGGCTCGGTTATTATGTTCCAGATAATGTCGTTTCGAACGATGACTTATCAAAAATCATGGATACCAATGACGAATGGATTCAAGAACGAACAGGAATTAGAGAAAGAAGACACGTGGTTCCTGAACAAGATACGACTACTAGTATGGGGGTCAAAGCTGCCAAAATAGCAATAGAAAGAGCTGGTATTAATAAAGATGATATCGATTTTATTGTATTTGCAACCTTAAGTCCTGACTATTATTTTCCAGGGCCCGGTGTCTTGGTACAACGTGACCTGGGTATAAAAACAGTTGGTGCCTTAGATGTGAGAAACCAGTGTTCTGGTTTCGTTTATGCACTATCTGTTGCAGACCAGTACATCAAAAGTGGTATGTACAAAAATATTTTGGTTATTGGTTCTGAGCTGCATTCAAGAGGTCTTGATATGACAACTAGGGGTAGGGCCGTGTCAGTAATTTTTGGTGATGGTGCTGGTGCTGCGGTCTTAAGTCGTGAAGAAGATACGACCAAGGGTGTACTATCGACCCATTTACATTCTGAAGGTCAGCACGCAGAAGAACTTTCATTGATCGCACCGGGCATGGGTAAGCGATGGGTGACCGATATATTAGAGGAAAATGACCCTCAAGACGAATCGTACTACCCACATATGAACGGTCAATTTGTTTTTAAGAATGCTGTCGTTCGTTTTAGTGAGGTAATTTTAGAAGGATTAAAGGCTAACAATCTACAGCCAACTGACATCGATTTATTGGTGCCGCATCAAGCGAACTTGAGAATTTCTCAATTTATTCAGAAAAAATTTGGTTTATCTGACGATCAAGTTTTCAATAATATAATGAAATATGGTAATACAACTGCGGCGTCGATACCAATAGCTTTGACAGAGGCTTGGGAAGCCGGTAAAATTAACAGTGGCGACCTGGTGGTTTTAGCAGCATTTGGCAGTGGTTTCACTTGGGGTAGCGCAATCATAAAATGGTAGAAGTATAGAAAACAAAACCCCGATGTCTCCATCGGGGTTTCTGTCATTGACTCCGCTATACTAAACACTAACCATTAACTATAAATTATAGCTTCATCAACAACTTTTATCGTATAGCTTCAACTATAGCCTATTCATATTAGACGATTATAAATCTTAAAAGTTACAGATATTCGTAAACTTTAACATACCTCTATATTAATGAAAAAAACACTTGTTCTTGGCGCCTCTCTAAATCGAAATCGTTATAGTAACCTTGCTGTGAACCGTCTAATTGAGCATAATATTGATACTGTAGCATTTGGTCTAAAGGAAGGCAATATCAGAGACATACAAATAAAGACCAATTTTGATGATTTTCAAAATGTTCATACCATTACTTTATATATTGGTGCGAGGCGTCAGCCTGAATATATCGACAAAATCTTACAACTGAAACCAAAGCGCGTTATTTTCAATCCAGGAACTGAGAACCCAGAATTTTATGAAAAACTCACAGAAAATGGGATTAAGGCAGAGGTCGCCTGTACTTTGGTGCTTTTAGCAACCGGCCAGTATTAAAATTCTCTGACAGAAGAATCAGTACGATTTTTCGCATCAAAATTTAACATTTAAAATTCTATCAGTTCTTTTTTCGAATGAACCATAAACCTATGAAAGTCAACAGCCCGTTAATAGGTAGTAATTCATAGCCTATTTGGTATCCACCCAGTGCATGTGAAGGTATTGATGCAATAGCATAGATTAAGATAACTACGAAAACGGCTACAAGCCATACGTACTTGTCTTTTAATTGATGTTTGGTGAAAATGCCGAAAGTGAACAGACCTAGTAAAGGTCCGTAAGTGTATGTTGCTACCTGTAATAATCCGTCTATGACATTGGTGTCTAGAATATGCTTGAACAAGATTACTACCAGAACAAGTAAAAGACTCATTGCTACATGAGTGGTTTTTCTAATCTTTTTTTGACGCTCTTCGGGTCTTTTATCGATACCTAAAAAATCGACACAAAATGAGGTGGTCAACGATGTAAGGGCACTATCGGCACTACTGTAAGCGGCAGCTATCAAGCCTAGCATAAATGTTATGGCCACCACTATGCCCAACCCACTATTTAAAGCTATTTCGGGAAAAAGTAAATCTGATTTTGCTTGACCGTTCATTAAAGGTATAGCAATATTGAATTTTTCGGCATAGATAAAAAGCAATGCTCCCAACAATAGAAAGACAAAATTGACAATTACTAATACAAGACTAAGTGAGACCACGTTCTTCTGCGCATCTTTTAAAGACCGACATGTTAGATTCTTTTGCATCATATCTTGATCAAGACCGGTCATGCAAATGGTAATGAACATGCCTCCTAAAAATGATTTAACAAAATGGGACTTTCCGAAGAAATCATCGAAGAATATCATTTTACTGTACTGTTTCAATTCATTAGAACCTAAAAATTCAGAAACGGTCCAATCGAGCTTTTGATTGATGAAATAGATAGACAGTCCGACTGATAAGAGCATGAATGTGGTCTGTAAAGTATCAGTCCACACAATAGTTTTGATTCCGCCCCTAAATGTATATATCCATATTAATAAAATAGAGAGTATAACAGTTACTTCAAACCGTACACCGAGGTCATCAAAAACAAATTGTTGTAGTACAATGGCAACCAGAAATAATCGAAAAGATGCCCCAAGAACACGAGAGATGAAAAAAGACACGGCTCCCACCTTATAACTTACCGTACCGAAACGTTTTTCAAGGTATTCGTAAATCGAGGTTACGTTTAGATTGTAATAAATGGGAAGTAGTACATATGCGATTACAAGGTAACCGGCTAGGTAGCCGAAAACAACTTGCATATAACTAAACTCAGAAGTGGCGACCCAACCGGGCACCGAAATAAAGGTAACTCCTGATAGCGACGCGCCGACCATGCCAAAAGCAACAAGGTACCAAGGTGACGACTTGCCTGCTTTGAAAAAGTCCACATTAGAATCATTTTTTCCGGTGAAATAAGAAATTAATAAGAGCAGTAAAAAATAGGCTCCAATTAGAATAAGAATGTGGATGGCGGTCATGAAACTTTAATTTCGCCACAAATTACGAAAAGTTGAATAGTAAAATTTACTATTGAATAACGGAAATCTTAAAAGAAGAACCTGTTGAATTTCAAATTCATAAAAATGCACCCTTCATGTATTTTATCGATTAATTACAACTTTTTAACGATAATTTAACGTATTGATAAGTATCGTAGCAGAGGAGAAATACTACATTCACATGTTAATTTATGTTAACGCAAACTAAAAAGAAACTAAAAAGAAACTAAATTATGAGGGGAACATTCTTAAAAAGCTTTCTGGTTGTCGGAGCATTTTTATGCTATGGCATCAGTATGGCGCAAACTGTAAGTGGAAACGTTTCAGATGAAACTGGCCCCTTGGCTGGTGCGAACGTTTTAGTAAAAGGTACCTCAAATGGTACCCAGACCGATTTTGATGGTAACTATACCATATCTAACATAGGTGGAGACGCTACAATAGTATTCAGTTATATAGGGTACAAGTCTTCAGAAATTCAAGTAAACGATAGGTCCGAAATCGATGTAGTTCTTCAGCAAGACGCTTCTGAACTAGAAGAAGTAGTGCTTATTGGTTACGGTAGTCAGAGAAAGTCTGACCTTACCGGTGCAGTAGGGCAGGTCGATGCTGATGAGCTTCAAGAAAGACCGGTACAATCGTTGAACCAATCGCTTGCCGGTAGAATTGCCGGTGTTCAGGTAAATACCAACTCAGGTCGCCCGGGTGGTAAAACCAATGTTAGGATCAGGGGTTTTAGTTCGATTAATTCTTCGAACAACCCACTTTACGTAGTCGATGGGGTACAATTACCTCAGGGTAACTTAGATCAATACAGTTCTGCAATAGATTTTTTGAATCCTAACGATGTGGTGTCGATAGAGGTATTAAAAGATGCTTCTTCGACGGCAATTTATGGTGCCCGAGGAGCAAATGGAGTCATTCTGGTAACGACAAAGAGAGGTCGTGCCGGGCAAGGGCAAATAAGTTATAGCGTAGAATATAATGTTAAAGAGTTTGGCCCCAATAGAGCTGAAGTCTTGAATTCTGAAGAGTATTTGATGGTCGAGCAGCTATCTTGGGAGAATACACAAAAATTCGATCCGGAAGGCTGGGCCAATGGCAACTATGCGCAATACGAGCCTAGATTGAAAAGGGCCGACCCCTTGATTGCACCATTATTCGATAGTAATGGTAATGCCCTTTATGATACGAACTGGGCAAAAGAGGTACAGCAACATAGATTGTCTCAAAATCATCAATTGGGCTTTTCTGGAGGAAATGAAAGAACAACCTATGCACTTTCTATGGGAATCAATGATGAACAGGGATTATTGAAAAACACCTATCTAAAACGTTATTCCGGTAGGTTTTCAATCGATGATCAAATTAAAGAGTGGGTCAAAATCGGAGGTACGTTAAGTTATAATTATCAAACGGAAAATTTGGCCGATACGAATGATCAGGTACCACGAAGAATGGTAGAAGATTTTCCATTTCTACCGGTCCGCTATCCTGAGGGTCACCCTAGGGAAGGTATTTTTGCAGACAACAGAGATTATCCCTTTGCCGAGGGTACATTTAATTCAGTTCACCGTCTAGATGGCCAGCAGTATATTTTAAATACCCAGACCGCATCGGGTAGTGCATATTCCAATATCAGTTTTACCGATGAACTTCAAATGCGATCAGTGGTCGGTGCAAATGTTATTACTCAAGAAAACCCAGAATTTCGTGATGCTACTTTGGCAGGCAACAGTCAGGCTTTTGCGTCTTCAAGTAGTAATAAAGAGATTTTCTGGTCTATTGAAAACTACTTGACCTACGATAAACAAATAAACGAGAATAACTCACTAACTGCTTTGTTAGGTCTATCTTGGCAGCAAACCAATTCTTTTTCCTTTAATGGCGAAGCCAACAATTTTCCGACCGATTATTTTGGTTATAATAACCTTGGTGCTGGATCTAATAATATTCGAGTAGGTTCAAACTCAGAAAGAGAAGCCTTGAATTCTTATTTCGGTCGTATTAATTACAATCTTTACGGCAAATATCTCTTTACACTTACCGGTAGGGCTGATGGTTCCTCGAAATTTGGTGATAATAACAAGTTTTCTTTCTTTCCTTCTGCGGCGGTTGCATGGAGGGTTTCAGATGAAGACTTTTTGCAGGATAGCGAAACTATATCAAACTTAAAGTTAAGAACCAGTTATGGTGTAACCGGTAATTCTGAGATTGCCCCATATTCATCATTATCTCTTCTAAGTTCGAATTATCAGACAATTTGGGGAGGCAATCTTATTGGAGGTACAGGTCTGAACCGTTTGGCAAACCCCGATTTAAAGTGGGAGAAAACTGCACAGTACGATGTAGGTCTTGAAGTTGGTCTTTTCAATAATCGAATCGGCATTGAAGCTGATGTGTACTATCGAAAAACAACTGATATGCTCCTTGATGCTCCGGTTCCGCAGTCTAGTGGTTATACCACAATAAGAAGAAACGTCGGTTCAATGGAAAACAAAGGTTTAGAGGTCTCATTGAATACAATTAATGTGACACTAGAAGACTTCAGTTGGAACACCAATTTTAATATATCGATGAACCGAAATAAGGTACTCTCACTTGCTACACCATCTGATATTTTTGGTGTGGGCGGGCCAGGTATTACCAATGAAACCAATATTATACGCATTGGCGAACCTGTCGGTTCATTCTGGGGGCTTACCCGATTAGGGGTTTGGGGTACAGATGAGGCCGAAGAGGCAGCCAGTTATGTGAGTTATAGAAATGGTTTGACTTTATTGCCAGGTGACATCAAGTACAAAGATTTCAACGGTGATAAAATTATTAATGATGAAGACAGGTCAATAATAGGTAACGGCTACCCTACAGCTTCGGGCAGTTTAATTAACAATTTCACTTATAAGGGTTTAGACCTCACTATTGACCTTCAATACTCGTGGGGTAATGATGTAATGGATATGAACCTGCACTCCAGTGAAGATAGACAAGCTTTGGCCAACAGTTATAGAACAGTTCTCAATGCATGGACTCCCGATAACCAAAACACCATGATTGCTCAAGTTCGTGATACACGGGCAGGTTATGTAACCAACGTTGATTCTCACTGGATTAAGGATGGTTCATTTCTTAGGGGGCGAAACCTTATTTTAGGTTATTCTTTCGAACCCCAACTACTAGAGAGACTATATCTAAATAAATTAAGAATTTATGCGTCGACACAAAACTTCTTTTTATGGGTAGACGATGAATTGATCGGGGACCCAGAAGTATCACCTATTCGTGGAGGTGAGGGCAATAATGTGTTTTCACAAGGTATGAAATGGCACGAGTATCCAAGATCTACAACTTTTGTACTAGGTCTACAAGTGGGTATTTAATAAATCAAAAAAAGAAAAATATCATGAAAATTAATATAAAGTTTTTTACAGGTAAAATCGTCGTATTCGCGGTCTTACTTTTAGGAACCGTAAGTTGTTCCGATTTTTTAGACGAACAAGACCCCTCGAATTTGCAACCCGAGAGCTTTTACACCACAGCTACTCATGCTGAATCTGCTATAGCTGCGGTTTATGCCGATGCTAGATTTGTTGGTAATGGAGCAGGTATATTCTCTTCGAACTGGCAATTTTTGCTTGCACCTACGGGTACTACGACAACGGAGACCGCTCAAAATTCAGATTTGAACAATTTATATTCATTATCATACGATCCCAATACACTTCATGTTCGAAATTGGTGGAGAGGTATCTATAAGGTTATTGCTAATGCGAATCTAGTATTAGAGAATGTTCCCGGTATCGATATGGATGATGCCCAAAAGAATCAAATTTTAGGAGAGGCTAAATTTCTAAGGTCCTGGGCCTACTTTTATGCCGTGCGTATTTGGGGCGATGTACCTTTAATAACGGCCCCTCAGAGTGCAACTTCAGAAGATTTCTTCCCAGTTAGGACTTCGCAACAAGAGGTTTACGCTCTAATAGTTACCGATTTATTGGAAGCCGAAAATGCTGGATTGCCATGGACCAATGATTCAGGCCGTGTATCACAATCGGCAGTTAAAACTTTGTTGTCGAAAGTATATCTAACGATGGCAGGTGAACCGATCAATGAGACAGCCCGGTACGCAGATGCAGCTGCCAAAGCGAAAGAAGTTATTGACAATGCAGGTTCACTTCGATTGTTCGATACGTATAATGAAATACATCTTGAGACCCTCAATAATATGGGGGAACATATTTTTAGCTTGCAATACAATGATTTAGTCGCGGGCAATCCAATGGGTAATATGTTTCCTAATTTTCAACCGGTAACCTATCGTGGTCCGTCAGGTACAGGCAGTACCATACCCGATATCGATTTTTATAATTCCTTTGAAGATGGCGATCTAAGAAAAGAAAATCAGGAAGGTTGGTTTTATACCAGTTATTTTGAAAATGGTAGTGGAGATTCTATTAACCTGGGCAAACCTTATATTTTCAAGCATTTTAATGTGATTGCCAATGGTACTCAAGGAGTAGAGGGCACTGCAAAGGACAATTTAAACCTACCAATTTTTAGATATGCAGAGGTACTTTTAATTTATGCGGAAGCAGAAAACGCGGTTAATGGACCAGGGCAAGAGGCGTATGATGCTCTTAAGGCTATAAGAGACAGAGCTGAGTTAGACACGCCCGCTTTAGGCTCGTTTAACCAACAATCTTTTCAGGAAGCAGTTTGGACGGAAAGATGGCATGAGCTCTGTTTTGAAATGAAAGTCTGGTTCGATATGGTACGCCTAAGAAAGGTGTTCAATAGTACGACGGGAGGCTTTGATGATTTTATAGGGCATGTTAACCTGAATTCAGATCAGGCATTACAGGAGAAGCATTTGTTGTTTCCCTTACCGGAACAAGAAATTATCAATAGTCCTAATTTGACACAGAACACGGGTTACTAGACTTTCTTTTAACCACTTCTAAAGAAAGGTTTCTCAATTGAAATCTAAAAAGCGGGGCAATGTCCCGCTTTTCTATTTTAAGAACGTTGGTGGAAATAGTAAAATCTCTTCCATGAATATAAGAACACATATAAAATTGTAATTTTGTTTCGAAAATTGATGAAATGGATTTTTCCTCCAAACTTCTTGAAAATGCAGTTTATGAAATGTCTCAGTTGCCCGGTATCGGTAAGCGTACGGCATTGCGATTGGTATTGCATTTACTAAAACAACCTCAGGATCAAACTACTAGATTGGTATCGGCTCTTGAAAATTTAAGAAGTGAGATTAAGTTTTGCAAAAATTGCCACAATATATCTGACTTGGCCATTTGTGAGATTTGTTCAAACTCCCGACGCGATAAAAGTTTAGTTTGCGTTGTTGAAGATATTCGAGATGTAATGGCTATCGAAAACACAAGTCAGTATAAAGGTCTTTACCACGTTTTGGGCGGTAAAATTTCACCGATGGAAGGCATTGGCCCGCAAGATTTGACTATTTCTTCTTTAGTGGATAAAGTCAAGCAAGGTGAGGTGAAAGAACTTATTTTTGCATTAAGTTCAACAATGGAGGGTGATACGACCAATTTTTATATCTATAAGCAGTTGGATGGGCTTGAGGTGAATACATCGACTATTGCAAGAGGTATAGCTGTAGGAGATGAATTGGAATATGCCGATGAGGTTACCTTAGGTAGAAGTATTCTGAATAGAATTCCTTTTGAAAATTCTTTAAAAGCGAACTAAAGAATACAGTAAATATAATTTAAAGCCACTTTTTTTGGTATTTTTGCGGCAAAATTCAAATATCACAAGAATAAAATAGGAATATGTCAAAGTTTGAACTGAAATTACCACGCATGGGTGAAAGTGTTGCTGAGGCCACCTTAACAACATGGCTCAAAGAGATCGGTGATACCATTGAATTAGATGAGCCTATTTTTGAAATTGCTACCGATAAGGTCGATTCTGAGGTGCCCAGTGAGGTCGAAGGTGTTCTCGTTGAAAAACTGTTCGAGGTTGATGATATTGTCAAAGTGGGGCAGACCGTTGCTATCATCGAGACCGATGGTACAATTGAAGATGCACAGGAAGGTGATGAACACAGTAGCGAAAAGTCTTCTGCCGCCGAGGCGACTGCCGCTGTTGCAGAAAGGGTCGAAGTGGCTAAAGAAGCAGTGTCTTCTACCGTTCGTAAAGAACAAGGCACGAACGGCAAAGAAAGATTTTATTCCCCTTTGGTTAAGAATATTGCAAAGCAAGAAGGTATTTCTGTACAGCAATTAGATTCTATACAAGGAACGGGTAAAGAAGGAAGGGTTACCAAGAATGATATTCTAGCTTATGTCGAGAATGGCCAGCCTAAAGAGGTTACCGCTGCTAAAGTACCCGTTGAGGCGAAAAAAGAAATGGAGACTTCTCCCGCAGAAGTTGAAGAGAAGAAGCAGAAAGAACCCAATATGTCCGCTAACTCTAGTACTAACAACGGTGAGGTTATTGAAATGACCCGTATGGGCAAGTTGATAGCCAAACACATGACGGATAGTGTTTCTACCTCGGCTCATGTTCAAAGTTTTATAGAGGTCGATGTTACCAATATCGTTAATTGGCGTAATTCGGTAAAAAACGATTTTGAGAAGCGTGAAGGTGAAAAGTTGACGTTCACTCCTATTTTTATGGAAGCTGTCGCAAAAGCTTTGAAGAAGTATCCCATGATGAATATTTCTGTTCTTGGCGATAAAGTCATAAAAAAGAAAAATATAAACATCGGTATGGCGGCAGCTTTACCAGATGGTAATCTGATCGTTCCCGTGATTAAAAATGCCGACCAGCTCAATCTGGTAGGTATGGCCAAGGTGATAAATGATTTGGCCGACAGGGCAAGAAGTAATAACCTAAAACCCGATGAGGTTCAAGAGGGTACGTATACCGTTACGAACGTAGGAACTTTTGGTAGCGTATTTGGTACGCCTATAATCAATCAACCGCAGGTAGGTATTTTGGCATTGGGTGCGATTAGAAAAATTCCTTCTGTCATAGAAACTAAAGAAGGAGATTTCATAGGTATTCGAAGTAAAATGTATTTATCACATAGTTATGACCATAGGGTGGTGAACGGAGCATTGGGAAGCATGTTCGTAAAAGCGGTTGCGGATTATTTGGAAGCGTGGGATACTGAAAGAGAAGTGTGAAAAATAGCGTTAAATAGAGAATAACATAATTAGAAATTGATTATCAGCTTTTTACCTATCAAATATTAGGTAAAAAGCTGATTTTGTTTTCAATTTCCCGATTAACAATTTTCTAACAAAATTTTAAGCCTGCAGCAATTAACTTTGGCGTTTACCGACCAAAAAATGCCAAAAAATCAAATATACTTGTTCAAGGGTTTCCTTGAAAACTTCATTTATTGCTCCTTTTTTTTAGCTACTTCATTAATTTGGGCTCAAGAAGAAACTGATAAAAAGGCACCCATGCGTCTTTTTATCGACTGCAATTGCGACAAGAACTATCTAAGGCAAGAAATTAAATATGTAGGGCACGTTCGGGATCAAGCTCAAGCTAATATAAAGCTGTTCATATACGATATTACCAATGGTAGCGGTGGTCGAACCTTTGATTTAGAATTTGAAGGAAAGGGTGATTACAAAAATATTTCGAATAGATTAGCCTATGACACAACTGCGAACATGACCTCTGATGAGGTAAGAAAAGGGTTGTTGAAAAAGGTACAGTCGGGTCTTCTAGAATATGTTCTCAAGTCAGGTCTGGCAGATGATATCACATATACGGTCAACCAAAGCGGTATGACCGAAGTACAAGAAATTGATTTTACAGATCCTTGGAACAACTGGATATTTGAAGTCTTTGGCTCCGCTGATCTGGGGAGGGAGTCAAGTAGAAAAGATTTTAAATATAGGTTGGGTTTTGAGAGTGATCATGTGACAGAAAATTGGCGTATAAGAACCGATTTGGGGCTGTTCAAATCAGATAGTGAATATGAAACCGATGGAGTAATCTATACAAGTGAAAGGTTTCGATATTTTGCAGATGGTAGTATCGTACGAAGTCTTTCCGACCATTGGTCTACAGGTATTTTTACAGGTTTGAGACACGATACCTTTACCAATTTAGATTTTAGGTATTATTTGCAACCTGCAATCGAATTTAATATCTACCCCTATAAAGAGGTGCTTAGACGTGAGATAGTTTTCGCGTATAAAATCGGTTATTTTCACAATGATTATATAGAGGCCACAATTTTCGATAAATTAGAGGAGGGTGTTTACAACCATTCTTTAGACATGCAAGTGCGTTACCGTCAACAATGGGGCAATTTATATGCAAGAATAATAGGTTCGTCATTTCTGAATGATTTCAGTAAGAACCGATTGCAATTGAACAGTAATGTTAATGTTCGCTTGTTAAAGGGCTTGGCGGTTCGTTTTGCAAGTAGATATGAAATTATCAGAGATCAGATCAATCTACCAGGAGGAGACGCCTCGATTGAAGATGTGCTACTACAACAAAAGCAGATTGCGACCGCATATCAACTTGGTTTTAGTGTAGGTTTAAGTTATACTTTTGGTTCAGCCTTTAATAACATCATCAATACCAGATTATAGAGGTACGGTTTACCGATTAAATGGGGTTTCGTTTTTCCTATTTAGTGTAAAACCTATCTTTGCAGAAAACTACTTATTGCTATGGAGCTTAAATTATCAAGGCCGATTTGTTTTTTTGATTTGGAAACGACCGGAACCAATGTCGCAAAAGACCGAATCGTAGAAATATCAATTTTGAAAATATTTCCGAATGGTAATAAAGAAAGCAAAACTTGGTTGGTAAACCCCGAAATGGAAATACCCGCCGAAGTGGTGGCCATTCATGGTATCTCTAATGAGAAAGTGGCCAATGAGCCTACTTTTAAAGAGCTCTCGAAAGATATTTATCAAATGATCAAAGACTGCGATTTAGGTGGTTTTAATTCTGACCGTTTCGATATACCGCTACTCGCCGAAGAATTGCTTCGCGCCGAGGTTGATTTTGATATGAAACGAATGGTTTCTATCGACGTGCAGACCATTTTTCATAAGATGGAGAAAAGAACCTTGGGGGCTGCCTATAAGTTTTACTGTGGAAAAGAGTTGACCGACGCCCATAGTGCCGAAGCGGATACACTAGCCACTTACGAAGTATTGTTATCACAATTGGACAGATATCCTGACCTTGAAAATAATGTCAAAAAACTAGCCGAATTTTCAACACACAGACAATTTGCAGATTTTGCCGGTTTTCTAGGTTATGATAAAGAGGGTAATGAAACATTTGCGTTTGGTAAGCACAAGGGTAAAAAAGTTCTTGATGTGCTAGAGAAAGAACCGGGCTACTTCGGGTGGATTTTAAATGCCGATTTCCCCCTTTACACCAAAAAAGTTTTGACCCAGATTAAGTTGAGTCAGTTCAGCGGAAAATTAGGTTGATTTTTACAGCCCTCTATACTACTGTCAATAGTCTAAAAATCTTATATGAAACTAATTTGTATCGGTCGAAATTATACCGAGCACATAGAAGAATTGAATAATGAACGGCCAGAAGAACCTGTGGTTTTTATAAAGCCTGATTCGGCCATATTACCGAACGAACAAGATTTTTATATTCCTGATTTTTCCAATGACGTACATTACGAAGTTGAGCTCCTTATAAAAATTAATAAGGTGGGTAAACATATCGAAGAGAGGTTTGCGCATAAGTATTATGACGAAGTCGGATTGGGTATAGATTTTACCGCAAGAGACTTGCAGTCTCAGCTAAAGGAAAAGGGACTTCCATGGGAAAAAGCAAAAGGTTTTGATGGTTCTGCGGTGGTAGGAAAGTGGTTATCGAAGAATAATCTAGGTAGTATTGACGATATAAATTTTTCACTTTTTAAGAACGGCGAAGAGGTTCAAAAGGGCAGTACTAAGCTCATGTTATGGAAGATAGATGAGCTAATTGCCTACGTTTCTAAATTTTTCACACTTAAAAAAGGGGATATCATATTTACTGGAACACCTGCCGGTGTTGGAAGAATACAGGCAAATGACTATCTTTCGGGTATAATGGAAGGGCATGAACTCTTTCATATAAACGTAAAATGATGATTTACAATCTTGATAAAATCAATGAAATGGCTGAAGGGGATGAAGATTTCATCAATTCTGTAATTTCAGTTTTTCTTGAAGAGGTGCCCCAGGATCTTGAAGAATTAGAAAGTGCCCTTGAACAACATAACCACGACAGGGTCTATAAATTGGCGCACAAGATTAAGCCCAATGTCGATTTATTGGGCATGGAGCAAACCCGGGCCATTGCATTACAAATGGAAACCTTGGGTAAGAATAAAGCTAGCATGTCAGATATTAAACAAGTTTTTCCGATGTTGAAAAAAGATATTCATCAAGTGGTAGTCGAACTTCAAAATGATTTCAATCTCTAATTTACTTAATTAGTTGTTCTAAAGATTCTTGAATGAACACATTTCTAGCTGAGATTATCACTATCGGTGATGAGATTCTTATCGGTCAGATAGTTGATACAAATTCGGCATTTATTGCTAAAGAATTAAATAAAATCGGTATCTCGGTATACCAAATAACGTCTGTTCAAGATGATAGGCAACATATGTTGCAGGCCTTCGATGAAGCACGCCAGCGTGCTCAGTTGGTTATCGTAACAGGTGGTTTAGGGCCGACTAAAGATGATATTACCAAAACTACATTTTGCGAGTTCTTTGATGATGTGCTCGTTCAAAATGATGAGGTCTTAGAAAATGTAGAGCAGTTGTTTAAAAAACATATTAGCAATACCCCAATTTCTGATATCAACCGAAAACAAGCACTGGTTCCCTCAAAAGCTCACGTTCTTCAGAACTTATATGGCACCGCTCCGGGAATGTGGATGCAGCAAGACGGAGTAGTCTTTGTTTCTCTTCCAGGGGTGCCGTTCGAGATGAAAAATTTGATGACCGATCAGGTGCTGCCAAAGATTGTGGCAGAATTTAAACGCCCGTACATTTTACATAAGACCTTGGTGACCTACGGTATGGGTGAGAGCTCCATAGCCGGTCGATTAGAGGCGTGGGAAGACAATCTGCCACCTTATATAAAATTGGCTTATTTGCCAAGTCTTGGTAAGGTGAGGTTGCGATTAACGGCCAAGGGACCTGATCGTGAACAACTCGAAGATGCAGTTGAAAGGGAATCTCTTAAATTGCACGAACTCATAAAAGATATCTTGTACGGTATCGAAGATGAAGAAACATTAGAGCAGGTAGTGGCCAAATTGCTAACGCAGAGAAATATGACCTTAGCAACTGCCGAAAGCTGTACCGGCGGTAGAATAGCGGAACAAATAACTGCATTGCCAGGTGCGTCGGCCTATTATAGAGGCACGGTCGTCAGTTATGCTACCGATGTTAAGATAGATTTGCTGAACGTGCGAAGAGATTCTATAAGCGATTATTCGGTCGTTAGTGCAGAAGTAGCTCGGCAGATGGCCGAAAACGTTAAACATTTGATGAAGAGTGATTTCGCTATAGCCACAACCGGCAACGCGGGCCCTTCGAAAGGGGATTCCGATGCTGATATCGGAACGGTCTACATAGCAATAGCCACTCCAAAAGATATAGTGGTCGAAAAATTCAGCATGGGAAACCATCGGGAAAGAATCGTACAAAAGACCGTACACAAGGCCTTGGAGATGTTGCAAAAAGAAATTTTAAAATTCTGAAATATTCTTTTGCCTGTCCCATAAAAATGATATAAATTTGCACCCTGTTTAAAGAAAAATCAGCGCAATGTCAAAAGTTTGTGAAATTACGGGTAAGAGAGCGATGTTCGGAAACAACGTTTCGTTTTCCATCAACAAGACCAAAAGAAGGTTCAACGTTAATTTATCTAAGAAGCGTTTTTATATTCCCGAAGAAGATCGTTGGGTGACGCTTAAGGTTTCTGCAAAGGCGTTGAAAATAATCAACAAAAGAGGGGTTTCTGCAGTTTTGAAAGAAGCTAGAGCGCAGGGATTGGTAAAATAAGCTAGACTACTACAATGGCAAAGAAAGGAAATAGAATTCAGGTTATTTTAGAGTGCACAGAGCACAAAGATTCTGGTAAACCAGGTACTTCAAGGTACATAACTACCAAGAACAAAAAGAATACTCCTGAAAGAATGGAGATTAAAAAATTCAACCCCATTCTTAAGAGAATGACGGTTCATAAAGAAATCAAGTAAGAACGCTTCTGCGATACGTAGAACGCTATAAAATAAATTAGTCATGGCAAAGAAGACGGTAGCAAGTTTACAGACAAGTTCAAAAAGACTGACAAAAGCCATTAAAATGGTGAAATCGCCAAAAAGTGGTGCTTATACTTTCGTAGAGTCTGTTATGGCTCCCGAAGCTGTAAGTGAATGGTTAGCTAAAAAATAACCTTTTCTAAGAAATTCAAAGCCTCTTTCGAAAGAAAGGGGCTTTTTTTTGCTTTATATTATAAAAACAGGAGGGGCAAGTACTTATGAACTTGACGCTGACTTTCTTATATTTACACCTACCAATTAAAGAACGATGAGCTTATTCAAAAATATATTCTCTTCCAAAAAAAAGGAAACTTTAGATAAAGGGCTTGAAAAATCGAAAACTTCATTTTTTTCTAAATTAGGTAAAGCCGTTGCCGGTAAGTCTAAGGTAGATGACGATGTTCTTGATAATTTAGAAGAGGTTCTGGTAAGTTCAGATGTTGGTGTAAATACTACCCTGAAAATTATTGAAAGAATTGAAGCCCGGGTGGCAAAAGATAAATATTTGGGCACCGAAGAGCTCAATGTAATTCTTCGTGAAGAAATAGCAGGCCTCTTGTCTGAAACCAATGTGGGCGAAGAAACAGATTATACCGTTCCCGCAGATAAGAAACCTTATGTGATTATGGTGGTCGGGGTTAATGGTGTTGGTAAGACCACTACCATAGGTAAATTGGCACATCAGTATAAAAAACAAGGTCTCAAGGTGGTTTTAGGTGCTGCCGATACATTTAGGGCCGCTGCAATAGATCAATTGCAGGTATGGGCCGACAGGGTAGATGTGCCGATCGTCAAACAGAAGATGGGAAGTGATCCGGCATCCGTGGCTTTTGATACCTTAAGTTCTGCGGTAAACCAAAATGCCGATGTTGTAATCATAGATACTGCAGGTCGTTTGCACAACAAGGTTAATTTGATGAATGAATTAACGAAAGTGAAGCGGGTAATGCAGAAAGTTGTTGAGAACACGCCACATGATGTTTTGTTAGTATTGGATGGTTCTACCGGGCAAAATGCATTTGAACAGGCAAAGCAGTTTACCAAAGCTACCGAGGTTACATCTTTGGCCGTTACAAAATTAGACGGTACGGCAAAAGGGGGAGTGGTAATCGGTATTTCTGACCAATTTCAAATACCTGTTAAATTTATTGGTGTAGGTGAAGGTATTGAAGACCTTCAGGTATTCAACAAGCACGAGTTTGTCGATTCATTTTTTGGGTAACTCTCGATTTAGTCTTTATCGGTTATAGAACTGATTCGTTCCCACAACGTTTCATCAAAACTAGAAGGCCCTAATTGGCTTGCTCCGGTATCATCTCCAAATCGTACTACAACCAATTTTTGACTGGGAACCACATATAGTTTTTGGTCAAAAGCGCCTAAGCCTGCTATTAAATCGTCAGGAGCGTTATTTATTAGTTTTCCGTTGAATTCCAATTCAGAGCTAGGTGCGCGGTAGGTATCTTTTCCGTTAAGCCACCAAAGATATCCGTAAGCAGGGTTCAATTCTTGAGAGGTATTTGTCATATTTGTGAAATACTCAGTATCCTCTAGAATCGGTGTTCCGTTCCAGTTGCCTTGGTTCAGAGCAAGTAATCCGTATCTGGCCATACTTCTAATATCACTGAAAAATAAGTTGTTGTAGCCAACATTTACCCATTGGCCTGTCATTCCTATTTTACTTCCGATACGGTCTTTAAAGTAATCTTTAAAATCTATATTAGTAGCATTGCTCAAAACTTGATCGAGCAAGGTATAAGGGGCATTATGGTAGTACCAAGTTGTGCCGGGTTCGTTGAGGTAGGTGAGGCATTCGGGATCATAGCAAAATATTTCGTCGGTATAATCGAGCCCGCTGGTCATGGTCAATTGGCTTCGAATGGTTATATTCTTTTCTTGTTCGATAGTCATTGATGACCACCCTTCACCCAAGAAATCAGATGTTGGATCTTCGATATTTAAAAAGCCTTCTTCTTGCGCTATCCCTACCATCATCGCGGTCAAGGTCTTGGCGGCAGAGTTCCAGGTGTGGTTCGAATCTTTAGTGAACTCTCCAAAATACCATTCTAAGACAATTTTTCCGTTCTTTAAGATTATAAAAGCATCTGTGCCATTACCTTCCAATAAATCATAGAGTGGCTGTTCTTCCGTTTCGTTCCAATCAAGAGTTTCAAAAGTTACCTCGTTCCAGATATCAGCGTCAGTAGGTGGAAAGTATAGACTCTCCTCCATTGGTTCTGGATCTTCCGTTGGTTCAGGGTTTTCCATCTCTTCAGAATCACTAACTTCTTGACTATCACTATTTGCATCCGAAGAACAAGAAGTTGTAAACAAAAAGAGAAGACTTATTAAAAAATAAATAGTATTCTTCATAAGGTGATGTATTTCCATTTTTGTTGGTGGTGCTAAACATAAGGTTTAACGTTAAAAAGCAAGAAATCGTCTTAATTGTGCCTTGATACTATATTCAAGTCGTATTTTTGCATCCCAATAAAATAAAATGCGCACTAAATCCCTTAAAACAAACCGAATCAACGTGGTAACCCTAGGTTGCTCGAAGAATCTATACGACTCAGAAGTGCTCATGGGGCAGTTGCAAGCCAATGATAAGGATGTTGTTCACGAGGAAGATGGTAATGTAGTGGTTATCAACACCTGCGGATTTATTGCCAATGCTAAAGAAGAAAGCATTAATACCATTTTGGAATATGTTCAAAAGAAGGAAGCTGGTGAAGTAGATAAGGTGTTTGTAACCGGTTGTTTAAGTGAACGTTATAAGCCGGACTTGCAGGCAGAGATTCCGAATGTTGATGAATATTTTGGTACGAGCGAACTACCAAATCTATTAAAAGCACTCGGCGCCGATTACAAGCATGAATTGATTGGTGAGCGATTGACCACGACGCCGAAAAATTATGCTTATCTTAAAATAGCCGAAGGTTGTGACCGGCCTTGTTCTTTTTGTGCAATACCGTTAATGAGAGGTAAACATAAAAGTAAGCCAATAGAAGAGTTGGTCACCGAAGCCGAAAAATTGGCCGCTAAAGGTGTAAAGGAGCTGATTTTAATTGCGCAAGATCTTACGTATTACGGTTTAGACCTTTATAAAAAAAGAAACTTGGCCGAATTGCTAGAGAATCTGGTTAAAGTTGAAGGTATAGAGTGGATTAGGTTACATTATGCTTTTCCTACCGGTTTTCCTGTAGATGTGCTCGATGTGATGAACAAAGAGCCTAAGGTTTGCAATTACATTGATATACCTCTGCAACATATTTCCGATGCGATTTTAAAAAGTATGCGAAGAGGTACTACCCAAGAAAAAACCACCAAGTTATTACGTGAGTTTAGGGCGACTGTACCTGAAATGACAATTAGAACCACTTTGATTGTTGGTTACCCTGGGGAAACCGAAGAAGATTTTCAGACCTTAAAGCAATGGGTATCCGATATGCGCTTCGAACGCCTCGGCTGTTTCACCTACAGTCATGAAGAAAATACGCATGCCTTTAATTTAGAGGATGACGTTCCTGAGGAAGTAAAACAGCAGCGAGCCAATGAAATAATGGAACTTCAATCACAAATCTCTTGGGAACTTAACCAAGAGAAGATAGGTAAGACCTTTCGATGTATGATTGATAGAAAAGAAGGAAATTATTTTGTCGGCCGTACTGAGTTCGACTCGCCCGATGTCGATAATGAGGTGTTGATAGACGCTACCAAACATTATTTGAAACAAGGCGATTTTGCCAATATTCGAATTTATGAGGCTGCCGATTTTGACCTTTACGGAGAACCGGTCTAAACGAATCTGTCTTTGTTCTTACTATTCGGGTTGAAGTTAAAACCTAATAGGATCCCACACATGGTTGTCATTCTTATGCTTCAAAATTATTCATTACTTTAGGGGGAATCAACTTATGCTTTTCTACTAAGGTTTTTTCTTTGGCAGAAGGGCCAAACTACTTCCTTTTGATGAATGACCTGAGAATTGAAAAAATTGAACTTTTCAAGGTGCCGCCTAGATGGCTATTTCTAAAAATTACGACTAAAAGCGGACTGATCGGTTGGGGTGAACCGGTCATTGAAGGCAAAGCCTCTACTGTCGAAGCTTGCGTAAACGAACTTTCAAAGTTTATTATCGGTCGTTCCGCAAACGATATCGAAGACATTTGGCAAACACTTTACGCCGGAGGTTTTTATAGGGGCGGTCCTATTTTGATGAGCGCACTTTCCGGTATTGACCAAGCATTGTGGGATATTAAAGGGAAACACTTGAATGTTCCGGTTTATGAACTTTTGGGCGGTGCCGTTAGAAAGAAGATGAAAATGTACTGCTGGATCGGGGGTGATCACCCTGAAGTGGTTCTTGAGCAAGCAAGGGAAAAGGTATCTCAGGGATTTAAAGCTGTAAAAATGAACGCCACTGGTGCATTCAGTTGGATCGATTCCCTCGATAAGATAAAAACGGTTTCAAACAATATTAGATTACTTCGCGAAGAATTTGGCGATAGCCTCGATATTGGTCTAGATTTTCACGGTCGTATTCATAAGGGTATGGTCAAAAGACTGATTGATGAACTGGCTCCCTATTATCCTATGTTTATCGAAGAACCTGTTCTGAGCGGCAATAACGAGGCGCTAGACCATATTTATCCCTATACCTCGATTCCGATTGCAACGGGAGAGCGCATGTTTTCCCGTTGGGATTTCAAGCAGCTGTTACACCGTGGAACCGTCGATATTATTCAACCCGATTTGAGTCATGCCGGTGGTATTTCTGAGGTACGAAGAATTGCCTCGATGGCAGAAGCTTACGATGTGGCTTTGGCACCGCACTGCCCATTAGGCCCTGTAGCTTTGGCTTCTTGCCTTCATGTAGATTTTACTTCGATTAATGCATTTATTCAGGAAAGTAGTTTAGGTATTCATTACAACCAAGGTTTTGACTTGTTGGATTATATGGATAATCCGGAAGTATTTGAGCTTAATAAAGGTTATATAAAGCTTCTTGACAAACCCGGTTTGGGTGTTGAAATTAATGAAGAGAAATTGAGGGAAGGTCAAAAGATCGGCCATGACTGGAATAATCCGATATGGAGAAACGAGGACGGTGGCTTTGCGGAGTGGTAAACCTCCCGATTATTGATATTGATTTTTAAAATAATTCAACTTTAGATATGATTTACGTAATTGCCCTTGTATTGGCCCTCACTTTTATTGTCGTAGGTATTGTTCGCTGGAAAATTCACCCATTTTTTGTTTTGCTTTTGTCCGCCATTGTATACGGGTTCATTACAGGTATGGAGGTAGAGCAGATAATATCTTCCATTAATGACGGTTTCGGTAGTATCATGGGAAAAATCGGACTCATCATCTTTTTCGGTGTGGCTATAGGCACCATCTTAGAAAAATCAGGGGGAGCGATGGTTATTGCGAGTCGCATGATAAAGCTGATAGGGGAGAAGTCTATTCATTTGGCGATGATGTTAACCGGTTATTTATTGTCAATTCCCGTATTCGCCGATAGTGCATTTATCATTATGAATTCATTGAATAAAGCGCTCTCCGATAAAGCTAAAGTATCGTATGCGGGTACAACTGCTGCTTTGGCCTTAGGTTTAACAGCCACACATGTAATGGTGCCGCCAACTCCGGGACCTATTGCCGCCGCCGGTATTTTAAATGCAGATTTAGGCAGCGTTATTTTCTGGGGCCTTATCATTAGCTCGCTCTCCCTTATCAGTTGTTATTTCTTTGCAACAAAAATTGCTTCAAGGGTACATGTTCCCATTCAAATGGCAACTTCATCTGACGCTTTGCACAAACCCAAGCTACGCTTATCCCTTTTATGCATTGCCGTACCCATTGTGTTAATTATCTTGAAATCGGTTTTTGATTACCCTGAGCTACAATTGACGGGTTCGTCCGTTTATCCGGTAATAGCTTTTATAGGCAGCCCTGTAATCGCTCTTTTAATAGGTGTAATCCTGTCTTTATTATTACCTGAAAAATTAGATGAAAAAGTATACTCGGCAACCGGCTGGTTGGGCGATGCTGTTCGAATAGCAGCGCCCATTATATTGATTACTGGCGCTGGGGGAATTTTTGGAGCCATGCTTCAGAATTCAGGAATTGCCGACTTGATAACCGATAGTTTTTCGGGCATGTCAATAGGCCTCTTTTTTCCATTTTTATTGGCGGCATGCCTAAAGACTACTCAAGGTTCTTCCACTGTGGCCTTGATTACAACTGCATCCATAGTTGCTCCCATGATGCCTGCCTTGGGTTTAGAGGATGCTTTTATGAAAACAATGACAGTTTTGGCAATAGGGGCGGGTTCTACGGTAGTTTCACATGCAAATGATAGCTTTTTTTGGGTATTGACGCAACTTACGGGCATGGATGTCAAACAGGGCAACCAGGTGCAAACAGTCGGTACCTTAGTTCTTGGTACTACCGCGATTTCTTTAATATATATTGTTTCAAAAATTATGATGTGAATCAATCAAAGTTCGCATCAATTCTATTTATAGTTAATTGAAATGTCAATCTTCTAAAATCATAAATATGAAAAAGTTAGGTGTGTTAATGGTTTTTTCGGTTTTTAATTTAGGGTTGTTTTCCCAAGAAATCAAACAGAACTCTAGAATAGAGATTCTAGATAATCAGGCATTGCAATTGATTGATAAAGATGCCGATATTGTAATAGTTGCCGATGGTTTTAAATGGACGGAGGGACCTTTATATGTAGAAGATGGTGATTATCTTTTGTTTTCCGATATTCCAAATAATACGGTTTTTAAGCTTGATTCTGAAGGTCAAATATCGCAATACCTTAAACCTTCTGGATATTCAGGAAATGATGAATACGGAGACGAACCCGGCTCGAATGGTTTGCTGTTAGGTCCACAAGGTGAGTTGGTATTGATGCAGCATGGTAACCGTCAAGTGGCTAGAATGAAGGGGTCTTTGATTTCTCCAAAAGCAGAATATGAAACTCTTATGGATAAATATCAGGGGAAACGTTTAAATAGCCCCAATGATGGTGTTTTCGATGCCGATGGCAATCTATACTTTACCGATCCACCATACGGTCTTCCTAAAAAAATGGAAGACCCGAACAAAGAGCTGGATTTTCAAGGTTTATATTGCTTAAAGAAAAATGGAGAAATTATTCTTGTTGATAAGCTTTCCCGACCCAATGGGGTGGCTCTTTCTAATGATGGCTCAAAACTCTATGTGGCGGTGTCCAATCCGGATCATGCGGTTTGGTACGAATATGATGTTCTTGAAGCAGGGAAAGCCGTTAACAAGCGAATTTTTTACAATGTTACCGAACTTATCGGAAAGCAGGGCGAACAAGGGCTGCCCGATGGAATGAAAATGCATAGCAAAGATTTTATTTTTGCGACAGGCCCAGGCGGAGTTTGGATTTTTAATTTGGAAGGAAAGGCGTTAGCACGAATTCATACAGGTGAAAAAACTGCAAATTGCGCTTTTCATTCTAATGAAAAGTGGCTGTTTATGACTGCTGATGATTTTATTTTAAAGGTAGGCCTGAAGTAAGCGTTATCTATGCCATATCTTCTTCACTAGTTATTTTAATAACCACATTGCCCGTTTTTTGGCCCGAGGCTACATAATCATAAGCTTCAATGATTGCTTCAAAAGAGTAAGTTCGGTCTATGACTGCAGTAAATTTGCCTTCTGTGATGAGCCGCTTAATTAGTTCAAGACTTTGCTTGATTTTTCTTGGTACTGGAAACTTAACTCTTTTTCCACCCATTAGTGGAGTGGTTAGTGATAACCATAAATTGGAGCCATACGCCCCTAATTCCGAAGAAATATAAACACCTTTCGGTTTAAGCAATGGCTTACACTTTAAGAAAGTGCTCTTTCCTACGGTATCAAATATAAAATCATATGTATCTGAAACTTTGGTAAAATCTTCTTTCGTATAATCAATGACTCGGGTTGCTCCTAACGATTCTACCAGCGTTATATTTCGAGTGTTGGCCGTTGCTGTAACCTCTAAACCTTCGTTTCGCAATAACTGAACCGCTGCACTACCGATGGCTCCTGTGGCCCCGTTGACCAAAACTTTCTGACCTTTAAGCAGTTTCACTTTATTGATGAAGTTTAAGGCATAGTGAGCGCCTTCACAACTAGCTGCTGCCGATTCATAGCTTAATCCGTTCGGTATTTGAACTATGCCTGCCCCTTCATCGATTGAAAGGTATTCTGCGTGTGAACTGAGAATTTCATCATTAAACCCAAAAACCTTGTCGCCAACTTTAAAAGTGATGACGTTCGACCCCTTTTTAATTACTTCTCCAGCAAAATCTGTACCTGGCACTTGTCTTTTGGGCCTGAATATACCAGTGAATAAGCGACTGACGAAATAGCGAGCAGTAACCAGGCCTTCGTCAGTTCTATTGACTGTTGTGGCGTGAACTTTGACGAGAATCTCATTTTCTTTGGGAAGGGGGTTATCAACCTCTTTCAATTTAAAGATTGATGAAGGTTTGCCATAGTTCATATAAGTCAGGGCTTTCATGCTCTTTTGATTTATAAGTATGACGCCTATGCAGTTGTAATGTTACTGAACTACTGATTAATTACCATAGTAAGTGTTTCGGTATCTCCTGTGCTCATTTTTAGGTTGAGATAGTAAATACCGCTACTCAAGGTTGAGACTGGTACTTGGTAATCGCCCATGGAGTTAACGGTAAAATGAAATGAGTTTAAGAGCTTTCCAGTAGAATCATGTACGTTTAGTTCCGAAATATACATCTCCGCAGGTTGATTGATAAGTAAAACTCTGGCACTTCCGTTTTGGGCGGGATTAACTTCGAGTATTATATCTGGTTCACCATTTACTATTTCTTCTGAATCAGTAACCATAATGGTAATTTGAGTCGTATCCGACATATTATTGGAATCGGTAACGGTCAGAGAAACCTGATAGGTGCCAACTGTATTGAATAGGTAAGTTGGGTTTGTTTCCGATGAATTATCCTCATTTCCAAAATCCCATAAATAGCTTAAAACACCCTCACTACTCATTGATTCTGTTCCGTTAAACTGAACTTCCAGTGGTGCTGGGCCACTCACTATATCCGCTGTCGCTTTTGCAATGGGCACTTCCGTTACAACCATTTCCGGATTTACGGTAACCGTAACCTCGTCGGAGGCAGTTTTGTTCTCGTCATCGGTCACCGTTAATCGGAAAATGTATTCCCCTTCTATCAAACCGCTTGCAGAAAGGTCTTTTGTGTTTTGGTCGGATAGGGATGAGGTGTTCGGTCCGCTTACTTGTGTCCAAAGAAAATCTACCGAGCCACCATCTGGGTCGTCACCCGAACCGTTTAACATAATATTGTTCGTTGGAAGGGTAATCGATTGGTCTACTCCTGCATCGGCAATGGGTTCTTCGGTAACTACCACTTCCGGATTTACGGTAACCGTAACCTCGTCGGAGGCAGTTGTGTTCTCGTCATCGGTCACCGTTAATCGGAATATGTATTCCCCTTCTATCAAACCGCTTGCCGAAAGGTCTTTAGTGTTTTGGTCGGATAAGGAAGAGGTGTTGGGTCCGCTTACTTGTGTCCAAAGAATATCAACCGATCCACCATCTGGGTCGTTACCCGAACCGTTTAACGTAATATTGTTTGTTGGAAGGGTAATCGATTGGTCTACTCCTGCATCGGCAATGGGTTCTTCGGTAACTACCACTTCCGGATTTACGGTAACCGTAACCTCGTCGGAGGCAGTTGTGTTCTCGTCATCGGTCACCGTTAATCGGAAAATGTATTCCCCTTCAATCAAGTTGCTTGCTGAAAAGTCTTTTGTGTCTTCGTTGGATAATGAGGAGTTGTTAGGTCCGCTTACTTGTGTCCAAAGAAAATCTACCGAGCCACCATCTGGGTCGTTACCCGAACCGTTTAACATAATATTGTTCGTTGGAAGGGTAATCGATTGGTCTTCTCCAGCATCGGCAATAGGATCTTCCGTTACAACCATTTCCGGATTTACGGTAACCGTAACCTCGTCGGAGGCAGTTGTGTTCTCGTCATCGGTCACCGTTAATCGGAAAATGTATTCCCCTTCAATCAAGTTGCTTGCCGAAAGGTCTTTTGTGTCTTCGTTGGATAATGAGGAGTTGTTAGGTCCGCTTACTTGTGTCCAAAGAAAATCTACCGAGCCACCATCTGGGTCGTTGCCCGAACCGTTTAACGTAATATTGTTCGTTGGAAGGGTAATAGATTGATTATTTCCGGCGCTAACAGTGGGTGGGTCATTGCTGGTAGTTTGCGTGGTGTTCTCAAAAATTCGGGGGATAATGTTATCCCATCCTATAGAAACTATGTCAAAGTCTCCATCATTATCAATATCTACTACTCTTGCGCCATCGTGATGATCAAACCCTGTGCCTCCCCCATTAATGGTATGGCGAATAAAATTCCCAGAGTCGCACAAGTCATTTTCAAAGGTAATCAGGCGGTTGTTTCCCTTCCATTCACCTACAGTAATATCATCATCACCGTCATTATCGATGTCTTCGGCAAACACGCTCAAACTACCTCTAATATCTGAGGCAAGTAAGTGTTTGGTCCAGTTTTGTGAAGAGTTAGATGGATTTTCCCACCAAGCAAATTCCATTCTTGCAGCAGTTGTCGAACCTCCCGTCAATTGTCCCACAGCGGCATCGAGGTCACCATCTCCATCGAAATCAGATAGTTGTACCCTGTCTGGGGTGGTGGCGTAATCTATACCCGTATTTATGGTGGTCCAGGTACCATTTCCGTTGTTGCGCAACCAATTTTTCGATTGAAATAAATCGAGATTTCCGTCATTATCAATATCCCCTTTTTGAAGGTCTTCGCCCAAAGAACTATTGCTAATATTTTCAATAGGCCACTGGGTGTTGACCGGGTCTGCAGGTACGGTCAGCATTTGTACCGGTGAGTTAGTAGATTCTGCACCGTTCCAGTTAATCGCTATTTGATAGGTGCCATTGTCCTGAAAATCGTCCCCTGCGATTCCCGCAATAAAAGGCTCATGATAGTTTGTGTCTCCTGAAGGTATATTGTTATGAATCGTAAAACTGCCCGATCCATTGTTCTCAGCCCAAACTAAGTCAGACCCTCTGTAAGTACCAGTAGTCCCTAAAAGATCAAGGTCGCCATCCCCATCAAAATCATGAATATGGGCCATGTTATTAAATGTGGCTCCAATGGTATTTCTGACCCAATTGCCAGATGCCGATCCCGGGTTGCGATACCACCAAGCGCCCGTAACGATATCTTTGCGACCGTCACCATCAATATCAAAATCGGCATATATATAAACCAAGCGATAAGAAAATTCACTGCTCTCCAATTGATGTACCTGCCACTGATCTGGGAAGGGGGTAGAGTTGCATTGTGCCCCAATTTGAAAAAAAGAAAAAAGCGCAAAGCCTAGAATTAAAAAGTCTACGCCTCTTTTAAAAAATGTAAAATCTGAAAAAATAGAATGAAGAAATGGATAATAAGAATACCTGTTTTTCATTTTCAAGCTTTTACGAGGGGGCAATACTACCATATTTTCACGGTTCTAAAAATGTAACTGGACAAGAATGACCATTAAAGCGATAAAGCGCCATTGTAGTATATACGTCCGGTAAGTAAAAATTGTTGGGCACTAATTCACTAAAAATAGTGCGTTTGCAAAGAATAGCTTGCCGTTCTCCCAAAACCCACGAAATAAAGGGTTGTCGACCATATAGATAACTTGGCCTTGACCATGGTTTTCTACCCCGAAGATTAGGGTCTCCTGAATGTTTTTCTGTGCTTCACTACCGGCAAAACCCGAAACAGGCACAGTGCTTTGGGCATCTAAAAAAGCAACGGTTCCGTTTTCTAAATAGTCAAAGGCATCATTGCCTAATTTAAGGGAAAAGTAGGTGTCTGGGTACCCGAATGCTAAGGGGTGGGTATTGTCAAGCTTACTTTTGAAAATAGCCCCTGTAATCGCCTGTTTGATTTGCTCTCTTTGATTTCCTTCAAAGTATGGAATGGCTGAACTACTGTCTTTTTGAATTACTTTGTTTCTAAGTCCGAATGTCTTGCTGTCGGCCAAGGTTTTCAGTGCTCCACCCATCGCTATAAGCTTGCCCCCTTGGTCAACCCAATTTTTGATTTTTTCTATGTTGGTTTTCTCTAGAAACTTGGAGTAATGCTCACCATCGGGTAAGATGAGTGCTTCATAATCAGAAAGATTGATACTGTCGAAATAATCATTTCCTAGTATAGTGATCGGGTAGTTCAATTGTTGTTCGAAAAAGTGCCATATTTCACCAAAACGAAGGGTAGATGTGGGTTCTCCGGAAAGCACGGCTACTTTAAGGTTTTCGATAACCTTTACTGAGCCAGAACCAAAATCTTTACCTATCTCAACAAAACCCGTAGTTGTTGCAGTTAGCTTTTTGGAATGTTTTTCTGAGATTTTAAAAAGTTCTTGATGAAAATCATCTTTCTGTAAGTTGTCCGCTTGTGTTATTATGAGCGTGCCCCGCTGATATTTCTTGTTATCTAGAACAAAGGGTTGGGTCGAATAGCGAACGCGAATATTCTCTTTCAATAGTTCGGTCAAAAATTGGGCATCGCTAAAGCTGTTCCATTTGGCCAAATAGGCAAACGTGTTATTGTCAAAAGTTGTTTTGGTAATGATATATTTTTTAATAGCTGTCGTATAGGCTACTTTTGATTCAGCAGCAAGGGCATCTAAGCCGTATGCATACGGAAGAGACCATGCGGTTATATCATAGGTTAGCGAATCGCTTAATTTGGCATTGGGTTCAAACAATACTTTCACCAAGGTTCCCTTTTTTTGGTCGACAGGCACCACTAAACTATGCTCAGATGTTTTTAAACTTCCGTTTTTTCCAGCTGTATATAAAAAACCTTTCGCCGAATTGTTGATAGCCCAACCATATTCGATTTCATGTTGCTCTAATAAATTGGTCAATGATTTGATTTTGTCGGTATCTCCGTTGAGTACATAGCTCTTATGCTTGTAATCTTTTTCCCTATGGAATCTTTCAAATTCAATATTTAATTTTTTCGAATTTTTTGCCGCTATTTCTATGGTAGACAGCCCTGTAGTGTGATGATGTTCAATTCTATCTTTAAGTGTGAGCGTGTCGCCAATACCGGTAACGATCGCCAGACCGGCACGGCCACTGCCCCCTTGTTCATAGGTCATGCCTATGCTGCCATTATAGGTCGGGAAGGTGTCGCCGTAGCTAGGGTAGAGCAGGTCAAAAACTTCTTTGGTAAAATAAAACCAGCCTTTGGCATCAAAATATTTAGCGTGATTTTTACCTACGGTAACTTGAAATTCTCGCTGAAAATCGGTGATGACCTCATGAAAAGGTTCTGCTGCTGGAGCAAAAAAATAAGGGCTATCTACTGACTGCTCATGAAAGTCTACATGAATATGCGGTAGCCACTTGTTATATACCTTAATTCGTTGTTGACTTTCCTTTTGGGTAAGCCATGCCCAATCACGGTTTAAATCGAACATATAATGGTTGGCCCTACCGTTCAACCAAGGTTCGTGATGTTCTTTGCTGTTGGGGTCGAGCTGATGAGGTGTATTTTTAAATTGATTGTACCAATTTACATAGCGCTCTCTTCCATCGGGGTTTACACAGGGGTCAACGATTATGAGCGTATTTTCGAGATACTTGTTTTTCTTGGTCAACAGTTCATAAACGGTTAGCATTGATGCCTCTGTGCTTACACTTTCATTACCGTGTACGTTATAACTCATCCAAACAATCGCAATTTCAGGACTGCCCTTTGCTTCACGGTTGTCAAGGTGCGCCTGTCTGATGTTTTCTATGTTAGAGATGTTCTCCGCCGTAGAGATATAGGTCAAATAAAGAGGGCGGTCTTCGTACGTTTCTCCATACTGTTGAAGCTGTACGCGTTGACTGTCGGCTTTTGCGAGGTGTTGATAATAATCTATTACACGATGAAAAGGGGTAAATTTAGTGCCTAGTTCATAACCTAAAAAATGCGAAGGTGATTTTAAATCTTGACCCTGGGAGGTTAGGCTATAAATGCTGACGCAGAAAAATAGAAAAATTCTTAAATACATATGTTTGAGTGCGTAGAGGGGGCTTATGTGCATTTCAAATTTAATTATTCTAATCGAAGTTTGTGCCGTTTCATCCGTAATATGATTATTAATCGGATGAACGTATTAACGAATTTTTAGGACGCCCAAATTAGGAAGAGTTTTATATTTACACCTCTATGGATATGGACTGCCTACCTTTCGACCGAACAGGGTATTTTACCGATTTTATTTGCGATTATATTGCCCAAAAAGAAGAGGTTAAGCCTTTTTATAACAGATTTCCCACATTAGAAAATTTTGAGGACCAGTTAAAGGAAAAGGCAACTCATTTTCCTGACTCACATCGAGAAGTGCTCTATTCTGTTTTACAAGAACAGTACAAAGGTTTTGAGGTAAGTGAAGAGACGAACATCCATCTTAAAAAATTAAAGGAGCCTATCACTTTTACAGTGGTAACGGGGCATCAGTTGAATCTTTTTACCGGGCCGCTTTATTTTTTATATAAAATTATATCTACCATCAACTTGACGGTCGAGCTGAAAAAAGCGTATCCAAAATATAACTATGTTCCGGTTTATTGGATGGCTACGGAAGATCATGATTTTGAGGAAATTAATTACTTCAATTTTAAGGGGAAGAAAATTCAATGGAACCCTGAGGATAATAAATCAGGCGCGGTTGGTCATTTTGATACCGATGGATTAAAGGACGTTTTCGAAATTTTCGCAGCACAGTTAGGCACCACTACTCACGCCCAAGAACTTAAAGATCTTTTTGAAAAAGCATATTTAGAACATCGTAGTTTGGCCGATGCAACCAGATTTTTGGCAAACGAACTATTTGGAAATCAAGGACTTGTTATAGTTGATGGAGATAGTCATGAGCTGAAAAAGCTTTTAGTGCCCTATGCTAAAAAAGACATTTTAGAGCATGTAGCACATAAAGAGGTTGAAGAGACTATTTCAAAAATAGAAGAAGGGAGCTCTAAGTACACTATTCAGGTGAACCCTCGTGAGGTCAACTACTTTTATCTAAAAGATGGTTTACGAGCGAGATTAATTGAGCAAGAGAATTCATTCTTTGTGGTTGACACCGAAATAAGCTTTTCTAGAGAAGAGTTAATCGAAGAGTTGGAAAAATACCCTGAGCGATTTTCACCGAACGTTATTGCCAGGCCTTTATATCAAGAAGTTATACTGCCAAACCTTTGTTATATCGGCGGTGGTGGCGAAATAGCCTATTGGCTAGAACTGAAATCAATGTTCGAGACAATGCAAGTACCTTTTCCTATATTACTGTTACGAAATTCAGCTTTGGTCATAACTGAAAAGCAAGGTAACAAGTTGAAAAAGATGAATCTTTCAGTTGCAGACCTGTTCATGAAACAAAGTAGTTTTATTAACAAGAAAATTCGAGAAATATCAAATATCGATATTGATTTTGGGCCTCAGAAAAAGCATTTAGAAGAGCAGTTCGAAGCACTTTATGATCTAGCTGAAAAAACTGATAAATCGTTCTTGGGCGCAGTCAAGGCTCAGGAAGTAAAGCAAAAAAAAGGACTCGATAATCTAGAAAAACGTTTATTAAAGGCCCAGAAGCGAAAACTTGAAGATCAAGTATTGCGAATGACCGAAATACAGAATGAGTTATTCCCTAATCAATCTTTACAAGAGCGAAACCTTAATTTTTCTGAATTGTACTTAGAAATGGGCGATAAGTTAATACCGATGTTAGGGGGTGCTTTGAAGCCCTTAAGTCATGAATTTACCATAATCAAAGTCTAATTTTGTCTTAAGGCACCATGAACTTACCTTTCCAAGAACCGTTTTCTTTTAAAAAACTGACACGTATGTGGTTCGGACGCTTTAGCTTGAGATATTCTATTTTGTGAGGTTCTATTTCAACGGGGCAAAAATAATTTTTATCAGCGAGGTATGCCACTTTATCAGGGTTATCAATGAAAGTACCCGGAGCTAGGTCAGTGGTATAATCTTTTTTATTGTTTTCCGGTACTTCTGCCCATAAGTCTTCTATTCGCTGCGGATTATTTAAAATACTTGCTCTGCCTTCAATTTTTATTTGAAGAAGTTTTTCAGGATTATAAAACAATAAGCTAACCTTGTTGTTTTTTTCGATTTCAAATATCTTCTTTGAGCGCTTATCTGTGTAGAATATAGGGTTTAATTCGGTTGATATATGACGTAGAACCACCGTTCGCATTTGAGGAGAATTTTCAGAGTCGACAGAAGTAAAAGTGCAAAATCGAAAGGGATGCCCTTTTTGAGTTACTCCAAGTATCAATTCTTCTTTGAGTTCTCCCCAGATCTTGTCTATCATATTTAACGCTTTTAAGGTAAAATTAAAAAAACCTGTTGAAGAGAGTAGGGTATTTTGTAACCACGGTGTTATAAATACAAATTGCTATGAAGAAGAGTCAATCTTTGAATTAGTTTATGTGTTTAGGTTGGTTTTTTGATTTTGATGTAAAGCCTGGGTTTGGTAGCCTAGGCTTTTTTTTGTTTTTAACAACTAATTGAGTCTAGAATATAATTGCACTTTCCTTTAAAAAATCTTCATTTTTATTATCCCTCCAATTAAATTTCATGCAGTTTAGCATTGGCTTTGTCTTTGATTTTGTCTACTATTCCTGCGACTGATTCTTCCTTATAACATATAAATATTGCCTATTTATTGATTTGTAGGAATTATATTAATTAACTTAAATCCAGATATTTAAATTTATTTATATAAAGTTTCACTTACAATTTATATTAAATGTGATTTGCATTTTTTTTCTGAGGTTTTATTGCTTTTTCTATTCTCATTTCACAATTAATCTAAATCTTAAAAATCACGAAGTCACTTTGTTAATTTCGAAGTCTGCTGTATGATTTTTGCAATACTTTTTTTAGATATCGGTTTTTGATGATAATTGTTGAAAACACATAATAAATATGTCGAAGTAGGCTTTTTGAAATTTTGGAAATAACTATTTTTGCCCATGCAAAACAACGTCCTAATTTTAGACTTCGGGTCTCAGTACACACAACTCATCGCTAGAAGGGTTAGAGAGCTGAATATTTTCTGTGAAATCAAACCATATAACAAGCTGCCTGAAGACCTATCAAAGTACAAGGCTGTAATACTTTCGGGGTCTCCGTTTTCAGTGAGGGCCGAAGATGCTCCTCATCCTGATTTGTCACAAATTAAGGGTAAAGTACCTTTATTGGCTGTTTGTTATGGTGCGCAGTATTTGGCGCATTTCGGTGGTGGTAATGTAGCACCTTCCAATACTAGGGAGTACGGCCGGGCAAATCTTTCTTTTATTAAGCCTGATGAAGTTTTTTTCAAGTCCATTTCTGAGGGTAGTCAAGTTTGGATGAGCCATAGCGACACTATTCAAAAACTGCCTGATGGGGCTGTCGTTTTGGCAAGTACGCACGACGTCGAAAATGCAGCGTATAAAATTGAAAATGAGAAGACTTATGCGATTCAATTTCATCCAGAGGTTTATCACTCTAAAGATGGTAAACAGTTGCTTGAAAACTTCTTGGTGAACATTGCGGGAATAGAACAAACTTGGACGCCCGATGCATTTGTAGATATCACTGTAGCAGAATTAAAAAAGAAAATAGGTGATGATAAAGTAATCTTAGGGCTCTCGGGCGGGGTCGACTCAACAGTGGCTGCCGTTCTTTTGCACAAGGCTATCGATAAGAACTTACACTGTATTTTCGTCAATAACGGTCTGCTTCGAAAAAATGAATTCGAAGAGGTTCTTGACCAATATAAAGATATGGGTCTAAATGTCAAAGGTGTCGATGCTTCGGCACGCTTTTTGGATGCTCTGAAAGGAGAAAGCGACCCCGAGAAAAAACGCAAAATTATCGGTAGGGTATTTATTGAGGTATTCGACGATGAGGCACATTTGGTCGAAGACGCCAAATGGCTTGCACAGGGTACCATATACCCTGATGTGATAGAATCGGTTTCGGCTACAGGCGGACCGTCAGCGACCATAAAAAGCCACCATAATGTAGGAGGGTTACCTGATTTTATGAAGTTGAAAGTGGTTGAGCCTCTCAAAATGTTGTTCAAAGATGAGGTAAGAAGAGTAGGTAGAAGTATGGCAATTGGTGATGAGCGTTTAGGGCGTCACCCTTTTCCCGGTCCAGGGTTGGCCATTCGAATTTTGGGCGACATTACCCCTGAAAAGGTGGCCATTTTACAAGAAGTAGATTATATTTTTATAAAGGGATTGCGAGATTGGGGACTTTATGATAAGGTTTGGCAGGCCGGAGCGATGCTTTTACCCGTAAATAGTGTGGGGGTCATGGGAGATGAACGAACTTATGAAAAATGTGTAGCTTTACGTGCGGTAGAAAGTACCGATGGTATGACTGCTGATTGGGTTAATCTACCTTATGAATTTCTCCAAAAAACATCGAACGATATTATCAATAAAGTACCGGGTGTGAACAGAGTAGTGTATGACATTAGCTCAAAACCACCTGCAACTATAGAATGGGAATAAAATGAACCAATTTTTTAAAAATATTGCTATACTTCTTTTACTGGTTTCGGTAAGTGGTTGTAAAGCACAGAAATTTACTACACACTCTGTACAAAAGGGAGAGACTTTGGAAAGTATCGCCAAAGACTACAATGTTACCCCGTTTTCCATCTTGCAATTGAATAAAGAAATTAAACAAGGTGACGCTCTACGGGCGAATACTATTTTGGTTTTACCGAAATCTACAGCTAGTGCAGTTTCAAGTACAAGGCCGAGTACGGGCGGTAATTCAAAAGTTCCTGCGGCAACCCAAGAAGAACCGATTGGTTTTACTTCGCACAAAGTACGAAAAAGGGAAACTTTATATGGAATAGCGAAGCGTTTCAATATTACTGAAGAAGATATTAAAAAGTACAATACTGAATTGTATTCAAGTCAGCTTAAAAAGAAAATGACCTTGAAAATTCCTCAATACAGAAAAACGGAAATTGCCGAGGCCAATGAGGGTGATTTTGAAACCTATACGGTAGCCCCCAAAGAAACCCGTTGGAGTATTGCGCACAAATACGGTATTACTGTAGACAGCTTATTGGTTCTGAACCCAGAGCTTTCAAAGGCAAACAATTACCTCGCTTCCGGTCAAGAATTAAAAATGCCCAAATTACCGGGCAGTACGGTCGACAACCAAAAGACCCAACTGTACCTTTCATATACAGTGCCCCCAAAAATGAACTTCTTTCAACTGAAACAGAAGTATGGTGTTGAACCTGATGAAATTGTTCGTTTGAACCCTGAGATTTCAGAGCGCGGTGGTCTTAAAGAAGGTATGGTCATTCGTATTCCGCAACAAAAATTTGATGCGGGCGATGTGAATACCGATAATTACAATTTTTATGAGGTAAAGCCCAAGCAGACCGAGTTTTCTCTAACGAGAAAGTTTGGCGTTTCCTATGAGGAATTATTAAAGTTAAATCCGGATTTAAGGGAAGGATTAAAAGCGGGCATGGTGCTAAAATTACCCAAGAGTCAAGAGGGAGATTTTGAGGTGCGAAATTCGCTGGTACTCGATAAAATTAACCTGGTAGACAGCGTTAACCGTCAAAATAGGCCAAAGCTTTTGTTTTTATTGCCTTTTCGTTTAGACAGGTTAGATTTAGAAGATAAATCGGAAGTAGCAAGTGTTATCGATAAAAGAAACAGCCTTAAATATAGTCTGGGTCTTTATTCAGGTGCGTTAATAGCTATAGACTCTATTGCCGACCTTGGCGTGTCTGTAGATGTGAAAACTTTCGATAATGAGCTTAAATTGGCTAAGACCAAAGAGATATTGCAAAAAGAGAATCTAGCCAACGTGAGTGCAATTGTTGGGCCTTTAGACCTGGCATCTTTAAAAGAGACAGCGGTTCGTGCGAACGGCAAACAAGTGCCGGTAATAGCTCCGATACCTGCTGAAAGTGACCTTAGCTTGTCCAATGTATTTTATTCCTATACTCCTCCGAAAGTTTTAAGGGAGCACATGATGGATTATTTAGCTGAGAAATTTGAAAATCAGAATATAGTTATAATCGCAGATTCGGTCCACTCCGCTGTACGTGATTCTATCTTGTATCGTTTTCCTGATGCAAAAGTTGCCGAGGTAGCTGAAGAAGAGAAAAATATCGGGGTGAATATTGAAAAGTTAAGACAACTACTCTCCGATGAGGAAGAGAATTGGGTGTTTTTAGAAACCAAAAACTTTAAGTTGGTGTCTAGTGTGACTTCGATTTTAAACTCTTTTCAAAACTCGTTGATGGATATTGATAAGCCTCAGCGAGATAAAATCAAGTTGCAAATGTTCACGACGAACCAAAATAGTGCGTTCGAGAACGACGTTATTTCCAACACACATTTGAGCAATATCAAATTTACCTACCCTTCAGTGTATAAAATGCCGGATAGTAATTCGTTTTCAAAAAGATATGAAAAGCGCTTTGGAAGCTTGCCCGATCGTTATGCAGTTCGTGGATTTGATCTGACTTTTGATCTATTGCTCAAATTGGCTTACAAGAACAACCTGATGGAAGCTTCAAAATTTGTAGGTGAAACGGCATACTCCGGTAATAAGTTTGATTACGAAAGAAATGGGGCATCAGGCTACTTTAATCGTTCATCGTATATCATGACGATTGAAGATTTACGAATTAAAGAAGCGCAATAAACAGCTCGTTATTCTAAATTATTTATATGACTTCAAAAATCACCTATACCGGAGAATTAAGAACGACCTGTGAGCATGTTCGGTCGGGGAGCACCTTCATAACCGATGCGCCCGTTGACAATAATGGTTTGGGTCAGGCATTTTCCCCTACAGATACGGTTGCCACGGGTTTAGGTAGTTGTATGTTGACCATGATGGGTATCAAGTCGAAGGGTTTAGGTCTCGATTTAAAAGATTCGGTGGTTGAAATTACCAAGCATATGGCTGCAGATCCGAGAAGAATTTCTAAAATAGAGGCCAAGCTTGTTTTGCCTTCGGGAGTTTCAGAAAAAAATAGAAAAATTTTAGAACACACGGCAAACACTTGTCCGGTATTGTATAGCCTTCACCCAGACATCGAAAAGGTAATTACGTTCGACTGGAAACTTTAGGTCGGTTTGGTTCAATTTTTGAAGTGGTTCTGCAAATGAATCATCAATAGGTTTTTGATGGGGTTCTCTAATTCATAAATTGAATGCTTTTCAGATTTTTTATAGGGATGTTTTTTTTCTTGATGACGCTGTCGATTGGCGCGCAAGAAGAAACCATACCCTGGAGTGCAGACAGAAAATTGCAATGGTCAGACTTTAAAGGAGATTACCTAAAGACCGAATGGGCCGCAGCTACAACGGCAAGCAGCATAAGCTACAAATTTTCTACTTTTGAAAGGGGCGGACAATTATACGTCGACTTTGAAATAGGATGCGAATTTTACCCTCAAAAATCGTGGTACCGACCAGATTTGGTAGATTCAGTGATTTTGAGTCATGAGCAATTACACTTTGATATCGCCGAATTGCATGCTAGAAAGATGAAGAAACGTCTTGCGGAAACGCAATTCACGACTGATATTAAAGAGGAAGTCAAGAAAATATATAAAGAGGTCTTGAAAGAACTTTATATATTTCAGAATAAATATGATAGGGAGACTAACTTTTCAAGAGATCGACAGAAACAATTGTTTTGGAATAAAATGATTGCCGAGGCATTGTTCGAAACGAAAGAACCTTCCCCATAAATAAAATAATAAGAAAGGTTCTTTTGATTTCGGTTTACTCTCTTAAAATCTAAAGGAAGCACCTATAGTCAAGTAAGCGGCACCATAACCGGCTTCGGCAAAACCTGCAAAACTTTCTGAAAAGTACCACCGACCTCCGACAAAAGCGCCTGCTCCTGGTCGGCTTCTATAATCGCTGTAATCATCACCGCCGTAGATTCTAAACGATACCATTGCACCCCCGTACACGTCAAGATTGTCGATGTCAAACCCAGTATAATGGTATGCACCTCTAACACCAACGGTGGTGTACGACCAACTATAGTTATCGTTAAAGAAGGTGTCGTCGTAACTGAACCTTTTATATCCGATATAACCTCCTAGGCTAACCACACCGGGCCCAGGTACATCCCAAATACCACGTTCGTAACTAACGCTAAAAACAGGACTTTGATTCGATAGACTTCCTCCGTAATAGTAACCACCAAAACCAATACCGGCATTAATGACGTTAGTGCCTTGGCTAAATTCTTGGGCTTGGGTAAACGAAAGGGTTAAAAAAGCAATTGCTAGATAGATAATTGATTTTTTCATATTGATTGTTCTAATTTAGAATATGTTGATGAATTGTTTTAGCAAATATATATGCAAAATGTGTGTTAGATTATATCATCGATCGTATTTGTTCTCGACCTTACTCCCACCTAATAGTTCCATCAAGTGTAAGTACAACCCCAGTTTCAGTATTCGAGACCGTGGTGCTATCGAAAACCATTTCTTTATCTTCAAAGTTGATATTATAGGCTTCTCCACAATCGGTGAATGTACCCCCTGGCGGAACGGAACAGCCAAACCTGTATTCAACACTGTCAATAAAGATTACCATCGAAATATCTTTTACTACACCATCATCTGAAAGTGTGTCTAGGTCGTCACCTCCGATGAGAACAAAACCTTTGTTCAAGTTTTTTGGATCAGGGCCATCTTCGGTAATTGGTGTGTTTTCATCAGTTAGTATAACCGATTTCGTAGTGCCTGTTAAATCAGCTCGTCCGACAGCTATATGGGCCACTTCAAGGCTAGTGCCAACATCTGACGTTTCATCGCCCGTCAACGTTATAGTGCCAAATATATCCGTGGAATTTTCTTCTCCCACCTCATCTTCTTCATCTTCTTCTTCATCTTCTTCGTTTTCTTCCTCAGGCTCTTGTTCTACTTCCTCTTTCTCTTCCTCCCCTTCAATTTCAGGCTCTTCTTCTATCGGTGCTTCTGTTTCAACCGGTGTTACGGGTGAATCATCAGACGATTCATCATCAGAGCACGAGGTTGATAGTAAAATCGAAAGAATTAAAGTGAATAAAACATGCCAGGTTGTTTTCATGAATTTAATGAGGTTAGATATTTCTAGTTTAATCATCTGAACAGTTATCTCTGTAAAACTCAAGTTGTGCTCTGTCTTCTGCATCAATGAATTCACTACAACGTTTTAAAATCTTATCAATATCTGAACTTATTTCGGAGCAGTCTTTGTCTTCACGATCATACTCTTCATCAATTTTTATCAAAAGCTCGGCGCAGTCTAATGCGTCAAGCGTGTCTTTGGCATCATCTACGATATCACAGCTTGAAATTATTAAATTGACAGTTGTAAATAGAAGAAATAGTTTAATGTTTTTCATATTAAAGTTTAGTTTTGGTTGGAATTATTTTTGGAAAGCGCTAATGTTCTGGTATAATAATTGGTATGTCTTTGAATACACCATCGGAAATTTCATAAACTACATCGGTTTCAGAATTTTTACCCTTAAAATTGAATTCTCCAGACATTAATTTTTTGACGTGGTCAATAGCTGTTATTTTCACGAAAATTTCTTCGATCTCATCGGTTCCTGAGCCTTCTGAATCATCGTAGGTATTCTTATTTTCAGTATAGCCTGCTGTAGCACCTTCGAACCGAATGTCGAATATTTGCTCGAAGGTGTGGCCTGCAGCTAAAGATTGAAAGTCTTTACCGGCCAAGTACAAAAACATAAACTTGACCTCTTTTATGCCGAGGTCGAAATCGTATGCGCCTATCCATATAGTATAGGTTTGTTCAGATTCTGATAAATCTGAAAAGGTAGCGAAATCAACAGTTGCCTGAGGTTCGAAATCTTTTGGGTCAAGTAATCCTAAATCAAAATATTTGATATCATCTTGACCCCAATTCTTGAACTCTTCACCGTTAACCTTAGCAGTCAATTTTCCAGTTACAGTACTCCCATCTTCGTCTTCATCGTCATTATCAGATTCATCCGTTTCTTCGTTTGAGCTATCATTTTGGTTTTCTTCTCCTTCACTTTCTTGATCATGGTCATCTGATTTTGAGTCTACGATTTCCTCCCCAAAAACATCTTCAAGGTGATTTTCTACAGCACTTTTAGAGCAAGCAGATAGAAGTATAATTAGAAAAATAAGATTTCTTGAAAGAAGAAGAAATGGTTTTAGACATTTCATGGTTTATGGGTTAGGGTTGGTCGAATGAAAGTACTTCTAAAAAATCGCTCGACCCATATCTATTTATTGAATGGGATATATGATTGATAACCGTAACACTTGCATTATGGAACGTTAAATCGTGCCATTTTTGATTTACATTGGGGAGAGAAATACAGATAGCTTTAAGAATCTTTAACATTCTATAGTTTTCTGTAATGGGAATAGTTAAATTTATACTCCCCCGATTGAACAGACACAATTCTTTTGCGTATGAAATTTAGTTGGGTTCCCCTGATTTTATTGATAACATTCCAGACTTTTTCCCAGCAACGGCAAATAGATTCCATTAGGCAGGTCTTAAATCTTCATTCCCAAGAAGACTCGCTACGCTTATCTCTTCTAAACGAATTGGCCTATCTTCATTATTCAATAGATCCTGAAGCAGGGCTGAAAATAGGCGATAGTGCCTTGACGTTGGCTGCTCTTTTGAAAGATTCTATCGGTCTAGCTACTGCCTATTCCTATAAAGGTCATAACTATAGTGCTTTAGGAGTAGATTCGATGGCCTTGGCAATGTATGATATCGCCCTAAACCTCAAAAAATTAAAAAGGGATAGGGTAGGTGAGGCACGCCTAATTTACAATAAAGGTCTAGTATATTTCAATCAATCGGATTATCGTAGAGCGAACGACTGTAATAAAAGGGCATACGAGGTATTCAAGGTTGAAAAGGATAGTTTTTTAATGGCGAAAATGTTGAACAGTATGGGGATTAACCATATGTACCTTTCGCAATATACACAGTCACTAGACTCTTATTTAGAAGCCAAGAATATTTATGAAGATTTACTGCTAACTGATGATTTGGAGTATGTGAACATCAATTCGAATATAGGATTATTATATGCACACCTTGAGAAATTCCAGTTGTCGGAAGAATTTCAAAAATATGCCTTAGCGGGATATAAAAATCAAGGTTTTAAGGTCGGTGAGGCCAATGCCCTTACGAATTTGGGGCGTTTGAAAACGGAAAATGGTAAAGAAAAAGAAGCCATAGCACTCTACGAAAATGCTTTCAAGATTATGGAAGAAATTCATGACCGCAGAGGTCAGGCCAGTGCTCTTACTAATATTGGCATAGCCCATGTATCGCTTAAATCATTCAAAGAGGCTATATCTTTTTTTAAAAGAACCCAAAAAATTTATGAGAACCTGAACAATCACAATAACCTTGCAATTGTTCATCAGAATCTAGGGGATTGTTATCTTAATTTAGAAGGTACTTTAAATCTTGAGCAGGCTGAAAAGCACTATAGGGCCTCTTTAGAATACGCGCTCGAAGTTCACAATTTAAGTTTGCAATACAATGCTTTTGAAGGGCTTTCAGAAGTGCAAAAAGCTAAGGGTGATTTTGAAGATGCCTTGGAAAGCAAATCAATGGCAATTGTGGTTCGAGATAGTTTCAATTCTACGGAAAAGAGAGAAGAGATAGCTCGTTTAGAAGCTGAATATAAGTATGAGGGGGAGAAGGCTTTATTACAGGCCGATTTTGAAAAAATACAGGCTTTATCAAAAGCGGAAGTTGAACAACAGCGGTTGGTGAACAAATTGATTCTAATTTGTACTCTAATTTTTTTGTTGGCCATATTGGTCGCCTTTGTTTTATATAAAAAACGTAGTGATGCCATAGCCGAAAAGAAATTGGCTGAATTTAAGGCCAAGGTCGCAGATACTGAATTAAAGGCCTTACGCTCACAGATGAATCCGCATTTTATTTTTAATTCGTTAAATTCTATTAGGGAATATATGGCTACGAATGATAAGAGTAGGGCCGAAACCTATTTATTAAAGTTTGCAAAATTGACAAGGGCCATTTTAGAGAATTCAGAAAAAAAATGGATAACCCTAAAGCAAGATCTGGAACTCATGAAAATATATATCGATATCGAGGCCATGCGCTTGAAACATTCGTTAGAGTATTCAATTCTAGTAGATGATGAGGTAGATGCAGAAAATACATTGGTGCCCCCAATGCTATTGCAACCTTTTATCGAAAATAGTATTTGGCATGGCATTGCAAAGAAAAACAATAACGGCAGAGTCGATATTAAGGTAAAGTCCGATGGTGATTTCTTGATATGTTCCGTAGATGATGATGGCGTGGGTAGACAAAAGAAGATCGATACCATAAAGACCAATAATTCGATGGGTTTAAAAATAACCAAGAATAGATTAGAGATTATGAATCAATTAAAGAATAAAAACGGTAGTTTTCAAGTGCATGATAAAGAGTACGGTACCCGAGTAGAGTTGAAATTACCTTTAGAACTTCAATTTTAGATTATATGTTGAAAGCAATTATTGTAGATGATGAGCAACATTGCATTGAAGCTCTCGAAAGATTAATAATTCAAAATAAGGTAGATATCGATTTAAAAGCCTCTGTTTCAGAAGTGAAGGAAGCAATAAAAGCCATCGAACTGTATGATCCAGATGTGATTTTTTTAGATGTACACCTTAGAAACGGCACTGGTTTCGATTTGTTGAAGCAACTAGGGAATATTGATTTTTATATCGTTTTTACAACAGCTTATGAAGAGTATGCCGTTAATGCCTTTAAATATTCGGCCTTCGATTATTTGTTAAAGCCGATCGATCCCGAAGAATTTCAAGAAACTATTAAAAGACTACAAGAAAAAAGAAATGAAGAAAGTCACTCTAAACGGTTAGAAGTGCTCTTTCATAATTTTCAAAGCAATTTCGAAGGAATTAAAAAAATTGCCATCCCCACCATAAGAGATTATACTTTTCTGAATATACCAGATATCGTTAGATGTGAATCTGATGGCAATTACACCAAGATATTTGCATTAAAGGGTAAAAAACTTACCTCTACGAGAACCTTGAAATATTTTGAAGATTTTTTAGGTGATATTCAGTTCTTTCGTATTCATAAATCACATTATGTAAACTTGACCCATGTAGAAAAATATATAAAAGGAAAGGGTGGATATGTAGTTATGTCTGACGGAACAACTCTGGAAGTGGCGGTAAGACGAAAAGAAGAATTCTTGAAAAGACTGAGCTATTAACGTCAAATTTAATACTCTATAAAACTCAAGAAATTCTTCTTTTCATACCTGATTCAATATTGTTCTAAACATCACAAATAGTGACCCCTTCTTTTAGGGCAGCTATCTTATCGTCCCAAGTGGGAATAAATTCTTGGGCCACGTAACCTTTAAAGCCAGTATCTAAAATTGCTTTCATTATGGCCGGGTAAAATAACTCTTGAGTATCATTAATTTCGTTACGACCGGGGTTGCCGCCCGTGTGGTAGTGACCGAAGTATTGATGATAGTCTTGTATATTTCTGATGATATCACCCTCCATAATTTGCATATGGTAGATATCATAGAGCAGTTTAAAGTTATCGGAGCCTATTTGCTTGCAAAGTTCTACGCCCCAAGCACTGGTATCGCACATGTAGTCGGCATGGTCAACTTTCGAGTTCAATAGTTCCATTTGTATAACAACACCATGCTTCTCGGCATCTGGCATGATTTGTTTAAGGCCTTCAGCACAGTTTTTGAGTCCGACTTCATCATCCATGCCATTACGGTTTCCGCTAAAACAGATCAGGTTGGTGTAACCCGCTTCGGCTACTAGAGGTATTACCCTTTTGTAATCGGCTATAAGTTCTTCATGTAGTTTAGGGTCGTTCCATCCTTCGAGAATCCCTTTTCCCGCACCCCAGCACATTGAGGCGTGAATGCCGTATTTTTTCATGATAGGCCAATCTTCAGGGCCGGTAAGGTCCATCGCCTTTATACCGAGTTCATTGAGATTCTTGAGAAATTCTTCCATAGGAATTTTACTATAGCACCATCTGCAAACACTATGATTAATGTTTCCCTTTAACTTTTCGGTAGTTTCATCAGAGGTGGTCGCCATAGCATTTGTACTTTTGCATGCGACGAGACCAACTGATGCTGCAGCGGAGGCACTAATGAATTTTCTTCGTTCCATATTCTATAAATGTTAAACTTTTTAAAGATATATATTTAGTTTTAATAATGGATGTATCCCCGGATAAACAAAAACTAATTGAACTGGCGCACTATAAAATGCCATTCGGAAAGTTCAAGAACAGATACTTGGTCGACCTTCCCGAACCCTACTTGGTCTGGTTCAAACAAAACGGATTTCCTGATGGAAAGTTAGGATTCTTACTGCAATCGATGTTGGAAATAAAGGTAAACGGACTAGAGCCTTTGGTGAGAAAAATTCAAAAAGATTTTCCACGCCATAAACTGTGATATCTTTAGGCAATTTGTATCTTTGTGCCCCGTAACAAAGAACCCCATTATGTCTCAGACAAAGTATATTTTCGTTACGGGAGGTGTTACTTCTTCTCTAGGGAAAGGTATTATAGCCGCATCGCTCGCCAAATTGCTACAGGCCCGTGGCTACAAGACCACCATTCAAAAACTGGATCCGTATATCAACGTAGACCCCGGTACTCTTAACCCGTACGAACATGGCGAATGCTATGTTACCGACGATGGTGCCGAAACAGACCTCGACCTTGGTCATTACGAACGGTTTCTTAATGTGAGAACTTCACAGGCCAATAATGTAACTACAGGTAGAATTTACCAAAGCGTAATCGAAAAAGAACGCCGCGGTGAGTTTTTGGGCAAGACCGTGCAAGTAGTGCCCCATATTACCAATGAAATAAAAGAACGTGTTCAGGTATTGGGCAATAGCGGTGAATATGATATCGTTATTACCGAAATCGGGGGTACCGTGGGTGATATAGAGTCGCTACCTTATATTGAAGCGGTAAGACAATTGCTTTGGGAGCTTGGTGAAAACAATGCAATTGTAATTCATTTGACTCTGGTTCCATTTTTATCAGCTGCCGGTGAACTAAAGACCAAGCCAACACAGCACTCTGTAAAAACTTTGATGGAAAGTGGTATCAAGGCCGATATTTTGGTCTGCCGTACCGAACACCAAATTTCAGATGAGATAAAAGATAAACTGGCACTTTTCTGTAACGTTAAGCGCGAAGCGGTCATACAATCGATAGATGCTTCGACCATTTACGATGTGCCTATTTTGATGCAAGAAGAGGGGTTAGATAAGGTAGTGCTACAAAAATTAGCTTTGCCGAATATATCTGAACCTAACCTAACACGGTGGAGCCAATTCTTAGAAAAACATAAAAACCCGCAACATGAAGTTTCTATCGGTCTTGTGGGCAAATATGTCGAGTTGCAAGATTCGTACAAGTCGATTCTTGAATCTTTCATTCACGCAGGTGCTGCCAACGAGGTCAGGGTGAATATCAGATCAATTCACTCAGAACACTTGTCCGATAGTAATTTGCAGAACAAGCTTAAAGGTTTAGATGGCATTTTAGTCGCCCCTGGGTTTGGTGAAAGGGGTATCGAGGGTAAGGTGAATGCGGTTCGTTACGCCCGTGAAAACGGAATTCCTTTTTTAGGTATTTGTTTGGGTATGCAAATGGCGGTAATCGAGTATGCCAGAAATGTACTTGGGTTGAAAGATGCCAATTCTACCGAAATGAACGGCAATTCTGAAAATCCGGTCATTAATTTGATGGAAGAGCAAAAGAACATCACCAATAAAGGCGGTACCATGCGTTTGGGCGCTTGGGACTGTGAACTTGAAGATGGCAGTCTGGCGAAAGAAGTTTATGATGGGGCCACTGAAATATCAGAGCGGCACCGTCACCGCTATGAGTTCAATAATGAGTATAAATCTACTTTAGAGAATGCCGGTCTCAAAGCAACGGGTATCAATAAAGCCACAGGTTTGGTCGAGATAGTCGAATTGGCGAACCACCCTTGGTTCGTCGGTGTTCAGTACCACCCTGAATATAAGAGTACCGTGGCGAACCCTCACCCTCTGTTTGTCAGCTTTGTAAAAGCGGCTCTGGCGTACAAAAAGAAACAAACTAATGCCACTATGGCATAAATTTGGCTTTTGGGCATATATTTGCAGATTGCCACTCACAAACCAATACATAGTTGTAAGCCTTTTTCAATCAGAGGCTTAAGTAATTAAATTTCAATGGAAGAAAAAAAGTTTGATATCAACTCCATCATCGGCTTCGTGCTGATTTTTGGAATACTAATCTTCATGTTTTATCAAAACAGGCCAACGCCTGAAGAACTTGAAGCACAAAAGGCTGAACAGGAGCGTGTAACGCAAGAGGAGGAGGCCAATACCCTTCAGAGTAACGATAGCCCTGAAGAAGCAACTATCAATTTGCAAGATTCTACCGCCGTAGCCAATTATAAGAATAAGCTCGGGGCATTTGGTTTTACCCAGCCGAACGATAAAATCACCAAGTTAGAAAATGATTTGGTATCGCTTGAAATCAGTAACAAGGGCGGTCAAATCATAGAGGCGCGTATGAAGCAATTTCATACCTATGATTCCATTCCGGTGTATTTGGTCAAAGATGGCAATGCCGCATTCGGCTTGAATTTCACGACCTCGGATAATAGGGTTTTGAATACCAAAGACCTTTATTTTGAACCTTCACTGACCGAAAGCAACGGTAACCAAGTACTTTCGATGAAAGCCAAGGCGGGGCCTAGTTCTTTTCTTGAGTATCGATACGAAATGAAAGAAGACGATTATCTCGTTGATTTTACCATACGTTCCCAAGGTCTTAACGGTGTAATTGATGGCAGTAGGCCCGTAGAGCTAGTATGGTCTCTTAAAGGCTTTCGTCATGATCAGAGTGTAGAGTACGAAAATCGCTATACCGAGCTGACTTATAATTACGAAGATGATAAAATCGATTATTTGTCGGTTAGCAGTGATGATGAAGAAACAGAAGAAGACGTCAAATGGCTTTCTTATAAACAGCATTTTTTCAGCTCTATTCTGGCCACTAACAAGGGTAACTTTAAAACTGTTGATTTCAGTTCAAAAAATTTGGTCGAAGAAGAGAGTAAAGAGACCAAGTATACCAAGTCGTTCCGTTCGGTAATACCTCTAGAAGTAGTAGGTGGTGAATTGGTGCAAAATATGCATTGGTATTATGGTCCTACTGATATCAAGGTTTTAGAGCAGTACGAAGAATTAGGGCTTGACGATTCAATTTCCTTCGGATGGGGTATTTTCGGTTGGTTGAACCGTTACGTGTTCACACCTTTCTATACCTTTCTAAGTTCGTTCTTGCCCTTTGGTCTCGCAATTGTGGTCATGACTATTTTAGTTAGGTTGGCCATGTCTCCCGCTACGTACAAGTCGTATTTGTCACAGGCAAAGATGAAAGTTTTGAGACCTGAAATCAACGAGCTGAACGAAAAGTATAAAGACAATGCCATGAAAAAGCAGCAAGAGACCATGAAGCTGTATGGTAAAGCAGGCGTAAGCCCTATGAGCGGTTGTGTGCCAGCGGTTTTACAGATGCCTATTTTCTACGCCTTGTTTATGTTTTTCCCAACCTCTTTTGCCTTAAGACAGAAATCGTTCTTATGGGCCGAAGATCTTTCATCATATGATACCATTGCCGAGTTGCCATTTAATATACCGTTTTATGGTGACCACATCAGTCTTTTCCCGATTTTGGCGTCGGTGGCTATATTCTTTTATATGACGATGACTACCGGGCAGAATATGCCACAACAGCCGGGTATGCCCAACATGAAGTTTATCATGTATTTGATGCCGGTAATGATGTTGTTCTTCTTTAATAACTATGCGAGTGGCTTGAGTTTATATTATTTTGTCTCAAACCTGATTACCATTGGTATCATGTTGGTCATTAAGAATTTTATACTTGATAATGATAAAATTCATGCCCAGATTCAAGAGAATAAGAAAAAGCCTAAAAAGGAGAATAAGTTCCAGAAGAAAATGAGGGAGATGATGGAAGAAGCGGAACGTCAAAAAAAGACAGGCAAATAATAATTAGTGTAACGCTTAATATAAAAGTAAAAACCCTGACAATTTCTTGTCGGGGTTTTTTAGCATTAGTTAGGTTGGTTTGGTAAGATTTGGGACCGTAAAGATGCGACACAAGAAGGCTTTAAAAAAAAGAGAGTTGTCAAGAGCATTAATTTGTATGCTAACTCAGAATAACTAGTGGTTATCACTTTTATTGTTTCGTTATAAGCCTATGTAAAGAACCTTTTGATGTCCGATAAGATGCAACAAGGCCGCTTAAATTAGCGGCCTTGTTCATACTATAATTGTAGTGGGAATTAATTCTCTGTATTCGGAATCAAAACCATATCTATGGCATGTACGACTCCATTGATGGCCTGTACATCTGCCTTGACAATAGCAGTGCCCATATTTCCGGCACCATCAGTTATGGTAAAAGAACCATCAGTCTCTGTAAAGCTTACCGTATCGCCCTCTAAAGTTGCAGGAGACACCAAGCCGTCACTTAAATCTGCTGATACAATATTCGCTTCGGCAATCACATGGTGGTTCAATACCGCTGTTAAAGTTTCGCCCTCAGGCACTTCATCCAAAGCTTCGAATGCACTATTGATCGGTGCGAATACGGTGAAAGGTTTATTGTCGGTGGTAGAACTCAATACCGATACAAAGTCGGGCTGGCCTTCGGCGGTAAGCGCGCCTACTAAGCTCGAGAAATTATCACTATCGGCTACCGCAAAAGTGACCACTGTTGGCAGGTCGATTACGGTATCAACAGCATGAATAATACCATTGGTAGTTACCACATCGCTTATGATTACGCTACTTTGTCCGTTCAATTGAACACCATCGTCAACATTTACGTAGATACTTAAATTATCTCCGTCTTCATTGGTCGCTGCAGTATTGGCGTACATGTTCGAGAAATCAGCTGCTGCTAACGATGAACCGGCGATTACGTGATTGGCCAATATCATATTCAAATCGTTAGAATTAGAGTTTTCAAAAGATGTGAATGCTTCGTTTGTAGGAGCGAACACCGTAAACATCTGCTCGCCATCACTTAATAAATCGGTAAAAGTGGTATTATCTTCCATAGTGAGTGCACCCACTAGTGCTGAGAAGTTGGCATTGTAAACGGCATGGTCAACAATGTTAGGTAAGCCTATTACTTGATCGACAAAAATTGAGAATATAGAAGTAACATAATAATTGTGCTTCTGATCATCAAAGTTTTGAGCAATTCTTAAGTGAGATTTTTATTAAATTTAATGTTCGTTTGAGTTCTCTGCTATCACCAGACATCTCAAATGAAATAATATATAGCTGAAGAACACAGTTAGCTAATTCATATATCAAATTTGAATGATATACAGATTACCTACCTGTAAAAAAATACAACCAACTAAAAAATAGACACTTAAATAATACAGAGTTGTATATATTTACTTGTTGCCAGTAATTTAAGCACAGTATTAAGAAAATATAATATGAACTACGAAGAAGCAGTCGAACTAAAGAATAAAAACGAACATTTAATTGGACAAAAGTACAGAGGCGGAACAATTGAGGAATTAATTATACGTCCGACAAATCAAAAAGAATTTGAAGCTTTCTCGAAGTCATATTTGAGAACAATGGACGCTGAATTATCGATACAGCCTTTTATAGGTAATGATTTGACCGTAGATGCTGTTTGTGATAGAGCAAAAATCAGAACTAATAATATTTTCTTTAGGACAGAAATAGGAAACTTATTGGACGAACAATTAGATGTAAAATTTTAAAAATAATGACAGAAACAGAAGCGAGAAATCATTTATACGAACTTTGGCAGAATGGCGAAACCCCAAACAATTTTGACGAAGACCATTCCGATTACGAAAAAGCCGTGAAATTTACCATTAAGCACGGAGAATTTGACTTTGAGAAATTTTATGAAAGTATTGCTATTATAAGATTTGGAATTTGGCAAGTGGAATCGGATGCTTTAGTTGGTAAAGGTGGACGAGATTATATTATTGAATGTAGTCGATTTTGGGAAACAAGAGACTATAATGGACATTTAGTTTGGGATTGGTTAATCCACCTTTGCGAAAAAACTTGGATTACTAAAGAAAATGTGAACGATTTAAATACAGCTTTCTTCTTTTGTCAAGACTATTTCAAAGAGAATAAACCAGCAAATCTTCCATACGTGTCGACAGCTCAAACCCTAAACATCCAAAAACAGTTATTGGACATTAGTGAGGAAATGTCGAAAAGGGAAAAAGTTGATGAACGTGGAATAGTTGATATTGACACAGAAGATATGATGAAATATGGAGAACTATTGAATAATATCAAATATTTATAAAAACTACTGGCAACAATGGCTATAAGTAATTGCTTATTCTCGCCTACTTCTGAAAATCCTCGCGGATTTTCAGTTTGGTGTGTACTTGCAAAGTAAACCGCTAAACCACGCAACTACTCATAGCCGAGACCGTTGTGTGCAACCTAAAAAAAACGAATGAATAACGAACAAACTGCAATACGAACAACTTATTTCAGCATAATTGGAAATACTGCGTTGGCTTTGATAAAAGGACTTGCAGGATTTTTTGGGAATTCTTATGCTTTAATTGCAGATGCGATTGAATCAACAACTGATATTTTTGCTTCATTTTTAGTTTTATTAGGTTTTAAATATGCAAAACGACCAGCAGACGAAAATCATCCCTATGGACACGGAAAAATTGAACCATTAATTACATTTGGAGTAGTTGCTTTTCTTGTTGTTTCTGCCACAATAATCGCTTATGAAAGTATCCTAAACATTCAAACACCACATAAAATCCCGAAATCTTGGACTTTGATTGTTTTGGGTCTAATAATAGTTTGGAAAGAAATCTCATTTCAAATCGTAATTAAGAAAAGTAAACAAACGAATAGTTCTTCCCTAAAAGCAGATGCTTGGCATCATAGAAGTGATGCAATAACTTCGGTAATGGCATTTATCGGAATTTCAATAGCAATCATATTTGGAAAAGGTTATGAAACAGCAGATGATTGGGCTGCATTATTTGCTTCCGCATTTATCTTATATAATAGTTATTTAATCTTACGACCAGCTTTAGGAGAAGTTATGGACGAGCAACTTTATGAAGACCTAATACTTGAAATTAGAGAAAAATCAATAGAAGTTAAAGGTGTTTTGGATACTGAAAAATGTTTCATTCGAAAATCAGGAATGAAATATCACGTTGATTTACACGCAATTGTAAATAGTGAAATAACAGTAAAATCAGGGCACGATATTGCACATAAATTAAAGGACTATTTACGAGAAAAAATACCGAATTTAGGACACGTACTAATTCATATTGAACCGAATGAATAAAGGCAGCACACAACAATGTATATAAAAAATAGGCGAAATAGTGCTAAATTCAAGGTTTGTGGCTCGTATCAAACTTTGTGCAAAACCGAAAGTTTCGTGCTTCGTAATCGCCTACTTTTCATATACTAGACCGTTGTAAACAATTTCTCCAATGAATAAAATTTTTGGAATTATATTGATAATTGCAGTTTTAGTTTCTTGTAAAAACGCCAAAAAAGAAAATACTGAGACTCCTCCAAAAACAGAGTTTCAGGAAATAACAACCGATTATTACGAATTAAGTAAACCGACTGAAAACATAAAAGGAGTTTTAGTACTTTTTCCAGGTTTTCCTCATAAAGCCGAAGACACAAAGCGGGAATTCAAAGTAATTGAGATTGCAAAGCAAAATAGTATTGCAGTAATTTATATGAATTACAATCAAAAATTATGGCTTGAAAAAGATGAAAAACAAAAACTAGCAGAACAGCTAGAAAACATATTACTTGAAAATAAACTGCCATTAAATGATATTTATGTTGGTGGGTATTCAAGCGGAGGAAATGTCTCTTTCTTAATTAGTTCATTTCTAAATGAAAATAAGAACTTTAAGTTCAAACCAAAAGGAGTTTTTATAGTGGACTCGCCAATTGACTTGGTCGCACTTTACAAGAGTTCTGAAAAGAATCTAAAACGAAATTTTTCAGAAGGATCAGTTACAGAAAGTACTTGGATAATAGAAACTCTTGAAAAACGATTAGGAAACCCAAACAATGATATTTCAAAATATCAGGAGTACGCAAGCTATACCTCAGAAACAAACACTATTGATAACCTAAAAGGTTTAAAAAACACTAAAATCAGACTTTATACTGAGCCAGATACAATTTGGTGGAAAGAGAATAGAATGGCGGATTATGACCAGTTGAACTCCTATTATATCAAAAGACTTTCTAAAGACTTAAAAGAATCGGGATTCAACCAAGTAGAGTACATACCAACAGAAAATAAAGGATATCGAGAAAACGGAGATAGACATCCGCATAGTTGGTCTATTGTGGACAAAGAAGAGTTGATGAAATGGATAACGCAATAAAAACTGTTTACAACAATGGCTATAGCAAATAGGGCATAAAGTGCTATATTTAATGGTTTGGGCGTATTTGCTAAGTCCGCCAAATCTTTTGGATTTGGCAATTAAAAAAACAAAAATAATTACAAAACAAAAAGCTCTGGCTCGCAGACCAGACGGAAACGAAAAGTTTCCTTAATACCCCACTACGTTTAGCCGCGCCGTTGGGCATAATTTGGTACGATATACAAACATCCTTTACAAAGTTATAGAAACATCGTTTACACTTTTTAAGTTGCATTTGGAACCAACATTCAGATGCTATGCCTTGGAAAGAACAGACGATTATGGAGCAAAAAATTGAATTCATCTGTGAATGGCGAACTGGAAAATACACCATCACAGAGCTTTGTAGAGCCTTTAAAATCTCAAGACCGACGGCTTACAAAATCATTGCCCGGTTTGAAAACGAAGGCTATGAAGGGCTAAGGGAACTATCCAGAAAACCACGTGGCCCACATCCCAATGCCACCAATGAAAAGGTGGTGAGCCGCATTCTTGAATTGAAGGAAAAGCACAAGGCATGGGGAGCTAAAAAATTGCACACCTTGTTGTATAAAGATTTCCCCGATGAAATAATCCCATCGGTCTTGACCGTTCATAACATCCTCAAAAAACATGGATTGGTGTCGCCTCAAAAAAGGCTTAGAAGAGTCAAGCCCATACACCCCATCTTTGACCCAAAACATTGTAACCAAGTATGGAGTGCCGACTACAAAGGCAAGTTTCTTATGGGCAATAAAATCTATTGTCATCCCCTTACGATCGCAGACTCGAAGAGCCGCTTCGTATTTACCGCAAAAGGGCATTACAAAGAAAACCTTGCATCGGCCAAAGCAGAGTTCAAAAGGGTTTTCAGGAAATTCGGCATCCCCGGACAAATCCATACCGACAATGGAAGTCCTTTTGGTTCCGTGGCCGCGATTCAACGATTTACCAGGTTATCCTATTGGTTCATCGAACTCGGAATCATGCCCGTGTTTTCCGACCCGGCACAGCCACAACAGAACGGAAGACATGAACGTATGCACAGGGATTTAAAGGCCGCTTGTGCCAATCCTTCAGCTTATGACCTAAAAGCCCAACAAAGACGCTTGAACAGCTTTGTAAAAGAATATAACAACCTAAGACCGCATGAAGCATTGAACATGAAAACACCCGCCTATGTACACGAATTTTCAGCAAGACCTTTCCCCGAAAGAATCCCCAACTTTGATTACGATTCCAAAATGAAAGTCTTAAAAGTTACACAGAATGGAGCCATCAGATGGAAGGCCTACAATTGGGTTTACCTTTCCGCTTCGCTCCAAGGTAAACATATCGGAGCACTGGACATTGGCAATGGTATTTGGAGGGTGTTTTATAGAAACGTATTTTTAGGATACTTTGATGAACATGTGTTTAGAAAGAAAGAACAATCAGTAAGGTTAGAAACTAACTTAGTGTAAACGCTAATCTATAACTTTTGTAAACAATGTATATTAACGAACATTTTAGAACTGAATGAAAAAAAGGCATATTAAGATTATAATAACAATCATTGGAGTTCTACTTGCGACTACACATCTAATATTTCCAAAAATAAATATAGACCTCATAACTGTATTTTTAATAGCAATCGCAATTGTCCCTTGGGTTGAGTCTCTTTTTAAATCTGTAGAATTGCCTGGCGGATTAAAGTTAGAATTTCAAGATTTAGAAAGAATTGAATTAGAAGCGAAAGAAGCTGGCTTAATTAAAGACGATTCAGAAGAAGATAGTCAAATCGAATATCTTGATAAAGATTATGTTTTTGTTGACTTGGCAAAGACAAATCCAAGTTTAGCATTAGTAAGCCTTAGGATCGAAATTGAAAAAAGGTTAAGACAAATTGCCGAAAAATATAGTATTGAATCTAATCGATATTCAATGTCTAGAACACTTCAAATCTTGTCAAAAAAAGGCATCTTAACTGCTCAAGAAAACTCTACTATGCGAGATATGATTTCAACCCTGAATCACGCAGCGCACGGAATGGAGTTTGACCAAAGGACAGCGGAATGGATTATAGATAATGGACCTCAAATTATTGATAGTCTCGATAGCAAAATTCATATTCGCGGAGGAGCCTTTTCGCATCAAAATCCAGAAAGCACAAAACATTGGATTGATTTATCATATGAACATCAAGACTGGAGTACGAACACTGAATGGTCTGAACATATTGGAAAACATAAAGATTTGTGGGAAAAGGAAGTTCAGAACTTATCTGATTCAATAATAAAAAAATTACAAGACGATACAGAGAAAATTGAAAAATTTAATGTTAGCCATCAGAATTGGTTAAAGCAACAGGAATTGGAAAAGGATTTTTTAATTTCCATAAGTGATTTAAGAGCAAAAATTGGAAGAGAAGGGCAAATGATAATGGCTTCTATTTTTATGAATAAATATAAAGAAAGGGCTTTAGAACTAGAAGAAATTTTAAGTCTACTAGAATAAAAACTATGCCCAACTAAGAACTGAGGTAAAAAGCAAACAAATTCTTCTTTGATCTGAGACCATACTTTTCTAGGCCCATAGATTCTAAAATCGGTTTCTTTGAGCTTTTATCATTCGATTCATCTTCTATTTATCCAGGCAATACGGAAACATAAGTTTCGTCATAGGGCGGCCTTCCGGATTTTGCAATGGCAAAAGATTGTTTAAGCAGTTTGTTGGCCACTGCTATCAATGCCAATTTCTTGCCCTTCCCCTTGTTCACGATCCGCTCATAGACCTCCCCGCATGCCCTGTTGTGCCTGCAAGCGCTAAAGGAACATAGAAACAATAGCTTGCGAAGCTTTCAATTACCGACCTTGCTTATCCGGGCTCGACCTCTTACACTGCTCCCCGACTCACGTATCGGGGTTATAACGGCATAACTACAAAACTGCGATGCCGACCTTGCCATAGCCAATGCCGCTAACACCAAATAAGAACACCCTTCCTAAAAATACATACGTTCTACTTAATTTTCAACATCCCTAAAAAATAAAATTACTTGCGTAGTTAAATGGCTTCATATATATTTGTAGTCAAATAACTTCATAATGAAATTAAGAAGAGACATATTTCAGGCAATTTCCGATCCGACAAGACGAGCGATACTCGTTCTATTAACTTCACAAGCCATGACTGCAGGGGCAATTGCAGAGAATTTTGATGCAGCACGACCTACCATTTCAAAGCACATTCAAATTTTGAACGAGTGCGAACTGGTTGAAGCTACCCCACAAGGGCGAGAAATATATTATGAGCTGAAAATCGAAAAAATGAAAGAAATAGATAAATGGTTGGAACAGTTCAGAAAAATTTGGGAAGATCGATTCGACCAACTTGACAATTTATTATTAAAACTTAAAAACAATAAAAATGAAAAGTAATCTGCAATTCGACTTTACTGTGAATAAAGAAAACAACACGGTTCATGTTCAACGTGAGTTTGCCGCAAGTCTTGAATTGGTTTGGGAAGCATGGACAAATCCGGAAATACTCGACCAATGGTGGGCACCAAAACCCTATCAAACTAAAACCAAATCAATGGATTTTAGAGAAGGCGGCAGTTGGCTTTACCAAATGTATAACACACAAAGTGAAAAACAACAAGAATGTCATTGGTGTAAAAATGACTATCTCAAAATTGTCAATCAATCAATGTTTTCGGGCTTAGACGCATTTTGTGATGAAAATGGAACAGTTAACCAAGAGATGCCCAGAACACAATGGACAAATGTCTTCACGGAAAATGTTGATACAACACTGGTAACGATTACAGCAACCTATGAAAGTCTTTCAGACCTAGAGAAAATTATTGAAATGGGCTTTAAAGAAGGATTTACAATGGCAATGGAAAATCTTGACCAATATATTGAAGCGCAATTTCAATTAAGAAAACAAAATAAACCCAACAACAAATCTAGGGTAACCACTTATTTAAATTTTTCTGGAAACACAGAAGAGGCATTTATTTTCTACAAATCAGTTTTTAAAACTAATTTTATAGGTAATGGCATTCAACGTTTCGGTGATATTCCTGCTGATGCAGCAACTCCACCCGTTGCAAATGCTATCAAGAACATGGTGCTACACGTAGAGCTTCCCATTCTTGGAGGTCATATTTTAATGGGAACAGATGCCCCGAAAGAAATGGGTTTTACGCTCAAAGAAGGAAACAACATGCACATATGCCTTGAGCCTGAAACAAGAGAAGAAGCAGACAGACTTTTTAATGAACTCTCTGTTGAAGGTAATGTTACTATGCCAATGGCAAATATGTTCTTTGGCTCTTATTTTGGACAATTTTCCGATAAATATGGTATTAACTGGATGATTAACTATCAAAACAAAACTTAATGAAAAAGACAATAATTTTTATTGTAAGCCTGCTTTTTGGACTTATGTTCATAAACGCAGGGCTAAATAAGTTTCTAAATTACATGCCAATGCCTGATGACCTGCCCGAGAAAATGATTAAGGTAATGACCGCATTTATGGAAATAAACTGGCTTATGCCATTGGTTGGTTTTATTGAAGTTCTTGGCGGAATATTATTTATTGTTCCGAAAACAAGAGCGCTGGGTGCAATTGTGATTTTTCCAATAATGATAGGCATACTTCTAACAAACATTTTTTATGCACCAAGTGGATTACCTATCGCTATACTATTGCTTTTAATTAATTTTTGGGTAATGTATGAGAATAGAGGTAAATATATATCATTGGTGAAATAAAAACTACTGATGACACCGTGTATAAACGTTGCTAGTAATTGCAAAAATGAGAGGTCGGTACTTGTTTACAAAATCGCCAAATTTTCAAATTTCGCGTTTAGAATAGAAACGTAAAAACAAAAAATAAAAATTCAGTTTGTGTTCATCTGAAAAGTAACTGCTTATTTTCGGCGCTACGATTCATACAAAAACCACAATGCCCAATCTAATCCAATCAGAATATGACAGCTAAAAGATTTTTATTTATACTCTTTTTTGTTTCAGTAAATCAATTCGGTTTCTCTCAAGCAAATAATGTTGAGTCTGACTACGTGCCTGCTGTCAATGGAACCAAGTTGGCTATCGATGTTTACTTCCCAGATAATCATAAAAATAGAAAACTTCCTGTGCTCTTTGAATTTACCCGATACTGGAGGGGCAAAGAAGACCCGAAAACAGGAAACCCAATTGCTTCACTCGGAAAAGTTGACAAGAACTTTCTTGATCATGATTACATCCTCGCAAAAGTTGATGTCAGGGGAACAGGTGCTTCATATGGAGTTCGGACAGGAGAATACACGCCTACAGAAGTTAAAGATGCTTGGTACATTGTTGATTGGGTCGTGAACCAACCATGGTCTAATGGTAAAGTCGGTGCCTATGGCACCTCTTACTCTGGCACAACGGCCGAACTTTTATGTGCTACCCAACACCCAGCCATTAAAGCGGTTATACCCGGGTGGTCAGATTTTGACGTATATGAAAGCCCAAGTCGACCCTATGGAATGCTTGCCACAAGTTTTATAGCGGCATGGAGTCAATATGTTAATTGGTTGGACCAAAATTCCGTGGAGAATCTCGGTGCTAGTGTGAGGCGTGTGGGTGAAGATTTTCCAATAGATGCAATCAAAGAACATAAAAACAACCCAATTGTATTAGAAGCCCTGACTGCAGCACCATACAAAGATTCCAAATTTGGGGATTTTAAATTCGAAGAACTTGACCCCGTGCATTGGAAAAAAGAAATTTCAGAATCAAATGTACCCATGCTCGTTCTTACAAGTTGGTTGGACGCTGGTACGGCAGAAGGTACTTTATTGCGATTGCAACATTTTGATAATCCACAGAAAGTAGTCATGATGCCAACTTCACATGGCGGAGGTTCTCATGCCAGCCCTTTTCTTGTTTCCGATAAAATGGTAGACCCTGTTCCTTCGGTTAATGAACAACTTAAACTTCGATTGGACTTCTTTGACCATTACCTTAAAGAAAAAGACAAAGGAGTAGAGGATTGGCCGACCATTAAGTACTATAATTTTGGAGAAGAATCGTTTAAACAATCTGATATTTGGCCGCCCGAGAACCAAGAAAGAATTAAATACTATTTAAATGCCGACGGAAAATTAGATAATTTAGAACCTGATGAACCTCAGGGTATGGATAAATATCTGGTTGACTTTTCGGTAAGTACGGGCACAAACAATAGATGGACAACCCAAATGGGAAAACCCATTCTTAACCTCGATAATCGCAATGCTGCCGATTCTTTAATGCTAACGTATACGACCACACCTCTTAAAGAATCGCTTCAAATCACAGGAACACCGGTAATTTCTCTTAGTCTGTCGTCTACACACCAAGAAGGGGGCGTTTTTGTCTACTTAGAAGATGTTGACCCAGATGGAAAAAGCAGATATATTACAGAAGGAGGCCTTTTGCTCGAACATCGAAAATTAGCTAAGAATGATAGGTTTGATGAGATACCGTATCATTCATTTAAGAAGTCGGATGCATCACCTATGCCCATTGATGAAATTGAAGAAGTTAGCTTTAAATTGCATCCAACATCTATTCTCATCAAAAAAGGACATGCTATAAGAATTGCGCTTGCTGGAGCGGATAAGGATACGTTTAACAAAGTTCCGACCGAAGGAATACCAACTTTGAGTATTTATAGGAATAAAACACACCTATCTTTTTTAGAATTACCAATAATTAAATAAAACATGTGCATAATGCCGTATAAAATTAGTTGCCAGTACGAGCCTTCTTTGGAACTTGCTGCGGATTTTCAAAGTTGGTGTGTACTTGCAAGGTTGAGTGCTAAACCACTAGCCAAAGCCGTTACCTATAACCTCTAAAGATCAACCGAGTTGATAAAACGAAAAGTATTTATTACATCAGTTTTTATTATTGGAACGATTTTATTGATTTCTTGTAATAAAAAAATAGTAAGTCCGTCTCATTCCAATGCGAAAACAGACTCAAAAACTGCCCGAAAAAAGCCTTATTTAATCTTAATTTCCCTTGATGGTTTTAGATGGGATTATGTGGAAAAATATCAGCCACCAAATTTGAGTGCCTTCATTAAAAATGGTGTTAAGGCAGAATCATTGATACCCTCATATCCTACCAAAACATTTCCAAACCATTATACCATTGCTACTGGGCTTTATCCTGACAGGCATGGGATCATAGGAAATATATTTTTTGATTATAAGAAAGACACGCTTTTTAATAAAACAAGTCCGGGAATGGCAGAAGATGGAAGCTTTTATGGGGGTTCACCGATTTGGGTAGAGGCAAATAAGGCAAATATTGTAACTGCCAGTTATTTCTTTGTAGGTACAGAAGCAGCTATTCAAGGAATACGACCTACATACTATTATACATTTGATAGTAGCGTTACAAATGATGAAAAAGTCGATCAAGCAATACATTGGTTGAACTTGAAAGAGAAATCCAGACCACATTTTATTACATTATATTTTGGTGATATGGATAAAGTTGGACACGATTACGGTACTAATGATGACGAGAAACTGAAAACGGTATTGTTTGAATTAGATAAGAATTTAGGCGATTTATTTGAAGCAATTTCGGAAACCGGTCTTCCTGTAAATATGATGATAGTCTCTGATCATGGCATGGGAAACCAGTCTACCAACAAAATAATACCAATAGATGCTATCGAGAACGATGACTTGTTCATGACAATTGAAAATGGTACTATAGTAAATATTCATCCGAAAAAAGATGTTGAAATAGATTCTGTACTACAGTATTTAAAAAATAAGGAAAGTAATTTCAAAGCTTATAAAACTGAAAATGTACCAGGTTTTGAGTACATCCCAAAAAATAAAAACTGGGGTGCAATACAGTTAATCCCGGATTACGGTTATCATTTTTGGAATCAAAAACGCAAAGACGCTCTTATCGAAGAGGGTGTTACAACCTTTGGAGTTCATGGTTATGATAGCAAATACAAAGAAATGCATGGGATATTTTATGCTAATGGACCTGCCTTTAAAAATGGTTATGAAATACCTTCGATAAAAAACATTCATCTCTATCCATTAATGTGTAGGATATTACGAATAGAAATTCCAAAATTAATTGATGGAGATATAAATCAAATCGAAAGCGTTTTGAAAGAATAATATACAAACAAGAAGAGTAAATAAGGGCAGCAGATAATACAAACTAAATACAAAATGGGCTGAGTTTTAACACATCGTTTCTGTATTTTAAGGAGCATTTAGCCAAGCAGAAAGTAATATTTTTAGGTATTTTATAATAGGAACACCATATTAATCTAAATCATTAAAATTCAATTATTTATGATATTTTTAATTTAAGTCTAAAAAATTTAATAGTTTAGATATTTTAATAAAGCAAGTTAGTTCCCCTAGTATTTGTTGGCAGATACATTATTCCCCCATTTGTTGTAAAATAACCAATTGAGTAGAATAATAACCAATACCTATATATTATGAGAACAATTAAGAAGATTATGCTTTTTACGCTTGCTGCACTTTTCACTCCGTCAATCTTTAGCGCACAAGAAATTTCGGCTACTATGGAGTTCGAGAACGCCGAAACCAATGTGGCCACCGTATCGAATTACGTAAATGCACTTCAAAACGAAGATCTGCAAACTATGGTTGCACAATTAGCGGATGATGCAAAAATCTATGGATTAACTGGAGGTTTTTCAAACGAAATGAACCCCACACAGTTATCTGAATATTATAAGGAAAGCTTCGCAACCACTAAACATACGATTGACAAAAACACGTCATATGCACCCATAAAAGTAACTGGTGGAATAAACGAGGGCGAGTGGGTCATGGTTTGGACTACCGATACCATTAGCCATAAAGAAACGGGTCAAGAGATTGCGATACCTGCCCAGGTAACCTGTTATTTAAAAAATGGTAAAATTGCGATGATGGCCCATTATTACGATCAATTAAATGTGATAACGTCTATGGGCTACACACTACAACCCCCTTCGGGAAAATAAATAACCTTGTCTTATTGATTTTTAAACCCAGAAATTTTTTCTGGGTTTTGCTTTTAACATATAATCGTCTGCACGGTCTTTGACAGATTTTACAAAGGGGAAATTAACAGGAAAACTGGCCATAGCACAGGTAACCGTTGCACCAGTCCTTGATCTCTTAAAAAATTGAACGATTTTATGCCTTTTTACGGGGCCTTTTGTTTTTATATAGGTTCTTGTGTAATTTTTGAAGGGGCCACTAGTGACCGTTTTTGGCAGGTTTTTGATTGAGCCAAAGGTGTTTGCCTAGCTTTGTACTATGAAAATGAAACATAAGTTTAGCCCAGGCATTGGTAGCCATATGAGAAAACCGACAAAAGAACGTTAACTTTGAACTGTGTTAAGCCAAATAAGAAATAGCGTATTTACCAAAATCCTCTGGGGCCTGATTGCACTTCATCTGCTCAACATTAGTGTTGACACTGCAGACCCGAATCCTCAACATATTCCTGAAGATTTATCATTTAATGACCAAGAAAGTATTATTGAAATAGTAATTGAAAAAGTCTTGGGTTATGAAGATGCTATCAAAGAATATGATGACCACGATACTGAAGACCATAATAAAAAAACAAATATTAAAATTGATTTAACAACGCATTCATTAGTTGCCAATACTTTAAATCCTTTACTATTTGAAGCGGTAAGACGCAAATTTCCTGAATACAACACCGATTTAATAAACGGCTTTCAAAAGCTTGATATTCCACCACCCAAGATTTGATTTGTTTTACGACCTGACTATTTCTCACCTATTTCATAGCAGTGGGATAATTTCATAATGCTTAAAAACAAATCAAAATGTATTTAAAAAAATCATTGGTGCTCATTACACTATTGGCATCATCAATATATGCAACAGCCCAAATTACAAAAACTGAAAGAGACAGTATTTATATACAACAAATAGAAGACCATAAAGAGCCTGACAAAGTTTTACATGCTGAACCGCTCTACATAGACCTAATTCGCGATTTAGGAGCGAGAAAAGGAGAAAAAGAATGGAACTTGGGTTTGGGCCTAACAGATAATTTAAAATTCGATGCTTATGAAGCGCTGATTGAATATGAATGGGCACCTATTGACAGACTGGGTTTAGAGGTCGAATTACCTTTTACTTTTTATGCGCCACAGAGTGGAATCGAAAGAGATTCGATTCCTTCCAATAGCCTAAATAGCATCAAAATAGCTACACAATGGTCATTCTTCGTAAGTGAACCTATGGCCACTTCGATGGCGCTAGGGTACATCAACGAGTTTGAACTTTCAGACTTCAGGAATTTTGGGAGTCCTTTCATTAAAGGAAATGTTTATAATCCATTTTTTGTGATCGCAAAACGTTGGGGAAATAACTTTCATTCATTGATTTATACAGGACCGATGATTGAACAGAATTTCAGTACCAGTAAATTTCATGCGACGTATGATATCAATACAAGTTTTCATTACATGATAACAGGTACGCGAAATTTCATAGGTATTGAATTTAATAAGACCATTGACCGTGGCGACTTTGATATGACGTTACGACCTCAAATGAGATTGGGCATTGCAGACAACTTGTTAGTAGGTATTGTAGCAGGTATTCCCGTGAATAGAGAAAATGAAAGATTCAGTTCTTTCGTAAGACTCATTTGGGAACCGAAACATAGGCATGAATAAAAAAAACGGCTAGCCACAAGGTAGTTGAAAAATAGCGGTTTAGGTGTAAATCTGAACCGCTTTTTATCTCTGATTTGAGTATATTGGGTTTCGAAAAGCAAGTGTTTTTTTTGACGCTACAATTTTAGGTAAGGCTATATATACAAGTAAATGCCTATATGTAACCTAGGGCGCTCCTTTGTATTTACGTTTTTAATTACCTTACGTTACGACAACCAAAATTCAATCGCCTGGCTACACGTTGCGTTGCGCTGCCATTCATTGGCATCAAACTGAACGGAAACAATAAATTGAACCAAATGAGAAACATAAAACATCTATTAATTCTGACCTCAGTAATGCTTTTCTCTTCTTTGGCAAAGCCGATTTTTGCACAGGAAAATGACTTGATCAAAGAATATCTAGAACGATTGGAAAAATCGAAGGTATACTTAATTCTTATAGCGGAAACGATGCCAGAAGATAAATATGAATTTAAGGCAACCTCTGAATCAATGAGTTTTGCGGAGAATTTAATGCATATTGCGTGGGCGATGGATTGGCACAGTCAATCATTAATGGGAGGGCGTGAAGCGAGAAATTGGGATACCGATACTGAACTAAAGGTCGATGAAAAGTCGAAGAAAGAGATGATTGCAAAAATCAGTGAGACATTAGACAAAACGACAGAATTCATCGCAAATTTTGACCCGAATAGACTTGAAGAAAGATTGGACTATTTTGGTGCGGACAGAACAAAAAGACAGATCTTGTTATTGCTTGCTGACCATATAGCCCATCATAGGGGTTATATGCGCCTTAATGGACTTCAACCACCTAGATATGTTTTATATCAATAAATTAAATAGATGCAGCAAAATTATGTTCTCACGATAGATCCGTTGAATATAGGTTAAAAACTTATGGCAAAAGAAAATATCGAAATACATGAAACAGCGTTCATGACTTCTACTTTCAGGTCTATGGACGAAAGTTTAAGTCAAGACAATTTTGCGAAATTATGGCAAAATTCAAAAACGGGAAAGTGGGTCGATAAATATCTTGACCAAGTTTCTTCTGAGGAAACGTATACTCACTGCCTTAGAAACAGATACTTCTTAGAGGTAATAAGAAATTTGGTGCAAAGACAAGAAATTCAAGTATTGATAAATTTTGGAAGTGGGTTTAGCATGTATCCTTTTTTATTGAATGAAAGTTTAATTCATATAGAAATCGATAAGCCTGAAATAGTTGATTTCAAGAAGGATAAAATCCAAAATTGGCAAAAGGAAAATATACTGCCAAAAAGAAATATTCATTTTATCGGTGTTGATTTTAGCAAAAATTACGAAGAGGAATTATTATCGAAAATTAATGCTATAAAGGTCAATATGTCGAGTTTCATTCTGGTCGAAGGGGTTCTGTTTTTTTTAAATAGAAAAGAAACGGATAATTTATTTACCTTTTTTAATGCAATTCAACAAAATGGAGATTATATAGGTAGTGCTTCGTTTCAGGAAACAATAAAGGAAACTCAACCTTTTAAAAATTTATTGAGTTTTATGAATCAAAATGTTTCAAAGACCAGCGAAAGTGCTTGTCAAACTGTCGAAGACAACTATTACCGCTGCCAGAAAGGCTATAAATTGATTGACCATCAAGACTATTTTAGCCTTTCAAAAAAGTATGGGAACAAGGTAAGACAAGCTAAAGAGCTGATTTTAAACGAAAATTTCTATTTGCTCAAAAAGATTTAGCACAGAGCTTTCCACTATTTCGAGCTGCTAGTAAATTTCTTATGATGGAAATGACTGACTACCTCCCTAATTTTTCTATGCAGATGCTGCTGTTTAGACTTTAGGGTCACTGTAACGTTGTTTCAGGTATGGAGCGAATCAGAAATGGTATACTGAGAGTTTTGGCAATAGTTCCGCAAAAAAATAACAAAAAGTGTACTTCAAGTAGAAATGATGATAATTCACTAATTTTGCCTTTTAATTCTAATGCAATGAAAAAGGTAGTTGTCGGACTTTCCGGAGGTGTAGATTCAAGCGTAACTGCGTATCTGTTAAAGGAGCAGGGGTATGATGTGATTGGCCTTTTTATGAAAAATTGGCACGATGATTCGGTGACTATTTCTGAAGAATGCCCCTGGTTAGAAGATAGTAACGATGCACTAATCGTTGCGGAGAAGTTGGGCATTCCTTTTCAAACGGTTGATTTGAGCGAGCAATATAAAGAACGTATCGTAGATTATATGTTCGATGAATACCAAAAGGGCAGAACCCCAAACCCCGATGTGCTCTGTAACCGTGAGATTAAGTTCGATGTCTTTATGAAGATAGCACTTCAGTTGGGGGCCGATTACGTAGCTACGGGCCATTATTGTCGAAAAGGTATTTTGACCAATACTAACGGAGAAGAGACTTTTCAGTTGTTGGCGGGTGTAGATGGCAATAAGGATCAATCGTACTTTTTATGTCAATTATCGCAGGAGCAGTTGTCACGAACACTTTTTCCGATAGGGGAGTTGACCAAACCCGAAGTACGTAAAATCGCTGCAGATAATGATTTGATCACAGCAGATAAAAAAGATTCACAAGGGCTTTGTTTTATCGGGAAGGTAAGACTTCCTGAATTTTTACAGCAGAAGTTGAAGCCCAAAAAGGGAGTAATCGTTGAAGTACCATCTGAAACGGCCCAATATCAAAAAGAGACACCCCAATTTCTTTCCAAGGTTGATGAGTTGGCCTTTAATGCTACCAAACCTGTCTACCATAAAGAGGATGGGAAAATTGTAGGCGAGCATCAAGGGGCTCATTATTTTACAAAAGGGCAGCGCAAAGGGTTAGATGTTGGTGGTACAAAAGAACCGCTATTTGTGATTGAAACCGATGTCGATGAGAATGTAATTTACACCGGTCAAGGCAAGTCGCATCCTGGGTTGTATCGCAGAACCCTTTTCGTAAACGATGATGAACTGCATTGGGTACGAACCGATTTGGCTTTGCAGGTAGATGGCCAGATGGAGGTGATGGCACGCATTCGCTATCGTCAACCGCTACAAAAAGCCACTTTGTACAAAATTGATGGGGGCATGTACGTAGATTTTGAGGAGAAGCAATCGGCCATTACAGAAGGGCAGTTTGTAGCCTGGTACCAGGGCGATGAGCTTTTAGGTTCGGGAGTGATTGCTTAAGGTTAGACAATGACACCTCGAACGTAGTCTAGAGGGGATATTTAAAACCGATTGGTGTCCCCTCGAGCGAAGTCGAGAGGTTATTGTTTCACAGTTTGGTGAGGTCTCGACTCCGCTCGACCTGACATTTTTTGGTCATCAGGTTTGTGCAGTTATTTTGTAATTTCCCAGAACTAATTGATGTCATTTCGAACCCACCTGTGAGTTTCGGGTAGGCAGTTGAGAGGAATTTTGAAGTTGTGAGTTTGAAGTAGGTCTTGACTTCGCTCAACTTGACTATCTTACCAAAGTGAAACTGATTCTTATTTAAATAAAACATACACCCATGCCCAATAAAATCACCGAACTGTTTCAGATAGAATACCCAATAGTTCAGGCGGGTATGGTCTGGGCCAGTGGTTGGCGATTGGCTTCGGCGGTTTCCAATGCCGGCGGATTGGGTGTTTTGGGTGCAGGAAGCATGTATCCCGAAATTTTACGGGAACACATACATAAATGTCAGCAGGCGACCACGAAACCTTTTGGAGTCAATGTGCCTATGCTTTATCCTGACGTGGATAAACTGATGGCGATTATTGTAGAACTCGGGGTTAAAATAGTCATTACTTCCGCAGGAAATCCTAAAAAATGGACTTCTTTTTTACAGGATAAGGGCATTACGGTGGTGCACGTGGTAAGTAGTGTGAAGTTCGCCCAAAAGGCCGAAGAGGCAGGTGTAAATGCTATAGTGGCCGAGGGTTTTGAAGCTGGTGGCCACAACGGCAGGGATGAAACAACGACCTTGACCCTCATACCGGCCGTGAAAGAAAAAATTAATGTTCCCTTGATTGCGGCAGGTGGAATAGCTACCGGAAGAGGCATGTTGGCTACCATGATTTTAGGTGCTGATGGTGTACAGGTGGGCAGTCGATTTGTCGCCAGCCAAGAAGCTTCTTCCCACGACCTTTTCAAGCAAAAGATTATTGAAGCGAAAGAGGGTGACACCCATTTGACTCTTAAAGAACTGGCTCCCGTTCGATTGCTAAAGAATAAGTTCTATGAGGATGTTCAACAGACTTACGCCCAGGGTGCATCTATTGAAGAGCTTAGAAATATATTGGGAAAGGGGCGTGCCAAACGCGGAATGTTCGAAGGTGATATGGAAGAGGGTGAACTTGAAATCGGTCAGGTATCCTCAATAATTAACGACATCAAACCAGCTGCCACTATTGTAGCCGATTTGATGTCGGAATTTAATTTGGCCAAAAAGGAATCTGCTGGCCTATGAGGCCGGTTCTTGTTTTTGCCCGGAAAGAAACTCGATCAAATCTCGTAACTCTCTTTTTGTAATCATTTTTCCCATGGCGGGCATAGCTGACGGCATGTTTTCACGTTTATCGATTCGTGAAATCGGAATTTCTAATGGTTCGGCATCATTGGTTCTTAAGATCAACTCATGCTCATTTTCTTGTTCCAGAAGTCCGTTTACTACTTGCCCATCTTTCAGGGTCAATGAAACACTACCATAACCCGGTGCCAATCTCTTACTGGGTTCGATTAGAGATTCAAGAATCTGCTCTCTTGTAAGAATGTTTCCGATATTCTCTAACGGAGGGCCAACATTACCCCCTGCGCCACCAATTGCATGGCAACGGGTACACTGTGCGGTGGGGTTGTTGTTAAAAACTCTAGAACCCGCTCTATAGTTGCCACCTACCAAGGTTTCTTTGAAGGCTTCTGTAGAATTTCCGTCGCCTTTCAATTCTTCCATTTGGGCGATAAGTGGTTCCGATTCTGTGCTTTGTACAGCCTCGATAAGATCAAGTATCACACTCTGGTCCAATTTTTTGCTTTTGGCCTGAGCAATTAGACCTTCGAGTACATCGCCACTTTTCTCAAGCGGTAATTCACCTAGTACCCCTAACATTCTTTGCTGCTCACGTACCGAACCGCTCTTGAATATGGGGTTGACCACATTGGGTAAATTTTCTTTTGAGATGTCTAAATGTGGAATAAGGCCCACTGCTGTAGTACGAACCGCCACGTTATTATCTTTCATTCCCAACTGCATGGCCCCCTCGATTTTATCGAATTCCAACTCTCCCAATGCCTTCAAAATTTCGGAACGTACCTCTGGAGATTTATTCGATTTCATGATGGCATACAGCTTATAGTTGTAGCTATCAACTCCTAAATTTGCCAATGTCTTGGAAATACCGATCAAGATTTCCGGATTTCTATCTTCTATAAAGTCCGGTATATCTTTTTCAATTTTCTCTTTTACAGTATTGACCTCTCTTTTGATTTCGCCTCTATATCTACCATCTACACGGTCAAGAACAGATGGCTCAGCCCAAGTTCCGATTGTGGCCAAGGCCTCACCCCGTAAGGCATTCGAAATATCCTGTCTCTTGGCAAAAGCGATCAAATTTTCAAGTTCTTTATCGCCACCAACACGTAGGGCTGCATTGATAGCCCTTCTTTGCAACGGCTCTGAAGTAAATTCTTTTGAGTTGAGCATTGCTGCCAAGTCTGGAAGCGCCTCTTCAATAGACCAATCATCGTTAATCGCCCTGGCAGCTTCCGTTACGATATATTCGTCTTTGTCGTTCAAGAAAATTTTAACTTGTTCATTCTCTAATCTTCTAAGTACGAGTACTGCGGCAATACGTAAGCTTCTATTCTCGTTGTCTGCTAAGGCAACTAAAGGTTCGGTTTTTCCTATTCGGGTCAAAGCGAGTACACCTGCATGTCTTAAATAAAGATCTTCGTCATTATTTTCGGCAATCATATCCAATAGTGGTTGAATGGCTGCATCATGCTTGATTCTGCCCAACGCTTGAGCTGCAAAAAACTTGACCCTGGCATTCTCGCTTTTCAATAAAGAAATGAAGCTTGAACCACCTTCACTGTATTTTACATCACCTAAAACCTTTAAGGCCTGGGCAGTTATTTCCTTGTCATTATCATCAAGAAGATTCATTAAAATCGTGGCTTTATCGATATCTTCTGCAGCAAGTTGCCCAATACCCCAAATGGCATGAATTCGGGCCATTTGATTTTTATCGGTTTTGGCAGTTTGTTCAAGTGCCTTAAATCCCTCAGATCCATTTTTTACCAATTGAAATTGGGCTCTTTTGCGAATTCGCATATCTGGGTAGGCGAGAAGCTCAACCAATTTTTCAGTCGATTGTTCCGCATAATCGAGCACCATAAGCTTTTCGGTCTCTTTTCGTTGGGCCTCCAAATCGTCTTTGCCATCGGCAACATCCAACTTCCAGACTCGACCGTAATTTTTTGTTCCCCATCCATTGATCCAATCTGCCAGATATAAAGCACCATCAGGGCCGAACTGTATACCTGTTGGCAATACACCGCTTAGAATACTTTGGTCGGTATCAAGCTCAAAAGATGCGCCCTTAGGCTTTAAATCGAAAGACCAAATGTTCGAGCGATCGGGATTACCGACAAATTCTACCAAGAAAAATTTATCTAACCAATCTTTACCGAGAGCTGTGCCCGGGTTATAAATCATACCCGTGGGGCCATTATGAAAATTTTGAATAGGTGGAATGATATAGGCAGCCTGACCTTCCCAACGCGGAACATAAAGTTTCTCGTCCATCCAGACACTATAACCATTATTCTTGTCATCGGTATACTTACCATATTGCCAGTTGGCGCGCCACCCTGCATCGGAACCCTCTACAATATGCACTAAACGTTCGCTTTCACCGGCATGGTCTCCATCATTATCTGAAGAAATGATATTTCCGTAGGCATCGAAAACAAATTCATGGGTATTTCTAAGTCCTCTTGCAAAAACCTCGAAGTTGCTACCATCAGGGTTGCTACGTACAATAACTCCTTGGTTAGGGTATTTGTGTTTTTCGCCATCTACCGTAGTCAAGTTGGCACCGATATCACCAATGCCCCAATAAATCTTGCCATCTGGGCCTTCAATCGCGCCCGACATACCGTGACCACCAAAACCGATGTGTACCGCAAAACCATTGGCTATCGAAGTTTTTTCATCTAGAACCAAATCGTCATTGGTGTCGGTCAAGCGCCACATATCTGGGCCTACACCTACAAAAACATCTTCGTCACGTACCAAAAGAGCTCCGGCAACATCTGTGATTTCATCATTGAAATCTTCTAAAATTCGAGTGGCTTTATCGGCTATTCCGTTGTCATTACTATCTTCAAGCATCCAGACTTCTTCCTTTTCTACCGCAAGGTCTTTCCAGTCATGGCTGCCATCTCCATTTAAATCTTTTAGCCATTCGTTCTCCTCACTTTTTTCAGGTGCGAAAGTTTTATGAAGAAACTCTCTTCGGTCTTCAGGAGATTCAAGTGCGATGGAAGGCGTCATCCAATCTCTATATCCCCTAATATCAAATTCAGAATTTTTCTGTCTGTTGGTACGGGTTAGGTAAACCCTACCATACTTGTCCATTTGCATGGCAATCGGGTCGGGAGCCAAAGAATCGGAAGCCCATAGGCTTAGTTCAAGCCCCTCGGCGACTTTAGGAGTAATGCTTTCAAGAATCTCTTTCGCCCTTGACACTTCGGTCAGCGAGTCTTCACGGATAACTAGCGGAGTTTCTTTTGGTTTTTCGGGTTTTGAATCACATGAGGCTAATAGTAGAAATAAGGCGCTAATAGATAGCAGATAGTTGAGTCTGGTGGTAATTCTCATTGAATTGAATTTGGTTTTTGAATGCACTTAGCCTATAAAAATAGGGAATTCTTTAGAGATAGTTCGAGTTTTCGACAACGTTATCGTCAATCTGCTTGCTGGGCAGAAATGGCCCTCACGATCATCATGGCCTTATCAAATTGATCTGTGTGAACAAATACTTCTAATGCGCCATCGACATTTGCCGCAAAACCCGCCAATCTAGCAGATTCCGATTCATCTTTTATAACCGCTTTTATATCAACTTCTTGCAGTTTGTCTTCAATTCGTTGTACAGTAAATCGGTTGCCTGAATAAATTTTTTTATAGCTTGAATCCATAACTTCTATACCATTTTAGTTGAAGTATTAAGGTAGGAAATAGCTTTAAGGTTTGCAGAAATTATTTTGACTCAAATGAACTTGTAAAAGTATTCTCTGCTTTTGTAATTCGTTCGTTTTTATCAAAGTTGTAGGGGCATGATTGAAAGTAGTCTTGAATACTAAACTTGCGGTCTTCAAACTGCCCTTGAAGAATTTTGAAATATTGTATACGGTCTACACGAAAGGCCCTGTATTCGTTTCTAAGATGGCACCATGCGATTAAAATCCACTTTTGGTCGGTAGAGAAAAAAGCATAAGGCTCAATTTTACGAAACGATATATGGGTGTCATTTGCTTTTCTATAATTGATTTCTACGTAATTAAGAGGGTTATGGCCAACTGCAATTCAGATAGTGCATTGCTGGCAATTTCTTCTTGCGGTCTAGAGAATACATGAATTTTGGTATTCAATATTTCGCTTTTTTCAAGAATTGTAGATCTAAACACTGATGTAATCTTAATCAAGGCCTCTTCAAAATCATTGACAAATGAAGAGTCTTTGCTCTTGTTCACTAAATGTTGGGCGGTGATCAGGGCGTTGGCCTGTTTTTCGGTAAACTGAACAGGTGCCACGGTATAGCCTTCCATTAAAGAATAGCCTCTTCCTTCGAGGGTAACTACCGGTACGCCAGACTCTATGAGTTTTTGAATGTCGCGATAAATAGTGCGGATGCTAACATTGTATTTATCGGATAATTCGCTTGCCGTTAAAATTCGTCTCGATTTTAGCAAGGTGAGTATATTGATAAGTCTTGATAGCTGAGACATAGCTTTAAAGGTAAGAAACTGGTTGAAGTTATAAACCATCATCTCAGGTACTTTCGTTTTAATTCGAAATGTACCTAAGATGGGTTGAGGCGGCTTAGAAAACTAGTTCCAAGAATGGAAAGCAATTTTATTGCCCTCTGTATCTAGAAAATGGGCCATATAGCCGTTTTCACCGATATCGGTTTTAGGAATAAGTACTTTACCACCCGCTTTTTCTACACGAGCCAAAGGAGTAGCAAGGTTGTCACCGCCGTTTAAATAGACCGTTACACCTTCGGCAGATGGTTCGGCACCATTCATTTGCATGATGGCACCTCCGACTTTATTATTGTCGGAGTCATAAGGGAAAACCCCGTATTTGCTTTCGGGCATAGGAATCTCATTAATTTCTACAGCTAATACTGTAGCGTAAAACGATTTTGCCCTCTCGAAATTTTTGACCGGAATTTCAAACCAGTTAATTGCATTGGTCATGATGTTATGTTTTTAAGATTAAACTTGACACAAAGATATTTTGACCAATGTCAGAACATGTCAGGGGTGGTTTTATAAATGAAAATTCTAATAAATATTTAAGAATCAGCAGTTCTTCAGTCTTTCTTCTGACTGAAAAGCCATTCTAATTTACCGGGTGTCTCATCAACTTTTCGCCAAACATCATGGCCTACCCCTTCAAATTCGGAATACTTGGGTCTGCCTCCGGCCTGTTGCATACCTTCTATCATGTCTCGGGAAAATTGTACGGGAACATTCGAATCTTCTTCGCCATGAAAGGCCCAAACGGGAATGTTGGCCATATTTTTGGCATGTTCGGGGTTTCCGCCACCACAAATAGGTATGGCGGCAGCAAATAAATCGGGGCGGGTACTCGCCAGATGCCATGATCCAAACCCACCTAAAGAAACCCCCATCACATAGCGTCGCTTTGTGTCTATTTTATATTTCTGTTCCAATTCGGCTATTGCCCCTAAAACCAATCCATCTATTTTCGGATAGTTAGGAATTCCCCCAAAACTGGACCCGGGAGGAGCTTGTGGAACAAAAATAAAGGCCGGATACTTTTCTCGGTTTTTGGGCTCGGAAAGTGTTTGGGCAAGTTCAGATGTGGCTATCTGAATGATATTCTCGGTTCCGTTGCCACCGCCGTGATGTAAGCAGACAGCTAGCGGATATGCTTGATCGGGATTATAATTTTTAGGTTTAAGCAAGCGATACGGAAGTTTTGCGCCCGTACTATCTATAAATATATGTGACTCGAATGAAGAAGCAAGCTTTTTTTGCCATTCAGAAGGAGTCTTATTTCGTAAATTATTTGAGACATAGTCTTGCAAAAGATTTATGGTGGGTATAAGCACCAAAATTGTGATAAGTAGAAAAGAAAACTTAAGAACAGGTGAAGAGCCTATTTTCTGTTTCTCGAATTCTTTTAATTCATTGTTGAAATTCAGGATAAAGGGGAGGGGAGTGAGCCAAAGTAAAACGAGAATTATACCATGTACCTCGTCTAAAGAACGCCTTAAATCAAAGTCTTTTAGATTAAGGCTCCAAACAAAAGTTATTGTAAGCGCGATTCCGATCAGAAAGATAAATATACCGGCAACTTTCAGCCAAAACTTTTCGCGTGCCTTTGAAACCAATAAACTGATACCATAAAGTAGAAAAGACAATAGAACGATAGTATAGGCTGATATGAATCGACCTTCTAGCCTTTGTTCCGTAAGCATAAAATAGTTGACTACTAAAAACCAAAAGCTCGCTAGACCTAATAAGATAGTGGCTAGAAAGGCTACGTTATATTTTTCATGAAAGTAATAGAAGACTAAACAAAATAGACCGATAAAATAAATGGCACCTGATGTTAACAACCAAATGGGGTAACTCTCTAGATATTTTATAATAATACCCCCTTGTATAAGTGCAATGCTCAGGCAAAAATTTAATATTACCGAAACAGACAAAAAAAATGTGGCCAGTCGATAAAATTGTCTGTTTAGTTGGCCTATGCCCATATTACATTCAGATAATATCTTGTCTAGTTATGGTCATTGGCATAATGTTCTTTTAAAACATCTTCACCAAAGTCATTTTCAAGATCGCGAACCACGGTGTGCACATGGTTATTATTGTTTTGTGTATTATCATATTCAATTAATAGGGTAGGCCCCTGAATACTATAATAATGTCCCTCACCGCGTTCAAGACTCCCCGCCCACGCAAATGATAACTGTTGCATTCCACCTTTATCGATATTCTCTTTAAAGGTTTTTGAAAATTTAGCTTCAAAATTATCTAAATACAGCTGTAAAAGTGTTTTGAAGGCTTCTTGTTGTTCTGAATTCAATTTAGAATATTTTATACCCGAATGACCTAATTTTGAGGCCTCACTATGATTACTGGTAAACATATCGTAAGGCGCCTTTTCTGAAAATTGGGCCACTTTTAGTTGTTCTGGAGTAAGCGAATTTATTAGGGCATAACCTAAATCGGTCTCTTTTTTTAAGACCTCATGACCTTTTTGTTCTCCTTCGAGCACCTTACCAGGGTTAGAACCTAGAAAGAAAGGAGTACTAGATACAAGAGTGGCTTCAGATGCGACGAAATTCAGTGATATATGATGACCTTCAAAACGCCAGCCCCAAAATTGGTCTTGAGCTGGTTTGCCGAAAATCCAGAAATGATAGTTCAACGCATCTCGCTTTGCTGAACCGTCAGGCATTTTTGGATCGTTCTCCAATACCAATAAGATATTTTCCAACTCCATAATTTCTTGAGTCTTTTTATAGGCCTCAGAACTTATCGAGGCACGAAGCAAGGCTAGGGCAGCTGTTTTCTGTTCTTCGTTGTATTCTTTTAAAGTCGATCCTTTTCTGTATACAGGAGTGTAATAAAATTTCTCACGCTCTTCTGAGGTAAGTTCGAATACAGTCTTCTTTTGTAATTCGGGTGATAAAGTTTCTAAAAAAGCTTCTGCCAATAGATGCAGCTCTTGAGCATTTATGCTAGTACAAAAGAATAGTTGAACTATTAAAAGTGGTATAAACTTGATTTTCATAAGTTGGAAGGTATTACTTTTTAAGCGCTAAAAGGTACTAAAAACTAATCAATTAGTAATAGTTGCCTTAGACCAAAATAGTTAGGTCCAATGCCATAATTAGATAAGAAAACGTTACTTATAAATTACTTTAAATATCGATAGCCCTATTGTATTGCAATAGATTTAGCTTAGGCCGCTCAACCAATTCAAGCATATCTGTATAACCAGCTCTTTTAAAGTTTCGCAGTAGCTTCGCAAAGCGGTTTCCGCTTGTAATAAGCTTCAATTGATACTCTTCACACTTAATGTTGATACGGGTCTCTGAAATTTTGTATTCTGATGGGTAGACTTTTAGGTGTCTTGATATCCTATTCGGAATTCCTAATTTTGATAAAATGAACATAGGGGAGAGGTAAAAGGTATCTACAATTTCTTTGCCCCTAATAATTGTAATTGATTCAATTTCATTTTTAAGAATTGGAATAATGGTATCACTTTCGGTAAAATTGCCGACAACCATAACCCCTTGAGGTAGTATTTCTAGATTACATTTGGTTTGGCTCAATAAAAAATCAGTTTTATGCTGCTTGTTCTTAAAATCGACAAGTCTAAAATTTGATTTTTGCTTTCGCCCTATCAGCTTAGATAGAAATCTTGAATTGCCCGACTGTTTGCTAGATAAGCCTTTCATTTTCATGAGTTAGGTTTAGTTCTGTGGTTTGATAGAAACGGCAACTTTGTACCTTTAGGGGATGGCTAATTTATAGATTAATAATTAATTTTTTTCTCCGTTTTAGGTGATCTGAAGGTCTAAAGTAAAAAAGTGAGTGTGTACTTAATCGATTGAGTAGCGGTATTTTCAGCGGCAGTTTACCTCGAGACCAAGGCAAAAAGTTATTAACAAATTCAATAATTACGATATTCTGTAAATCTCGATTTTATTTTTAAAATATTCGAAAGTTAATGGTTGTAGTGTTGGAGAGGTTTGTTCGTAAAGTGCAAAAACCTATAATATATTAGATAAGGCCCCTTGCCTTAATTTCTAGATACTTATTGATGGTCTTTAGGGTAAGATTTTCAGGTTTGGTAAGTATGGTTTGAATTCCGTATTTCTGAAGCTCTTTTTGCATAAGTTGTTTTTCGAAAGAAAATTTCTCGGCGACGGACTTATGATAGATATCTTGAATATCTTCTGTATCTCTTGTAATTAAATCTGCAAGTTCTGTATTTTCAAAAAATATAACTACCAAAACATGTTTTTTGGCCAAAGCCAGTAAATATGGTAGCTGCCTTCTAAGGGCAGAAATATGTTCGAAATTAGTGTAGAAAAGAAGTAAACTTCTGTGGCTTACCTTTCTTTTTACATGCCCATAAAGCAGTCCGAAATCTGAATCGGTAAAAGAAGTATCGATGCCGTAGAGATTTTCTAATATGCTATTTAGATGTGTTATCTTTTGAACTGCGGGCAAATGGGTTTCAATACTTTTTGAAAAAGTTATCATACCTGTTTTGTCGTGCCGTTTTAAGGCTACGTTCGAGAAGGCCAAGGTAGAATTAATCGCATAGTCCAGCAATTTAAGGTCGTTAAAGGGCATTTTCATGACACGTCCGGTATCGATTATCGAATATACAGGTTGCGATTTTTCATCTTGATATTGATTGACCATCAAATTATTTAGTTTTGCGGTCGCTTTCCAGTTTACGGTACGAATGTCGTCACCTGATACATATTCTTTTATCTGTTCAAACTCTTGGGTATGCCCGATGCGACGCATTTTTTTGAGTCCCATTTCGGTCAAATGATTGCTGATGGCCAGAAAATCGTACTGTTGCATCTGAATGATGCTCGGGTAGACCGGTACCGTTCGACCTTTCTCAAAAGTGTATTTACGCTTAATTATTTTCAACGGGGAAGAGGCGAATACAATGAGACTGCCGAAATGATACTCACCACGTTCGACCGGTCTTAGATTATACTCAAATTGGTAATCTTCATTTTTGTCAAGAACACTTCGATGTTCAAAATCCCTTTTCTGAAATTGAACCGGGAGTTCATCGATAATACTTACATAGGTCTTAAAATTATAGCTTGAGCGGTAAATCATTCTTAGGGGGTTGTAATCGCTATTGGAGAGCTTTTTCGGCAGTACTCTCTTCGCCATTATAGCCGAATGGGGCCAGTAAAGCAAATAGATATCGAATAGGAATAGAGAGAAGAGCAAAAGTGTCAATAACCAAGAAATGGGATATATGACCGGAAACCAATACGACAAAACGAAACTAGCCGCAAGAACGGCTATGTATCTAAAAAACGTATTATGTATGTAAAACGATTTTAGAAACTTCATGTATCAACGAGGAATTTCTACCGATTCTGTGATCATTTGAATAACGCTCTCAGTGGTCATGCCTTCCATCTCACGTTCTGGGGTCAAGATGACCCGGTGGTTTAGTACAGGGGCCAAGGCATTTTTAATATCTTGGGGTATAACAAAATCACGACCGTTTATGGCCGCAAAAGCTTTTGCGGCATTCAATGTCGCTATAGAAGCCCTAGGAGAGCCACCGAGATACAAATGGGGGTGATTCCTCGTTTTTGTAATGATTTCCGCTATGTATTTTATAATTTTTTCTTCAACAATGACTTCTTGAATTTTGGATTTGAACTCAGCAAGTTCTTCAGTATTTAAAATGCCTTGTATCGTATCTTGAGGTTTTACTCCTTTTCTTTCATGATGACTTTGAATTATTTTCACCTCGTCTTCAAGTGATGGATAGTCGACCTTTATTTTAAATAGAAAGCGATCTAATTGTGCTTCAGGTAGTGCGTAGGTGCCCTCTTGTTCTATGGGGTTTTGGGTGGCGAGGACCATAAAAGGGGCTTCCATGGTATAGGTATGCCCATCCATAGTAATTTGACGTTCTTCCATAGTTTCAAAAAGGGCAGCTTGAGTTTTGGCTGGTGACCTATTGATTTCGTCGATGAGTACTATGTTCGAAAAGATCGGACCTTTTTTATATTTAAATTCTGAGGTTTTCGTATTGAAGATAGAAGTACCCAAGATATCGCTGGGCATAAGGTCGGGCGTGAACTGAATACGACTGAAATCGGTTTTTAAAGTTTTGGAGAACAGCTTGGCGGTTACCGTTTTTGCAATACCTGGTACACCTTCTATGAGAACGTGGCCATCGACCAAAAGAGCGACTATCAACAGCTCGATAAAGTTTTCTTGACCTACAATGACTTGACCAAGTTCTTTCTTAATATTCGCTACCGCCGCCTTTAGGCCTTCTAGGTCTATACGGTTATTAAAATTTAGGTCTTCGTTAGAAGCTTCATTATTTTCCATGGGCTTGCTTTTTGAATTTTTCTATGGATGAATTCAGTTTATGAAGTTCATCGTTTGAGATATTTTCTCGATTTCTCACGTGTTCGATAAATGAAAAAAGTTTCTCTATTTCTTCAGGGCTATGAGAGCTTCTAGCCGCTAGGTTACGATAAAATTCTTTTTCGTTTCCTATAGGGCCCAAATAGAATTTAGACCGTATGTACTCCATAAAATAATCGATTTTATGTTCGGCCATCGCTTTGCTATCGCCCTTTTCATAATACATGTCGGCGATGGTTCTGGTAAATGCCAAAGTCTGGTTCTTTAAAGGTAGAACCACGGGAATCGGTCTTTGCTTTCTCTTTCCCTCAAAAACAATATAGAGTACAACACCTATAAGTACGAGGTAATATGCCCATTTGAATTCTTTCGTATTCAGAAAAATGTACATAGGAGATGTATAGACCGATTTGCCCGATTTATAGTGATTGTCTATATAAATGGTTCGTGAAGAATCAAGATAGGAGAGTAATCCGGCAGTGTAATTTCTATTCTCATCCTTTAAGATAAAATAATTGGTAAAAGCTTTAGGGAAAGTGCTTAAGATCACCTCGCCTTGACCATAAGAACGTTTGACAACGTTATAGAATTTTTCGGTCTTAATCTCTTCTTCATCGGTGTTATTGATAGTACCGATGATAGTCATTGGAGCATCCCCTTGATTCTGAAAATAGGTTGCGTAGTTGTCTTTTTCAAATAAATACTCTTTTTGCGGATTCAAAAGCGGATTAACCAATTGATGCCTATGTGAGTACATATGATCTAAACCACTATATAGCCTTTCTGTCTTTAACTCGAGAGTATCTAAAAGTTTTTCTTCAAAATTATCAGCGGAAATAAATAGGCTGTTTCCTTCAGAAACCCAGTCCAGCAGATTATAGAGTTCGCTTTCACCGAATTCTATTTGGTCGTTCACAAAAACATAAGTGCCCTTTGCGTCTGTATTAACGTTCAAAAATTCGAATGGTGGTATGTTTACCTCTTTTGTTTTTTCGCCAAATAGTTGCTGGAGTATATCGTTTAAAACCACTGTGCCATAGGGAATCTTGTGTTTTGACACATAAGAAGGAAACCAATTGACTTCTTTAGGCCTGGTGTACTGCATCAGCATAAGCAGCCCAACGGTCAAAACCATAATTACGATATAAACGCCACCTTTTCTACCCATTGGATTCTAAGTTGAGTTTTAGGCTTTGAAATTCTTTTTCGGCTCGCTGAAATTTACTTTCGTCTATTGCAAAATCACCATACCAGATATAATCGTATAAATGGGTGATTTTAGAAAACTGATGTTTCAAATTTTCGAGTTCGATTTCTTTTAGATAGTCGTTATTGGTCTTCTGAAGCTCCCATACGATCAGTTCTTTTTCACTGAGCAGTCTTAAGACGTAGAGGTAATAATATCGTATGGCCAATCTAAAATTTTTAGTGGCAACCGCATCGTTGATCAACTTTTGAATATTTTCATTTTTGATGATATGCTCTTCCTCTGAAAGGTTGACCAGATTTTTAGAACCTTTGGTATGTTTTAGACTGTTAGCATTAAGTTTTAAAAAGAATTTAATCAGCAAATAAATAAGTAAGATCAATAAAAGGTAGGGTACTAATTCTAAAAATATGGATAGAAAGCCGGAGGCTTTTTCCATGCCGAAAATACTTTCAAAAACACGGAGCAATACATTGCCCAGCCATGCAGTAAAATCATCCCACCAAGTGGGGTCAGAGGTTACGACTTCAAAATTGAAATCTGGATCAATCTTATATTTTTGTAAATCCGCATCCGTAATTTCCTGAATTTCTAGAGCCGCCTTGTCATAGTAAACGGTCGTCGAATCTTGCTGACCAAATATCGAAGTCATCAAGAAAAAAGCCATAAAAAATATGAATAGCGGTAAGCGCATAAAGTTTATTCGGTACCTCCTAAATTTTTGATACGTTCATAAGTGCCCGTGAAATTCTTTTTTTCGTTCAAATCGAAATAAATCAGAACACTGGCCACCATTGTAATAATATTCAAAAGAAATTGGGCAAGTGTACTAATACTGCCTAAAAGTATCGATATAGGGTCGGCGGTTGTAAAATTTTCAGCATCGATTTCTCCTGAGAGAATACCCATTTTTGCATAATTATAAATCGTTGCGGGTATAGCGAATGCTAAACTGGCTACATAAACAATAATACCGACGACAAAGAGGGCTGCGAAAGTGTTCCACCAATGGTCTTTTACCAAATTAAAACTATAGCTGAACGCATCCGATACATTTTTTTGGCTGAAAACCATAATACTAAATGATAATACCAAGGGAACATAGAGATATACCCCAGGAATAATACAGAACATAAAACCGACCCCTACACATAGACCTACTAAAATACCCAAGCCGATAAAAGACCAAAAAGAAGCATAGACCTCTTTTTTGACTGTATCAAAAATGACATTACCGTTGTTGTTCGAATATGATTTGATGTAATGCAGGGTGGTTGACTGGGCAAGTACATAAGTCGCTATTATTGAAAGTACGAATGCAGCGCCGATAGCAAAAAGTAAAAAAACGTTGACAACTTCGTTTGAAGACGTTATGCTAAAATTGAAAAAGTCTCCGACTTTGTACATATAAAGTCCATAACAGATAAGCATCACTACTAAATACGGGCCGATAATCTTGAAAAAAGTAGTAAAAAAAGGCTTGAACTCATTACGTAGAAAAGCGAATGTATCTGAAAGTATTTCCCCTAAATCACGTTGCTTTTTAAATTCGGTATATTGTTTCATTCTATAATTAGTTGTTTAGAACGGATGTCGTCAGTAATGGACAAAACTTCTTTTGACCACATCTTTATTATTTAATAGGCTCTAGGGCTTTATATCTTGTATTCTTTTATGAAGCCGTCGTGGATATATAACGTAGTAATAAAGAATTAGTACGATTGAGCATAAAATTATTAAGACGGCCAAAAAGTCTGGCATTTCGGTATGCCGCGTAACAAAACCTTCAAGAAAGCCGGCTATAATAAAGAAAGGTACGGTGCTCAGCATAATTTTTAATCCGTCTTTGACTCCTCTTTTGAAAGATTCGAGTCGGGTATACGTGCCAGGGAATAGCATGCCGTTGGCTAAAACCAAACCTGCACAACCCGCAATAATAATGACTGATATTTCGATAGTACCATGAATCCATATAGTTCGGGCAGATTCCCATAGTAGTCCTTTTTCATAAAAGAAGTATTGAAAACTACCCATCATAATGCCGTTGCGCATCATTACGTATAAGGTTCCGACACCCAATAAAATTCCCAATGCAAATGCCATCAATGCTACTCTTATGTTGTTGATAGTAATGCCCAAGAACATATTGAATTCACCCATTTGTTTGTACACCGCCATGGGGTCACCTTTTTCGATGTTTTCCAAAGTCATATTCACATAGCCATCGCCTAAAATAGAACGAACAAAATCACCCTCGTTGGCCGAAGAAAAAGCACCTACCAACGAAAAGAAAAGAAATACCAAAAAAGAAATGAGTAGTTCACGTTGGTAACCGAAAAAGAGTAGGGGAAACTCTGTTTTCCAGAACTCGACAATGCGGTTTTTCGGTTCTCGTTTTGTTTTATAGATTTTTTGGTGGGCCTCAGAAGCGAGAGCGTTCAAATAAAACTCGGTGTTGCTACCAGAATAAAAGGTTTTGGCGTAGCTAAGATGGTCGGTAATCTCAATATAGAGATCAGACAATTTATCTGGTGAAAGCTTCGTTTTGTTTGACAGGGCATTTTCAAAAGTAGCCCATTTGTCTTTATTTTGCTTTACAAAGGCGGCCTCGCGCATGCATACCGGGTTAGTACCCAAAGAAACAAAACTATGGAACAATTTCAAATAGAAACTGCCCAAAATATCACAATCGACCAGAACACGGCACACTTGGGAGACCGCATGTTGGCGTACCTTATCGATAGTTTTATCATTATGGCGTATTTGATACTCATGTTTTTGATGCTGTCATCTTTCAATGTAGATTTTGGTGATTCATGGGCATTTTATCTCATAATGTCTCTCCCGGCATTTTTATACTATGTACTTCTCGAAATGCTCTTGAACGGTCAAACGGTCGGTAAAAAACTGATGCAAGTGCGTGTGGTGAAGATAGATGGCTCTAAACCGAGTTTTTCGAGTTATCTGATTCGATGGGTATTACGAATTATAGACGTAGGTATTTCATCGGGGGGTGTTGCGGTATTGACCATTTTAATTCGAGGAAAGGGGCAGAGAGTGGGAGATATCGCTGCTGGAACGACGGTTATCAGCGAAAAGAAAAAGGTATCGCTACGAAACACCTTGTTAATAGAGCTTCCGGAAGACTACAAGCCTTCTTTTCCGCAAGTGACCGTTTTTAAAGATCGTGAGATTCAAACCATAAAAGAACTTTATGATTCGGCCAAAAGAAATGGTGATCACAATGTAATACTTTCATTGAGCGATAGAATTAAAAAGGTAACTGATGTACAGACGGAGTTAAAACCAGTAGACTTTGTCGACTTGGTCATAAAAGATTATAACTACTATACCCAAAACCTCTGATGTGCCGAGGTACTATTGTCTTAAAATATCGTCAATCGTAACGTAATTGCTTAGGTAAACTATATTTTTGCCATCAGTGTAAATTAAGGTGGTATGTTTTATTTTCTCATTGATATCTTAGGGACCGTGGCTTTCGCCATTTCAGGGGTTTTAGTGGCAATGAACAAAAAGTTAGATCCTTTTGGAGTTTTTATCATTGCTTTTGTAACCGCGGTCGGTGGTGGTACTTTGAGAGATATACTTATTGGTAGTACGCCCGTACTTTGGATGCGTGAAAGTATTTACATGTATGTAATCACCGGAAGTGTGATTTTTGCCATCATCTTTGTCAACCAGTTGAGGTATCTAAGAAAAACTCTTTTCTTGTTCGATACTATCGGAATTGGCCTCTTTACCATGCTAGGTATTGAAAAAGGATTAGGTGCAGACCTCACACCAATGTTATGTATAGCCTTGGGTACCATAACCGCTTGTTTCGGTGGGGTAATACGTGATATTCTATGTAACGAAATCCCCGTGATTTTTAGAAAGGAAATTTATGCGACCGCTTGCATTTTAGGTGGATCCAGCTACTTTCTATTGATACTTCTACCCTTTGACGGAGCTTACGCCTATGTGGCTGCAATTTTGATAATTATAATTGCCCGGTCGTTGGCGGTGAAATTTAAGATTAGCTTACCCAGTATTTACGGCAAACAGAAAATTTAAAATTTTATATAGTTATTCTATAATTTCGGCCTTTTCAATATATACATTTTGTTGGGGCCAATCGCCATCGCCAACTTCTACATTATTGATTTTATCGACCACATCCATACCTTCTATGACTTTACCGAAGGGAGTGAAATCTCCATCTAAATGATAGGAGCCTGGGTCGGTGACAACGATAAAAAATTCATAGGGCGAGGCCAGCATGTGCGGGTTATCGATTTCGCTGCTGGGCATCGATATGGTACCTCGGTGATGACTATATCCTTTTCGGGTGTCAGGGGGTAAAAGATAGCGGCCGATATCCCTTCTTTTGCGGGCAGTTTCTTTATCATCTGAACTTCCGCCCTGTATAATAAAATTTTTCACTACGCGGTGAAATTGTGTGTCGTTGAAGTATCCTTGCCGGGTAAGGTAAATGAAATTTGCCTTATGATAGGGTACATTGTCGTAAAGTTGAACCGTAAAGCTCCCAAAACTATTGGTAATCTTGACCTTGTCGACCTTTAACTCCTTTTGATAATCAAAAAAGAAGTCGATGGCATTATCTTCGGTAAGCACGAATTTTTCAGCATCTTCTTTTTCAGCTTTAATAGAATCTACATGAACCGAATCTTTTACGATTTCAGTATTGGACTTCTCTATTTGTTTCTTTGGGGCTTCACCGCATGAAGAGATTAAAAATAATGCTAATATTGCGAGAGTAATGATTTTTCCGATTTTCATGAACTTTGATGAGTTTTCCTTAAGGATTCCAAAAATAAAAAATCTGCCGTTACCCGGTGAAGCATCCCATTTAAAAATGGCACCGCAATTTAGGCTTGAAGAATTGAGAAAAGCAAGGCAAAAGAGTAAAAACCCTAAAAAGGCTGGGGTCATGGCTTTATTTTACCCTGATTCAAGGCATAAAACCCAATTTCTTTTGATTTTGAGAAAAAGCCACCCTAAAGACGTTCATTCTAATCAAGTAGGCTTTCCCGGTGGAAAGGTCGAAAAGGGTGATTCAGATTTAATGGCCACCGCACTGAGAGAAACTTATGAAGAAGTGGGGGTAGAGCCTTCGGATGTTGAGGTAGTAAGGTCGTTAAGCGAAATTTATATTCCACCCAGTAATTTTGAAGTGCATCCTTTTGTAGGGCTATATGCGAAGGTTAAGCCTTTTGTGCCCCAGATTACCGAGGTAGCTTCTATTTTAGAGGTGAAGCTTGAAGATTTTATGAGCGACAATAGCCTTTTTACAGAAAACCTGTCTACATCTTATGCCAAAAATGTCGATGTACCCGCCTTTAAACTAAATGGTTATACCGTTTGGGGCGCGACAAGCATGATGCTCAGTGAAATCAGGACACTTTTACAACAGGTTTTATAGAGGCTTATTTCGTAAATTTGCCGTCTATGGGGCTATTTAAGAAAAATCCGTTCGGTCATATTCTCTATATAAAGAAATGGTTAATTCGTATTTTGGGGTTACTTACCCATTCTCGATACAAACAATTTAATCGATTAGAGGTAGATGGGTCTGAAATTCTAAGGCAACTGCCTGACAAAAATGTGCTGTTCGTAAGTAATCACCAAACCTATTTCGCCGATGTGGTGGCGATGTTTCATGTTTTTAACGCGAGCCTCAGCGGTAGGGTCGATAATATTAAGAACATTGGGTATATCTGGCACCCGAAACTGAACATGTATTATGTGGCCGCCGCCGAGACCATGAAAAAAAGTCTCCTTACTAAAATTTTCGCCTATGCCGGCGCTATAAGTGTCGAAAGAACCTGGCGTTCTTCGGGTCAAGATGTAAACCGTCAGGTAAAAATGAGCGATATTTCAAACATAGGCAAAGCGTTGAACGATGGTTGGGTTATCACTTTTCCGCAAGGTACTACCACCCCTTGGAAACCTCTTCGAAAGGGCACAGCACATATAATCAAGAAATATAAGCCAATCGTGGTACCTGTGGTAATTGACGGATTTCGTCGGTCTTTCGATAAAAAAGGACTTCGTATTAAGAAGAAGGGTATTCTTCAATCAATGGTCATCAAAGAACCTTTGAATATAGACTATGAGAATGAGTCTTTCGATTCTATTATCGAAAAATTGGAATATGCTATTGAACAGCATCCTTCATTTTTGAAGGTGATATCTAAAAAAGATTTGCAAGCCTACGAAGAGGAAAATGAACTGCGTAGGTTCAGAAACAGTAAAAAGTTTTAAATTTCGAGCTGCTTGAGTTCTTTATAGTTTCTATTCAGGCTTTTCAGTAATAGGCCGTACAGTAAAAAGTAAATTAACCCCATAACCGCGACAAGTACTACGCTGAAAATACTCATCGTCCATAAAAGAATGCTTTTAAATTTTTCAGGTGATATGTTTTCATTACTACTGCTTGGGAAAACGTCTAATAAATGGTCGTTAAGATAAATGCCGACAACTATCATTACGCAGGTAAGAAATAGAAAAGAGAGCCCGAAAATAATATAGTATTTTACTGTTTTACGGGTTTTTATGATTTTCTCCATCAGGTTTCTGGCGTTATCTAGGGTAGAGATTTCTTTATAGCGTTTGTAGAAAAGAAAAATAAAGTAAAAAGTAATGGCATAACCGATTACCCATAGCCCTGTAGAAAGACTCTTTATGCCCAGTTTGTCATAGATATCCATACTGTCTTTCATGCCCGGTAGCAAATAGAGCAGGTGCGGCACGGTAAACTCAAGAATGCTGATGGTCAATATCCATTTTACAATAGATGATGATTTTTTCCAAAGCATTTTATGAATCTCGCTGTATGACAATTTAGGAAGATGTTCATCCTTCTTCTGCCAATCCTTCTTTAATAGTTCCAATTCGTCCATCATACCCATTAAGGATTCAATATGGTTCTTAGTTTCTTTTTGATTCGGTTCATTTTGACCCGGGCATTGACTTCGGTAATACCCAATGTCTCACTAATTTCACGATAATCTTTATCCTCCAAATAAAGAAAAACCAATGCTTTTTCGATATCGCCCAATTGTTTAACGGCCTGGTACATCAATTTTAGCTGTTCTTCTTCTGTGGCATCATATTCGTCGGCTTTTATTCGAAAAATTACCGAATCGTAATTTTGTGTTTTAATCGTACGCTTTGATTTGCGATATAGGGTAATCGCTGTATTTAGGGCCACTCGATACATCCAAGTGCTAAACTTCGATTCGCCCCTGAACTTTGGGTAGGCCCTCCATAACTGAATCGTAATTTCTTGAAACAGGTCATTATGGGCATCCCGGTCGTTCGTGTAAAGGGTACATACCTTGTGAACAATATTCTGGTTGTTCTCAAGTTCCGTCACAAATTGATGTTCCAGTTCTTTGTTCACACGTAGTCGGTAGGTTGTTGAAGTATAAGTAGTCTTTTGCTGTTTTTTGTTACAAACGGGTATACTATTTTTTAGTATTGTAAAAAACGAATTAAAGATAGCGAAAACCCCGACCACATAGTTTTGCTAAACTTTGAATGATTAATTTTGAACTTATTAAATAACAATTTATGATCGATAGCGATGCGCTGAACATTCCGAAGAGCAGTTTTCCACGAGTTGTAATAGTTGGCGGTGGTTTCGGTGGTGTTGCATTGGCCAAAGAACTTAGCGGCAAAGAAGTGCAAGTAGTACTTTTAGACAAAAATAATTACCATACCTTTCAACCTCTCTTATATCAGGTGTCTACAGGTGGGCTCGAACCCGATTCGATAGCCTACCCCATACGTAAGATTTTACAAGACTATAAGAATTTCTTTTTTAGAATGGCCGAATTACAACAGGTTGTTCGTGAGCAAAAAATTGTTGTAACTAACATTGGGGAGTTATCTTATGACCACCTGGTTATTGCCGTGGGTTCTGAGACTAATTTTTTTGGCAATGTAGAAATACAGAAAAACGGTATGGCCATGAAATCTATACCACAGTCGTTGAATCTGCGTAGTATGATTCTTGAGAACTTTGAACAGGCGCTTCTTACCGATAACCTTCACGAACGTGACGCTTTAATGAATTTCGTTATTGTAGGTGGTGGCCCGACCGGGGTAGAATTGGCAGGGGCGTTGGCCGAAATCAAGAAAGGTATTTTACCTAAAGACTACCCAGATTTAGATACAAGACGTGCTCAAATCAATTTAATTCAATCGGGCGATCGAATTTTAAAGGAGATGAGCGAAAAGGCATCTAAAAAAGCGGAAGATTTTTTAGAAAGCCTTGGAGTACAGATTTGGAAGAATACCCGGGTTACCGATTACGATGGCAAAAAAGTAAGCACCAAGACCGAGCTTGAATTTGAAGCCGCCACCTTGGTTTGGGCAGCAGGTGTAAAGGGGGTTTCTATAAAAGGCCTAGATGCCGAAGACTTTTTAGTGCCTGGCAACCGAATTAAGGTGAACGAATTCAATCAGGTGGTAGGTGATTCGAGCATTTATGCCATCGGAGACATTGCTTGTATTCAAAGTGATATAACACCGCATGGGCACCCTATGATGGCACAACCGGCTATTCAACAAGGTAAACATCTAGGAGAAAACTTAGTACGTTTGTTTGATAACAAGGCAATGCAACCTTTCAAGTACCAAGATAAGGGGAGCATGGCGACCGTCGGGCGTAACAAAGCAGTGGTAGATTTAAAAAAATACAGGTTTCAAGGGGTTTTTGCTTGGTTCGTTTGGATGTTCGTTCACCTTTTTTTCTTAATAGGTTTTAGAAATAGGATGGTAGTTTTTATTAACTGGGTATATAACTATATCAGATTTGACCGTGAGGCACGATTAATCATTAGACCTTATCAAAGAGATTATTCTAAGTTTAACGAACCTCATACTTCGAAAAAAGTTTAATATTCGATTAAAGTTAAATTAAACTAAAACAGTTAAGCTCTTGAACGAATCTTTTTAAATTTATAATTGAAAGATTAATCTGTCATGAGGTTATTTTGCTCTTTTCTGTTTACCATATTTTTCTACGTAATTATTAGTGCTCAAGACCCGGAAGAACCTGTTAGACCTTCTCTTTTAACAGATAGACTGTATTCAGACGGCTTTGTTTACCCTACTTTTTTGTTTGACGAACAACATGCCTGGTTGAAATTGGGGTATAGAATTACCAATTCAACTAGGTTTGAGGTACAAGCTTTTTATGATAAATATGCCACTAGTGAAGAACGGCTCAGAATTCCGCTTATGGTAAAATCCTATTTTTCGAGCAAATGGTATTCTTTTGCTGGAGCCGAACCGGAATATTTATTAGGTAAAACTCATGGGCTTCGTCCTGTCTCGGGAGCGATGCAAACCGTAAAACTAAAACCTAGATTAGATAGTATTGGTGGTGTCGGGTATGATGTACAGGAAGATTTTATGCTAGAGGCCAAAGTAAACCATCAAATCAATAACTCTAAGTTGCCTTATAAAGGGCAGGAATCGAATGCGGAAAAAAACAGTCTCTTGACCATTGGCGGGCGATTTAAGTTCTAAAAACTACTTTCTGGGGTGATAGTTGTTCATTACCTCGGTCAAATGGGTGCGGTCTACATGAACATAAACCTCGGTAGTAGTGATGCTTTCGTGGCCTAGCATTTGTTGTATAGCCCGTAGGTCTGCACCATTTTGTAATAAATGAGTGGCGAACGAGTGCCTGAACGTATGCGGACTAATACTTTTTTTAAGGCCTGTAAGTTCGCCCAATCTTTTGATTATCGTAAATACCATGGCTCGGGTAAGCTGCTTTCCTCTACGGTTCAAAAACAGAATATCTTCAAAGCCTTTTTGCACTTTTTGATGCACCCTTATCTCGTTTCGATAGATGTCAATATACTTTTTATTAATAGTACTGATGGGTACGAAGCGTTGCTTGTCACCTTTACCCGTCACTTTAATAAAATCTTCTTCAAAATATAAATCTGAAATTCTAAGATTTATGAGCTCTGATACCCTTAGTCCACAACCGTATAAAGTTTCTAACATGGCTCTATTACGTTCGCCCTCAGCTTTTGAAAGATCTATTGCCCCAATGATTATATCGATTTCATTTTCAGATAATGTATCCGGAAGTTTTCTACCGATTTTTGGTGATTCGATGAGGTCAAGGGGGTTGTCGTCTCGATAATCTTCGAAAATGAGATAATTAAAAAAACTCTTGAGTCCAGAAATGATTCGGGCCTGCGACCTGGGATTCATGATTTTGGCAACTTCATAGATAAACTGTTGAATGGTCTCTTTAGAAATTGTCAAAGGGGTTTCGACCATTTCATTGTTATCTAAGAACTGTATGAGCTTTTCGACATCCCAAACATAGTTTTTAATTGAATTTTCAGATAGTCCCCTTTCAATTTTCAAAAAGTGTATATAGTCTTTTAGTGCTTGTTGCCACTTCATAAGATAAAGGTAAACAAAGTAAGGTTAGGTCAGTTGCCATCGTTTCAATGGACTAAAGGTTATTACCCATCTTTGGGGCACGAGAGAAAATATAAATTGCTTCATGACAAAGTTTTCTATCTTTGGATTTAGAATTTGAAAAATATTTATAATGAAATTAAGACTTTTCATAGTTGCAATACTCTTTATGTCAGGTTTCGTTCATATGAACGCACAAACCGTTTTTCAAGGTACAGGACCTTCTGATAGAGCTTCTGGTGATTTTGCTTTCGGGGCTAAAGCAGGATTGAATATTTCAACTTGGATGGGGAAGGATAAGAGCGACGTCTCAGCTAAACCTGGGCTATACTTTGGTGGTATCGGAGAAATACCAGCATTTATTGATGACTTATATATACAACCCGAACTTTTGGTTTCTTTGGTAGGTGCAGATATTGGACCGTCAAATGTAAACCTTACCTATATCACTTTACCAATGATGGGTAAATATCATATTATAGATGAAGTTGCCATCGAGTTTGGGCCTCAATTAGGTTTTTTAATAGGAGATAATTGGGAAGAAGACCTGCAAGGTCAAGATACTAAGAAAATCGATTTAGGTTTAAATGTCGGAGGCGGATACCGTTTAAATGAAAATTTTTATTTTCAATTACGATTTAATTTTGGTCTAAGTCAAGTGCTTGATGTAGCGAATGTAAGAAATGGTGTATTGTCTATTGGGGCATGCTATTTTCTATAGTAATGCTTTAACTTGAAAAAAGTTTAGGTGTTGATACAATGATTTCTAAAGAGTAGGAATAATTTGAAGGAGAAACCAATAGAATGAAAATAATTATAATAAACGGACCCAATCTTAATCTATTGGGCAAGCGCGAACCCGAAGTATATGGTGATAAAACTTTCGAAGATTATTTTACCGACCTTCAATTTAGGTTCAAGGAGGTTCAATTAGAGTATTTCCAGTCGAATATTGAGGGAGAGCTTATTGAAAAAATTCAAGACGTCGGTTTTTCATATGACGGCATCGTACTAAATGCCGCTGCCTATACCCATACCTCTATAGGTATCGGTGATGCCATTAAAGCGGTCACCACACCAGTTATTGAGGTTCATATCTCAAATACACATAAGCGTGAAGAGTTTCGTCATGTCTCATATATTTCTCCTGTGGCAAGAGGTGTTATTTTAGGTTTTGGACTACAAAGTTATGATTTGGCCATTCAAAGTTTTCTTCAAGAATAGTTAAAGGGAGTATTTGTTTTATCGAATAGTTGGCTCAATATTAGTTTGTTCTGCTGTTACTTTAATTCAAATTATCGGGACACAATTACCAAAAAAATAGCTGAGCCCATACTTATATGATGATTTTTTCGTTTTTCATTTCCGTACAAAAAGGAAACCAGATGATGAAGCGAATCGTAATATTGGCACTATGTTGCCTAACCTATATTTCAATAAATGCTCAAGAAGGCTTCAAATTAGGATTGCAAAGTGGTTTGCCGCTTGGTGATTTTAATGAGCGAATTGGTGTAGTTATTGGGGCTGACATGGGGTATATGTGGGCGCCGAACAAAGCTTTTGATCTAGGAATAAAAGCGGGCATCATTCATGGTTTTGCAGAAGAATTTAGAGAAGGTACTATTTTAGAAGACTTGCCAAGTATGCAATTTGCCCCTCTAGCCGCGTCAGTAAGAATATGGCCGGGAAAAACATTTTCTTTTGGGGGTGATATAGGTCAGGCGTTTGGACTCAACAAGGGCAATGATGGCGGATTATACCTACGACCTCAATTTGGCTTTCAAGTAGGCCCAAAATCAGAAGTGAACTTTTCATACACTTCAATTAATGTAGATGAAGATAAATGGTCTACCGTGACTATTGCTTACGTCTACACCTTCTTATCGGCACGACATTTCAGATAGTAATCTTAAATAACTAGAAGGCTTATTCAGCTTCGGGTTTTAGGTACTTGTTCTCTACATAAAAAGTAGCGAAGGGTAGAAGAGAAGCCAATAAAAGAATTATGCCTTTTTTGATACTCCATTTTTTTTCCATCCAAAGAACTATAGCAAGAATAATATAGGCTATAAAAAGTACACCGTGGGCATACCCAACATACTTATTCGGCATGGGCAAATCGGCCATGTATTTTAAGGGCATGGTTATGGCGAAAAGTGCCAAGTATGAAATACCTTCTAAAATTGCTGTAATTCTGAAAAATGAGAGCATAGTGTCAAGGGTAGATTAATACCCATACGATTTTCGAAAATCAAAAAATCGTATGGGATCAAGAATGTTATTTACAAATGTATTACCTCATCGTATGCCGCAGCGACCGCTTCCATAACCGCCTCGCTCATTGTAGGGTGAGGGTGAACGGCTTTTAGTATTTCATGACCAGTGGTTTCAAGTTTTCTTGCGACCACAGCCTCTGCAATCATGTCGGTAACACCGTTACCTATCATATGACAACCTAGCCATTCTCCGTATTTGGCATCAAAAATTACTTTTACGAAACCATCTGGGTTACCCGAAGCCTTGGCCTTGCCACTGGCAGAAAATGGAAATTTACCGATCTTAATATCGAGACCTTTTTCTTTCGCCTGCTTTTCGGTCAAACCTACAGAAGCTACTTCAGGCATACAGTATGTACAACCTGGAATATTGCCATAGTCTAAAGCTTCAACGTGCATACCTGCAATTTTTTCCACACATAGAATACCCTCGGCAGAAGCAACATGAGCCAATGCTTGACCTGGTGTTATGTCACCAATCGCATAATACCCGGGAATGTTGGTTTGATAGTAATCGTTGACCAAGATTTTATCGCGGTCTGTTGAGATGCCCACATCTTCAAGACCTATGTTTTCAATATTTGATTTAATACCTACGGCTGATAGAACTATATCAGCTTCTAAAACCTCTTCACCTTTAGCCGTTTTCACCGTTGCCTTAACACCTTCACCTGAAGTGTCTACGGAAGTAACCTCGGCATTCGTTTTTATCTTAACACCGGCTTTTTTAAAACTACGCTCCAATTGTTTCGATACTTCTTCGTCTTCGACGGGAACAATATTCGGTAGGTACTCGACCACTGTAACTTCGGTACCCATAGAGTTATAGAAATAGGCGAATTCAATACCAATGGCACCGCTACCCACAACAATCATACTCTTTGGCTGCTTGTCTAAAGACATCGCTTCTCGATATCCTATAATTTTTTTTCCATCTTGAGGAAGGCTTGGTAATTCTCTACTTCTGGCTCCTGTTGCGATGATAATATGTTCGGCACTGTATTCGGTTTCTTTACCTTCTTCATCTTTGACCGAGACTTTCTTCTTTGGCTTTAATGTGCCATAACCTTTGATAACCTCGATTTTATTTTTCTTCATCAAGAACTGAACACCTTTGCTCATTCCATCGGCCACCCCTCGACTACGTTTTACTACAGAACCAAAGTCTTTATCGACGTTTTCAGCTTTAAGACCATAGTCTTCGGCGTGTTTTAAATATTGAAAAACCTGAGCTGACTTCAATAATGCCTTGGTAGGTATACACCCCCAATTTAGGCAAACACCACCTAAATTTTCTTTTTCGATTATAGCCGTTTTAAAACCTAATTGTGAGGCTCTAATGGCGGTAACATATCCTCCGGGGCCGCTACCCAAAACAATAACATCGAAATTGCTCATATTTTTTTAGTTTTTTGCTGTTCTAAAATTGAATTTACCTTCTTTAAAGAAGGTGCAAAAGTAAGCATTTCTCATCAAATTATAGAAGGGGTAAGGGAGATGGTTCTAGAATAATAACAGAATATTAATACCACGTTCAAAATTCTGAATACTCAGCGAAACTGAGTCGCGATTGTATAGGGAAGAGGGGGCGACTAAGCTAGTTTTTTCCAAACTTTTGTTTATTGAAATCTTCGGAACCACCCTTTGGTATAGATAGTGATTGCCATGAAGTACCCTTGATCATCTTGGCCAAAAGCACTATTTGCCCAACGTGATTGGCGTAATGGGCCAATTGGCGGTTTATCGCCTCGACAATGGTATGTTCTTCATTTCTGATTTTAATGAGACGATTATAGTCTTGCTCGCTTATAGATTCGAGAGCGTTGAACAGGCAAGTCCAGCCTTTTTCCCAAGCCACAATCATTTCTTGCTTTGAGCCATAAGGTTGTTGAAATTCGTGCTCGCGGTTGCGCCACGGTTTTTCCCCGTCTTCGGTCAAGAAATTGGTCCAGCGACTCAACATGTTGCCCGATAAGTGTTTTACAATTTGGGAAATGCTGTTATCGTCACCTCCATTTGTCCAAAGAATTTCATTATCTTCTAATTGTGCAAACGACTTGTCGCCTAGATCCTTATATCTTCTAAATTCAAAAACTACACTCTTTAAGTAATTTTCGAAAAAATTCATTTAGTTGGCATTATCAGGTACAAAATCTAAAGCGACCCCATTTATACAGTGTCTAAGGCCTGTAGGTTTTGGTCCGTCTTCGAAAACGTGACCCAAGTGACCACCACAAGTTGCGCAATGTTCTTCGGTTCTCTTATAACCAATTTTATAATCGACATCGTATGCAACGTTACCCTCAATTTCTTCATAAAAACTTGGCCATCCTGTACCTGAACGAAATTTGGTCTCACTTCTGAAAAGTTCGGTACCGCAACCTGCGCACACGTAGGTGCCTTTTTCTTTGTTTTCTAGTAATTCGCTTGTAAATGCGTTTTCGGTGGCTTCTTTTCGTAATACATAAAATTCAGCCTCTGACAGTTCTTTTCGCCACTCGGCTTCTGTTTTCGTTACCGCAAATTCTTTGTCTTTTTTGCTGGTTATCTCTTTATCTTGAGAGACTCCTTTACAGCTTACTACAATTAAGCAAAGAACGGGAAGTATATTTTTAAACATCATAGTTTTAAATTTTTGAGTAGTATATTTTTTAGACGAACAATTACGGTCATCCTTTCATATATTATTTACGAAAGTTTGCTCCAAAGGTTCAGTCAAAAATAAACCCCATCGTTAACGACAGGGTTGAAAGTAAGATGGAGTTTTTAATTCTCCTAATTTATTTTTTTGACCTGGTTTTCTTCAACACCTAAGGCACTCATCACCGAATTAAGATTAGACTCATCCATGTCTACGGCTGTGCCCAAATCGCCAGGCAGTACTACAATTCTAAAAATTTGGCTATTTGTTAAATCGGTAGCTACTAATGAAGCATCAAATTCAGGTTCAAGAAGAACCGTATAATCGCCTTGTGTAAAATCGAAGTTGTAGTAGAGCAAACCTTCGTCAGAAAAAAATGGTTGAGGTAATTGACGCCAAACATCAAGTCCGTCATTCACTTCTTCCAAACGATACATCAATATAACATCATCTGGAATAAGAACAATATCAGAAGGGTATTCACTGAAAAATTCGTATCGATTAAGATCCGCATTGAAACTTAGATTGACATCAATTTCAAATGCTGCAGCTTCAAACTCTGCTCCTGATGGACCTGGTTCTCCATCGCGCCCCGGTATTCCTTCAGGCCCTTCGCACGAAATTAGAAATAGGGTTAAAAATGTACCAAAGAGTAAAGAGACCTTTTTCATAGTATATAGTTTTTTTAAAGTTCAACAATTTAGTATAAAGGGTTTCAAAAAGCGTTCCAATTAATGGAGAATCTCAAAAAAAAGGATAATTTATTATTTGTTCAGCGGTAGAAACAAAGCTTTTTATCCATTTATTCTATAAGCCAATACTTGTTTTTTTATGCCTGAAAATAATGTTGGTGCAACAAAGTGAGCATCATTTTAACAAAGTTGTGTAGATTTACTACCTTATAGAGCTAAACACCCTGAATACTATGCCTCATGTAACCGTTTTTAGTCTTTTTTCTGAATTTGATATCAATCTCTTTAAATCTGGTAAGCACTATCGTCTTTATGAAAAATTAGGCTCTCACCCTATGGAGCTCAATGGAGTTAAGGGTACTTATTTTGCAGTATGGGCCCCTTCGGCAAGATCAGTTTCGGTCGTTGGCAATTTCAATAGCTGGAACGACAGTGAACATATATTAAATGTACGTTGGGATGGAAGCGGAATTTATGAAGGGTTTATACCCGAAGTCGGTGTCGGTGAAATTTATAAATACAAGATATTTTCTAACAACCATGGTGCCGTAACCGAAAAAGCGGATCCGTTTGCGAGATATAGCGAACACCCGCCCAGAACAGCATCTATAGTTTGGAAGAGGGATTATGACTGGCAGGATAAGGATTGGATGGACAATAGAAAATCTAAAAATGCATTAGATACTCCATTTTCCGTTTACGAGGTACATTTAGGATCTTGGAAGCGTAATGCCAATGGTGATTTTCTTTCGTACGAAGAATTATCGGCAGATTTAGTTTCGTATGTAAAAGAGATGGGCTTCACCCATGTGGAGTTTATGCCGATAATGGAGTACCCTTATGATCCATCATGGGGGTATCAACTTACAGGTTACTTTGCTCCTACCTCTCGATTTGGCGACCCTGAAGGCTTTAAGCTTTTAGTCGATAAAATGCACCAGGCAGGTGTTGGGGTAATTTTAGATTGGGTGCCTTCACATTTTCCTGAAGATGCACACGGTCTAGGCTTTTTTGATGGCTCTCACCTCTACGAACACCCTGATAGAAGAAAAGGATATCATCCCGATTGGAAGAGTCTCATTTTTAATTACGGAAGAAATGAGGTACGTGCCTTTTTGATCAGCAATGCCATTTTTTGGTTAGATCAGTTTCACGCCGATGCTTTGAGAGTAGATGCCGTTGCCTCTATGCTCTACCTTGACTATTCAAGGGAAGAAGGGGAGTGGGAACCAAACATGTATGGGAACAACGAAAACTTAGAGGCCCTATCTTTTATTAGGGAGTTTAACGAAGCGGTTTATGGTCTGTTCCCCGATGTTCAGACCATTGCGGAAGAATCTACTGCATTTTCTGGAGTTTCAAAACCTGTAATGTACGGTGGGCTGGGCTTTGGTATGAAGTGGATGATGGGGTGGATGCACGATACCTTACAATATTTTAAGAAAGAACCGGTATATCGAAAGCATCATCAGAATGATCTCACTTTTAGTATGACTTACGCCTTTACCGAGAATTTTATGCTTCCGTTTTCGCATGACGAAGTGGTATATGGCAAGAAATCGTTGGTCTATAGAATGCCAGGTGATGAGTGGCAGCGCTTTGCTAATCTAAGGCTGTTGTTTGGCTATATGTTTACCCACCCTGGTACCAACCTAATTTTTATGGGAGGTGAATTTGGTCAAACTTCCGAATGGAATTTTCAAAAAAGTTTAGAATGGGATTTGACACAGTATGAAGTACATTCAGGTATTCAGCAACTGATAAAAGATCTTAATGCCACTTACAAGGGCAAACAGGCATTATACGAAAAACAATTTAGCCCAGATGGTTTTCAGTGGATAGATTACGGAGACCACCAAAATTCGGTATTGACCTATATTAGACGCGGTCATGATACAAAGAACGATATTTACGTGGCATGTAATTTTACCCCGGTACCTAGGGAAAACTATATGGTAGGTGTACCCAAGACCTCAGGTAAATTTAAGGTAATTCTCAATAGCGATGATAAAAAATATGGCGGTTCTGGCATGAACAGTAATATATCTTCGATAAAGAAAACACCTTGGCACGGTCGTGAGCAATCGGTTGTAATGACCATACCTCCTCTAAGTATTGTCATTTTCGAATGAAAATAATGTTTGCCGAATATTAGCCCTAATTACACCGAATATCATTTCGCAATTAGGGCTTAAAACCGTTTTTTTGTAAGGTTTAAAATACTTTTAAGATGATAACCAATACAGAGTTAGAGTATAAGGGAAATTTGTATCCCAATCATGTGGTTGAATATGTGCGCGATAAAGACAAGTTTTACTTTACCAGCGAAAATGGGGTTATTCTTGAAGTAACGGTCATACAAGATAGAACGGTAAGGTTCAGGTATGCTACTGAAAATAATTTTCAACCCGATTTCTCATATGCTATAGATCCTGACGCGAAAAGAGGTTACAACCATCTAGATATTCTTGAAACGGCGACCGAGTATATTATAGAAACCTCTAAAATTCAGCTACTTGTTGATAAAAAGACCTTGCGGGTACAGATATCCGATTTAGATGGCAATATTATAAATGAAGATGAATTAGGTTTTCATTGGGAAGAAAATTACGAATACGGTGGTAACACGGTTAAAATGAGTAAGATTACCCAGCATACCGAAAGCTTCTACGGTATGGGTGATAAGGCCAGCCACAGTAATTTAAAAGGTAAGAGAGTCAATAATTGGGTAATGGATCAATACGCCTTCGGCAAAGATCAAGATCCTTTATATAAGGCCATTCCGTTCTATATAGGTTTGCACAGTGGGCAGGCTTATGGTATATTTTTCGACAATAGTTTTCGGTCACATTTCGATTTCGCCCACGAACGTAGGTCTACTACTAGTTTTTGGGCCGAAGGCGGAGAAATGAGCTATTATTTCTTCTACGGTCCTGAGATGCATAAGGTCGTTAGGGCCTATACTAATTTAACAGGTGCCCCTGAACTTCCACCATTATGGGCGTTGGGTTACCACCAGTCGAAATGGAGTTACTTTCCTGAAAGTAATGTTAAAGATATAGCCAAGCAATTCAGAGATTTAAAAATACCATGTGATGCCATCTATTTGGATATTGATTACATGGATGGTTTTCGATGTTTTACTTGGGATAAAAAGAAGTTTCCCGACCCCAAGAAAATGATTAAAGATCTTAGCAAAGATGGTTTCAAAACTGTAGCTATGATCGATCCAGGTATCAAGATAGATAAAGATTATTGGATCTATCAAGAAGCCATGGAAAATGATTATTTCTGTAAAAGAGCTGATGGCCCGAATATGAAAGGTAAGGTCTGGCCCGGTGAATGTAACTTTCCAGATTTTACCAATCCAGAAGTTAGAGAATGGTGGGCTGAGCTGTATAAAGAGTTCATGGCCGAAATAGGGGTTCATGCGGTTTGGAACGATATGAACGAACCTGCCGTAATGGAAGTGCCTACTAAAACTGCTCCATTAGATACCCGCCATGATTATGACGGTCACCCTTGTAGCCATAGAAAGGCGCATAATGTTTATGGTATGCAAATGGTCAGGGCGACCTATGAGGGGGTAAAAAAATATGTCTACCCTAAAAGGCCTATGGTTATAACTCGGGCTGCTTTTGCCGGCACCCAACGTTTTTCTTCAACTTGGACAGGGGATAACGTCGCTACTTGGGAACATCTATGGATCGCCAACGTACAGGTGCAGCGCATGTGCATGAGCGGTTATTCATTTGTGGGGTCTGATATTGGTGGTTTTGCTGAACAACCCAATGGCGAACTCTTTGCCAGGTGGGTACAATTAGGAGTGTTTCACCCTTTCTGTCGGGTGCATTCCAGTGGAGATCATGGGGATCAAGAACCTTGGTCGTTCGGTACCGAAATTACTGATATTGTACGAAGTTTTATTGAATTGAGGTATCAATTGCTACCTTATTTATATACGATGTTCTGGCGTTATTCTAAAGAGGGCAAACCCATGATTTTGCCTATTGTGTGCTTTGATCAAGAAGATATGCAGACCCATTTTAGAACAGATGAATTTATTTTTGGGGAGCAAATTTTGGTCTGCCCGGTGCAAGAACCCAATGCACAAGGCCGAAGAATGTATATACCAAAAGGAAATTGGTATAATTATTGGACTGAGGAAGTCGTTGAAGGAGGTCGAGAGAAATGGGTCGTCGCCGATCTTGATAAGATACCGTTGTTTATCTTAGAAGGTTCCATAATTCCAAAGTATCCGGTACAGCAATACGTCGGTGAACTAGAGATCGAGCAGCTTATACTAGATGTATATTTCAAAATTGGGGATGAGAGTTCTACGGTATATGAAGATGCATTAGATGGATATGATTATGAGAACGGAAAATTTAGTCTTAGAAACTTTAAGCTTTTGGGTAAAGAAGATGAGCTTATAATTCAGCAGTTTAAAGATGGCGGTTTTGCAACGAGTTACAATAGCTTTCTTATTCACTTGCATGGCATACCCTTTACGATAGCGAACATTGAGGTAGATAATGAAAAGGTGAGCTTAGAAGACGTGAAATTAAATGGCAATAACTCGATTCAAGTGAGTAAAGAATTTACGCAATTGCGCATTACTGCAGAATAATTTTTTTAGTATTTTGCCAAAAATAAACACAACCATTATGAAAAAAATTATATTAACGATTGCCATATTTATTGGGGTTGCAGCCTGTAAAACAAATCCTTTTACGGGAAAAAAAGTATTGAACTTTTACCCTAACAGTCAAGTTTTTCCCATGGCTTTTGCCCAATATGATGAATTTTTGTCTTCCAACAATGTAATTGAAAATTCTTCTGAAGCTAAAATGATAACCAAAGTCGGGCAGCGTATATCTTCTGCTGCTGAAAGATGGTTGACAGCAAATGGCTATGCAGGGTATTTGAAAGATTATAAGTGGGAATACAATCTTGTCAAAGACGAAACAGTGAATGCTTGGTGTATGCCAGGGGGCAAAATTGTATTCTATACAGGTATTTTGCCTATTACCCAAACGGAAACAGGCGTGGCCGTGGTTATGGGCCATGAAGTGGCCCATGCACTGGCGGATCATGGTGCCCAGCGAATGAGTGCAGGTACTCTGCAGCAGATAGGTGCGGTAGCTGGTAATGTGGCGATACAAGATCCTCAAAAAAGAAATATTTTCAATCAAGCGTACGGCGTTGGTTCACAAGTAGGGCTGATGTTACCTTTTAGTAGAGGCCATGAAACCGAAGCAGACCGTATCGGGTTGCAGATTATGGCCATCGCTGGTTACGATCCTGCTGAAGCTGCTGAATTGTGGAAACGTATGAAAGCTAACAGCGGTGGGCAAGCACCACCTGAATTTTTAAGTACGCACCCCTCGAACGATACGAGAATTAACAACCTTACGGAATGGGCTCCAATGGCAAGAGCTGAGGCAAAGAAATTTGGGGTTACAACTTTTGAGTAATTCGGAATGTAAAAATTGTATATTTAAAACCGTTCACTAAATGAACGGTTTTTTTATGGTATTATGGCAAAAACAATAGCTGCAAAGGGCAGTAAAAAATTATTGAATGCTTGGGCATTTTATGACTGGGCCAACTCGGTTTATAATTTAGTGGTTTCCTCAGCAATCTTTCCGATTTTTTATGGTGCCCTTACTTTGGTCAAAGATGAAAATGGTACAGTAGTCAGTGACCGAGTTCAGTTTTTTGGTATTGATTTTAATAACGATACCCTAGTAAGCTATGTAACAGCTGCAGCTTTTCTGGTGGTTTCATTTTTGAGCCCATTATTAAGTGGTATAGCGGATTACGTTGGTAACAAAAAAGTCTTCATGAAGTTTTTCTGCTATCTAGGGGCTTTGTCATGTATCGGACTTTTTTGGTTCAATTTAGAATACTTATGGTTCGGGTTGGTATGCTATTTTACGGCCCTCATCGGGTTTTGGGGCAGCATTGTTTTCTATAATTCTTACTTGCCCGATATCGCTTACCCTGAACAGCAAGACGCTATCAGTGCCAAAGGTTATTCTTTCGGATATATTGGTAGTGTAATTCTATTGGTCATTTGTCTTGCCATGATACTTAAGTACGATGCTTTTGGTTTTGAAGATGAAGGTATGCCTACCAGACTCTCTTTTGTGTTGACAGGGCTGTGGTGGATCGGTTTTAGCCAGTACACCTATTATCATTTGCCAAAAGGGAATAAACAGGAGTCTTTTACCAAAGACATTCTTTTTAATGGTTTTATAGAATTAAAACTCATATGGAAGAAAATTAAGCAGAATGTGCCCCTTAAAAGATATTTGGGCGCTTTCTTTGTTTATAGTATGGCGGTTCAGACAATAATGTTAGTGGCTACTTATTTCGGAATTGAAGAATTGGATTGGGGTACCACCGATTCTACTACAGGGTTGATTGTAAGTATTTTGTTGATTCAGATTGTCGCGATTTTGGGTGCCTACCTTACTTCGCGCTGTTCTGCTAAATTTGGGAATATTAGCACCTTAATAGGTCTTAATATAATCTGGATCGTTATATGTTTATTCGCCTATTTTATTACTACACCCATTGAATTTTATATAACGGCAGCAATTGTCGGCTTGGTTATGGGTGGTATTCAAGCATTGTCACGTTCTACATATTCAAAGTTACTTCCTATAGACGCTGTGGACACTACTTCTTATTTTAGTTTTTATGACGTTTCCGAGAAAATCGGAATTGTAATCGGTATGGTTGCCTATGGTTATGTGGCCCAGGTTACGGGCAGCATTCGATACTCGATCATATTTTTCGGTCTTTTCTTTTTAATAGGAATGGTACTGTTGACCAGAGTAAACAGAAAAGCCCCTAATTAAAGAGGCTTTTCACTAACTATAGTCCGCTTTTTGATGTATCGTTTTATCCCTGGGAAATGTCTCCTGAACCAGAAGTTTTGGTATCAACTTTCTTGGGGTTTCCTCGGTAACTGATATCCCCAGATCCGGAAACCCTTGCCTTCAGAGATTCTTTGGCCGTTACTTTAATATCCGCAGATCCTGAAATCGTGGCTTCAACATTTTCGGCATCTAAATCGTAAGCTCTGATATCGCCAGAACCGGAAATGGTGACATCTAAATTTCCGGTCGAGCCACTTAAGTTCATATCCCCAGACCCGGACATTGCTGCAGTCATAGAATTAGACTCTATATCTAAAGTAATATCGCCAGAACCTGACATAGCTGCCTTGAATTTTGAGGTTCTAATCGTTTTTTTGCCTACGATATCTCCTGATCCCGAAAGACTTAATCCGTCTATGCTTTCAACTGGTACGGTAATGTGTATACCATTGCTAGTACTTGAAGGTTTAAGGTTTAAGCCTTTTTCAACCTTTATGATTAATTTACCATTGTTAACTTCGGTAATTATATGTTGAAGCAAGTTCTCATCCCCCTTTAGTGTCAACTCTCCTTCTTTGCCATCGACCAATTCAACATCGAACCAGCCGGAAACGGCAAGCTCATCATAATCACTTACGCTTCGTTCTAAAGTTTTTACTTTACCGTTGCCTTTAATTCCTTTTCCCCACTGTGCTTGACATGACAATGTGAATGCCAATACTAAACTTAAAACAATTGTTTTTCTCATGATGTTTGTTTTTGATGCATACCGAACGGTAAACTGATTGATTAATAATTTTGATAAAAAGTTACGTTACCATAATCGCTTGAGATAGATACTGAATTTCCGCTTTTCTCTGATCCATAATGACCTTTGTAATAATTGCTATTATTTTTCTCTTCGCTTATTTGTATTTGAAAATCATCTTTTCCTTTTACATTGGCATAAGATGTATTGATTTCAAACCCAAAATGATATTGAGGATTATAGCCTATCTTAACTCCGGTATAATCGGTCTTTATTAGTAGGTTGCCCGCATCACGGGCCATTTGGTCAATTTTCAGTGACCCGTAATCAGCGTTAATATCTACATTACCATGTATCGTACCTAATTGAACATTGATGTAATCTCCATTACCCTGCACATTTTTAACTTCTTCCACTTCAATTTTTCCATAATCACAAGAATACTCAAGGTTGCCCATTTCACCAATAGAAGAATTTGTATAGTCGGCGCTGATTACTAAATCTCCTGCTTTTTCTATTGTAAACCCTGAATAATCCGCAGATATTTTTCCGCTATTTATGAATGCAATAGTAGAGTTCGAAGTGTAATCAAAGCCAAGCTGGTTGTTGCGGCCATGAAGCTCACCGATAGTCAACCGACCATAATCACAGCTTATTTTTGCGTGGCCATCAATACGGTCTAAACTAATATTACCATAGTCATTATTAAGATTTACATTTCCTTTTATCGGTAATTTTATAGTATAATTTACCTGCATATTAACATTGTTGCTCTTTCCCCAATCCCAGCCCCAGCCACTACTTTTATTATTAAAGTCGGTTCGAGCCGAGACCGTACTGCGACTTGCTTCAAAATCTATGGTTATCTCGTTCAACTTTTCCGTTACCTTTTCTTCATTATTGCCATTGGTCTTAATATGGACTTCGATCATAATTCGATTGTCGTTCCAAGAGGTAATGTTTAAATTTCCGTAACTATTGTTTACTTCTAGAAGAGCATCTGAATTGACTTCAAATTCTTTTTTGATAGTTTTCTCTTTGGTATATTTTCCCTTTAGCCTTTCATTATTGGCAAGCACCAACACGGGAAGCATGCATACTATTAGTGAGAAATACTTAAATGGTAGTTTTTTTATCATAATCAGTTAATTCTTTAATATTTTCGATTTTATCAAGAACCTCTTGCAACAGGTCTATTCTTGTTTGGAAATTGGTAATCATTGCGCTGAGAAGCAATTTGCTATTTCCACCATTGAGAAGGTCATCTTCCAATTGAGTATAATTTTTCTCTAACTTATCTAACTGTAACATTGCATCTTCGACCAATCTTTTGGTTTCGGGCGAATTTTCTTTTTCTAACTTATCTATTTGTTGCTCGATTAGGCTGGTAAAATAGAATTCTGTTCTTGACACTTCCGGCGATATTTCAGCGACCTGTTCTTCAAGAGACTTTTCAAAAGGGAACATAAAAAAGCTTAGCGTACCAATCACTAAGATTGCTGCTGCAATATTCATTGGTTTTCGCCAAAATACTGTCCGTTGGCTTAAACTGACAGTTTGTTGAGAAGTATTCAATTTCTCTAAAAATCGATTTTGATGACCGGCGCTCGGTTCTTCACAATCAAAATCATCCTTGAGTTTATCAAAAAGTTTGTCTAGATTTTTATCTTCCATAATCAAGCGATTAGCATCTTTTTTCGTAAGCTTTCTTTGGCCCTTGAAATAGTCGTTCTGCAATTTAAATAACTGATATTCATTATTTTACTAATTTCCTCATAATCATAACCTTCAATAAGATGTAAGGTCAAAGAAACTCTGTAATTGTCTTTCAATCTGTTCATGGTCTCCATCACTTTTTGAGCCTTTAGTTCGGTAAACACATGTTGATCTGTAACGATTTCATCATTATCTTCGACCTTATACAGTACATCTTCTAGAGCAACTTCATTCTTTTTTTGTTGCTTTCTGTAATACTGGATACTGTTATTTACTACAATGCGTTTTAGCCAAGATCCGAAAGTCACTTCCCCCTTGAACATATGCAGTTTCATAAACGCGTTCAGAAATGATTCTTGCATAATATCTTCAGCTTGGTCACTCTTTTTTACAATTCTCAATGCCGTATTGTACATGGCCTTATAGTAGCGATTGTAAACTTCGAGTTGTGCGCTCTGTTTCCCTTCAAGACACAGTTGTAATAAAGCGTCAATATGTTCCTTTTTGTGGCTCAAAAAGTAGATGGTTTAGTATAAAGATGAAGAAAGGTAGGCATTGTTACAGTCCTACCTAAATTTCAATGAAAAATGAAAGTGGAGTTTATCGAATTATTCGGCTATTTGAACGACAACGATGCGCTTGGGTTGAGTAATAACTTAGTTTTGTAATATCCCCCCTCTCATGTTCATTTTTGATTTTTGGTTTTCAAAGAGACTCTAGCAGATATGTGTTTGTTAGTAGTCTGTGGTTGTAGAAGTTGAATAGTTTGATACAGATCTTTTAGGAGAAAAGGGAATTGAGGGTAATGGATTCTGGAATTGTTAATAACGTATACCAACTATTTAAGTCATGACCTATATACCAACCACACTTTTTAGGGAAAGATTTCTTCTATTATTTTTTATTCTTTTCATTTCTTCTATACAGATTTATAGCCAAATTCCCGTAACCGGGGTTATGGTAACCCCTGAATCCTCGACCGTTACGGAGGGCAGTACGCTGCAATTAACGGCAACGGTTGATCCTTCGGATGCCGACGATCCGAGTGTGGCCTGGAGCATTTCAGACGAGAGCATAGCGACTGTCGACGCTACGGGCCTGGTGGCAACAATAGTCCCCGGTACGGCAACGATAACGGCAACGACCAACGACGGTGGTTTTACTGCTAGTTCGATCATAACTGTGGAATCGGCCCCGGTACCTGTTACAGGGGTGGAGGTATCTCCCGAAACCGGACTAATAGTAGTGGGCAATACGTTGCAATTAACGGCCACGGTTGATCCTTCGGATGCGGACGACCCCGGTGTGGTATGGAGCAGTTCCGACGAGAGCATAGCGACTGTCGACGCTACGGGCCTGGTGACAACGATAGTCCCCGGTACCGCAACGATAACGGCAACGACCAACGACGGTGGTTTTAGTGCTAGTTCGACCATAACGGTGGAATCGGCCCCTGTCCCGGTAACGGGAGTTACGGTGACCCCTGAATCCTCGACCGTTACGGAAGGCGGTACGCTGCAATTAATGGCGACAGTGGAGCCGTCGGATGCCGACGATCCGAGTGTGGTATGGAGCAGTTCCGACGAGAGCATAGCGACTGTCGACGCTACGGGCCTGGTGACAACGATAGTCCCCGGTACCGCAACGATAACGGCGACCACCAACGATGGTGGTTTTAGTGCTAGTTCTATCATAACGGTGGAATCGGCGCCTGTCCCGGTAACGGGAGTTACGGTGACCCCTGAATCCTCGACCGTTACGGAAGGCGGTACGCTGCAATTAATGGCGACAGTGCAGCCGTCCGATGCCGACGATCCGAGTGTGGTATGGAGCAGTTCCGACGAGAGCATAGCGACTGTCGACGCTACGGGCCTGGTGACAACGATAGTCCCCGGTACCGCAACGATAACGGCGACCGCCAACGATGGTGGTTTTAGTGCTAGTTCGATCATAACTGTGGAATCGGCCCCTGTCCCGGTAACGGGAGTTACGGTGACCCCTGAATCCTCGACCGTTACGGAAGGCGGTACGCTGCAATTAATGGTGACAGTGCAGCCTTCCGATGCCGACGATCCGAGTGTGGTATGGAGCAGTTCCGACGAGAGCATAGCGACTGTCGACGCTACGGGCCTGGTGACAACGATAGTCCACGGTACCGTAACGATAACGGCGACCGCCAACGATGGTGGTTTTAGTGCTAGTTCGATCATAACAGTGGAATCGGCGCCTGTCCCGGTAACGGGAGTTACGGTGACCCCTGAATCCTCGACCGTTACGGAAGGCGGTACGCTGCAATTAATGGTGACAGTGCAGCCGTCCGATGCCGACGATCCGAGTGTGGTATGGAGCAGTTCCGACGAGAGCATAGCGACTGTCGACGCTACGGGCCTGGTGACAACGATAGTCCCCGGTACGGCAACGATAACCGCGACGACCAACGACGGTGGTTTTACTGCTAGTTCGATCATAACTGTGGAATCGGCCCCGGTACCTGTTACGGGGGTGGAGGTATCTCCCGAAACCGGACTAATAGTAGTGGGCAATACGTTGCAATTAACGGCAACGGTGGAGCCTTCCGATGCCGACGATCCGAGTGTGGTATGGAGCAGTTCCGACGAGAGCATAGCGACTGTCGACGCTACGGGCCTGGTGACAACGATAGTCCCCGGTACCGCAACGATAACGGCGACGACCAACGACGGTGGTTTTACTGCTAGTTCGATCATAACGGTGGAATCGGCCCCGGTACCTGTTACGGGGGTGGAGGTATCTCCCGAAACCGGACTAATAGTAGTGGGCAATACGTTGCAATTAACGGCCACGGTTGATCCTTCGGATGCCGACGATCCGAGTGTGGTATGGAGCAGTTCCGACGAGAGCATAGCGACTGTCGACGCTACGGGCCTGGTGATAACGATAGTCCCCGGTACGGCAACGATAACGGCAACGACCAACGACGGTGGTTTTACTGCTAGTTCGACCATAACAGTGCAATCGGCCCCGGTACCTGTTACGGGGGTGGAGGTATCTCCCGAAACCGGACTAATAGTAGTGGGCAATACGTTGCAATTAACGGCCACGGTTGATCCTTCGGATGCCGACGATCCGAGTGTGGTATGGAGCAGTTCCGATATCGGTCTAGCAACGGTAGACTCCCTTGGAGTTGTTACGGCAATTTCCTCCGGTACCGTTACGATAACGGCGACAACCGATGATGGCGGTTTTGTTGACAGTTCGGAAATAACTATTAAACCTCCTTTAAATCAAGTAGGTCAATGGAGCGAACCCATTCCATTTGGTATTGTTCCAGTGGCGGTTGCAAACCTTCCTGATGGTAGATTGGTGACTTGGTCTTCAAAATACAAAGATTACTTTGGGGGTTCTGATGGATTTACATATACAGAATTATTTGACCCTTTTATTGGACCGAATGGTATGGCTTTAGGTGAGAAAATAACTCCTACAAACCATGATATGTTCTGCCCGGGCATTAACAACTTGGGAAATGGTCAATTATTAGTGACGGGAGGGTCGTCGAATGCCAAAAGTACTCTTTATGATTATTCTACAGATAACTGGATTGCCACGGATAACATGAATGTGGGCCGTGGTTACCATAGTGGTGTAACTTTATCAGATGGATCTGCTTTTGTAATTGGAGGGTCTTGGAGTGGGGGTCTGGCACCCAGTGGTGAGAAAATTGGTGAAATTTGGCGACAAGAGAGAGGATGGAAAACCTTACCTGGATTGAGAAGTGATTTACTTTTTAATACTACAGATTTAGCCTTTGAGCAAGAAGGTGTTTATAGAGTAGATAACCATGCTTGGTTATGGGCTGCTCCTAATGGTAAAGTTTTTCACGCTGGCCCAGGTGAAGAAATGCATTGGATAGATGTAAATGGAAGTGGGTCTTATAGCTATGTAGGAAATAGGGCAGATGATACGTACTCGATGAAAGGGACCACTGTAATGTTCGATGTCGGAAAAATTTTAAAAGTTGGGGGTGCTACCTCATATGCCAGTGGTGATTTAGCCAAAGATAATTCATATGTTATTGACATTAACGATGAAAATAACGTTACTGTCTCACCAACTCAAAATAAATTAAGTTTTTCTCGTACCATGCATAATAGTGTTGTTCTGCCCAACGGAGAAGTTTTGGTAACCGGAGGACTTAACTCCGCTAGGGTATTTACGGATTATGGTGCCAGATTAGATGCTGAAATTTATAATCCTACTACAAATCTTTGGAGAACTGTTGCGGGAATGAGTGTGCCGAGAACCTATCACAGTGTTTCTATTTTGCAGTCAGATGGTCGAGTATTTGTCGGGGGGGGTGGATTATGTAACACTTGTGATAACCATTTAAATGGTGAAATATATAGCCCTCCTTATCTCTTTGATGAAAGCGGTAATCTGGCAGAAAGACCAGTTATAGAGGCTCCAGAAGAGGTGGACTATAATAGTAGCATGACCGTTACGGGAAGTCCAGATATTGTGGATTTCAATTTGATTAGAATGTCATCATCTACTCATAGTACTAATAATGAACAAAGAAGGGTTCCTTTAGCTTTTAGTGGCAATGGCACTTACACGCTTGCTATACCTGATAGAAATATTTTGCCCCCGGGTTATTACATGCTATTTGCTCTAAATACAGACAGGGTACCTTCAGTTTCAGAACCGGTATTGGTTGGTATGCCCGTTGTTTTGGCTTCAGGGGTATTGCTTTCACATGAAGTATTTGAGCTTAATTCAGGGGAAACAGCTCAATTGATTGCTACCGTAGTTCCCGAAAACACGGAAAACAAGAACGTTATATGGTCAAGTAATAATCCTGCAATCGCAACTGTATCTGAAAATGGTGAGGTCACAGCACATTCAATGGGAACGGCTATTATAACTGTAACAACTGAAGATGGAGGTTTTACGGCAAAATCTAATATCGTAGTAGATGGCGGCTGTTCTTTTAGTAATATAGCGCTGGGTGCGATTGCAAATCAATCATCCACTTATGGTAATGGTGTGGCTGCAACTGCTATAGACGGAGTAACCTCAGGTAATTCACCTTGGATACCAAATGTACAACATACGGCCAATGAGTTTTCTCCATGGTGGGAATTGGATTTAGGTTCGACTTATCTTATGGACACCTTATCTATTTATAATAGAGGTGAAGGTCTTGAAATCAGACTTAAAGATTTTTATGTTTTCGTTTCTGAAAAACCTTTTCCTTCTACCGCAACCGTTGAAAGTTTAAGCGATGATAGTTCTATATCTTCCTATTTTTTTGAAGGAGAGGCCGGACTATTGGAAAAAATAGCTCTTAATAAGGATGGTAGATATGTTCGAATTCAATTGTCAGGGGGTGGTATTTTGCATATGGCCGAGGTAGAGATACAAGGATGCTTCTTGGGTAGCCCTCTTTGTGAAGGGGTGCCTCCACCTGAGATTAGTGCCGTGGAACCATTAATTGAGTCGGATGATGTTCAAAATCTCGTCGCTTATCCTGAGGGGGGTACTTGGTCAGGAGCTAGTAGCGAAGGTACTTTTAATCCTTCCATTGGTCCGGGTACTTATGAGGTCACTTATACCTACGATAATGGTGAGGGTTGTGTTCAATCGCATTCTATCGATATGGTGGTTAACAGTGCTTGCTTTGGTATCGATCCACCAACCATAATTTCCAGTGGTCCATATTTAGATACGGATGGCATTCAAATATTGGAGGCTTTTCCAGCAGGAGGAACTTGGTCAGGAGCTAGCACGGATGGTGCCTTTGACCCAAGTTTGGGGGAAGGGATCTATTCCGTAACCTATACATACGATAATGGAAGCGGTTGTATACAGACAGAAACAGGTGAAATTAGAGTAAATACACTTGGTAGTAGAGGCTGTGTGCTATCAAATATTGCTTTGGCAGGGGAAGCTTCCCAGTCTTCCACATATGGTAATGGAGTGGCTCAACTTGCCGTGGATGGAAATACAGAGGGCTCATCGCCATGGACTGCCGATCTTCAGCATACTAATAATGAAAGCAAACCTTGGTGGCAGGTAGACCTAGGTTCCAACAGCGCTATTGAAGAGATACATATTTACAACAGGCAAGGGTTTGAATTTAGGTTGAAAGATTTTTACATTTTTATTTCTAATGAACCTTTCGAAATCAGTGATACTTTAGAATCCCTCTTAACCGATTCCTCCGTAACAAATTTTTATTTTAATGGTGAGGCGTCTATCGAAGAGATAATACCGTTTGATAAAGAAGGTCGTTATGTGAGAATTCAACTTAGCGGAAATAATACTTTGCACATGGCTGAAGTTGAAATAATAGGTTGTTTGTTAGATGCAGAGGCTTGTACTGATGCGGATCCGATTGTTATCGAAAATTATGGTCCCTTTACTTCTGGCCAGTCTCTTCAGAATTTAATAGCAACTCCGGAGGGGGGTACATGGTCGGGAGTAACTACTGATGGCACATTTGATCCCTCAATTGGAGAGGGAATCTATGAAGCTACTTATACCGATGATAATGGTGAAGGTTGTTTGCAATCTCAGACGGTTAGCATTTCAGTAAATGGGCCATGTTTTGGAACAGAACCGATAACTTTTACAGATTACGGGCCATTTTTGGACACAGAAGGTGTACAAACGGTAATAGCAAATCCTATTGGTGGAAGTTGGTCTGGAGCCATCACAGATGGTAATTTTGACCCTAGTATTGGCGCCGGTTCATATGAGGCGATATATACATTTGATAATGGAGAGGGCTGTATCCAAACAGAAACACTTGAAATTATCGTAAACACACTAAGCAATAGAGGATGCATTCTTCAAAACTTAGCTTTAACCGGTTTGGCGTCTCAATCATCGATCTATGGCAATGGGGCTGCAAGTTTGGCTCACGATGGCAATTTGGAAGGGTCTTCTGCATGGAGCGCTGACCTTCAACATACTAATAATGAATATAGGCCGTGGTGGCAAATTGACCTAGGTACGAAAGCTGCAATTGACGAATTGAAAATATACAATAGACAAGGATTGGAATTCAGGTTGAATAATTTTTATATATTCCTCTCCGATTACCCCATATCTTCAAGCGCTACCATAGAGTCGTTACAAAATGATCCAGACGTTGTAAACTTCTTCTTTAGTGGGGAGGCGGACACGCAGGAAAATATTCTTGTAAACGGTGAGGGTAGGTATGTAAGAATACAGCTTTCAAGTAGCGGAATATTACATTTGCCCGAGGTTCAGGTAATGGGATGTACGGTAGATGAATCGAGCTGTGAAAACGAACCTCCTTTGACGTTAGAGGAGTATGGACCATATACGACCGAGGACGAAGTGCAGATTTTAAGTGCCAGTCCAACGGGCGGCGTTTGGTCTGGAGCAACAACAGATGGTACTTTTGATCCAAGTATAGGCCCTGGTTTTTATGAAATTACGTATTCCTACGATAACGGTTTAGGGTGTTATCAGTCTAAGTCTATCAATATTGAAGTTAATATTATTGGTAATTCAGGATGTGTTCTTTCCAATGGCGCCTTGAGTAAAAATGTTTTACAGTCATCTACGTATGGAAATGGTCTAGCGACTTATGCCGTAGATGGAAACATACAGGGGAGTTCACCGTGGACTGCCGATTTACAACACACCACGAACGAATTTAGACCATGGTGGCAGGTAGATTTAGGGGAAGTCCGCGAAATAGAGGAAGTAAAAATATATAATCGCAGCGATGGCCTTCAGTTCAAATTGAAAGACTTTTACGTTTTCGTATCTCAAGAGCCGATTACTGCAGAAAATTCAATTGAAAATCTTATTTCTGATGAAAATGTAGAAAGCTATTTTTTTGCTGGCGAAGCAGACCTAATAGAGGTTATAGAAATTCTTGATTTCGGTAGATATTTACGTATTCAACTTTCAGGAAGTGGAACATTGCACATGGCCGAGGTCGAGGTGATGGGCTGCAGTTTATCAGGTAATGGAAATGCCTTCAAGGCATCACCTGAGACTTTGTCTAGGATCAATAAATTTGATGAGTTGAAAACTGTTGAGCTTGTTCCAAACCCTACCACGGATTTTGTTCATATCAATGTGCTATCAGATGAGAATATTACAAAGATTCTTGTTTTTGATATGGAAGGAAGGCAAGTGTTGTCTAAAAAGCCAATAAGAGATTCTGTATATGAAAATGTTGAGACGATTGATGTTTCCTTCTTCACAAAAGGAGTATATCAAATTATGATATTCTTAGATAATGGTGATATTGTAAACAGGAATTTAATAAAGAATTAAAACTAGCCAAATTTTATGAAGGAGCCTTGGAATCAGGGCTCTTTTTTAGTTATAAATATTTAAACTGAATGAGTACTTCTACAGTATTGGCACAACAATTGTCTTGATAGGGCAGTAAAAAAGCCTTCAATTTATGTTTAGCCCATGAAGGCTGGGCTTATCAATGATTAGATATAATTGAATAACTTAGGATTTCTGTTCAGATAATGACAGAATGACTGTAAATGATACTATGGGAGATTCTAAATTTTCAAATTTTGACAATATGTCGTTGCACTCCATCGATGAAGATGCAGAGCTTATACCATTACTTACCCCGGAGGACGAAGAGGAAATGAATAGCGAAGCACTTCCTGAAACGCTTCCTATTTTGCCTTTGAGAAATACAGTACTGTTTCCTGGGGTAGTAATACCTATTACAGCCGGCAGAGATACCTCGATAAATCTTATTAAAGATGCCAATAATGGTACGAAGGTTATTGGTGTGGTTTCGCAAAAGGACGAGGCTACCGAGAATCCGAAGGTCAATGATATTAATGTTTTGGGAACGGTAGCTAGAATATTGAGGGTTCTTAAAATGCCTGACGGAAATACCACGGTAATTCTTCAAGGGAAGAAACGTTTTGAGATTGCTGAAATGCTTACCGAGAAACCATATATGACGGCTACGGTAAGAGAAGTGACCGAAGAAAGAGGTGATCAGCACGGTCAGGAGTTTTTGGCCATAATAGAATCTATTAAAGAGCTGGCACTGAAGATTATTCGCGATAATCCGAATATACCCAGCGAGGCCTCTTTTGCCATCAAGAACATTCAGAGCAACTCTTTTTTAATCAATTTTGTTTCCTCGAATTTAAATCTTGATGTTAAGGAGAAACAAGAGTTGTTAGAGATTAATAGCTTGCGCGAACGTGCTTTGGCTACTTTAAAGTATATGAATCTTGAACTTCAAAAGTTGGAGTTGAAGAATGATATACAGTCCAAAGTAAGAAGTGATCTGGATCAACAGCAGCGTGAGTACTTTCTTCATCAACAAATGAAGACCATTCAAGAAGAACTGGGTGGTGTATCGCATGATGATGAATTAGTCGAGATGCGTAAAAGATCTAAAAAGAAAAAATGGAGTGAAAAAGTTGGCGAACATTTTGAAAAAGAGTTGGCCAAAATGCAGCGTATGAATCCGCAAGTGGCGGAATATTCTATCCAAAGAAATTATTTGGATTTATTCTTAGACCTTCCATGGAATGAATTTTCAAAGGATAAATTTGACCTGAAACGTGCGCAACGAATTTTAGACCGAGACCATTATGGTCTTGAAGACGTCAAGAAAAGAATAATTGAATATCTAGCGGTGTTGAAACTCCGTAATGATATGAAGTCACCTATATTGTGCTTATACGGACCTCCAGGTGTCGGAAAAACATCGTTGGGTAAGTCGGTCGCCGAGGCTTTAGGTAGAGAATATGTACGCATGTCTTTAGGTGGTTTGCGTGATGAGGCTGAAATACGCGGGCATCGTAAGACATATATCGGGGCAATGCCTGGTAGGGTTGTTCAAAGTCTTAAAAAGGCAGGTACTTCGAATCCGGTTTTTATTCTAGATGAAATCGATAAGTTGGCAAGTAGTCACCAAGGTGACCCTTCTTCTGCGATGCTTGAAGTATTGGATCCAGAACAAAATGGTGAATTCTATGATAATTTCTTAGAGATGGGCTATGATCTTTCTAAGGTCATGTTTATAGCTACGGCAAATAATCTTTCAACTATTCAGCCTGCCTTACGTGATCGAATGGAAATCATTAACGTAACAGGTTATACTATAGAAGAGAAGGTCGAAATCGGAAAGCGACATCTTCTGCCAAAACAATTGAAGGAACATGGGTTGACATCAAATCACTTGAAAATCGGGAAACCTCAATTGGAAAAGATTGTTGAGGGTTATACCCGCGAATCGGGTGTGCGTTCGCTAGAAAAGCAAATCGCAAAAATGGTTCGGTATGCGGCGACCAATATTGCCACTGAAGAAGAGTATGATATTAAGGTTTCGAATGCCATTATCGAAGATGTTCTCGGGCCGGCGCGTTTAGAACGCGATAAATATGAAAATAATGATGTTGCTGGAGTGGTTACTGGGCTTGCTTGGACGAGTGTTGGGGGCGATATTCTCTTCATTGAATCGATTTTATCCAAGGGTAAAGGCGCAATGAACATTACCGGAAACTTAGGCAAGGTGATGAAAGAGTCTGCTACCATTGCTCTGGAATATATTAAATCTAATTCCGATAGATTCGGTCTTGATTCTGGCATATTTGAAAAATACAATGTACATATTCATGTACCGGAAGGTGCCACCCCTAAAGATGGGCCTAGTGCGGGGATTACCATGCTTACATCGCTGGTATCACTATTTACCCAGAAAAAGGTCAAAAAGAGTTTGGCTATGACCGGTGAGATTACGCTTCGTGGTAAAGTACTTCCGGTAGGGGGTATAAAAGAAAAAATCTTAGCTGCAAAACGAGCGAGAATAAAAGAAATTATTCTCTGTAAAGACAATGAAAAAGACATCTTAGAAATTAAAAAGGAGTACCTTAAGGGTTTAAATTTTCATTACGTAACCGATATGCACGAGGTAATCGATATCGCCATTACTGGTCAAAAAGTGAAGAACGCCAAAAAGTTATAATGCAAAAAATTGCCATTGCCATAGATGGTTATTCATCTACCGGAAAAAGTACCTTGGCCAAACAGTTGGCTAAGGCTTTGACCTATAAATATATCGATACTGGGGCAATGTACAGGGCAATTACCCTTTTTGCAATGCGTAATGGTTTTATTGGTAATGGGCGAGAAAGACTAGAGGCACTCGTAAAATTGTTACCGAAAATCGATCTTAATTTTATGCCTAACGAAGAGCTTGGCTTTTCTGAAATGTACCTGAACGGTGAAAATGTCGAAAAAGATATTAGAACACTGGAGGTTTCTAAATTTGTGAGCCGAATTGCTGAAATAGGTCAAGTCAGGCATATGCTTGTTGAAATGCAAAAGGAAATGGGCAAGGAGAAAGGTATTGTAATGGATGGGCGTGATATAGGTACCGTTGTTTTTCCCGATGCTGAGTTAAAGATTTTTATGACTGCCTCACCACAAGCAAGGGCCACACGCAGATATAAAGAACTTTTGGATAGGGGCGAGCAAGTGTCTTATCAAGAAGTGTTGGAAAATGTGCAAAAGAGAGATTATATAGATTCGCATAGGCAGTTTTCACCTTTGAGAAAAGCGGAAGACGCCATTGAATTTGACAATAGTGATATGGGCTTGGTCGAGCAATTTGACCGTTTGCACAGTATCGCTCTTAGATATCTAGAAAAAGTAACCTAAAAAAGCCTTCTTTCGAAGGCCTTTTTTGATTCATGATTTTTGAATAGGAATTAAATATTCGGAATTACCAGTTCTTGATCCGGGTGAATTACATCAGGGTTTTTCAAAATACCTGTGTTTGCCGAAAAAATTTCTTTATACTTCATCGGGTCACCATAGTATTGCTTGGCAATCTTACTGAGAGACTCTCCGCTCTTAACAGTGTGTCTTGCGTATACCGAAGTATCGGCAACAGTAATATTGGCCTTGATATCGCTAGGGTTTTCTCCACCGATTTCCTTGATTTTATCCCATAACAGATTTTTCTCGTATTGGGTGCTCGCTTCTCCTTTTATCTTAAGAACATTGCCTTCTTCTTGTACATCGCCATCTTTAATGCCTAATTCTTCGCCAAGGTTTAAAACGGGTTGATATTTTGCTTTAACGCTCATCTTTTCTCTTTTTTAATGGTTAAAATTTCTGTGTTCAAGATAATGATTTTAACTGATTTTTTATGCCTTAATTGCTTTAAGAGCATTTAGATGGTCTGATTTCACTTTTAAAGTGTTGCAACTAAAATTTTATACTTCTTACCTAAAATTTACTATATCGTTATAGATAAATTTTTATTCTTGCTCTCAGTTCATTATTTACGATAAAAATTTAACTATGGAACAGTCCCGATTCTTACTTATTTTTATGACTTCACTACTAAGCCTGTTTTTAATAAGTTGTGAAGAGGAATCTTTGTCCTCGATTGACGATTTACAGTCCGACATTATAGCACCTACCATCGACGTAATCGATTTTTCGACTCTTATTGAAACGGAAACTGAGTTTAAATTTACCATTAAAGATAATTCGAATGTTTCAACTTCAATTCTATTCAACGGAGAAAGTATATTGGAGTCTGATAATAAAGAGTTAGTTGTCAAAATTGATCCTTTTGAGTATCAGATAGGTGAAGGTGTATTAGAAGTTATTTCAGTGGATTCTGAAGGAAATGAGCAAAGAAAGAACTTTAAAATAGAAATCAAGCATTTACTATTTAAAGTTCCATTCGAAAATATCAGATACCCCAACTTTTATGATAATTACATTCTATTGAACAATTCCGAAGGAAAATTATTAGAGTATAAAATAGTAGAGGGAGAAAGTGATATAAGTTTCTATAGTGATGGGTCATTTCTTGATGAAGAGTTTACGGCAACCCTGTTTTTAGTGCCAAAGCAAAGAACTTCAACTGTAATTTATAGGTTATATTCTTTTGGAAATATTACTCAGGGAACTATTCTTAAAACTCATAATGAAATCGAACAATTGGAGAATTTTAATGTTCAACAAGATTTAATAGCTAATAAAAATGTTGAGCTTAATTTTTCATCGGAAGACTATATTTATTCTGGCGCTACAGGTTATTGGCTGAATAGAGTTTCAGATAGTACCCATAGACTGGATTATAGCGAAAAAATCGATAATACCTTTTTTTATTTTAGTACCATGCCCATTGAAGGTCGAATAAAGGATGATTATAAGTTTTTGATAATCGATGATTTGAATAAAGTAAAATATGGTGAAAATGATTTCAAAAAACCGGAATCGTTTTACAAGGTTGATTTACCTGAGAGCATTAGAAATGGTACACATGAAGGATGGTTTAGTCAAAGCATAATTGGATATAGAAATGAATCGGATTATGAAAAAGGAATAGGTCATGGTTTAACTTCGTACGGGAGTTCTAAGAATATATTTCAAGACGATTTTTATGTTCCCGTCTTTGATGAATTTGTTATCTACGAAATGCATTTAAGTGCATCCGATAGAGAAAATTATCAAATGAGTAGAAAGCAAAGGGGATTGGAATATAAAGATTTCCCTAATATGGATTTATTCAGCAACAATGATGCGGTCTTTACGACAGGAACATACAATCATATTCTTTTTGATTTTGGATCGTTTGGGTCAGATTTAAATAATCAGGCTTTGATGCAATGGTTCTTTTATTTTGAGCCATCCGATCAGGTTGAAGTTCCCTACTATGATTTCGAGTTGCCCGAGGTACTCAATGATTTATTGACAGGTGATAATCTTACTGCAAACCCGAGGTCTGAGAGCAATCAAACTTCAATATCAGTTAAGTTAGTTCATACAAAGGAAGAGTGGAATTATAAGAAATTGATGTTCGAGTTTTCAAATCATTACGAATCTAGAGGCGAGTGGTTCGTGCTTGAACATTATTTAGAAACTAACGGCGAACCAGATAAATACCCCTTTGATAAAATTCAAGAATACGACCTTTATCCACGATTTCCCGATTCACGTTTTTAACTGAATTTACGGATGAAAACTCCCATAAAGTAATAATTTGTTTTTTTATTTTTACTCCTTAAAACGCTCTAAATGAATGTTTAGAACAGATTAAAGGTTTGAAAGTTACTGAAGTTGAGAAATACATTGATTATGTATTGTTTAAATAGTAATAAAAGAGTATTTTTGCACTCCTTTTTTACAAAGAAAATCAAGAGGGAAAGGGAAGCGAAAAGATAAACTTATAACATCTTCTGCGATAATTGTTTAACTCTTGTGTCGTCGTAGAATACAAATATTGATCAGCAAATGGCTGAAGAAAAAAACACTGTTGAGGTAGAAGAAACTACCGAAGCAAAACAAGAAGTGAAGCAAGAAACCCCAAAACAAGATCCAAAGGAATTTTTGGAAAATTTTGATTGGGACAAGTACGAAGAAGGCATCGAGCGTGTAGACGATTCTAAATTAGAAGAGTTTGAAAAGTTGGTTGCCGAGAACTTTGTAGATACGGCAGATGAAGAAGTCGTAGAAGGTAAAGTTGTGTATTTGACAGACCGTGAAGCTATCATTGATATCAACGCCAAATCAGAAGGTGTAATCTCGTTGAACGAGTTTAGATACAACCCTGATTTAAAAGTTGGTGACAAGGTAGAGGTCTTGATCGACATTCGTGAAGATAAAAGTGGCCAGTTGGTACTTTCTCACAGAAAGGCGAGAACCATTATGGCTTGGGATCGTGTAAATGCGGCCCATGATAAAGAAGAAATCGTTAGTGGTTTCGTAAAATGTAGAACTAAAGGTGGTATGATCGTAGATGTCTTTGGCATCGAGGCTTTCTTGCCTGGTTCTCAAATTGATGTTAAGCCAATTCGTGATTACGATCAGTATGTTGGTAAGACTATGGAATTCAAAGTGGTTAAAATTAATCACGAATTCAAAAACGTTGTTGTTTCTCATAAAGCCTTGATCGAGGCCGATATTGAAGAGCAGAAGAAAGAAATTATCAGCCAGTTAGAAAAAGGTCAGGTATTGGAAGGTATTGTTAAAAACATTACTTCTTACGGTGTATTTGTTGACCTTGGTGGTGTTGACGGTTTGGTACATATTACCGATCTTTCTTGGAGCCGTATCAATCATCCGAACGAGGTTGTAGAATTGGATCAGAAAATCAACGTGGTTATCCTTGACTTTGATGAGAACAAATCTCGTATCCAATTGGGTATGAAACAGCTAGAGAAGCACCCATGGGATGCCTTGAGCGATGAAATCAAAATCGGAGACAAAGTAAAAGGTAAAGTTGTTGTAATCGCTGATTACGGTGCATTTATCGAAGTTGTCGAAGGTGTTGAAGGTCTTATTCACGTTTCTGAAATGTCATGGTCTACGCACTTGCGTTCGGCTCAAGATTTCGTAAATGTTGGTGACGAGGTTGAAGCTGTAGTATTAACGTTGGATCGTGAAGACAGAAAGATGTCTTTAGGTATCAAGCAATTGACTCCAGACCCATGGACGGATATTACTACTAAATACCCTGTCGGTTCTAAGCATTCGGGTATTGTTAGAAACTTTACCAACTTCGGTGTCTTTGTTGAGATGGAAGAAGGTATCGATGGTCTTATCTATATCTCTGATCTTTCTTGGACCAAGAAAATCAAGCACCCATCTGAGTTTGTTTCTGTAGGAGATAAAATGGAAGTTGAAGTTCTTGAATTAGACGTCGAAGGTCGTAAGTTGAGCTTGGGTCATAAGCAGACTACTGAGAATCCTTGGGATAAATATGAGAAAGAGTTCGCTGAAGGTACTGTTCACAAAGCAGCTATCACAGATGTTGTAGACAAAGGTGCTACAATCGAATTCAATGAAGATATCACTGCTTTCGTTCCACAACGTCATATGGAGAAAGAAGATGGTAACAAGTTGTCTAAAGGTGAAGAAGCAGAATTCAGAATTATTGAATTCAATAAAGACTTCAAGCGTGTAGTAGCTAGTCATACTGCCATTTTCCGTGAAGAAGAGCAACGTAATGTTAAAGCCGCGCAGAAGAAAGCTGCCGCTGCTGCCGATGAGGCCAAGCCTACTTTAGGTGATGCTAACGAGGCGCTTCAAGCATTAAAAGATAAGATGGAAGCTGGTTCTAAAAAGAAATAAGCTTTCTTTCTTAAAATAGTAAAGGCCCCAACGGTTTTCCGTTGGGGCTTTTTTATGTTCTTTATCCACTCCCATAAAGTTTTTTAATTTTCGTATTTATAGGTAGTTAAGAATGGTTATGCAGGCCTTTGTACAAACTTTGTAAGTTTCGAGTAGAATTCATTATTTTTGTTCAGCTAAATCAAAAGGGCAGTATGAGTCAAAGAGTACTTCTTTCCGAAAAGGAAATCAATATCATACTACACCGCTTGGCTTGTCAACTTTTAGAAAATCACCTAGACTTTAATGATACAGTACTTATTGGCATTCAGCCAAGAGGCACATTTGTGGCCAAAAGACTGACTCAAATTCTTAAAGAAGAGTACGGTGTCAAACATATTGACACGGGTTTTCTTGATATTACTTTTTATCGAGATGATTTTAGAAGGGGAGATAAGACCTTAGAGGCAACAAAGACTAAAATTGATTTTTTGGTTGAGGATAGAAAGGTGGTTCTAATTGATGATGTACTCTATACCGGTCGTAGTATTCGAGCGGCTTTAACGGCCATTCAATCTTTCGGTAGACCTTCCGAGATTGAATTGTTAACTCTAATAGACCGTCGATTTAGTAGACATTTGCCCATACAGCCCAATTATAGAGGGCGACAGGTAGATGCAATTAATGAAGAGAAAGTAAAAGTCCATTGGAAAGAGAATGATGGCGAAGATGTAATTTATCTAATAAGTAAATAATGAGCGAATTAAGTGTAAAGCACTTACTGGGAATAAAATATCTAAACGAAAAGGATATACAGCTCATTTTTGAGACCGCAGACCATTTTAAAGAAGTTATTAATAGATCGATTAAAAAGGTTCCTTCACTGCGCGATATCACTATTGCAAACATATTTTTTGAAAATAGCACTCGCACCAAGTTGTCTTTTGAACTTGCGGAAAAAAGGCTTTCTGCAGATGTTATTAATTTTTCGGCCGGGCAATCATCCGTAAAGAAAGGGGAAACACTTATTGATACCGTCAACAATATTCTTTCGATGAAAGTTGATATGGTTGTTATGCGGCATCCCAATCCTGGGGCCGGCATTTTCTTGTCTAGGCATGTAAAGGCTTCGATAGTCAATGCTGGTGACGGAGCACATGAACACCCAACTCAGGCCTTATTGGATTCCTATTCCATACGTGAGAAATTAGGAGATGTATCGGGCAAGAATGTAGTAATCGTAGGTGATATACTGCATTCAAGGGTGGCGCTATCGAATATATTCGCTTTAAAACTTCAAGGGGCCAACGTAAAAGTATGTGGCCCTAAAACACTGTTGCCAAAACACATTCAATCTTTAGGTGTCGGTGTTGAGACTGACTTACGTAAGGCTTTAAACTGGTGTGATGTTGCCAATATGTTACGAATTCAGAATGAAAGACTCGATATTAGTTATTTTCCGACCACAAGGGAGTATACACAACAGTTCGGAGTAAATAAAAAGCTGTTAGATAGCCTTGATAAGGAAATAGTAATTATGCATCCCGGACCAATTAATAGGGGTGTCGAAATAACGACGGACGTGGCTGACTCTAAACAGTCGATAATTCTCAATCAGGTAGAGAACGGTGTTGCGGTAAGAATGGCCGTAATTTATCTTTTAGCTTCAAAAATTAAATAGACACTTTATGATTTTCGATTCAGACGGTAATACAACTATCGTTTTTCAAGAGAAGACCACCTTATCTACTTTCTTGAAAAACTTAAACGAAGCTTATTCTAAATTAAAGAACGAGCACATTATTGTTAATCTATTTTCTTTTGAGAAATTAAAGGCTGGTGATGTACTTGAGTTTTTGCAATTGAGTGACGACCATCGAAAGCTGAAGAAATCTTTTGTTCTAGTAACCGATAAGGTTTCTTACGACGATGTTCCCGATAGTATTTGTGTGGTACCAACTATTCAAGAGGCTCGCGACATAATCGAAATGGAAGAAATTGAACGAGATTTAGAGTTATGAAAGAGTACCATCTTGCCCAAGTTAATATTGCCCGAATGTTGGCGCCGATCGATAGTCCGGTAATGGCCGACTTTGTAAACAATCTTGATCGGATAAACGGAATAGCTGAAAGGAGCCTTGGTTTTAAATGGCGTTTAACGGGAGATGAGAACAACGCCACTGCACTTCGGGTGTTTGAAGATGATTACTTAATCATTAATATGTCGGTCTGGGAATCTAAGGAAGCCCTGTTCAATTTTACTTATGCATCGCAACATGCCGGAGTTTTAAAACGTAAGAAAGAATGGTTTCATAAGATGACCGATATGCATATGTGTCTTTGGTATGTCGATAAGGGAAGTGAACCGACACCTGACGAGGCCAAACAAAGATTGCAATACTTGAATGAGCATGGCGAAACTCCGTATGCTTTTAGTTTCAAGGGTAAATTCACGTCAGATAATGCCTTGAACTATAATCCTAAAGTTTAATGAGGCTCAATATACTTGGTTGCTATGCGGCTACTCCTCGAACACTGACAAACCCGACTTCTCAGGTGCTTGAGATGAAAAATCATTTGTTTTTAATCGATTGCGGCGAAGGTACCCAAGTACAGCTGAGAAAATATAAAATTAGATTTTCACGAATCAGCCATGTTTTTATTTCCCATTTACATGGCGATCATTTCTTCGGTCTGCCAGGTTTGATTTCAACCTTTCGTTTATTGGGTAGAGATAAGGAAATGCATATTTACGGACCAAAGGGAGTAAAAGAGGCTATTACGCTATTGCTCAAACTTGGTGATTCTTGGACCAATTACCCATTGATTTTTCATGAACTTACCTCGAAAGAATCAGAAGTTGTATTCGAAGACGATACGGTCATTGTGAAGACAATCCCCTTAAACCATAGAATTTATACCAATGGATTTTTGTTTCAAGAGAAACCGGGAGAGAGAAAACTCAATGTTGAGGCGGTTGCAAAATACAAAGTGGATAAAGCATATTTTAGAAATATTAAGAGCGGAAAAGATGTGGTCTTAGACAATGGAAACGTTTTGCCCAACTCAGAATTAACTTTCGATCCGCCCACACCTAAAAGCTATGCCTATTGTAGCGATACTGCTTTTAAACCTGATATCGTAGAACTAATTAATGGGGCGGATGCCCTTTACCATGAATCTACATTTTTAGAGTCAGAAGCTCATCTATCTTTAAAAACTAAGCATGCCACCGCTAAAGAGGCTGCAACTATCGCTAAATCGGCTAATGTTGGTGCTTTGGTGCTGGGCCACTATTCGACTAGGTACAAGTCGATAGAACTTTTCAAAAAGGAGGCTGAAGAAATCTTTGCCAACGTTTATTTGGCAGACGACGGAAAAGTTTTTGAGTTTTAAATTATTTCTGCTTTCCCGTTTTCAATCTTTTGCTGAACTTTGATACTCTAGTGTTAAGCACCTTAATTATGCAAAGGGATTTAGGAGATTACCGAAAATCGTATGAAAAAAGTGAACTTACAGAAGAAAGTACTTCTAGTAAGCCGATAGAACTTTTTCAAAAGTGGTTCGATGAGACCGAGGCTTCAAAGAGTGTCGAAGAGCCTAATGCAATGACTATATCAACTGTGGGTCTGGACGGTTTCCCCAAAAGTAGAATAGTGTTATTAAAGAAATTGACGGCCGAAGGATTTATTTTTTATACCAACTATCGGAGTGAAAAGGGCCGGGCAATCGCAGAAAACTCTAATGTTTGTCTTTCATTTTTTTGGCCGGGTATGGAGCGCCAGATAATCGTGAAAGGTATAGCTGAGAAGGTAGGGTCATCGATGTCAGATGCTTATTTTATTTCAAGGCCTGAAGGTAGTCGATTGGGTGCTATAGCTTCGGAGCAAAGTTCGGTAATTCCGTCCCGGGAATTTTTAGAAAATAAGTTATCGCAGCTGAAATCTGAATTTGAAGGAAAGAATATAGAGAGGCCTGAACATTGGGGCGGTTACTTGGTAAAGCCGATTTCCGTTGAATTCTGGCAAGGTAGGCCAAATCGACTGCATGATAGAATTCTCTACACTTTGCAGAGCAATGAAAACTGGCAAAAAGTACGACTTGCTCCATAATCGATAAAAAACGATGGTATGAAAAATTTGATATTGGTGCGACACGGCAAATCTTCTTGGGATTATGCAGTAAGCGATAAAGACCGACCGCTAAAAGAACGAGGCATTAATGATGCTCTTTTGGTTTCTGATACTTTCAAACAAAAAGATTATCAGGTAGATGCGGTATTTTCCAGCCCTGCGAACAGGGCACTTCATACTTGTATGATTTTTCTTAGGAGGTTAGAGTTTCCGTTTACTGACTTTCAGGTGGTCGAGAGTCTTTATGATTTCTCAGGTGATAGTGACTTAGAGTTTATAAAAAGTATCGACAATCATTTAAATACTGTAATGGTTTTCGGTCATAATCATGCATTCACATACCTTGCCAATTCTTTAGGAAATAGCTATATTGACAACGTTCCTACGAGTGGGCTGGTCCATTTGAAATTTGATGTTGATAATTGGAATGCCATTTCACAAGGAGCAACGATTCAAACAATTTTTCCGAAAGATTACAGATAAATGATAAAGAATAAACCCCGTTATATTAATAGGGAAATCAGCTGGTTAAGTTTTAACGAGCGTGTACTACAAGAGTGCGAAGACAAGAATGTGCCCCTGATTGAACGATTACGTTTCTTAGGTATATTTTCTAATAACTTAGATGAATTTTTTAAAGTTCGGTATGCAACGGTGAAACGAATTTTTGAGGCCGGTAAGTCTGGTAAGAGTGTTTTGGGAGGAGAGCGGGCTAAAGATTTGTTGGTTGAGATAACAAAAATTGTTATCGACCAACAAAGAAAGAGTGTCGAGATACTTGGTAAAATAGAAAATGAGCTAGAAGACCAGAACATTAATTTGCTCAGTGAAAATCAATTGTCTGAAAAGCAGGGTGCGTTTATAAAGAAGTATTTCTTGCAGAAGGTAAGTCCACAATTAATGACCATCATCCTGAACGACTTGGCGGAGTTTCCGATGCTTAAAGATACAGCAGCTTATTTGGCCGTAAAGATGGTGTTAAGAAGTGATGACCGTACCAAAAGCACCTATGAAAAAAGGGAAAAACGGTATGCATTAATTGAAATACCTAAAGGTATTGATCGATTTATAGTTCTACCAAAAGAAGGGGATAAGAACTTTATCATGATACTTGATGATGCGATCAGATATTGTCTTGACAGTGTTTTTCCGATGTTCGATTATAAGTCCATTTCTTCGCACATGATTAAAATTACACGTGATGCCGAGTTGGATATTGATAATGATTTGAGTAAGAGTTTTATTGAAAAAATTAGTTCAAGTGTAGAGCATAGAAAAATTGGTGATCCCGTACGTTTCGTCTATGATAAAAATATCGAGAAAGACACACTCGAATTTCTTAAAGAAAAGATGGAAATTGAAGATGCCGATAGTGTAATACCTGGTGGCAGATACCACAACAAAAGGGATTATATGGGCTTCCCGAGTCTGGGCAGGCATGATTTGATGTATGATAAAATTACGCCGCTGCCTGTAAAAGGACTAAATCTTGAGGGTAGTTTATTGGAGAAGATAGCGGAGAAAGATTATTTGCAATACACGCCCTATCATACATTTTCCTATGTATTAAAATTTTTACGGGAAGCTGCGCTTGATCCAAAAGTCAAGACCATTAAAATTACCGTTTATAGGTTGGCAGCCAATTCACAGGTTGCCGCATGTCTTTCAAATGCCGTGAAAAACGGTAAACAGGTAACCTTGCAAATAGAATTGCGTGCGCGTTTCGATGAACAGGCGAACATAAAATACGCTGAAGAGCTTCAAGCGGAAGGCGTGAAATTAATTTTTGGTGTTCCCGGACTTAAAGTTCACAGTAAAATATGTCTTATTGAACGCGAAGAGAATGAAGAAATAAAAAGATACGGTTTTATCAGTACCGGTAACTTTAACGAATCTACGGCACGAATCTACACCGATTACACTTTATTTACTGCTGATGAACCAATTTTGAAAGAGCTAAATAAGGTTTTCGATTTCTTTGAAACTACCTATAAAATCAATAAATACAAGCATCTTATTGTCTCACCACATTACACTAAAAGTTTTTTCAAAAAGCTGATAGATAATGAGATTACTAACGCAAAAGCTGGTAAAGAGGCCTACATAAGAATAAAGATGAACAGTTTTACTTCATACAAAATGATTGATAAACTGTACGAGGCCAGTAATGCAGGTGTTAAGATACAATTGATAGTTCGGGGTGTGTGTTGTCTGATTCCTGGTGTTGAAGGAATGAGCGAAAATATAGAGGCTATAAGTGTGGTCGACAAGTTTTTAGAACACCCGAGATTGTTTATTTTCTGTAACGATGGTAATCCAAAAGTGTATATCTCTTCCGCAGATTTTATGACACGTAATATTGAAAATAGGGTAGAGGTAGGTTGCCCGATCTATGATGAGGATATCAAACGTGAATTGATCGATACTTTCGATATTTCATGGAACGATAATGTAAAGGCCCGAATTTTTGATGAAGAACAGAAAAATGAATATAGGGTAAATGATAAGCCCAAACTTCGCTCTCAATTTGAGATGTATGATTACTATCGCGATAAATTAGGTATAACGGATAATATTGATGAGACTATAGATATGTAACAAGTTTGAGTTCATTTACGGTTAATAAACCATTTAACCGTGAATGGATTCTTTCTTACCTAAATTCTTCATTATTTGAGCTTCGTATGCTAAGAGGTCTTCCCATTTTTTGTCAACCTCTTCTCGATTACCATATTTTCTGGCGAATTTGAGAAACATTGTATAATGTCCCGCTTCACTGACCATTAATTTGTGATAGAATTCGGCTAGTTCTTTGTCTTTGAGCTCTTCTGAAAGTAACCTAAAGCGTTCGCAGCTACGAGCTTCAATGAGTCCCGCATATAAAAGCCTATGAACAAGTTGGTTGGTTCGGCTTCCCCCTTTAGGGAAAAACTTCAATAGTTCGATTACATACTCATCTTTACGGTCTCTTCCCAATACTATACCCCGAGCAATTATTCGATCATGAACCATTTTAAAGTGGCCCATTTCTTCTCTGGAGAGCGCAATCATCTCTTCTACTAATTCTGTGTATTCAGGAAAACTGACAATGAGTGATATTGCCGTGCTTGCTGCTTTTTGTTCACAATAGGCGTGGTCGATTAAAATTTCTTCAATGTTTTTCTCAACGATATTTACCCATCTAGGGTCGGTTGGAAGCTTAAGACCGAGCATAACTCTTAATTTTTTGTAAAATTACTAAGAATACTAAGAATGGAGGGCTAGATTTTGATTGGTTTTCCTTTGGAATAATTAGATTTGTAATTAGTTGTTCTTGCAAATACTACATCGGTATTTACAACGAAATACTTAATTCGCCGAAACCAAAGCATGAATTCTACCAAAATTGAAGGGGAGTTGAAGTCGCTCCTCAAAAATAGCTTAGATGAGTTGGCCTTTCAATGGTTAACCTCAAAATTAGAAGTTATAATTGGCTCCAACTCGACCAAAGATTTATATCTCACTTACAGTTTATTGTCGAGTAAGGTAAATCAAGACGAAAGTTTAGAACTGAATTTAGAAGACGAAAGTCTACAGTCTTATCTAGTGGAACAGGAGGCCGATGTTCTTGAGATTTCAAGAATATATTTGCTCGTTAGCGTCTTGAACGAAAACCCGGAGTTTTTTGAACCTAAGGTGGCAAACCTTATTCAAGTTGCGGATACCGGAGAATTGGTAACTTTTTTAAAGTTTCTGATATTACTGCCAAATGGTGAACGATTTAAGCATTCTGCTGTTGAGGCACTTCGAACGAATATAGCAACGGTATTCGAGGCAATAAGCATGAACAACCCGTATCCGGCCACTTATTTCAATGACCAGCAGTGGAATCAGATGTACTTAAAGGCCGCTTTTATGCAATTGGATCTTTCGAACATTCTTGAAGTGGATACAAGGGCTAACAAAGACTTGGCAAGAATAATATCTGATTATGCACATGAACGCTGGGCAGCTTCACGCGATATCGACCCTTTGTTCTGGAGACCTGTTTCTTCTTTCATCGATGAGTCTATATTGGAAGATATGAAACGACTTTTAGAAAGTGAGAGCAATAAAGAGAATATATCTGGTGCACTCTGTTGCTACCATGCTTCGAACAAAGAAGCAAAGAAACTATTAGAAAATTATCCTGAACTACATAATCAAGTGAAGAATGGTGAAGTCACTTGGGAAAACGCAATTAAATAATTATGGAAGATAAAATGATGATAATTGACCCGCACGTTCACATGACGTCACGTACAACCGATGATTATGAAGCTATGGCTGCAGCTGGCGTTGTGGCTATCATCGAACCATCATTCTGGTTGGGGCAACCTAGAACTCAAGTAGGGTCTTTTCAAGACTACTTTAGCAGTTTGGTCGGGTGGGAGCGTTTTCGTGCGAGCCAATTCGGAATACAGCATTATTGTACCATCGGGCTGAACTCGAAGGAAGCCAATAATGAAGCTTTGGCAGAAGAGGTAATCGAATTATTGCCTTTATATATTCATAAAGAAAATGTAGTTGCCATAGGTGAAATTGGTTATGATGACCAAACCCCTGCGGAGGACAAATATTTTAGAATGCAACTCGATATGGCCAAAGAGTTGGATATGGTGGTGCAGGTGCATACACCTCATAGAGACAAGAAAGCCGGTACCTTAAAAAGTATGGAGGTTTGCCTTGAGCACGGCCTGGATCCTTCAAAAGTGGTGATTGACCATAATAATGAGGAAACCGTCAGAGATGTGCTCGATAGAGGGTTTATTGCCGCTTTTACCATTTATCCAAAAACAAAAATGGGCAATGAGCGTATGGTCGAGGTGGTGAAAAAGTTCGGTAGTGATAATATTATAGTAGATAGTTCTGCAGATTGGGGTGTAAGCGATCCCTTATCCGTTCCGAAAACGGCATCTTTAATGCTTAAAAGAGGTATCTCGAAAGAAAATGTGAACAAAACTTGTTATCAAAACGCATTGGATATTTTTGGCTATAACGGAAAGATGAAAGAAGAACATTGGTTAAATCCGAAAGGTATAAATCAAGCACAGTTTTTTAATGACAATAGTGTGCTCAGAGGGCAAGAACCTCGGGTAGATGCTGACGAAATCAAATAATGGGTAATGTATTGTTAGCTTATGCCCGTTTGGCACGCCCTGCTAATTTACCGACTGCTGCGGCTGATATTTTTGCCGGGGTGGCTGCTGGGGGTTTATTTGCTACTCTCGGGCAGACCAAATTTTTAGAATCTCCGGTTTTCGTGGACTTCCTGTGTCTGGTTTTGGCTTCCATATTTCTGTATGCGGGCGGGGTTATCTTAAACGATGTTTTCGATTACAAGATAGATCAGGTAGAGCGGCCCGAGCGACCAATTCCCAACGGTACTATATCTTTAACTTCAGCGGCAATTTATGGAGGTTTGGTTCTTTTGACGGGTATTGTATTTGCATTTTTGGTATCAAACCTTTCAGGGGGTATAGCCATAGCTTTGGCCTTGGCAATTCTATTGTATGACGGTATTGCCAAAAAATACGATTTTTTTGGGCCCTTAAGTATGGGTCTGTGCCGAGGGTTAAATCTAATTCTTGGGCTATCGATTTTTGGCGACCTTAATTTTTGGTGGTTGGCAGTTATACCTATCGTATATATTTTTGCTATAACATTGATCAGTAGGGGTGAAGTTCATGGTGAGAACAAAAACCATATTGTTTTGGCAGGTGTTCTCTATTCGATTGTGGTAGTGGCCGTTTTATCTGTGGCCGTGTTTTATACTGATTCTGTGTTCGTTACGTTACTATATTTAATACTGTTCGCTTTTATGGTGTTTCGACCTTTGGTCAAGGCCTATATGGAGAATTCTCCAAAAAATATTAAGAAAGCGGTTATCGCAGGCGTAATGTCATTGATTATACTTGATGCTGCGTTGGGCGCAACATTTTCTGTTTGGTGGTACGGTTTGATTATTCTGGCTTTACTGCCCATTTCGATGGGGCTCTCCAAACTTTTTGCCGTTACGTAGCTGTTGCGGTTCAATAAAAATTTTAGAATGTTTAAGACAATAGAACAAAACTTTCAGGTTTCTTATCGATACAAACTCTTTTTTACCGAGGGATTGTTTCGGGTGGAAAATCATTTGTTTAGAGACTTGATCAAAAGTTATAAAGATGAGCCCGTAAAGCTCCTATTTGTGATAGATAGTGGGGTTGCTGAAGCGCATCCATCCCTAAAAGAAGAGATAAGTACTTATTGCGCAAAATACGCGACCAATCTGTCGCATACCCAAAGTATAATCGTTCAGGGGGGTGAGGCATGCAAAAATGGAGAAGCGCATGTAAATCAAGTTCTTGACGCTATTAATGATTATGCTATTTGCCGTCATTCTTTCGTTGTAGTTATCGGGGGCGGAGCCGTCATCGATATGGCCGGTTATGCTGCGGCAATTGCACATAGAGGTGTTAAGCTCATTCGTATACCTACCACGGTATTATCTCAGAACGACTCAGCCGTAGGTGTTAAGAATAGCATTAATTTCTTCGGCAAGAAAAATTTTGTGGGCACATTTGCTCCTCCGTATGCCATTATCAATGATACGTTGTTTTTGAAAACATTGGAACATCGAGATTGGATTTCTGGTATTTCGGAAGCATTAAAAGTCGCTCTTATTAAAGATTTAGAATTCTTCAAATTTGTAGAGAAAAATGCTCTAAAGCTTTCACAGAGAGATATGGAAGCCATGCAATATACCATATACCGGTGTGCCGAAATGCATATGCACCACATTGCTCAAGGTGGTGATCCTTTTGAGAGTGGCTCATCAAGACCTTTGGATTTTGGTCATTGGGCCGCCCATAAATTGGAACACCTGACCAATTATAAAATTAGACATGGTGAGGCGGTTGCCAAGGGTATTGTGTTAGATGTGGCTTATGCCCACTTAACGGGTTTGATTACTGAACAAGATTTCAACCGAGTTGTATCTGTTTTTCAGAATATAGGATTTGATTTAGGTTTTCCGTTAGACTCCGATTTAGAGGTTGATCAACTTCTTAAAGGTATAGAAGAGTTTAGAGAGCACCTGGGTGGTAAATTGACCATCACCCTTATTTCTGCCATTGGTGTGAAGCACGATGTTCATGAAATTGATGAAGACCTTATGAAAGAGGCATTGAATTTAGTCAACGAAATTTCCGAATCTAAAGCAGTCTAACTTTGCAAATTAATAAACAATTTCAGCTAACGTATTGTACCAATGTGCACCCAGGGTCAGATTGGCAGACTACTTTCGACAGTATAAAGAAACATGTTCCTGAAATAAAAGAACAAGTGGCTAATGACAAGCCTTTTGGCTTAGGCTTAAGGTTGTCAAATAAAGCTAGTGAAGAATTGGGAACAGGTCAGAAGCTAAATGATTTTAAGACTTGGTTGACTGAGAAGAATGTATATGTCTTTACAATGAACGGGTTTCCGTACGGTAACTTTCATAATGAACGTGTGAAAGATGATGTACATGCCCCAGATTGGACGACTAATGAACGTCTCGCATATACAAAAAGACTTTTTAATCAATTGGCGTTGTTGCTTCCGGAAGGGATGTCCGGTGGCATATCTACATCCCCGGTTAGTTATAAATATTGGCACAAAACAGAGGGGGCGACAGAAGAGGCTTTTGCGATAGGTGCCAAACATTTGGTCGAAACGATTATCCATTTACAAAAGATTGAGGAGTCCACCGGAAAATATCTTCATTTAGATATTGAACCAGAGCCGGATGGTATCCTTGAGAATAGCGATGAGGTTTTATCTTTTTTTTCTGATTATCTTCTTCCCACGGCTAAGAAAGATTTAAGAGAACAGCTGGGAGTAAATGAAGACGAAGCTGAAAATCTGGTTCGCAAATACATAACCGTCTGTTACGATATTTGCCACTTTTCATTGGCATATGAAGAACCGAAAGACACTTTTGAAAAGTTCGAAAAGGCCAATATTAAAATCGGTAAAATACAAGTAAGTGCTGCCTTAAAAATAATTTCCGATAATGAAAATAATCAAAAAATTTGGGAGGCTTTAGCTTTGTTTGATGAGCCTGTTTACCTGCACCAGGTGACTGAACAGATAGATGGTAGGGTTAAAACATATAGCGACCTTCCGGTCGTGCTTGATGAAAAGAAAGAATTTGAAGAATTACGCGCACATTTTCATGTACCGATTTTTGTGGAAAGTTTCGGGGCACTGTATTCTACTCAAGATCATATTCTGAAGGTGGTCGATTATATTAAAGAGCACTCGGTAAGTGAACATTTAGAGATAGAAACCTATACGTGGGATGTTCTACCTGTTGCATTAAAGAGAGATTTAACTGAATCTATAGTGAGAGAGTTGAACTGGCTTATTGAAAAGTTCTAACGCATGAAGAAAACGGTAGTTATTAATGTTGTTGGGCTTACCCAACGTTTGATTGGGGAACATACCCCATTTATCGAATCATTTTTAAAAAATGGAAGGTCGGCCTATATAGACCCGGTAGTGCCTGCGGTTACCTGTTCGGCACAGTCTACCTATTTGACAGGCAAAACGCCATCGGAACATGGTATTGTAGGTAATGGATGGTACTTTAAAGATGAATGTGAGATAAAGTTTTGGAGACAATCCAATAAACTAGTGGAGTCGGAAAAGATTTGGGATAAATTAAAAAAAATGGACCCCCACTTTTCGTGTGCCAATCTTTTCTGGTGGTATAATATGTATTCCACGGCAGATTTTAGTGTTACGCCTCGGCCGAATTATTTGGCGGACGGTCGTAAAATTCCGGATATATATTCACATCCTGCAGAACTTAGAGATACCTTGCAAGAAGAATTGGGTACATTTCCATTATTTCATTTTTGGGGCCCTAAAACCTCTATAAAATCAAGCAAATGGATTGCCGATGCCGCGATACGCACCGATGAGATGCACAATCCGACACTATCATTGGTATATCTACCCCATTTAGATTATAACATACAGCGGCATGGTCTTGATTTTAAGAAGATTAAGAAAGACTTGAATGAAATTGATGCAGAGGTAAAAAAATTAGTATCATATTTCAAACAACGTAATGCGCAGGTTATACTTTTATCGGAATACGGTATAACCGATGTAAACAATCCGGTACACCTCAATAGAATTCTACGTTCGAAAGGTTATTTATCTATCCGTATAGAAAGAGGTTTAGAACTTTTAGATGCGGGGGCGAGTAAAGCCTTTGCGGTAGCCGACCACCAAGTGGCTCATGTTTATTTGAATGACCCGACTATCAAACAAGAGGTCAAAGCACTTTTAGAAACAGTTACGGGTGTAGAAAAAGTTCTCTCGGGAGAGGAGATTGAAAAAGCCAATTTAGCCCACGAACGTTGCGGTGATTTGGTAGCTATAGCAGGGCCAGACTCTTGGTTTACCTATTACTTCTGGCTAGATGATGCCAAGGCCCCTGATTATGCTAGAATGGTAGATATACATAAAAAACCGGGGTATGACCCGGTTGAAATGTTGACCGATCCGAAAGACAAACTGGTCATGGCAAAGGTGGCAGGTAAATTGTTAAAAAAGAAAATGGGTTTCCGAACCGTATTGGATATTATTCCGTTGAAGGCCACATTGGTTAAAGGTTCTCATGGTCGTGTACCGGAAGATAAGGCAGATTTCCCCATCTTTATTTCTGATAATCCTACTTCGTCATTTCCTAAAGATATTGCCGCAACAGAGGTTTTCTCTATATTGGAAAACCATATAACCCAGACTACGTGAAAAATATATTTAAAATATCGGGAGTAGTATTTGCCATACTATTTATATGGGCGGCTTATTTGCAGTACAATGACCCTGATGCCTTTTTGTGGTATATAATTTATGGCTTGGCCGCTTTCGGTTGTCTGCTATTCGCATACGGCAGATTGGGTTTTAAAGTTTCCTTGATATTTTGTTTGGCCTATCTGATAGCCACAGCTTTTCTATGGCCAGAAAAGTTTGAAGGGTTCACTATTGGAGAGGGTGATATCGTAAATATTGAAAAAGGTAGAGAGGCCTGTGGAATGTTAATTGTCGCCCTCGTATTTTTAGTTTTCGCCTTAAGGCTTCGCTATATCAAAGGGCGACCAGAGAATAAAATTGTTTAGAGGTCAAGGTCAAAAGTCTGTCGTAATAGGTCTATAGTAGGGTTCTTTTCTCTTAGTTTTTCATATTTTTCTTCTGGCGTAAAAGCAAACTTCTTGGCTGTTTCTTCATTGACCGTAATTTTCAAATTAATAAAATAATTGTTGAGTTGTGTTTTCAAGTACTCCATCAAGTCGTACTGTTCACGTTCAATTTCTTTCTTCATTGTACTATTAGGTAGTTCAATCCAAATAGTAGTATCTTGAAGAAGTTTTGGCACATCTGAGTTAAGGTTCGATGCAAGAATTTTTCTTCCTTTTACATCAATTTCATTAACGAATTCTGCCCAATGTTTTTGCATTTCTTCTTCGGAGAAAGGAGAACGTGGCAAACTATCTATATCAATAGAATGGTCTTTTTTATTGTTTTCGTGAGCTTTCTTTGCTTTTAAGCTAGATATGGAAAGTGCTGATATACGCTTGCTTACAATTTCTGATTTTAGTTTTTTGGCTTCCTTCGAAAGTTCAGGTCGCTCTGTACCCTCTTCTGTTTTTTGGGGTTTTGGTTCGGCAACGGCTATTTCCTTTTCAGCTCGTTCTGAAGTGCGTTCATAATTAGCAATTGGCTCTGCATGTTCACCTACTTCACTGGGTGGTTTGGTGTCGATATATTTTTGCTCGGGCTGAGGTTTTTCAACGACTTTTGTCTTTGTTTGTATATCCTTAAAATGTGATGCAGGTAGTATATAGTCGGCGGGAGCTTCGCTGACTACGTTGCCATCAAGATTTTTTTTTTCAGCCCCAAAGTCAATAGAGGCTAACTTCATCAAAGTAAGCTCTACCAATAGCCTTTGATTTCTGCTGGTTTTATACTTTAAGTCGCAATCGTTGGCCAAATCTAGAGCTTTAAGTAAAAAGCTGTTTCCGGTTTTTTTAGACTGCTCTAGATAATGCTGTTTTGCATTATCACCGACCTCCAGTAAATTAATGGTGTCTTGATGTTGGCAAACCATTAAATCTCTAAAATGCGAAGCTAATCCGCTTATAAAATGATGTCCGTCGAAACCTAAGGATAACGTCTTGTTGAACAGTAGCAGCAATTCGGGTATGTTGTGCTCCAACATAAAATCGGTGGCTGCAAAATAGGTGTCATAATCAAGAACGTTGAGATTTTCGGTAACCGCTTTTCTGGTTAGTTCTTTCCCTGAAAAACTGACCACCCTATCAAAAATGGATAGGGCATCGCGCATCGCACCATCCGCCTTTTGGGCAATAATATGCAGTGCATCGTCTTCAGCGTTGATATCTTGGCTTTCGGCTATGTATTTTAAATATTCGGCTGCATCTTTAACTGTAATTCTCTTAAAATCGAATATCTGGCAGCGCGATAATATGGTAGGTATAATTTTATGTTTTTCAGTAGTCGCCAGAATGAAAATTGCATGTTTTGGAGGCTCTTCCAGTGTTTTTAAGAAAGCATTGAAAGCCGATTGGGAAAGCATATGAACCTCATCGATGATATAGACCTTGTATTTGCCGACCTGAGGTGGAATGCGTACTTGGTCAATTAGATTACGAATGTCATCTACCGAATTGTTCGATGCGGCATCGAGCTCAAAAATGTTAAAAGCGAAATCTTCATCCTCTCTTTCAGTACCGTCTTGATTGATTTTTTTGGCTAAAATTCGGGCACAAGTTGTTTTACCGACTCCTCTTGGTCCACAGAACAGAAGTGCCTGTGCCAAATGATTGTGCTCGATGGCATTGGTAAGGGTGTTTGTTATGGCCTGTTGCCCAACCACGTCTTTAAACGTTTGGGGTCTGTACTTGCGGGCCGATACTACAAAATGTTCCAAAAGGTTCTAATTAGAGATGATGCGACGTAGCTACAAATATAAAAATAGCAAAGGTTCGAGCCTTTTTTTTTGGTAGGATAAAGTCTTAATTTATCAACAATTAGTCTAATTTTGCGAGTTGAGCAGACCACCTTATCGCTGCCGTTCAAATTATTTTGGACGGGAGAGGAAAGTCCGGACACCATAGTGCGGCATAGCGGGTAACACCCGTCGTTCGTTATTTAATGAATAGGACAAGTGCAGCAGAAAGAATGTACAGGTAATGCTGTAGTGAAACCAGGTAAACTCTATGCGGTGAAACGTCATGTAAATCGGTGCTTGAGGGCTGCACGCCCAAATCGAAGGGTAGGCGGTTAGAGTCTAGCAGTAATGCTTGAACTAGATAAATGATAAGGGAAGGCCTTTGGGTCTTACAGAATCCGGCTTATGGTCTGCTTATTTTTTGTGGGAAATGAATTAAAGCTATTCTTCGTTTATTTGAAAAAAACTGAAAACGCTTCCACCATATTTCCTCTTTTCGTTAAAATTCTCGAGATGTGATAAATCCATATGGCTGGCATGCTCGATAATCAATACTCCGCTTTTCTTTAATAAATCATTCTCGAAAACCAAATTCGGAATTTTTTCAAATTCAGTAATATCTAAATCATAAGGGGGGTCGGCGAAAATAATATCCGACTTGACCATCGACCTTTTTAAATAATCAAAAACATCGCTTTTTAGGGCTGTAATATTTAATTCTAAAGCTTTGGAAGTATCGCCAATAAACCTGACACAGCCATGATGACTATCTACAGCTGTAATTTCATGAGTACCTCTAGAACCAAATTCGTATGCGATATTGCCTGTGCCGCTAAATAAATCGAGAACAGAAATTTCATCAAAATAATAGCGATTGTTCAATATATTGAACAGTGCTTCTTTCGCCATATCGGTGGTAGGCCTGACCGGAAGTTTTTTCGGGGCGGTGATTCGCTTCGCTTTATGTATACCTGAAATAATTCGCATTAGAGCGCATTTATAACTGTGAAATCAATCGTTTCTTTAGAGTTGTCGATGTAGGGGTGGACACCGAAATCAGGAACAAATATTGATAAATTCTTGATGTATTTATGGCATATATCGTAGATGTCGTCACCTTCATTGATGGCGCCAAAAAGTTTTAATGAAACGGTTTCAGTATCGAATTTTAGTTGTTCTAAAGCAAAGAGTAGATAGTAAAGAAAGTCTTCTTTGGTATTAAATCTAAAGCTGTTGAACAGTAGAAGGTTTTTCTGGTCGATAATCGTGAGGTCCATTTGTTTTTCTTGAACGTAGACGAAGCAAACAGGTTGTTTGGCCTGGGTCTTGGCATTAAGGAGTGATTCTACCATCACAGTACCGTTATGCTTAAAAGTGAACGCTCCGTAAAGTTCATAAATGTAATTGTTTATGTTCACGAAGGGTACATACACATTAACCATGTCGTGGCTTTCGAACTCATCGTAGGCCAAATGGTCATTCGCCAGTATTTTGGTATTGAACTTAAGGTAATTTGCTAATTCTGAAGGGTCGAAAAGTGATTTGGGTACTAGGCTGAAAAGTTGGTTTCGGTGAACGACCACCACTTCAACAAAATGTTGATTGGTGAGTTTGTTCGATTTTAGCAGTTTTTTTAAACGCTTTAAAATTTCATAAGGAGTAAGCGTTTTTTCAAATAATAGATTTTCTGAACTTATCACAGAATTCGATACAGAATCGAATACACAAAAAGAAAGTCCATTCAGGCTAACCTGAATGGACAATTTCTTAAATTTTTCTACTAAATCTGTAGTGATGCTATTGGTCTCCTTTTTTGTCATAAACTGGTGGCCAGTTACCACTTGTACTAACTTCTTCCATAGAACCTACTTCAATTGTGGGTCCATTAACCTCATCTACGCCAATTTCTGCTTTTTCTTTATCTAACAGTGTTTTTGGCTGATCATAAAGTACAATAGCTTTATCTACTTGAACTTTGAATACCGGAGCTCTATATCCACTCTTATCAACAAAGCCGGCCTCCATTTTAAATTTCTCTCCGTTTTGTGCATTTGGTACGTCTTCTAGATTCTTATAGCGATTATCGCTTTTAAATAAAGAATCTTTGACTGAAACGGTACCTAATGTATCGATAATCTTGACCTCTTTTAACAAATCGATTTGATAAGTTTCGTCAAACTCCATGAAAGAAGAGTCACGTTGTTGTGTAATGGTATACATTCCAGTATCGACGAACTTAATTAGACTGTTGAAGTCTTTAGCATATCTTTTGTTAACCGTTTTATAGGCCTCTTGTGCGTTTCTGATATCTTTAAGTTTAGATATAACCTGTCCAAAACGCTCTTGCTTCACTTTATTAAATTCGATGGGGCCTGTTACAGATTGATAAATAAGATATCCCAATCCTATGCAAACTATCCAAAGTACAATTTGAATTACGGTCTTCATTTTTTAATAGTGTTATTTTAAATTTAGTGGTTACGACAAATCTACAATTTTTTTTCAATCGTAAAAGTATTTCCCGTAAAAATCATGTTTATCTTTGAGCTCTATGGTCAGCCTTACAGACGCATCTTTTTACCGTTTATTAGTCGAGAAATTTCCTCACGAACCTACAATAAAACAATCTGCCGCCTTACAAAAGTTATCAACTTTCGTATTATCAAAAGATAGCGATACGGTCTTTATGTTAAAGGGTTTCGCGGGAACTGGCAAGACTACCTTAATCGGTACTTTGGTCAACTCACTTTGGAAAACCACACAAAAATCGGTTTTAATGGCCCCTACGGGTAGAGCGGCAAAAGTAATGTCTAACTACTCGAATACACAAGCATACACCATCCATAGAAAAATATATTTTCCTAAAAAACAAGGTGCGGGCGGTATTCAGTTCGTTTTGGCGCCAAATAAGCATAGAAACACTATTTTCATTGTTGATGAGGCCTCTATGATACCCGATGCCCCTGCCGATTCTAAACTTTTCGACAATGGGGCACTTTTAGATGATTTACTGATGTATGTCTATTCAGGTCACAATTGTAAGTTGGTTTTAATCGGTGACACGGCCCAGCTGCCCCCGGTACATTTAGATTTGAGTCCGGCACTTGATTCGGACAAATTATCACTGAATTATAATAAAGAGGTGATAAAGTTAGAGTTAGATGAAGTGGTTCGACAAGCTGAGGATTCTGGAATTTTAGCCAATGCCACTTTGTTAAGAGAGCAAATTCAAGATAATTTTTTTGAGAACTTCAAGTTCAATGTCAACCCTTACAAAGATATTGTTAGGCTTATCGATGGGCACGAAATTCAAGAGGCGATAGATACTTCGTACTCAGAAAATGGTAAAGAAGAAACGACCTTTATCGTTCGTTCGAACAAAAGGGCGAATTTATATAATGAGAATATACGCAGTAGAATATTATTTCTTGAAAGTGATTTGGCGGTCGGTGATTATATGATGGTGGTCAAAAACAACTATTTCTGGCTCAAGCCGAATACAGAAGCCGGTTTTATTGCTAATGGGGATATTATCGAAGTCTTGGAAATTTTCAATATTAAAGAACTTTATGGCTTCAGGTTCGCTGAGGTGAAAGTGCAAATGGTAGATTATCCCAATCAGAAACCTTTTGAGACCGTTTTGTTACTAGATACTATAAAGGCGGTAACACCATCGTTGTCTTATGAAGATGGAAATCGGCTTTATCAAGAAGTGATGAAAGACTATGCCAACGAAAAATCTAAATACAAGAAATTTCTAGGTGTGAAGAACAACAAATATTTTAATGCTTTACAGGTCAAGTTTTCATATGCCATAACTTGCCATAAGTCGCAAGGTGGGCAATGGAATACGGTTTTTGTAGAGCAACCCTATTTACCCAACGGGGTCGATAAAGAGTATTTACGATGGTTGTATACCGCCGTAACCCGGGCAAAGAAACAGCTTTACCTTATTGGTTTTAAGAGTGATTTTTTTGTTGATACGGAATAAGTTAAATTCGTAATGTTAAGGGTGTCTTACAATTTTAAATGTTTTTGAAGTTAAGTAGAGACTCTAAATCGAACATGTTTGTTCGCTCTTGCGGCTTTTAAATATGTCATAAGTAGTATCGAGAAAATGACTTCAGAAACAATTATCAGTATTTTTTTAGGTGTAGGATTGGCCGCTTCGGTCGGTTTTAGGGTGTTTTTACCACTTTTCGCCCTTAGTCTAGCGGCTTATTTCGATATGTGGCAGCTTAATGATAGCTGGCAATGGATCGGTAGCTTGGCGGCAGTATTGACTTTAGGGGTTGCCACCCTTGTTGAAATCTTTGCGTATTTTATTCCCTGGGTTGATAATCTTTTAGATAGTTTTGCCGTTCCTTTGGCGGCTATAGCCGGTACCGCGGTTATGGTTTCAACTGTAGCTAATTTAGATCCTTTGGTAACTTGGTCTTTGGCCATTATCGCCGGTGGAGGTACTGCTACCGCTATAAAAGGTGCGGGAGCGACAAGTCGAATGGCATCTACTGCCACTACAGGGGGTCTAGGTAACCCTATTGTTTCAACAGTAGAAACAGGTACGGCAATGGTTGTGACCACAGCATCGATTTTTATGCCCATTCTGGCTGCTATTTTGGTAATATGTATTCTGGTCATAATTTTTATGATTTACCGAAAATTGCGACCCAGGCACAATAGTAAATAAAAAAGGTAAATGAAATGAATACGGTTTAAAGGTTAACGTACATTTCAGGTGAATAGAAATTAAAACTTATTTAAGATTTTGAAAATCATAGCCATGATTCCGGCCCGTTACGCGGCCTCTAGATTTCCTGCAAAACTAATGCAAGATTTATCCGGTAAGCCGGTCATTCTCAGAACTTACGAAGCTGCTCTAAGAACCGAGCTTTTTAACGAGGTTTATGTGGTAACCGATAGCGATGTTATTTTTGATACGATTATGGCAGCTGGTGGTAAGGCTATTATGAGTATTAAGGAACACGATTGCGGCAGTGATCGAATTGCCGAGGCTGTTGCCGATATGAATGTTGACATCATAGTAAACGTGCAAGGTGATGAACCATTTACGGATAGGGAAAGCCTCAAAAGTGTACTGGAAGTATTTCGTAATGACGATAAGCACGAAATTGATTTGGCATCGTTAATGGTTCGCATTACCGATGAGGAAGAAATCAAAAACCCAAATACGGTGAAAGTAATCGTAGACCGCCGAAATTTTGCACTTTACTTTTCAAGATCACCTATACCTTACCCAAGAAATACAGAATCTGATATTCTTTATTACAAACATAAAGGTATCTATGCTTTTCGAAAGAGTGCCTTGATGGATTTTCACCGCTTACCCATGTTACCATTGGAGGCGACTGAAAAAATCGAAGCCATACGTTATTTAGAATACGGTAAAAAAATTAAAATGGTCGAGACTAATGTAACAGGTATCGAAATCGATACCCCAGATGACCTAGAAAAGGCACAAAAAGCATGGAAGTAGATTATAGCACTATAAAGGTAATCGGTTTCGATGCCGATGATACCTTATGGGTGAACGAAACATATTTTAGAGATACCGAAGAGCAGTTTGCCAGTCTTTTAGAAGGGTATGAGACCAAAAATAAAATAGACCAAGAGCTCTTTAAAATGGAAATCAGGAACCTTGAACTCTATGGTTACGGTATCAAGGGCTTTGTTCTCTCAATGGTAGAATCTGCACTCGAGCTTTCTAATAATCAAGTTTCACAGCAAACGATTGGTAAAATTTTAAACTTGGGTAAAAAGATGCTGCTTGAACCGGTTGAGCTGCTTGATGATGTGAAAGCCGTTTTAGAGCAATTGAAAGATGATTATCGTTTGATAGTTTTGACAAAAGGCGACCTTTTAGACCAAGAACGAAAACTAGAAAAATCGGGTTTATCAGAATATTTTCATCACGTTGAAGTATTGAGCGACAAAAAGGAAGAGAATTATAGGCAACTGCTCGAGCATTTACAAATCGATGTCAAAGATTTTCTAATGATCGGTAATTCGTTGAAGTCTGATGTACTTCCTTTAATAAATATTGGCGCGCAGGCGGTACATGTTCCTTTTCATACAACTTGGCAGCACGAAGAAGTGAAGGTCGAAGAGAACAATAACAGTTATTTGAAAATTAGTAAACTCTCTGATATATTAGATTACCTGAAATAAGAGAGTCAAGAAGTGGTTTATCTTCTTTTTTTTTAGAGGATAAAAATTATGATCATTGCATATGAAGTTCAATAAAGATTTGGGAATACAACAAGTTACTTTCACCGAGAAAACGAACTATAAGAATTTTCCTATGGTGCCCCGCGTTATTTTTGGTAAAGGTAGTTTTGACCAATTGGGCGATATTTTACTTCCCAAAAGAAAACACTCAGATGCACCTTTTATCTTTTTGGTCGACGATGTTTTCGAAGGAAAAGAGTTGGCCAATCGCGTACCCTTACTTTTCAATGACCAAATTATATTCATTTCGGCAGATGAAGAGCCAAAAACCAGTCAGGTAGACGCGCTGGTAGAAATGATAAGAAAAGAATATAGTGAATTACCGTCGGGCATTGTCGGCATTGGTGGAGGAACCTTAATGGATCTCGCCAAAGCGGTTTCAATTTTATTGACTAACCGCGGCGGTTCTTCAGAATACCAGGGTTGGGACCTCGTCAATAAACCATCGGTTTACCACGTAGGTATTCCTACAATCAGCGGCACTGGGGCAGAAGTTTCACGAACTACAGTGTTGCTAGGGCCAGAGAAAAAATTAGGTATTAACTCCGATTTCACCACTTTCGACCAAGTAGTATTAGATCCCGATTTGACCCAAGGGGTATCAAAAGAACAGTGGTTTTACACGGGTATGGACTGCTTTATCCATTGTATAGAATCTCTGGACGGTACTTATTTGAACGCCTTTAGTCAAAGTTACGGTGAGAAGGCCCTTGAACTTTGCAAAGAGGTTTATCTTGGTGATATATCTGAAGAAGAGTCACGTGAGAAATTGATGATGGCTTCTTGGCACGGTGGTATGAGTATCGCCTACTCACAAGTAGGGGTGGCCCATGCCATGAGCTATGGTCTTGGTTATGTGTTGGGGGTAAGGCATGGTATAGGTAATTGCTTGGTTTTTCAACACCTCCAAGAGTTTTATCCTGAAGGTGTAGCCTTATTTAAAGAGATGCAGAAAAAACATGATATCATGGTGCCTAAGGGAGTATGTGCAAACTTGAGCGATGAGCAATTTGATATCATGGTTTCGGTGTCTTTGGCAATGGAACCGCTATGGGAAAATGCCTTGGGAACGTCTTGGCGTGAAATTATTACTGCGGAAAAGCTACAGGCAATTTACAGGAAAATTTAAACCTTGTTTTAATCTTATAAGAATACTCCCTAATATCACCTAATCAATTTAAGAATCTGAACTGTGCAAAAACTGGCCCATTTAATTTTTAATAATGTTCTTGGCTGGAAAATGGTTGGAGAATTTCCTGCACATTTAAACAAGTTCGTTATTGCGGTAGTACCTCATACCAGTTATGCAGATTTTTTTTTAGGCGTACTCGTTCGTGCCGTTTGGAGCGAACCTATTAATTGGATTGGAAAAAGCAGTTTGTTCAAACCTCCATTCGGATGGTTTTTTAGGTGGATGGGCGGTGCACCGATTGATCGCAGCAAAAAGAACGACACTGTGACTGCCACGGCCAAAATATTTAAAGAAAGGGATTTGTTTCGACTGACTATTGCGCCTGAAGGAACCCGAAAGAAGGTAGCCCAATGGAAAACTGGGTTTTATTATATTGCCAAGATGGCACAAGTTCCGATTGTATTGGTAGCTTTCGATTACGGCAAAAAACAGATTAAAATTTCAGAACCATATTTTCCCACAGATAATAAAGAACTGGACTTTGAGCTTTATGAAAAGTTTTTTGAAGGAGTAGAGGGCTTCTATAAATGATAAGTGAACTATAATTATAACTGTATAAACTAAAAAAGAGGCCCTTTGGCCTCTTTTTTAGTTTCTGAGGTTTGATAAAACGCTCTTTTTTTTAACATTTTTTTTAAAACCTACACAGCGAACCTTCGTAGATATGGGCAAATAAAACACAATATAATGAGTAAAAATTTTTTAAAATTCGGATATGTTGTTGCCCTAAGTTCAATACTTATGGTTTCATGTGATAGCGATGATGACGACGTAAATGATATGGAAGAGCCTGCAACGGAATCTGCAAAATTATTTGCATCGAACAATAGTGATGGTAACGTAACGGTTTATGACATGGTCAGCGGAGAGGTGAGTACTCTGACTACTGCTTCTACTGCAGCTGAAGGAATTTACTATTACGATGATACTGATGAAATTATTCAAGCTTCTAGGTCTTCGAATCAATTGAATGTATTCGCTGATATTTCTAGTTTGGTTTTAAATGCAACGATTTCTGCAACTGTTTCCAGTTCTGCAGATTTAGAAAGTCCCAGGGATATCGCCGTTAAAGACGATATTATCGTGGTTGCCGATAATGCTGATGTTGACGGAAATGAAGATACCGCTGATGGCCGCCTTTTTATATATACACGAAGTAATGGCGAGATTTCTTTACGAAATGTGGTTACAACTGAATTCGCCCTTTGGGGAATTGAATTTGTAGGTGATGATTTATATGCCGTAGTCGATAAGACCAACGAATTGGCCGTGTTTACAAGCTTTACTGCTTCAAATACAGCTGATGCCACTGTGAGTGCTTCAAAGAGAGTGGCAATTGAAGGTATCATAAGAACACATGGTCTGGCCTATGATAATGGCACTATGATTTTGACCGATGTGGGTGATGCAGCTTCTGATTCTGATGGTGCATTTCATATTGTAGCCGATTTCGATTCAAAATTTAATAGTGTTGCAGATGGTGGTACGATGGCCATGGCCAATAACCAAGTGAGGGTTGCTGGTTCTGGTACTTTCTTGGGTAATCCGGTTTCTGCAGAATATGATGCGGTTTCCAATACGGTATTTATCGCTGAGGCCGCTAATGGTGGAGGTCGTGTATTAACGTATGCTAATGCTGATGCGGGTGGTGAAATCGTTCCATCGACGAACAGCACCTTGTCTAAAGCTTCATCACTATATTTTTATAGTGCTGCGCAATAAAATAAATTATTAGGTTGTTTTAGGTTTTTAGTTAGTAGTTAAAAAGCGACCCAGGGGTGGGTCGCTTTTTTGTTGGTAAAAGTTTCCAGTAAAGCTTGCATGAAGCTATCAATTGCAAAGCCAAAGATGCTTAATGAAATCTATTCTTATATTTAGTGGCTATAGCACTAATTATTATAATCTGGGTGATGTGAAAAAGCATTATTGGTAGAAGAATGATGCCTTGTATAGCCATTTTTCCGAATAATATTTTAGAGAAAACAGTACCATGAACCAAAGACTTTTTGGTGCCGCAAAATTGGGCTGTAACTCGGTCTTCGACAGAAAACCCTAGTGCTTTAGAAACTTGTCTCATAATCAGGTAAATCAACAAAAACAGTATAAGTACCCCGGTGAAAATCAGCATTAGGTCAAGGGTTGACACACTGTTGAACAAATTGTCATTAAAAGATTTGGTAAAGCTTTTGTAAATAATCAAAAGGATTATAGCCTTGTCGAAAATGGCAATCTTATTTGAGTTTTTTTGAACAATTTCTCCAAAGAACCGTTGCAAAGCTATTCCAATAAATACCGGCAGAAGTACCTGAATTATTAGACTAAGGTAAATTTCCGTTAAGTTAAAATCCAGTTCTGTATTGTCAATAAAAAGCCCCATCCACAATGGAGTGACCAGAATACCGATTATGCCAGATATACTGGCATTAAAAATGGCTGCCGGTATGTTACCCTTTGCCAATGAGACCATAACCACGCTAGAGCTCACGGTAGATGGTAAGGCGGCCAGAAAAAAGAAGGCGAGCCAGAAGGTTTGCTGTTCTTCGGTATAGAGGAAAGGTTTAAATAGGAGTACCACTATAGGGAATAGAATAAAAGTGGCGCACTGTATCAATATATGCAACTTCAGGTTGCCCAAACCTGCTTTTAATTTTGATGGACTGAGTTTAAGTCCGTAAAAAAAGAAAATAAGTGCAATACCAACGGAACTTATCTTATTGAGAACGGTTAACACATTTCCAGAACCTAAAGCAGGAAAGAAATAAGCTAGAGCTATGACCAGTATAATGGCCAGAACGAAATAATCTATTTTAACTCTCATCACTTAATACCTTACGAGAATTGTTTTTTGATGAATTTGCATATAAGGGCAAAGAGATTTATTCTATATAATACTATTAAAAAAGGTCGCAAATCGCGACCTTTTATATTCTATGTGTTATCAGGCTACTCTTGCATAGAGTGATACACGTTCTGCACATCATCGTCTTCTTCAATTTTTTCTAAAAGCTTTTCGACGTCGGCGGCTTCTTCTTCAGAAAGTTGTTTGGTTACTTGAGGTATTCTCTCGAAACCTGAAGATAAAATTTCAATATTACGGTTTTCGAGTTCTTTTTGAATAGCTCCAAAACTCTCGAAAGGAGCGTAGATTAGAATTCCGTCGTCATCTACAAAAACTTCTTCGGCACCGAAATCGATCATCTCAAGTTCTAGCTCTTCATGGTCGATACCTTCTGCCGGAATACGAAAGTTGCAGGTATGATCGAACATGAACTCAACGGATCCCGATGTACCTAAATTGCCGTCGCACTTATTGAAATAACTTCTAATATTGGCAACGGTTCGAGTATTGTTATCGGTAGCAGTTTCGATAAGAATAGCAATGCCATGTGGTGCGTAACCTTCAAAAAGTACTTCTTTATAGTCGCCTAGACTCTTATCGGAAGCTCTCTTAATCGCCCGTTCGATGTTGTCTTTGGGCATGTTTACCGACTTGGCGTTTTGAATTACGGCACGTAATTTTGAGTTTGAATCTGGATCAGGGCCACCTTCCTTTACGGCCATTACAATGTCTTTGCCAATACGTGTAAAGGCTTTGGACATTGCTGACCAACGTTTCATTTTTCTTGCCTTTCTAAATTCAAAAGCTCTTCCCATAATTCTTAAATACTTTTATTTCAACAATGGCAAATTTAAAAAAATGTTCGACTACACTTCAAATAAACTTTAGGTATCACAATTGCTGGTAGAGACATATACAATTTATCTAATAATGTACGATAGTTGAACTAATCAATCTCAATGATTTCCTCAATACTTTGAGCCAGTTTAAAGTCTTTTTCAGTGACTCCATCCGCATCGTGTGTATTCAGCCTAATGTTCAAAGTATTATATACATTTTGCCAATCTGGGTGATGTTCTTGGGCTTCACACTCGAAAGCGATTCTGGTCATCACAGAGAAGGCCTCTTTAAAGTTCTTGAATTCAAAAGAGGTTTCGATGGCCCCATCGACATATTCCCAACCCTCAAGTTGTTCCAAGTTTTTTTCTATTTCTTTTTCGGTAAACTTTTTCATCTTCTTTATTTTAAATTAGTGTACTTATCGATATTCCGGATTTTCAAAACCCCAACGTGAGCCATTGTCCCACTGCTCCCTTGAGTTTCCATAACTAGGGTAGCCTCCGTTGGCCTTGAGCATTTGAGCAAGATGCATCATATTGTAGGTCATGAAAGTGGTATTTCTATTGGTGAAATCGTTGTTCTTCGCATCGGCCTCTTCGTCTAAATAACTGGGTCCCGGTCCGATTTCTCCCAGCCAGCCGCTGTCCGCTTGTGGAGGTATGGAATACCCCAAGTGTTGTAGGGAGTAAAGTATACCCATGGCACAATGTTTCACACCATCTTCATTACCTGTAATAATTGTGCCTCCAACCTTACCATAGTAAAGATACTGCCCCTTTTCGTTCTGTTTACCAGACATGGCGTACAGTCTTTCGATTACTTTGGTGCATACCGAAGAGCGCTCGCCCAGCCAAATTGGCGTACCCAATACCAATATATCTGCATCGAAAATAGTTTTGAACAACTCGGGCCAAGTATCGCTATCTGCTCCATGTTTTGTCATATCGGGCTGAACCCCAAAGGCTATATCATGGTCTACGGCCCTAATATTTTTGACCGAAACACCTTCTTTTTTCATAATGTCTTGAGATACGTTCATGAGACCTTGGGTGTGACTTTTATCAGGTGATTTCTTCAGAGTGCAATTGACATATACCGCTTTAAGGTTACTGAAATCGACTTTCTTTTCCATTGTACTTTGTTTGCAAATAAGTTACGGAATTCAAAATCCTTCAAGAGTGCAATACGAATTTCTTTTAGCTATTTTACTAGCTCATAATATGGTGGTCAATGATGTCTTGGTAGGTAACCTGTAAATTCTTAGGCAGTTTATTATCCTTGGGCAATACGGCTAAATACCGCTCTTCATTGGTAGTGAAAACACGTTTGTAGATAGGGTTGAAATTGCCTATTCGGTCTACGACCTCTTTGATAAAGTCTTCATGATGTACCAAATCGTTACTTCCCAAATGAAAAATACCGGTTTTATTTCTATTGATAAGGTAGTGTATCTGTTGGGTCAATTTATCGTCATTGGTCACGTTCAAAATCAGGTTAGGAAAAACTTCAACTGGCTCGTTCTCCCAAATGTATTTTTTGATGTCTTTTATTCTCGGAGACCCATTACCGAAGACCATGGGAACCCTTAAAATTCCCATTTTTTTCTGCGGAAGTCTCAGCAGCATGTTTTCTATCTTTATTTTCAACCGGCCATAAACGCTTTCCGATAAGGTTTTATCATTTTCATAGGAAGGATATTTGCTATAGGCGTCAAAAACGTTGGCAGACGATAAAAAATAGAGTGTACACTGGTTTTTGTTCAGGTATTCAACGATATGCTGATGGGCTTGAATTTGAGCGGCGAAATTTCCGCGTAGCGCCGAAATAATAATTTGTGGTCGTACCTGCTCTAAGATTTCGAAAACATCATCTTCTTCTAAATCGTACTTGAAAAACTGTTGGTTTCCTTCAAAGGAACGTCTGGCATTAAAATAGGTGCCATAGGTATCAAAATAATTGCAAAGCTCTTTATAGATAGCGTTGCCCAAAAAACCACTTCCTCCTAGGATTAGAATTTTCTTGTTCTCCAAATTAAAATATAGATAAATCGGTATCGGAGGTTAATTTCTCTAGTGCTTCCATCCCCAACTTTGAATTTCCCTTTTTATTCAGACCAGGTGACCAAGTGGCCACGCAAAATTCATTCGGTAACAAAGCCACGATTCCCCCACCAACACCACTTTTTCCGGGCAAACCCACCTCGAAAGCAAATTCTCCGGCCTCGTCGTAAAAACCACAGGTCAGCATTAGGGCGTTGATTCTTTTGGCTTGATTGACGTTTAAATACGTTTGTTCTTGCATGCAATTACCACGGTTGATAAAAAGAAAAAAGGTCTTTGCCAACTGGGCACAGTTCATCGCAATTGAACATTGATGAAAATAAAAGTCTAGAACGACATCGACATCGTTACTAAGGTTACCATACGATTTAAGAAGATTGGCAGCCGCATAATTTCGAAAGCCCGTATTTTTTTCGGACAAGGCAACCTGTTCATCGTACTTTATAGAAGGGTCATTTGATATTTTTCGAATAAACGCCAAGAATTCTTCTTTCGGATTTTTCAGACGAGAAACCAGTACATCGGCTACCACTAAGGCACCAGCGTTAATCAACGGATTTCTGGGAATTCCGTTTTCCTGTTCTAAAAGCGAGAGGTGGTTAAACGGATCGCCCGAAGGCTCTACATCGACCCTCCTCCATAAATCTTCCCCTACAAGGCCCAAGGCCATGGCAAGGGTCAATACTTTAGAAATACTCTGAATCGAAAATGATTCATTTGAATCTCCGATGGAATAATTTTTCCGATTGAAGTCTATTAGATGAATACCGAATTTATTACCGTCGATATCGGCGAGTTCAGGTATATAGGCCGCAACGTTTCCCCGTTCTTTACGACTACCTATTTCTTGGTGTATGGTGTCTAAAACCTTTTGAAAGTCTATCATTTAGTGGTGTAGAAGGGTAGTTTTACAATAGTTGCGGGTACTACTTTTTTTCTTATTTGTATGTTGATGCCGTTACCGACCTTTGAAATGGCGGTGGGTACGTAGCCCAGGCCGATACCTTTGTTCATTGAGGGTGACATGGTGCCTGAGGTAACGATGCCTATTTTTTCTCCGGCATCATCAACAATATCATATCCGTTTCTGGGTATTCCACGTTCATCCAATTCAAAGGCAATGAGTTTACGCTGAGGTCCCGCTTCCTTCTCTTTTGCCAAAGCATCACTGTTCACAAAATCTTTAGTGAACTTTGTGATCCACCCCAGACCCGCCTCGATAGGTGAAGTTGAGTCATCGATATCATTACCATAAAGACAGTAACCCATCTCTAGTCTAAGGGTGTCACGGGCTGCCAGACCGATAGGTTTGATATCGAACTCTTTTCCGGCTTCAAATACCTTGTCCCACACTTGCTGCACCTCACTGTTTTTGCAGTAAATTTCAAATCCTCCCGAACCCGTATATCCGGTGGCGGAAATAATCACGTGCTCAACACCCGCAAAATCGGCTACCTCAAAATGGTAGAACTTAATGGCCGAAAGGTCTATGGAAGTTAATGATTGCATGGCCTCTACAGCTTTAGGCCCTTGAATGGCCAAAAGTGAAAATCCGTCAGAGATGTTGCGGATTTCTGCACCTATTTCTTTGTTGTAGTTTGTAATGTGCTGCCAATCTTTATCGATATTCGATGCGTTGACGACCAACAGGTAGGTTTCGTCTTTTACGCGATAAACGATTAAATCATCGACAATACCGCCGGTCTCGTTAGGTAGGCAGCTGTATTGCGCCTTGCCCAATGTTAATTTAGAAGCGTCGTTCGAACTGACTTTCTGTATAAGTTTCAGGGCATTTGGCCCCTCGATCAAAAATTCGCCCATATGGCTTACATCGAACACACCGACCCCGTTGCGAACGGTTTCGTGCTCTATATTCACGCCTTCGTACGATACTGGCATGTTATAGCCTGCGAAGGGAACCATTTTTGCGCCTAGGGCAATGTGAGTTTGTGTGAGAGCGGTATTTTTCATCGTAATTTTATATTAGAATGGTGCAAATCTATTGAATTTATTAAGTATAGTACAATTGCGAATAGTTATGTTTAGCATAATATTTGAAATGGTTATCTTGTATTCCATTCACGAAAATTTAAATTATGAGGAAAAGGATAAGAACGGTTTTTGGAGTGCTAACGGTACTCTTTATCTGCATTGCAAGCAAGGCCCAGGATATTCCAACGGATTATTTGTCGGCAGAATTTCATGAGGGAAGAAGGGAAGCCGTTCGTAAAATGATGCCCGCCAATAGCGTGGCCGTTTTTTTTGCCAACCCGGTTAGAAACCGCGCGAATGATGTCGACTACATCTACCACCAAGACCCCGATTTTTACTATTTGACAGGGTATAACGAACCCAATTCGGTGTTGCTCATTTTTTCGGAAACCCAATACTCAGATGCCGGTGAGGAGTACGATGAAATATTGTATGTGCAAGAAAGAGACCCTAGAGCCGAGCAGTGGAACGGCAAACGCCTCGGTATCGAAGGTGCGAAAGAACGATTGGGCTTTACGACCGTGTATAACGGTAGCGAATTCTCAAAGCTCGACTTAAATCTTCAGGGTTTCGAGAATGTATTGTTCTTTGATTTTAAAAATGACGTTCGCGACTCGAGAGATGAAGCCGATTTGTTCAGCTTGATCAAAACCTTTAAGAAAAAGGCCAATTACCCTGCCGACTACGATGCTACGAAACAACAGTTGTATTCGATGATAAAATCTACCGAAGTGGAGAACAGTGCCAATGTGGCCCAAATTTTAGGGCGATATATGAGTAGGGATGAAAGTCTTAAAGAAGATGAACTTATCAAGGGTTTTGTTGATGCGCCCGACGATAAGTTGCGAAGTGATATCAAAGAAAAAGTCTCCCTTAAATTGGAAGCGAATAACCTAAACTCGGTCATTTTAGGGGAAATTATGGCCACCCTTCGGGAAACAAAAACCGAAGAAGAGATGGTTTTGTTGAAAAAGGCCATCGAGATATCTGCAGTCGGTCAGGTCGAGGTGATGAAAGCGATGCATCCGAATATGTCGGAAACCGAAATTCAGGGCGTACACGAGTATGTTTATAAAAAGTACGGTGCGGAGTATGAGGGCTACCCTTCCATTGTTGGCGGTGGCAACAACGGGTGTATTTTACATTATATAGAGAACAACAAACCAGAGGTGGGCGATGAACTGGTTTTGATGGATCTAGGTGCGGAATACCGTGGGTATACCGCCGATGTGACGAGAACGATACCGGCAAACGGTAAATTTTCGAAAGAGCAGAAGCAGATTTATGATATTGTTTACGAGGCACAGGAAGCAGGGATCAAGGCCAGTGTAGTCGGTGCCCCTTTTCAGGCTCCGGGCCGGGTTGCCAGCAGAATAGTGACCGAAGGCTTGATGAAATTGGGGGTCATTTCAAAAGAGGAAGATGCCCGAACTTATTTTCCGCACGGTACCTCGCATTACCTCGGGCTCGATGTTCATGATAAGGGCACATATCAAGCCTTTAAACCCAATACGGTGATTACGGTAGAACCGGGCATCTACATACCCGAGGGCAGCGATTGTGATCAAAAGTGGTGGGGCATTGCCGTGCGTATAGAAGACGATATTTTAATAACGGATGAAGGCCCTGTCAATCTCTCGGCAACGGCACCTAGAACGACTGAGGCCATTGAGGCAATGATGAAACAACCCAGCCCCTTAGACCATTTTAAGTTGCCTCATTTAGATTAAGGGTTTTGGATATTTTTTGTGGAATAGTGATTTAATAGATGTATTTGCTAACGGCATTTGATATACTATTCACCTAAGTTTAAAATTTTAAAATATTGAAAATAAGATATATAAATGTAAGGGAACTCTATGTATTTATGTGTTGTAAAAAAAGCTAAACAAACATATGGCATTAAGAAGTGTTAGAGAAAGGTTTTTGGAATTCAAAGCAAATCAGGCTAAATCAATTCCTTCAAAGGTTTTTTTTAACCACTTTTTTTCAATCGTTTATTGCATAAATTATAATGATGAAAAATTTGAACTAAAAAAAATTCCATATTATAATGAAATAAACATTAAAAACGACAAGTTTGACATTGAACAAGTCAGAAAACTTCTTTGGAACTCTTGGAGTACAGAATACGCATACCGAGTTGGAGAAAAAATAGACAATAACGAATATTATAAATTTTCACTTCATTGGAATTTTCCTCAAGCCTATTATTCGGTTTACTTGTCAATGACAGCTTTTCACGAAACACAAGGAACTGCAAACGAGCAACATGAAAAGTCAATTAAACTTTTTGGTAATTCAGTAAAGGATAAACATTATCCTTCAGCAATTAGTTTTTATTCTTCTGGACTAAAAGACGAATTTGAATATAATGGACTACCCACCTTTGGAGGTTTTCGAAAAGAAAGTAGCGTTTTGAGTAAAATAGAATGCTTAGAAGATGCAGAATTACAGTTAGCAATTTTTTTAAAAACTACGAGGGAGAAAAATGCGAAGGATAAACGAAATAGATTCGAGAAGCAGAATGATAGACGATTTAGAAACGGAAAAGGAGAATTTAGAAAATCATTCCAAAAAGAACATTGGGACCTTATTTACAAAACTATTCCGATAACATCTGTATTTAACTTATTGTATCGCTTAAGAATTAAAGCCAATTATAGAGATATTGAAAGTTTTATAAATGCTGACATTGACTTTAAGAGTTTTCATACCAGTTTAGGAGAACTTATTTATTACTTGAATTTTTTACACGAGGCTTACGTTGCAAAAGCAATTGGAATAGCTAAATATGAAAAACTATTAAACGGTTTCCCAAGCCATCTGAATAAGGAAACGGCATTAAAGAGATTTGAAGAAAATATTAAGCCATTGGAATAAAGTCAGTTTACATAGATGCTATAAACAATACGACCTTTGGGGGTTAACCGCAAGGTTTGCGTATTTTTATGTGGTCCACAAAATTTGTGGGATTTTGTTTTTTAGCAGGACAAAGAAAAAAAGAAAATCAAAAGATTTTGCTATGTGCGTGGCGGAAAGCAACCACAAGTTTTCTCCCTTACTGTTTATAGCTCAAACATTGGCATTAATTCAATAAACTGATTTGGAAATTAGAGAATCACATAGAAATGATTATACCATTTCAACTGACAAGAAGAAATTAGATATCGATAGTATTCACAAATTTCTTGCAAATGAATCTAATTGGAGTAATGGAATCCCAATGAATACTCTGAAAACATCTATTGAAAACTCTTTGAATTTTGGACTTTATTACAAAAACAAACAAATCGGATTTGCTCGAATAATTTCTGACTATTCAACTATTGCATATTTAGGAGATGTTTATATTTTAAAGGAATATAGAGGAAATGGATTAAGTAAATGGCTAATCAATGAAATAATGGAGCATTCTAATCTTCAAGGATTAAGAAGATGGATTCTATTAACGAATACAGCTGAATGGCTTTATAAAAAATTTGGTTTTAAAGAACTACCACATCCTGAATTTTATATGGAGAAACATAACCCAAATGTATATCGGAATAATTAAAACTAGTGGGTAAGTACTTAAAATCCGTGACTATTACACACGAACTAGAGTATGTAGAACTAAAATAAACCGATGAATATTAAACGAAAACTTCAAATTAGCTCTATTTTTCTATTGATTGGAATTCTTGCGTTTGGACAATCCAAAGACGCTGAAATAAAAAGTTTTCTCGACAGCTTAAAGCCAAGTAATTTTTCGGGTGCAATTTTGGTAGCACACAACGATAAAATAATAGAGAATAAGGCTTTTGGACTTGCCAGCATTGAATACGGTATCGAAAACAAATTGGATACTAAGTTCAACATCGCCTCGATTACCAAGATGATTACAGCAGTCGCAACCTTGCAACTTTTTGAAAATGGAAAAATTGAATTAAACGTTCCTGTTGGAGAATATTTGCCCAATTATCCAAACAAACTGGTGAGGGATTTGGTAACAATTCATCAATTACTGACGCACACATCGGGAAACAACAATTTTTATGTGGGCAATTATTTGCAATCAGACAAAATGAAATACGAGACCATATCTGATTTCGTTCCGATGTTCGCCAATGACACGTTACTGTCCAAACCAGGTACTAAATATAATTATAGTGCTTCCGGTTTTGTTATCCTAGGTCTGATAATTGAAAAAGTAAGCGGGCAGATTTACTATGAATATTTAAAGGAAAACATTTTTAGACCCGCAGGAATGATAAACACGACCGAGTTGGAAATCGACTCGGTCTTACAAAACAAAGCTAGTGGATACACTACTTTTTTTGGAGAAAGTGACATTCCAAAAAGAAACGAATATTACCTTTCAAAAGCATCGCCAGCAGGATTCCATTATTCGACTGTTGAAGATTTATTTAAATTCTCTAAAGCCTTGAGAAACGGTAAATTGTTGAAAAAATCAACTGCCGAATTAATGTTCGGGCCAAAAGTTAAAGGCTATAGCACAAATTTGGGGTATGGTATAGACATCGACTTGCGTTATAACCAAACAATTCAAGGACATAGCGGAGGTTGGTATGGTGTTCGAGCGGAACTTATGGATTTTATGAAAGACAACTATACCGTAGTTATTTTATCCAATATTGACGACAATGGAAAAACAGGGGCTTCAGGTGTGGCTGATTTCTTCAAAGAATTGATTGCAGGAAAGCGCAATAAAGATTAACGTGGCATAACACGGGTAAACGTTATGCGAGCCCTCGATCCTTTAAAAAATTGAACGGTTTTGAGCCTATTTACGGGGCTTTTTGTTTTTATTCAGTTTACTGCAGTCCTACTCTTGGAGGGCCTATCAGGGCCAATGTCGTAAAAATGTCGTAAACAAACCGCTGCCAAACCGTTATCATAAATACGGTTTCGTTACTAATTTTGAAGAAAGTTGTAAAAAATTTAGAATGAGTATAATAGGGAAAACAATTAGTGAAACTAGAAAGTCAAAAGGGTTAACTCAAGAAGAATTAGCCGAATTATCAAAAGTAAATTTAAGAACAATACAGCGAATTGAAAATGATGAAAGTGAACCACGAGGAAAAACATTGATATTAATATGCGAAGTTTTAGATATTGACATAGAGGATTTATTGAATACCAAAAAACAAATTGAAGATAATATTAATAGTAATCTAGTTCACGGCTTTATATTAGCATCGAAAGGGAAACGATTTTTAGCTAATGTATTGGAAAACATTATTTATGCCATCACTATTTTTATACCTTATATAGTTTACAAGACCCCATCGTTCAAAGAGTTTATTAATGGCGAAAATCCTATTGGGTTTGAATTTGCTGCGATTTTTGGGCTAATTGTTGGGGCTGTATTTTACCCTATGTTTACGGGGAATTTAGGACACCGCATCTTTCGTTTGAAAGTTATATCGTCAGAGGACGGTAATGATTATAATAAAGCAACAGAAGGTGCCATTCGTGAACTTCTAAAAGGCGTATTAGGTTTTTTTATTATTCCCATTATCTGGATTCTTTGGGATGATAAAAATCAAAACCTATATGATAAATTGACCAAGACTTATGTCGTCGAAAAATGATATAGAATCAACTTAATAAGTCGCTAAAAATACCAACAAAGAACTGAGCTAAAAAGCGAACAATTCTTCTCTAATTCTTGACATTGATATTCTTTGCCCATAGATTTAAAATATAATTTGTAGCCTTACTCTTTTTAGGACATCTCTAAATTCGTAAAATTTTTAATATTGACCTTTCCCCATATTTAGTGAAGGCTACAGGTATCTCAGCAATTTGATTAAATTAGAGTAAAAAATAATAAATGAGCTTCGACTTTCTCTTGGCACGAAGTGCTGTGATGATAGGCTTATAGGTAGTAACCATCGGATTTATTCTCAAAAAAAACCTTCATGAAAAAGTATGCTTTAATTTTCTCATTGCTAATAACCTCTGTATTGATTTGTAGTTCTTTTATAAGTGATAATAAAATAGAAGTTAAAATTGCAATGGCACAAATTTTATGTATTGATAGTGATAGGGCCGGCAACTTTACCAGAATTGAAGATGCATTAATAGAGGCAAAGAATCAGAATGTTGAAATAATAGTTTTCCCGGAATCATCAATTCTAGGTTGGCAAAATCCTGCAGCTTATGAAATAGCGAATCCTATACCGGGCGATGATAGCAAACAACTGTGCAAACTTGCTAAAAAATATGGTATGTTCATTTGCATAGGATTGGATGAGAAAGAGGGGAATAAACTATATGACTCCGCAATTCTTATTGATGACCAAGGTGAAATACTATTAAAACATCGAAAAAATAATATAATTACTGAATTAATGACCCCACCTTATTCAAAAGGTAATGATATAAATGTTGTCGAAACTAAGTTTGGAACGATTGGAGTTCTTATTTGTGCAGATACTTTTATAGATGAGGTGTTAGACAGTATGAAATCGAAAAAACCTGATCTTATGCTAATTCCGTATGGTTGGGCAGCACCCGATGAAGATTGGCCTGAACATGGGCAAGAACTGGTTAAGGTGGTCAAAAATACTTCCAAAAAAATAGGTTGCCCTGTTGTTGGAACAGATTTAATTGGGCAAATTACAAATGGTCCATGGACAGGAATGACCTATGGTGGCCTTAGTGTTGCTTATGATAATAAAAAAGATTCTATTATAATCGGGAAAGACAGGGAAAGGGATATTATTGTTTTTACGCTTGAATTATAATGAAGTTCATGGTTTTGCCCACAACAGTAAAGTACATCAATGACTTTCTACACTAAGTTGTATATGAAAAACGTTTTGCTGCCTTAAAATATCTAGTTAATGCTATGGTGTAAAATAAAAAAGACCCCAATTGGGGTCTTTTTTATTCGTCTAAAAGATAGCTTTTGAGTTCATCATAGCTTCTAATGCTAATCGATTTCTTCTCCTTGCTCATGACTTTTTGTATCTGAGAAGGTATTTCTACTTCTTTACCGACCGTTTCTACGACCACGTCTAAAAACTTTACCGGGTGCGCGGTCTCTAGAAATATTCCGTAGCGACCGGGGTGTTTTTTTTGATGTTTTTTGAGTCCTAAATACCCAACGGCCCCATGTGGGTCGGCGATATATGCGTTCTTTTCAAAAATCTCGAGCATAGCCGCTTTGGTTTCTTTATCGTCAAAAGAATAGGAAGACAGGTTTTTTTCCAATTCTTCAAAGTTGTCATCGTACAGGTGACGTATGCGCACAAAATTACTCGGGTCACCCACATCCATAGCATTAGAAATCGTAGCCGTTGAGGGTTTGGGCATGTATTTCTTGGTAAGCATGTACTGGGGCACCGTGTCGTTTACATTGGTAGCGGCTATAAAATGCTTGACGGGCATGCCCAGCCTTTGGGCTACCATACCGGCACAGATGTTGCCAAAATTACCCGAGGGGATAGAAAATACAATTTCCTTACCTTGAGCTTTGGCTTGCTTATAGGCGAACAAGAAATAGAATAACTGAGGCAACCAGCGGGCTACATTGATAGAGTTTGCCGAGGTAAGCTGCATTTCTTTGAGAATGTTCTCATCTAGAAACGCAGTTTTGACCATTTTCTGGCAGTCGTCAAAAGTACCGTCCACTTTTAATGCGGTAATATTTTGCCCCAAGGTAGTGAGCTGACGCTCCTGAATATCGCTTACTTTTCCATTCGGGTAAAGAATAACGACTTTAACCCCTTCCACACCTAAGAACCCATTGGCAACTGCACCTCCGGTATCTCCAGATGTGGCGACCAAAACAGTAACGTCGGTTTTTTCTCCTTTTGAAAAATAACCAAGACACTGGGCCATAAAACGGGCGCCTACATCTTTAAAAGCCATTGTTGGGCCGTGAAAAAGCTCGAGGGTCGCTACATTTTCTTCGATTTCAACGATGGGAAAATCAAAGTCTAAGGTATTGGCTAATATCTTTTTTAATTCTTCGTTCGGTATTTCATCACTTACAAATTGATGAATGGCGTTAAATGCGATTTCATGGTTTGAAAGTTCTTCAATGGTTTCAAAAAAAGAATCGGGCAACGGGGTGAAACTTTCAGGAAAGTAGAGTCCGCGATCCGGGGCAATACCTCGAATAACGGCTTCTTTGAAAGAAACGGGCGGCGCTTGTTTATTTAGGCTGTAAAACTTCATTGGTCTAATATCTTAATTCCTTGGGCATTAATTTTTGAAACGTGTACATCATAATCTATCCCGATACTTTGGTACACTTCGGTCATGGCTTCCGCTACCTTTTGGGCAGTAGCCTCCCCTTTACTAAAAGCGAAAATCGATGGCCCCGAGCCGGAGATTCCAGAACCTAAAGCCCCGGCCTTTTTAGAAACGGACTTGACCTTATCGAATCCGGGTATTAAAATGGAACGAATGGGTTCTACGATATGGTCTACCAATGACCGGCCGATGAGGTCATAATCTTCCGTATAGAGTCCGGAAATCAATCCGCCTACATTTCCCCATTGTTTGATACCATCGGCCAAAGTAATATGGGTTTTTAAAATTTTTCTTGAATCGGAAGTTCGTACCTCGATTTGAGGGTGAATAACCGTGGCGTACAGCTGATCCGGACAATGAATGGGAATAACATCTAGAGGGTCATAACTTCTAACCAAGGTAAAGCCGCCGAATAGGGCAGGGGCCACATTATCGGCATGGGCCACGCCACTTGCCAAACGTTCGCCTTCCATAGCGAATTTCACCAATTGCAAGGTAGAAAATGGCTTGCCCAACAATTCGTTAATGGCCCAAACGGCGCCGGTAGAACTAGCGGCACTACTACCGATACCACTACCGGCTTTTATCTTTTTATGAATTTCAATCTCAAAACCTACATTAGAGCCACTCTCGGCCAAAAGTGCCAAACCTGCCACCCCGGCCACATTCTGGTTGGTTTCCGTAGGAAGGTCTTGACCGGTAAGTTTGGTGATTTTGATTCCTTTTTCAGAGACCTTTTTGATGACCATTTCATCACCTACCGAATCTAAGGCGACCCCAAGCACATCAAAACCACAGGAAACATTGGCAATGGTAGCCGGGCAAAATATTCTTATTTCGTCTTTGCTCATACCTTAAAAGTTTCCTATTCGAATGATATCGGCAAAAATACCCGATGCGGTCACTTCGGCACCTGCACCCGCACCTTTAATGATCATGGGTTGATTCGGGTAGCGTTGAGTATAGAACAACACAATATTGTCACTGCCTTCCAAATTGTAGAAATCATGGCCTTTTGGTATTTCTTGCAAGCCTACACTGGCCTGACCATCTTCATACTGGGCCACATATTTCAACTTGCTATCTTTTGCTGCCGCTTGGGCGTACATCTGCTGGAAGCTCTCTTCGTGTTTGATGAGAGAAGCGAAAAAATCTTCATTATTGGTCGTGTTCAAGCTTTCTTCAGGAAGGAAACTGTTATTGGCAATATCGTCTATTTCTAGTCGGTTTCCACTTTCTCGAGCCAGAATCAAGATTTTTCGCATCACATCGATTCCGCTTAAATCAATTTTAGGATCCGGCTCGGTATAACCCTCTTCTTGAGCCTGCTTTACAATATCGTGAAAGGTCGTTTGGTCGTTGAAATTGTTGAATACGAAGTTGAGACTACCGGAAAGTACCGCTTGTATTTTTAAAACTTTATCGCCGGAAGCTATCAAATGTTTCAGGGTGTCAATAATGGGCAAACCGGCTCCTACATTGGTCTCAAATAAGAAAGGTGCATTGTAGGCCCTGGCCAAATCTTTCAGTTGCTGGTAATTTTCAAACTCAGACGAGCACGCAATTTTATTACAGGTAACCACTGAAATACTGTTTCCAAGATAGGAGGCATAGGTAGAGGCTACGTCGCCACTGGCGGTATTGTCTACAAAAATACTATTGCGAAAATTCAGCTTTTGTATGGTTTCGAAAAATTTAGATTTATCGGCCTTTTCTCCATTGGCCAATTGGTCATTCCATTTATCGAGTGGAATTCCGCCTTCATCAAAGACCATCGTACGAGAGTTTGAAATACCGATAACGCGAATGTTCAATTTCAGCTTTTCTTTTAGATAGGCGCGTTGTTGGCGAATTTGCTCTAAAAATTTAGAGCCTACATTACCCACACCCATAACAAAGAGGTTCAACTGTTTTACGTTTTCTTCGAAGAATTCTTCGTGAAGTGCGTTGAGGGCCTTTTTTACATCTGCTTCATTGATTACCGCAGAAATATTACGCTCAGATGCCCCTTGTGCAATGGCACGAATGTTAACGTTGTTTCGGCCTAAGGTGCTGAACATCTTACCGCTCAGCCCTTGATGTTTTTTCATATTGTCACCCACAAGTGCAATTATGGCCAATTCGGTTTCGGCAAGGACCGGTTTTATCTTACCACGCTCAATTTCTACCTCAAAGGCCTCATTTACGATTTCTATCGCTTTTTCAATGTCATTGGCGGAAATACCAACACAAATTGAGTGTTCGGAAGAGGCCTGTGTAATGAACACCACGCTGATGCCGTGTTGGGACAGTACTTCGAAAAAACGCTTCGAAATACCAGGTATGCCGACCATACCAGGCCCTTCAAGCGATAGTAATGACATATTGCCCACATGCGTGATGCCTCGAACGGTCTTTCCTTTTTCGTTCTTGTTTTTTGTGATCAGGGTTCCGGCCTGTTCCGGGTGGAACGTGTTTTTTATGTGAATAGAAATACCTTTGCTCAGTACCGGTTGAATGGTCGGTGGGTAAAGTACCTTCGCCCCAAAATGGGAAAGCTCCATGGCTTCCTCATACGATATATGCGGAATAGCCTTTGCCTGCTTCACTAATTTCGGGTTGGCGGTGTACATACCGCTGACGTCCGTAAATATCTCCAATACTTCGGCATTCATAGCTGCGGCGACGATTGCGGCCGTATAATCGGAACCGCCTCGACCTAGGGTGGTTGAATTTCCTTTTTCCGAAGAGGCAATGAATCCTCCCATAACCACTATATCGCCTTCTATCGACGAGAAATAGTCATTACAGTTTTTGTTGGTCAAGGCAAAATTAACAGTGGCCTTTTCATTTATATCATCCGTTATAATAAGTTTTCTGCTATCTACGTGGACGGTGCTTATGCCTTCTTGCAGAAAATATTCACTGATAATGTAAGCGGAGAGAAGTTCGCCGTAACTTACAATTTTGTCAGATAGCCTAGGGGTAATCTCACCGATAAGATATGCACCTTCCAAAAGGGTCTCAAGGGAGTTCAATTCACTTTTGACCTTGCTGAGAACTTTGCTCTGGGCATTGATACTTATAAGCTCTTTGACCGTGTTAAGATGCCTGTCTTCTATTTCTTTGAGAACAGATTTATAGCCTTCACTTTGCTGAGCGGCCAAGAAGGCTGCATTCAACAGAAAATCCGTTACGCCTCCGAGTGCAGAGACCACGACCACAACTTTATCGGAAGCGGTGTTGGCGACAATATTCTTAACCAAGTTTATGTTTGATGCGTTGGCTACCGAAGTGCCACCGAATTTTAAGACTTTCATCTAGATTATTTTAAAGGAAAAATATATTTGAATTGGGCGCTGAATAGCGCGAAACGGACGTGTATATAGCTGTTTACCCCAAAGGGGTAGTGGTACCGGTAGTTGCGGTGAATCCATTTTGGAATGGCGTAAAAATTCTATTACTGTCGACCTTGTGCATTCGTTGGTTTAATACAAAGAATCAAAAGTAGTACTTTTGAAAACTTAATCAAACGAACGATCAATTTTTTATAGATTCTTCAAACATTTACCAAATATTGTTATTAAATGAAGCTTTTTAGTGCCGAGCAGATTTATGCTGCTGACAAATTCACAATAGAAAAACAGAATATTACTAGTAATGAGTTGATGGAGCGGGCCGCTACCCGGCTATTTAATTGGCTTCATCTTCGTATGCAAGGTGCCCAAGTTAAAATTCACTTGTTCTGTGGTATAGGAAATAATGGTGGAGACGGGCTTGCCCTTGCGCGCCAATTGCAAGAGCACGGTTACAATATTGAGGTGTATGTAGTCAACTACAGTAAAAAACGCTCAGAAGATTTTCTGGTAAATCTAGAACGATTGAAAGATCGAAAAGTTTGGCCCCATTTTCTTGAAAAAGGTTCGAGCTGGCCTGAAATAGCTAAAGAAGATATTATAGTAGATGCCATTTTCGGTATCGGCCTTAATAGACCGCCCGTTGATTGGGTAGTGTCATTATTCGATCATTTGCACGAGACACGGGCATTTATTTTGTCGGTAGATATACCTTCAGGGTTGTTTACGGATGCCGTTCCTGAGAATAAAAAAGCGATAATCAAGTCAAACTATACTTTAAGCTTTCAGGTTCCGAAATTGGTTTTCTTTTTGCCCGAAACAGGTGTGTTTATTGAACGTTGGGAAGTTTTGGACATCGGTATTGATATTCAGTTCTTGATGGAGACCGAAACCGATTATGAATTGATCGGAAAGAATGAAGTACTGCCGATTTATAAACCGAGAGAAAAATTTACCCATAAGGGCACTTATGGCCACAGTCTTATTGTTGGGGGTAGTTACGGCAAAATTGGAGCTGTACATTTGGCAGCAAAGGCTTGCCTGCACACCGGTAGCGGACTTGTTTCTGTATTCATCCCAAAATGCGGATATATACCGCTACAGACCAACCTTCCTGAGGCGATGGTGCTGACTGATGTCGATGATGAGCAAATTACCGATATCAAGTTTTCTATCTCGCCAACGGTCATCGGTGTCGGTATCGGTTTGGGTAAGGGTAAGAAAACAAAAAAGGCCTTTTCCGATTTCTTGAATGCTAATGAGGCCCCATTGGTAATCGATGCTGACGGACTTAATATTATTTCTGAGGATGCTTCATTGTTAGAGAAACTACCTGCTCAAACGATAATGACTCCGCACCCTAAAGAACTGGAAAGACTAATCGGGTCATGGAAAGATGATTTCGATAAGCTTAAAAAAGCGAAGCAATTTTCTAAAAAACATGACTGTATTTTGGTCATTAAGGGATATCATACCATAACGATATATCACGAGATGGGTTATGTAAATACCACTGGAAACCCGGGAATGGCCACAGGGGGCACGGGTGATGTATTGACCGGAATTATTACCGGACTTGTTGCCCAAAACTATGAACCTTTACATGCTACAGTATTTGGGGTGTATTTGCATGGCCGATCTGGCGACCTTATGGTCGATAAAACAGGATATCAATCATTACTCGCTTCTGATGTCGCCGAGGGTATTGGTCAAGCATTTATTGATTTGTTCGCTGTTGAAGAGAATAGGCAGCAAGAAAGTGATGAGCAGTAAAAATAAAGGTTGACCCAAAATTCACTTTTAGGTCAACCTTTCAAAATCTTAGAATTTTTGTTACTTAAGATTTCACTCTTCTCTTAACCCATTTGAGGGCGTTGTCGTACTCAATGAAAAATTTCATCGGTTTTTTGTAGAACAATTTTTCGATTTTAAAATTGTGCATGTCGATTTCCTTTACCGATACAATGGCAAAAGCTTTTAGGTTCTCTAATTGTCTTAGATAGGTGTAAATGGTGGGGTCTACGGCAAATGAATTTTTACGTAAACTTATGTAGCCAAAACTTTTGTTTCTAAAGTGAATTTCTGAGATACCGATAATTTGGTAGACCCTTTCTAAAGTAAGGGTTGCTCCTTCGTCGAATAGAGCTACCATGTAGTTCTCATATACCTGCACTTTTCCCACATCCAATTGATACTCCCTGACAATAACTGTCTTTTTCGGTCGCCTCACTTTCATTCCAATAAATATTATAGTGTTCGAAACGAAAGTAGATGTAAGGCCTAGTAAAGTGAAAATTATTAGATTAAAGGCTTAAATATCGTTTAATCTACCTAGGTAGACATTTACTTGTATTTTTATTCTTACTACTTGGTTATCGGGTATAAAAAAAGGGAGTCGTATATAGCGACTCCCTTTTGCAAAATTTCTTACGAAATTATTCAGTTTTCGGTGATTTTTCAGGCTTTTTGATTTTGATGGTAAGCTCTTCTTTCTTCTCATCAAAATCCATAATTATAGAATCACCTTCCTCTAATTTAGAATTGACGATTTCTTCAGCCAACGTATCTTCTATATATTTCTGAATTGCCCTTTTTAAGGGTCTAGCACCGTATTGCTTGTCAAAACCTTTATCAGAAATATAATCCTTTGCTTTATCGCTCAAGGTTAAATCATAGCCGATATCTTTAATTCGAGCGTACAATTTACGCAATTCAATATCAATAATTTTGTGAATGTCTTCACGTTCAAGTGGATTGAAGACGATAACATCATCAATTCGGTTCAAAAACTCGGGAGCAAAAGCTTTCTTTAATGCCCCTTCGATAACACTCTTTTGATGACTGTCTTCTTGTGACTTCATGGCAGCGGTACCAAAGCCTACCCCTTGACCAAAATCTTTGAGCTTTCGCGCCCCGATATTGGAAGTCATTATGATGATGGTATTTCTGAAGTCAATCTTTCTTCCTAAACTATCGGTAAGATAACCGTCGTCTAATACCTGAAGCATCATATTGAACACATCTGGGTGTGCTTTTTCAACCTCGTCTAACAACACTACCGAATAGGGCTTTCGTCTAACCTTTTCGGTCAATTGACCACCTTCTTCATAACCCACGTATCCTGGAGGTGCACCCACCAATCTTGAAATGGCGAATTTCTCCATGTATTCGCTCATATCGATACGAATCAATGCATCCTCTGAATCAAATAGCTCTTTCGCAAGAACCTTGGCCAGTTGTGTTTTACCAACCCCTGTTTGTCCTAAGAATATAAAAGAGCCAATGGGTTTGTTCGGATCCTTCAATCCGGCTCTATTACGTTGTATGGCTTTGGCAACTTTAGCCACTGCATCGTCTTGCCCAATCACATTTGATTTGATCAATGAAGGCAGTTCCGCCAACTTATTGCTCTCGGTCTGGGCAATTCTATTCACTGGAATGCCACTCATCATCGAAACTACATCGGCCACATTATCTTCAGATACGGTTTCTTTGTGCTGCTTACTGTCTTCTTCCCATTTTTCTTGTGCGGTCGCTAATTCTTTTTCGATACGCTTCTCGTCATCACGTAGCTTAGCGGCTTCTTCATACTTCTGCTTTTTGACCACACTGTTCTTAAGTTCCCTAACATCTTCGAGCTGTTTTTCGAGCTCTAAGATTTGTTTAGGTACATCCATATTAACAATATGAACACGTGAACCTGATTCATCTAACGCATCAATGGCCTTGTCCGGTAAAAAACGGTCGGTCATATAGCGGTTGGTCAATTTTACGCATGCAATAATTGCCTCATCGGTATACAACACGTTATGGTGGTCTTCATATTTACCTTTAATGTTGTGGAGAATTTCGATAGTCTCTTCTACAGTTGTAGGTTCTACGATTACCTTTTGAAAACGTCTTTCCAACGCACCGTCTTTCTCGATGTATTGTCTATATTCATCTAAGGTAGTGGCTCCGATACATTGAATTTCACCTCTGGCCAGCGCTGGTTTGAACATGTTTGAAGCATCTAGGCTTCCGGTTGCACCACCAGCACCTACAATAGTATGTATCTCATCAATAAAAAGAATTACATCATCGTTCTTCTCGAGTTCGTTCATTACGGCTTTCATGCGTTCTTCGAACTGGCCACGATATTTTGTACCAGCTACCAAAGAAGCCAAATCAAGTGTAACCACTCGCTTATTGTAAAGTATACGTGATACTTTTTTGTTAATAATCCGAAGTGCCAAGCCTTCTGCAATAGCACTCTTACCAACACCTGGCTCACCTATTAACAGCGGATTGTTTTTCTTTCTTCGGCTTAGTATTTGAGAGACCCGTTCAATTTCTTTTTCTCGCCCTACAACAGGGTCAAGTTTGTTTTCTTCAGCTAAACGGGTTAGGTCTCGCCCGAAATTATCGAGAACCGGAGTCTTCGATTTTTTATTACCTTTTTGGCCTGTAGCGGCACCGAACGAACTTCCTTCTTTGCCATCGCCAGCATCATCATTGTCATTTGGGAACGACTCTGAAGTTGGTGCATCTACAATATCATCATCACTTGTAATCATAAATTTAAACTGCTCTTTGACCCCGTCATAATCTACTTTCAGTTTATGTAACAACTTAGTTGTCGGGTCGTTTTCATTTCTTAGTATACAAAGTAAAAGGTGTGCGGTATTGATTGAAGAACTCTGAAACAGCTTGGCCTCTAAAAATGTTGTTTTAAGGGCGCGCTCCGCTTGACGCGTAAGGTGCAGGTTCTTTTTATCTTTTTGTATGCTGTTCGGGTTAGGGTTCGATGGGCTCAAAATCTCGACCTTACGTCTCAGGTGGTCCAAATCAACTTCCAACGCGTCCAATATACTAATAGCCTTACCGTTGCCGTCACGCAAAAGCCCTAGCATGAGGTGTTCGGTGCCGATGAAGTCGTGCCCCAAACGAAGTGCTTCCTCTTTGCTATAAGCAATCACATCTTTTACTCTTGGTGAAAAATTATCATCCATAAATCTTATCCTTTCATCTATAAAATTAGTAAAACTATACTAATCTAACGCAAATAGTGTACCTATTATTAGATAACTTAAGTTGAATTGACGAAAAAAGAAACTAATTACAAAATAATCTGTAGGTAAAGTTTCAACGTTTATAGGGGGTGAAAGTGTTGATAAAATGTTTAATAAAGTACTTTAGTCATGCTTTAAAAGCCATGATTATGCGTATATTGGCATGTTTTTTAACTAAAATAATATACTAGGATTTTAATATGGCTGAAGGAGAAAAATTAATTCCTATTAACATAGAAGAGGAGATGAAATCTGCCTACATCGATTATTCGATGTCGGTCATTGTGTCACGTGCCTTACCAGATGTCAGAGATGGTCTAAAACCTGTACACCGAAGGGTGTTATACGGTATGCACGATTTGGGCGTTAGGTCAACAAGTTCCCATAAGAAATCTGCCCGTATCGTTGGGGAGGTCTTAGGTAAATATCATCCACATGGTGATACCTCGGTTTATGATACCATGGTGCGTATGGCCCAAGAATGGAGCCTTCGATATATGTTGGTCGATGGTCAAGGTAACTTTGGTTCGGTAGATGGCGATAGCCCTGCTGCAATGCGCTATACAGAGGCCAGAATGCGAAAGATCGCTGAAGAGATGCTGGCTGATATCGATAAAGATACGGTCGATCACCAACTCAACTTTGATGATTCTATCGAAGAACCAACAGTTCTACCCACTAGAATTCCGAACTTATTGGTAAACGGTGCTTCGGGTATTGCCGTGGGTATGGCTACAAACATGCCGCCCCACAACCTTACCGAAGTAGTTGATGGTACGGTCGCTTATATTGATAACAACGATATAGAGATAGATGAAATCATGACCCATATTAAGGCTCCCGATTTTCCTACAGGAGGAACGATATATGGCTATGATGGGGTTAAAGAGGCATTTCACACGGGTCGTGGTCGCATAAAAATCAGGGCGAAAGCAATAATTGAAGAAGTTCAAGGCCGCGAATCGATTATCGTCACCGAGATACCTTATCAAGTCAATAAGGCGGACATGATTAAGAAAACCGCAGATTTGATCAATGATAAAAAAATAGAAGGAATTTCGAGTATTCGCGACGAATCTGACCGAAATGGTATGCGAATCGTTTATATTTTAAAGCGTGATGCGATACCCAATATTGTACTGAATACGCTTTATAAGTATACAGCCTTACAATCATCATTTAGTGTCAACAACATTGCTCTGGTCAATGGTCGACCTCAGTTGTTGAATGTCAAAGAGATGATCCATTATTTTGTTGAACATCGCCATGAGGTGGTTGTTCGAAGAACACAATTTGAGCTTAAGAAAGCTGAAGATCGTGCCCATATCTTGGAAGGACTGATTATTGCTTCTGACAATATTGATGAGGTAATCGCAATTATCAGGGCATCTTCGAATGCTGACGAAGCCCGTTCGAAATTGATGGAACGCTTTAAGCTTACCGAAATTCAAGCCAAGGCAATCGTTGAAATGCGATTGAGACAACTTACCGGTCTTGAGCAAGATAAATTGCGTTCTGAATACGATGAAATTATTAAGACGATTGCAGACCTTAAAGATATTCTTGCCAAGAAAGAAAGAAGAATGGCGATTATCAAAGACGAGCTTTTAGAGGTTCGTGAAAAATATGGTGATGAGCGTAGGTCAGAAATTAATCTAGCCGGTGGCGATTTGAGTATCGAAGATATGATACCGAACGAGCAGGTGGTAATTACTATCTCTCATGCAGGTTATATTAAAAGAACTCCACTATCTGAATATAAAACCCAGAATAGGGGAGGTGTAGGGCAAAAAGCATCGTCGACAAGAAACGAAGACTTCTTAGAGTACTTATTTGTAGGTACCAACCACCAATACATGTTGTTCTTTACGCAAAAGGGTAAATGTTTCTGGATGCGGGTCTATGAAATTCCTGAAGGAAGTAGAACTTCGAAAGGTAGGGCTATTCAAAACCTGATAAATATCGAGCAAGATGATAATGTGAAGGCCTTTATTTGTACTCAAGATTTGAAGGATGAGGAGTATGTAAATAGCCATTATGTAATTATGGCGACCAAGAAGGGCACTGTCAAAAAGACATCATTGGAACAATATTCAAGACCAAGACAAAATGGTATCAATGCCATTGGTATTCGTGAGGAAGATGAACTTTTAGAAGCCAAATTGACCACGGGAACGAGTCAAATTTTTATTGGTTTAAAATCGGGTAAAGCTATTCGCTTTGAAGAGAGCAAGACCCGACCTATGGGAAGGAACGCTTCTGGGGTAAGAGGTATTACGCTTGCTAATGAAGGCGATGAAGTTATCGGCATGATTTCGGTTCACGATTTTGAAGAAGATATCTTGGTGGTATCTGAAAACGGATATGGAAAGCGCTCAAGTCTAGAAGATTACAGAATCACCAATAGAGGTGGTAAAGGAGTGAAAACTATTTCCATTACCGAAAAAACGGGTGGGTTGGTAGCTATAAAAAACGTTTCCGATTCAGATGACTTGATGATTATCAATAAATCGGGAATTGCCATTAGAATGAGCGTTGAAGACCTAAGGGTCATGGGGCGTGCAACTCAAGGGGTTAGACTTATCAATTTAAAGGATAATGATTCTATCGCTGCAGTGGCTAAAGTTATGAAAGAGGAGGAAGACATCGTAGAGGCTGATATTATGGATATTGACGTAAGCCCCGAGGAAGATGGCACGGCTCTTGATAATGATGCTAGCGAAGAAACAAAAGAGTAATCTTGAATAAATAGTAAACACTAACACTTAATTAATTAAATCAGAAAATGAAAACTAAATTTTTAATACTTGCAAGCCTATGTTTCTCAATGTTAGGCTTTGCTCAGAAAAATGAAATCAAGACTGCTGAAAAAGCACTCAAAGGTGGTGATGCAGCAGCGGCAAAAACAGCTTTAGATGCGGTGTCTGGAACAATTTCTGGCGCAGATGAGAAGCTTCAGGCCCAATATTATTTTACACGCGGTAAGGCGTATGCCGATTTGGCGAAAAAAGGAGATAGTGGGGCGTTTGAAGAAGCAGCTACATCTTTTCAAAAAGTTATTGAGGTCGAAGAAAAAAGTGGTAAGGGCAAATATTCTGATGAAACTAAGCAGCATATGACTGCATTGAGCGCTGATTTGGTGAATTCAGCTGTAGAAGATAACGGAAACAAGAAATTCAAAGAAGCTGCCGAGAAGCTTTATACTAGCTATAAAATCAGTCCTCAAGATACTTCTTACCTTTATTATGCGGCCAGTAGCGCAGTAAATGGGGGTCATTATGAAGAGGCTCTTAAATACTACGAAGAGTTACAAGAAATTGGATATGATGGTAGCGGTGTGGTCTATAAAGCTACTAATGTAGAATCTGGCGAGGTTGAAGAGATGGATAAGACTCAAAGAGACTTAATGGTTAAATCTGGTACTTATAAAGATCCGGTAGATGAGAACACACCTTCGAAAAAAGCTGAAATCGTAAAGAATACGGCACTTATCTATACTCAATTAGGGCAAGATGATAAGGCATTGGAGGCTTATAAAGCAGCCCGTGTGAGCAATCCTGATGATGTAAACTTAATTTTGAACGAAGCGAACCTGCACTACAAATTAGGGGATAAAGAAAAGTTCAAAGAGTTGATGGCCGAAGCAGCTGCTATGGCTCCTGAAAATGCAGATTTGCACTACAATATCGGTGTAATAAACATGGAGCAGGACAATTTGGAAGAGGCTAGAGCTTCTTATAAGAAAGCATTGGAAATCAATCCTGGTTATACAAACGCCCAGTTGAACCTTTCTACTACTTATGTAAACGAGGGTAACTCTTTGATTGATGAGATGAACAGTCTTGGTAATTCAAAAGCCGATATCGCCAAGTATGATGAATTGAAGAAGAAGAAAGATGACCTTTTTATGGAAGGCGCTACTGTTCTTGAAGATGCATTAAAAATGAACCCTGATAACCAAAGTATTCTTACTCAACTTAAGAATATATATGGTGCAATGGGAGATAATGAAAACTTTATGCGCGTTAAAAAGTTATTGGGCGAATAAGAGTTTAAAATAATGATATTTCCAAAAAAAAAATCCTTCTAGACAATCTAGAAGGATTTTTTTGTTTTAAATGATTTTCTTGATCACCCTCAGTTTAAAAGAGTATTTCGAAGTATCGACATTGAAGATTCCGGTGTGGTCTAGACGATCTATTCGCACTTTACCATCCACATGAATAATATAGTTGTTCTCCATTATAATGCCTACATGGTAAATCTCACCATCGGCATCATCGAAAAAGGCCAAATCACCGACTTCACTCTCTTCAATGAAGCTTAACGGTTCACCTTGTGATGCTTGTTCGTTCGCCTTTCTCGATAAATTGTAACCATTGATCTTATAAACCATTTGTGCAAATGCCGAGGCATCGATACCAAACGGACTTTTACCTCCCCATAGAAAGGGTGTATTCAGGTATAATAAGGCGGTGTTGATTAAGCTATTCTTCTCTTTTTTACCTTCAAAATAGCTACCGTCGAACTTATGGGCCAATTGCCCTGTGTGGCCGACCGAAGAACCTAACAAAATCGGTACTAGTACCGAATCTTTGGTCTCTATAAAAGAGACAAGGTCAGATGAGTGTCTTACCCTCTTATCGGTTTCCATAAAGTTGTACGTAACGTCGTCTATGAGCGTTATTTGTTGGTTGAGCACCCAACCCTCACATTTATCGAAGGCTGTTCTAATACGACTCCAAAACTTGCGTTGTTCTAAAACCTTAAAATGATCACCATATAAAAGCTGGGTGAGCATTTCAGAAGAATCGTTTGTTTGAACCCTAACTGAAACAACGCTAAGATGACAGATACCGTACTGCATAATTTTTACTAACGAATACGGATTAGTTATCGTTCTACAATAATCGCTGAAGCGCCACCACCACCATTGCATATGGCCGCGGCACCTATTTTAGCTTCTTTTTGTTTGAGAACATGTAAAAGAGTAACGAGAATACGTGCTCCTGAACAACCCAATGGGTGGCCCAGAGATACCGCACCTCCATTCACATTTGTATTTTTGTCAGAGAGTTTTAATAATTTCATGTTGGCCAAGCCCACGACTGAAAATGCTTCATTAAATTCAAAATAGTCGATATCATCAAGAGATATATTCGCTTTCGAAATGGCTTTCGGTAATGCCTTTGCAGGTGCTGTGGTAAACCACTTAGGTTCTTGCGCGGCATCGGCATAGCTTTTAATTGTTCCCAATGGTGTCAAGTTAAGTTCTTTAGCTTTCTCGGCACTCATAAGTACTAGAGCGGCAGCCCCATCATTTATGGTGGAGGCGTTGGCGGCAGTTACTGTTCCATCTTTTGAAAAAGCGGCGCGTAAATGAGGTATCTTATCAATTTTTACGTTCTTGAACTCTTCATCTTCTTTGACAAGAACAGGTTCGCCACGTCGCTGAGGAACTTCTACTGGAACGATTTCATCATCGAATCTACCACTGTTCCAAGCATCAGAAGAACGTTGGTAAGACTGTATCGCAAAATTATCTTGGTCTTCTCTACTAAAATTATATTTTTTCGCACATTCATCTGCACATACACCCATTGCATTTTGGTCGTATACATCAACTAGACCATCTTTCTGCATACCATCGATTAGGGTAGTGGGTCCAAATTTTTGTCCGTTTCTGAGATGTACATAATGTGGAATCAGACTCATGTTTTCCATTCCACCGGCAACAGCAATCGATATATCGCCCAAGGCAATAGCTTGAGCGGCTTGAGTAACGGCTTTCATTCCTGAAGCACAAACTTTATTTATGGTGGTGCAAGGCACGCTATCGGATATGCCCGCATAAATTGCTGCTTGTCGAGCTGGGGCCTGGCCCGTACCCGCCTGTACTACATTACCCATCAAAACCTCTTCGACCAAATCAGGTGACAAGTTAATTTTTTCCAATGCCCCCTTTATGGCAATGGCACCCAGTTTTGGAGCAGGTATTGATGATAAGACACCCATGAAACTACCTATGGGTGTACGTACTGCGGAGACAATTACAACCTCTTTCATATAGAAAAATTAATTCTTGCGAAATTAAGAAAATAAAGAGGAATGTTGGGCCTGTACCTTTCAAAAGCTAAATTCATGGTTTAATTTTCTATTTTTGGAACTGATACCGCCAACATGCGTAAATTTCTTGACAACCTTTTTAAGAATCAATCCCTTATCTACAAGTATTTTCTATATGTAGCCTCGGTGATCTGTATTGTTTTTTTCTTTCCCAAGGGAGGTAAATTCAAATATGAATTTCAGAAAGGAAAGCCCTGGCAATACGAAAACTTGTATGCTCCTTTCGATTTTTCAATCAAAAAAGGTGTTGATGAGATTGCAATTGAACAAGATCAGGTTCGCAAAAAACAAGATATATACTATAGATATAACGACTCTATTCAAAATGCGGTGTATGCAGATGTTGAACAGAACTTTTCGGTAATATTTGAAGAGGGATATTTTGAGACGAATGAACTATCTGTTCTAAAATCGGCAAGTATCGACATTCTAGACAGTTTATATGAATTCGGAATTCTGCAAAAGACCGCTTCTAAGCCAAACGGGGGACAAACCTATTTGCTTAGAAATAATGAGGCAAAGAAGGTAAAGTTTAATCAATTTCTACGCGTTTCTCAAGTGGATGATGTCGTTGAAAGTATATTAAACGAAAAGCGTTTAGGTGATTATAGTGATTATTATGAAAAGCTGTTTTTTGATTTGATACAGCCAAATGTGAGTTATGACGCTGCACTTTCGGAAAGGACCTTGCAAGATGAACTTTCCAAAATTTCACACACCCGTGGTAATGTAGATGAAGGCAAATTAATAATTGCTAGAGGTGAAGTCGTCGAGGCAGAAAATCTTCATATTCTAAATTCTCTAAAATCTGAATATGAGTCCGAATTATGGACCGCCCACAATTACTATTACATTCTATTCGGCTATACAGTTTTGGTTGCCTTGGTATTGATTATGTTGTTACTGTTTCTGAAAAAGTATAGGCCTGATATTTTCGAACATAACACAAAAGTCACGTTCATATTTTTCAATATTCTTTTTATGGTGTTCGTTACTACCATGGTTGTAAAATATAATGAGGCGTATGTGTTCGTTGTACCGCTGTGCATACTTCCGCTTATTCTAAAGACCTTCTTCGATGCTCGACTAGGTTTGTTCGTACACGTACTAACTATTCTAATATTAGGTTTTGTAGTACCCAATAGTTTTGAGTATATATTCTTGCAAATTGTAGCGGGTATCGTAACAATATTAACGGTTTCAGAACTTTATAAAAGAGCGAATTTATTTATTTCTGTAGGGCAGATCACATTGATCTATATGGTAGGTTATTTGGCTTTTCATATAATTCATGAAGGTAATCTCGACAATATCGCTTGGTTTTCATTAGGTCTGTTTTTGTTAAACGGAATGATAACCCTTTTTGTTCAACCCTTAATTTATGTATATGAAAAATTGTTCGGGCTGGTCTCTGATGTTTCATTATTAGAGCTATCCGATACCAACTCAAAATTATTAAAAGAACTATCGAATAAGGCTCCTGGTACGTTTCATCATTCATTACAAGTAGCTAACCTGGCAGAGGCTGCTGCCAATGAAATAGGTGCCAATGCTATGTTAGTTAGGGTTGGGGCGCTTTATCATGATATCGGAAAAATGTCAAACCCTACCTATTTTACCGAAAATCAAATTACCAATGTAAACCCTCACGACGAGTTATCGCCAGCAGATAGCGGCACGATTATTCTAGACCATGTTATCAAAGGAATTGAAATTGCCAAAAAGAACAACATACCAGATAGGGTAATCGATTTTATACGTTCTCATCATGGTACTACTCTGGTCTACTATTTTTTTAAAAAGCAGCAGGAGTTGGATGCTGATACGAATGAAGAGAATTTTAGATACCCTGGTCCGGTACCATTTTCAAGAGAAACAGCTATTTTAATGATGGCAGATTCTGTAGAAGCCGCATCAAAAAGCTTAAAAAACCCGACTTATATAATTATCAATGATTTTGTTGACAAGATAATTGCGGGCCAGATGAATGCAGGTCAATTTTTGAATGCAAATATTACATTTAAAGAAATTGAGGCCATCAAAAAAATCTTTAAGCAAAAGCTGACTAATATCTACCATTTAAGGGTGGAATATCCTGAGTGACAGAGTAGTACTTTCACAGCGAAAAAAAGTTTCAAAAATAGTTGCGTTAGCCGTTTTGATAAAGTACATTTGCATCCGCATTTTGACCCACTGGAAATTGGGTTACGTTCTTAAGAAAAATTAATGGAGAGGTGCCGGAGTGGTAACGGAGCAGATTGCTAATCTGTCGACGCGCAAGTGTCGCATGGGTTCGAGTCCCATTCTCTCCGCAATTTTCTTTAAAATATAGATAACTTATTCGGGGTGTAGCGTAGCCCGGTTATCGCGCCTGCTTTGGGAGCAGGAGGTCGCAGGTTCGAATCCTGCCACCCCGACAAGAAAGGTATCAAACGATACCAAATTTGTACTAATCTTATGAAAACCAAGGATTTAATTAATTCTTGGTTTCATTTGAATAGTTTTGAAATCATAATTGAACGTGTCCTATTACGTGTCCTATTTTTGGGATTCGTTTTTTAGTAACCTTAGTACGTTCAACTCCTCGCAATAGACTTTTCACGGCGATTTGACTTTCGTTTAACGGATTTAATAATCTTTAAAAAACGAAAGTGATGAAAATTACACACACTTTTATTATTCATTTTTGGTTGAAAAAGAAATCAATCAGAAAAAACGGTACAATACCTATCTATGCCCGAATTAGATTGGATGGTAAACCTGCTGATATCAGCACCAAGAAATCGGTATTTGAAAGACATTGGTGTCCAGTCTCGGAAAGAGTTAATCTGAAACATAAGGATGCATCGTTTATAAATGATTCTTTGGAAGATGTTTCCGCAGAATTGAAGGCTTCATACCGTAGTTTGCTGCAAGAAGGAAGATTCATTACAGTACAAGCCATAAAGCTTAGATATTTAGAAGAGGATAGCCCCTTAAGAACAATAAGGGAACTTCTTAAGTACCATAAAGAAAATGAAATACCAAAGCTCAAAAAAGGTACTGCGAAGAATTACGGTTCCACAGAAAAATATCTTCTCTCATTTTTGTCAAAGAAGTATCGAACCTCCGATATGCCTTTAAATCAAATTAATTATTCTTTTGTTCTCAATTTTGAAAACTACCTCCGCAATTGTAAGCCTTTGATGAAATCCCAGCCATTAGGTAATAACGGGATTATGAAACATCTAGAGCGTTTTAAAAAGATGACTACGATTGCGTGTAAACTTGACTGCATTAAGCAAAACCCATTTGCTTTTTTTAATTCGAAGTTCACATCCTATGACCGCCAATATCTAACTTTTGAGGAGCTTAGTTTAGTTGAAGGCCTTGATTTGACTGATTTAGGATTAATAAGAGTTCGCGATTGTTTTATATTTGCCTGCTACACGGGCCTCTCTTATATTGACCTAAAACAGCTGAAGCCTGAACAGATAGTTGTTGGAATAGATGGAGGAGAATGGATATATACAAAAAGAGAAAAGAGCAAAACAGCTGTAAAAATCCCATTATTGAGCAAGGCTAAAGATATTCTGCGCAAATATGCTAATGACGGATATGGGCAGAACAATGACCTTTTATTGCCCGTTTATAGCAATCAAAAGTGCAATTCCTATTTAAAGAAAATAATTGCCAAGTGTGGAATCGAAAAACATATTTCATTTCATGCAGCCAGGCACACCTTTGCGACTACCGTTACGTTAGCGAACGGAGTTCCTCTCGAAACAGTATCTAAACTTTTAGGGCACCGAAGACTTTCTACTACTCAAATATATGCGAGAGTAATGGAACAAAAAATAAGTTTGGATATGAAAAAATTGAAACAAAAACTGGATATGTCAGTTGCTTAACCTTGTATGCAGTACATAAATAGCAGCTATAGCAATAAGTGGTTTGAAAGTATTCTAGTAGTATTTTGTAAGATAATTTTGTAATTTATAATACGTTAAGATGTTATTCATTTATGGTAGGCAAAGTCCTCACATATAAGTTTTTAAGTTTTGGTACGCGCTAAGCATGAACATAAGCAATTGGTCGTTGACATTCTCTCAAAGTCGTTCGAGAAAAACATGTCGGTCAATTTTGTTGTGAACGGTGATACCGACAAAATCCCTAAACTTATAGCATATTGCTTTGATGTGGGAATTGAGCAAGGTGCAGTATTTGTCTCGGATGACCAAAATGCCGCCGCTATAATACTTTTTCCAGAGAAAAAAAATACTACCATAAAATCAATAATTCGTGATATGAGCCTTGCCTTTAATGTAATCAGTATTGGTAGAGTCCTGACGGTTATGAGAAGGGAGAAACTCATCAAATCCAAACAACCACAATCTCCTTTCATTCATCTTTGGTATATAGGTGTATATCCTGAGAAAACCAGAAAAGGGGTGGGTAGCAATTTGCTAAATGAGGTTATACAATTTTGCGATACTCAAGCAAAAGATATTTATCTGGAAACTTCCAACGAGCGAAACATCAACTTTTATTTGAAGCACGGTTTCGTACATTTTGACAGTATAAAAGAAGGTTTGCCTTATGATTTGATGTTGTTCATGAGAAATAAATTGGACGTCTTATGAAAGTATTTGGTTCCGAAATGCATTTGATTACTTTCCTAATTATCGTCATCGAGCTGATAATAATTGTCAATTTCACAATAACCTCATTCAAAGAAAAATCTAATAAATCAACTAAGCGATTCATATGGTTCACTTTGACCATGATTCTCTATAACGTTTTTTCCGGACTGTTCCCTGACCCAGAATATCCTATCTCTCTAATAGTTCAATATATTTTGGCCTATGGCATCGGCGTATTCGTGGCATTGTATTATGTCTATTATGTATATTCCGAATTTGATATTAAAAAGCTAAGGTACTTTACTGTTAAGCATTTGATTGTTATTCTTGGTTCAGCTTTTATTTTCTTCTTTGTAGTGCCGCTCTTAATTTGGAGCGATATTGTTATTGCCAAAAGTACTTTTATTTATATTCCTGTTTTTGTCGCTTTTGCCTTTTTGTACCGAATCAGTTTTCCGCTAATTAAACTCTATAGGGAGCGTAAGGGTAAGAGCCAAAAGTTTTATCGTAACCGAATCATAACAGGCTATTTGGCCTTACTTTCAATTGTGTTGATGCCAGTCGTAGTAGCCATGGGTGATTATCAGGTAATGGAGCAACTGACTGTAAATTCAGGATACTTTCTGCTGGCAATAGCTTTGATTCAAAATAACATTTACCTGGCCCAGAAACGGATTCAATTTCTCTTAAAGATTGGTTATAGCGATGAAAAAACTGATGAGGCAAACCTTTCAATTATTGAACATTTTAATTCGCTTAATCTTTCTAAAAGAGAAATTGAAATTGCCAATTACATCTTAGAGGGTAAGTCATATAAGGAGATTAGTAAAAGCCTTTTCATCGCCGAGGGTACTGTTTCTAAACACGCTTCAAACATTTTTAAAAAAGCGGGAGTTGAAGACCGACCAAATTTTGTTGCGTTGTTTCGAAACTAGGCAAATAGAAATTTTAACTCATCCCGTACTAAAATACGGACTGAACCGTATGTAAATACGCCATATATCCTTGGGTCATGATTTCTAAGGTGCTATATTATATAGCAACTGTCTGGGTATAGAGGATCAAACCCCAAACCACTATACAACCTTACCAAAAAATTGACCTCTATACAATTTTATAATTGTAAAAGAGGTGCTATGGATTTTAAGCCCTTCATAGATGGCCTTCAAAAAGATTTGCTGGAGGCCCAGGTAAATATTCCCAATGTCATTAAGAGAGCCAATTATTCAATTGGCCTGTGCCATTCGCTGCTATCCATATTTAAACAAGGGGTTATTAACGATGGTTTTGAATCTATTGAAAAGGAAATAGAGTTTTTTAAGAGTTATAAAACTATTCCTGCCTCACAGTTAATTTATCATTCCCAAGTACGTTCTTTTGAACTAGAATTCCCCAGGGGAGATGAAAATGCCCAACGTAAATTCATTAAAAAACGATTGAACAGTATCAATCGATTTTATCGTAACCACACCGGTTTCAGCGAATATATCACGTCTGGGCGAACCCATTTTGATGAACAGTATTTTACCAGAAAATACTTCAATTCATTTCCACTTAATTTATCGCACATTTACTTTCATGATGTGGATTTCAACACACCAAAGGATATGCTATTGTCAGAATTCAAGGCATATGATTCCATATTGGTTTATCTCCAAAACCGTATGATCGATAAATCGAAATTACGTGAGGTAAAGGCAGAAGAGTTGAACAATCAACTAAACCTCCAGTGGACGGCAAACAAATCCGCATTGACCGAATTAATTTACGCCCTACATTATAATCGGGTCATCAATAATGGTAATACAGATATTAAGGAAATTGCGTCCGCGTTTCAGCAAGTACTACATTTTGATTTGGGCGATTTCTATAAGACATTTTCAGAAATCAAATCCAGGAAGATAAGCCGCACGAAATTTCTTGATGATTTAGCTTCTGGATTACAATCCCACATGGACAGCACTGATTTATAAAGGTCGGTTAAGCCCAATAAGCCTTGACTTTAATTACCGTACTCCGGTTAAACTCCGGTAAGTGCCTATAAATGTTCTTTTAGGGAAAATTTTTGACTTCTTTGAACGTAAAACATGGTCAGAAAAGCGGGAAAACAGCCTTTTGTTCCCCAATAAACCCAAATGTTAAATTTTCACCCGACTCCGGTTGAACTGGTGAACAAAACTGGGTAAACCTGTTCAAATTTGTTCTCGAAAAGTCAAATTGCTGTAATCCCACCGCACTAAAATATTCTAACCAGCGGTGGGATTTTAAAAACTGGAACAGATGCCAACAAGTATTATCACTACCGACGATTTACGGGAATTTAAATTGGAACTTTTAGAAGAGTTTGAGGAATTATTATCGAGTTATTTAAAAAAGGAACCTCCAAAAAAATGGTTAAGGTCTTCCGATGTCAAGAAAATGCTCAAAATCAGCCACAGCACTTTACAAAATTTACGTAGCAAAAACATTTTGACCACACATAAAATTGAAGGCCTCTATTTCTATGACGCAGCTGAAATTGACAAAGTGCTAACAGAAAGTCAGACTACCACTCAATAAGGGCCATAATGAACTATATCAAACATTTGAACGCTATATTTTATAAGTTCTATGGGGATGACCGTCTTAATTACGCACACCTTAGTTTGTACTTCGCTCTCTTTTTCTATTGGAATCTGCACCGCTTTCCCGACGGTTTTTATGCCAATAGAACCGAAATCATGAAATTGGCAAAAATCGGTTCGCGATCTACGTATCACCGGTTGATAAAAGACCTATCGGATTGGGAATATATCAACTACTTGCCTACGCAAAACCCCACTCAGAAAACCATGGTCAGAATGTCCCAATTCTGTACCAGTAGTAGTACAGAAACAGGACTTACTGGTACACTAATGCAACGCTACTGTCCCAAAAATGTACCACTTACCTTATATATAAAACATTCAAAACAATATAAACTATCTAAAGAGAGAAAACCAAAAAATGAATTGGAGGTTATTGAATATTTTAAATTGAAAAATTGGTCTTCCCTGAATGCCGTTAAGTTCTTTAACCATTACGAAGGAGTAGGTTGGAAAATTGGAGGTAAAACAAAAATTGAGGATTGGAAGGCCATTGCGGCCAATTGGATGTTGAGGGCAGAGGAAATCAAAGAGAAACCCAAACTTCAAATAGTATCTAAGAACACGGATTACTTGATCACCAACGAACAAAAGAATTATGGAGAACCCCTCTAAAATAAGGGAAGGAAGCGTGGTCTACTCTTTGGGTGAGTTGGACGGTAAAAAAGTAGAATACGATTTTACCAAAGTGCTTATTTACTTGGAGGCAAAAGGCAGAATGCTCTTCGGAAAGCATTTTAAGATCTATGAAGAAGATAAGAATGTTCTTTTGAGGCTTTGCAACTATATGGTCAAAGATTATGAGAACTGCTCAAAATATGGAATCGATCCTGACAAGGGTATTCTGTTGACGGGACCGGTCGGCTGCGGTAAAACCAGTCTGATGCGTTTAATACGCCATATCGTACCCCACAGAAGGCCCTATGAGCTAATTCCGGCCCGAAATGTTTCTTTTGGGTTTAATCATATCGGCTTTAAGATTATCGAAGACTATGGAAATGGAAGATTTTATTGCTTTGATGACTTAGGGGTAGAGCCGCTGGGTCGTCACTTTGGAAAGGATTGTAATGTGATGGGCGAAATTATCCTTTCCCGATATGAACTCTTTTTATCATCCAAAATACCAACGCATGCTACTACAAATTTAAATGCGGAAGAATTGGAAGAACGATATGGAAAAAGGGTACGAAGCCGGATGCGTCAAATGTTCAACCTGATAGCTTTTGATAAGAATACCAAGGACAAGAGAACTTAAAAATCAATATATGAAAATTGCCACCTTCAACATTCAGAATCTGTTCCATAGGCATCGGGATTTGGTTTCAAAGAGTAGAACCAAAAATGCCATCGATTGGATAAGTGAATTAGACAGTCTTTTACGCAAACCCAACAAATCCATGAACGATAGTGAGCGAATCAATAATTTGTCCTTTCTTCTTGGTTTTGAAAAAACAGAAGACCACCCCTATGCAATACTCAAAAGACGCGCTGGGGAATTGTGTTTTAAAGGTAGGGTATTGGAAAATACGACCAAAGCTTCCTTTCTTACTGATTGGCAGGGTTGGACGAATTTAGGGAACCGACCGATACATGAAAAGGCTATATTCAGTAAGGCATACATGATTGCGGAAACCAATCCAGATATTCTTGCTTTACAGGAAGTGGAAGATCGTGCCTCGTTGATGGAGTTCAATTCCGAATTCCTGCCATTGCTTAAAATTACGCCCTATCAGGAGGTCATGGTATTTGAAACCAATGAAAATAGGGGTTTGGGTATGGGCATACTCCTCAAAAACGGATATCACTTAAACGGATTTAAAAATCATCTACATGACTTGGATAAGGAAGGGTATTCGTTATTCGATATAGATTGTCAAGAATATGAGATTATTACACCCAACGGTGATTCTATCTGGGTTTTGAACAATCACTTCTCGGCGGACGAGGGCCAACGTCAAAAGCAAGCCCAAAAGGTGTCTGAATTCTATAAACAAAAACTAAGGAATGGAAAAGACTTGGTTATTGTCAGTGGAACATTGAATGACGTAGCTTACGGCCATTGTTTAGCTCCGTTGCTTCGGGAAACGGATTTAATCGATGTCTCAAAACACAAACGATTTACAACTGACAGGGATATTGGAAGTAGTGGGAACTATTTCAGTTTGGGCGCCTACAGAATGGGGGTCAATATCAAACAAAAAGATTACCTCATGTTGTCACCCAAGTTGTTTGAAATGGTTAAGGCTTCCGGAATGAATAGAATGGGCACCTGGCCTGAACGCAAACCGAAATGGAGGTTGTACCCATCAATTGCGAGTAAGCAACATGCGGCAAGTGAACATCCGTTGATTTGGGCTGATATGACATGATATTTCCTGAATTATATGGAATATTCTTGATATTTTATAGTTGCAACTCTCTAAGAACTAACTCATTTATCAGATGAGGATGGTCTGCACTTAATTTGACCATTTGATTAAGGAAAAGTATGACCTTCATTTTATTCAAACCCCTATTTAATTCAACTAAAATCCATACCAGAAGACAAATCAATTTTATTGGGCGTAGCTGCATCGTTAACCTTTCCGAACTTGTGCTCAACAACTACTTGCTCAACTAAATCATCGGGCAATTCATTGAAAAAATAAGTTTCCGAATCATCTGTTCTTTCACCTTTTTTGGCGGGAACAGTGCGTTGATGAACTGCAGAAATAGATGTTGTGTTCCGGGTCATAATCAATCTATTCTTTGCACGTGTCAAAGCAACATAAAGTACGCGTCTATCCTCTTCTATTTCATCAAGATTGTCCAATGACCATGAGGACGGAAATGCTTTAGGTGACACATTAAGAACGATACATACATCAGCTTCCAGTCCCTTGGCCGAATGGATTGTAGATATGATTACATGATCTTTATTTTCCGCAGTATTTAGTTTGGACTCACTGAGGACGTTCGTGCCGTTTATATGTTCAGAATTGTCAAGAAGGCCCTCACCAATAAATTCACCAAGGGTGGGATAACTTTTTGCCAATAACTTCAAAACGGGAAAATCACCCTTTCTTTTCTCATTCCAATCACGTCGATATCGAAAGGCCAAACCTAAGGACATGGCTTCGTATGCAGTCTCGACCATCTGGCCCACATCTTTTTCAGATTTAATTGACTCATAGAGTTGGGCAATTTTACTGCCATCTTCTCCCGGCATAGCGTTCTGAAGAATCTTAGGTATTTCCTCCTTTTCCACATTTTCGATGACCTTTTGTAGAATACGTGATGCCCTAACTTCACCTACACCTTCTTGAAATGTAAGAAAACGGATCCATGCTATTTCATCATAAGGATTGTTTACAATTCTCAATAGCGAAACCAAATCTTTAATATGTGCAGCTTGCATAAACTTTCTTCCCCCATACGTGACATAAGGTATCTTCCGTCTGATGAAAACGGCTTGTAATGATTTAGAATAATGCTGTGAACGCGCCAACACCAAATGATCGGAGAAAATTCTATCTTCATGGGTAAAGTTTTTAAGTATTTCATCAGCAACCCAATTGGCTTCCTGCCATTGGTCACTGACATTTACAAGTTGTGGCAATTCACCTTCACCACGAACCGATTGTAATTTTTTACTATAATCTATTGGAGACTTCTCCAATAGCCAATTTGATATATCTAGAATCTCTTGGGTAGAGCGATAGTTTTTTTCAAGTTTATAAACTTCTGAACCGGGAACACGTTCTTTAAATAAATGAACGTTTCGAAAATCTGCACCACGAAAGGAATATATCGATTGCGCATCATCACCCACGCAAAATAATTTACAGATACTGACAAATGGGTCCAATAGCTCCCACTGCAATGGATTGGTATCCTGCATTTCGTCCACCAATAAATAGTCCAAATGTTGTGAGACAATTGACCTTGCTTCAGCGTTGGTTCTTAATTGAGTAGAGACCACCAAAAGCAAATCATCGTAGTCAAGATAACGCTGCTCTCCTTTTTTATGTTGATATGCCCGCAGAATATTTTCTACATTCGGCTTTATAATTGATATCTCGTAATCCGTATCCGCATCCTTTTTGTTCTTAAAAAGTTTGATTCGTAAGCTTTCCGTTAAACTCCTTTTTGTGTTTCTAGCGAAGGAATAGATGTCAATGAGCTGCTGTGGCTTTATTCTTAGTTTTCCAAAATCAAGATTACGATTACCGCAGACCATCTTCATAATACTCAATTGATCATCTGGGTCAATAACTGTATAGGAGGCAGCACCGAACAAATTAGGAAAACGGACTATTAATTGATTACACCAAGAATGAAATGTAGCTCCATTCAATGAATTGCCTTCGGATTGCGGTAAAGTAGCTTTAACCCTTTCGACAATTTCATTAGCAGCTTTTTTAGTAAATGTTAGGATCTGTATTTTGGATGAGGCTATTCCTGAGTCGATTAGGTGGGCAGCCCGGGCAATGATGGTTTTTGTCTTACCGGTTCCTGCTCCAGCGAGTACCAAAAGATGTTGACCATCAAATTCTACGGCTCTCTTCTGACCCTCATTAAGTGTCTCGGAAATTTTCATCATGCGATTAAGGTAAATTATAAATTAATCATTAAATATCGAGCAACAGGTCAAAATTATTCTTCTTTTATAAAATCAATAATTTATATCGCAGAATCTTTTATCCTAAAAAAATCCAATCTCGTTGCAATTAAATTACTATTTCTTCAGGTATCATTAACTTGACGGCTTTCGGATTGGCATTTAAAAAACTTGAAATTATTCGCATGGTATGATAAGTATTCTTTTTCGATATTAAAAATGTTTCCAAATCGACCAGGCCCTTGATACCTTGATCCACATCAAAAAATCCATAACCCTTATAATGACTGTCCTTCACCAGTACAAAACCGTGTTCATTTTCCGTACGGCCTTTGCCAACAATGGCATAGTTGTCCCTATTTTTATAAAGTTCCGAGATGGCCCGTTTCGCACGAATGTTATATATGGCCACGGATTCCACGCCTTCACACACTTTATTACAGTCCTTAATACTATAATGTGAACAGCTTTCCTTACTGCTCTGTAGTGCAGTGAAGCGTGGACAAAGCGTAAACTGTTCACAAATCTCCCTCAATTTGGCAACGGCTTCCTCACGTCTGTAAAAAGTTACGGCCCCTAAGTCTGCTGCGGACTTTCTGTCTATTGCGAATTGGATTATCCCATTTCTATTTACATAGTGGATAATGCAATACGGCGCTCTCAACTTCTTTTGCGTTATATTATACTTCGGATAATGGTTTTGGATTTCGTCAGCTTCCAGTAAAAGCGCGATAAGTTCGTTCCCGGTTTCAACGAAGTCCACCGTAGCGGTCGCTTGACAGAGCTCAAACTCCTTGTTCTTCTTATCATAGAAATGACTGAGTACACGTTCTTTTATTCTTACGGCCTTGCCCACATATATAATTTTGCCATAGCTGTCCTTAAAATAATAGACTCCTGGGCACTGCGGGAGGTGAGCTATAATTTCCTTATCGATATTAGGGGCCAAGGTGGTCTTTCTAGATTTAAGAAAGGAATCGAAAACGATTCCATCCTCGTCAAGACTCATCAATCGCTGAAAAAGTATCACCGTAGCATCCGTATCACCTTCCGCTCGATGCCGATTGACCAATGGTATCCCCAACGTCGAAGAGAGGCGTCCTAAACTATAAGATAGTTTGCCCGGCATCAATTTTTTCGCAAGTCTGACCGTGCACAGTCTTTGGCGTTTAAAATTATATCCCAAATAACGAAATTCAGAACGTAGAACATTATAATCAAACGTAACATTATGCGCCACAAACACCGCATCCTCGGTAATCTCGACGATTCTTTCGGCAATCTCCTCAAATAACGGGGCAGTTCGCACCATGTCATCATCGATACCCGTTAGACCGGTGATGAAATTGGGAATGCGAACCTGGGGATTGACCAAAGAAACAAACTTGTCCAAAATTTTTTCCCCGCTTAGTCGAACAATGCATATCTCCGTAATTCGGTTATTTCGAATGCCTTTCCCGGCTGTCTCAATGTCGACAACGACATACTCCATTTCGTTAAAATTTTAATTCTTCGAGTAAAAATAATATAATCAATGGATATAATCCATAATTTTGGAATTATTCCATTAAAAGGGGGATTTACTTAAAATGAATTACTCAAATATCATACGCTTAGAAGAAGAAATTAAGGTTTTGATCGGTTACAGGTTGGTTGGATACCTATACGATCAAATAATCGTGGAGACCTATTATGCAATGGACGGCACCGTGATGTGTCGAATTGAATTGTTTGGCCCGAAAACTGAAATTAAGCATCGTTTAGCCAAGTATGAAGCTGAACTTAAAGAGAATTTTTACTATGAAGCCGAGCAGAAGTTAATGGGTCAATTAGAGCACGGAACTATTATACAGGGATTTTAAATATCTGAAAAAGTTGCAATGGAAAGAGCTATAGTACATATTGACATGCATGATTATTATATTGCATGTGAGCGTTTGGCAAATTCATCTTTACAAGGAGTTCCCCTTATCATTGGAGGTGGCCCAAACCGAGGTATGGTGGCCGCCTGTTCTAAAGAAGCTTCCAGGTTCGGGGTTCGAGTCTCGATGCCGACATCCTATGCCCTAAAGTTGTGTCCTAATGCGACAGTGCTCAAAGGTGACTATGGTTCCTATTCCAATAAGTCAAAGGAGCTTACGGATATAATCAGAGAACAGGCTCCAGTGGTTGAAAAATCATCGATTCATTCCTTCTATTTGGACATTACCGGAATGGATCGATTTTTTGGCTGTTACGATTGGACCAAACAACTTTCGGTACACATTTCAAAAAACTCTGGGCTAGACCCTTCATGGGCGCTATCCGTAAACAAAACGGTTTCAAAAATAGGGTCTGTGGACTCCACTCCCAGAATGCCCCAATTTTTGGAGCAGGATAAAATCCAAAATTTTTTAAATCCCTTGCCGATACAAAGATTGCCTCAAATTGGTGATTCGACATTCCAGTTATTATCAAGAATCGGCATACGCCAAATCGGTAAAATTTCAGCAATGCCACCGATGGTATTACGGAAAATGCTGGGTACTCGAGGAAATACAATTTGGGAACATGCCAACGGTATCGATAGGGACCCCGTAAAGCCCTATTCGGAAAAGAAAGCAGTATTTATGGAGCACGACTTTGAGATGGATTGTATAGACCTGCATACCATTAAAGCTCAACTTATGGCCATGGTAGAACAATTAGCTTTTAAGCTCAGGCAGGATGAGCTGGTAACCGCCAAGGTAATTGTCAAGGTAAAGTATAATAATCTAGATACAGAGATCAAACAGTCTCGAATAGGCTATACTTCGCTCGATCACATCTTAAAGAAAGAAGTTGATTTGTTATTCTCAAAATTATATCACAGAAGAATGCGTCTGATAAAAGTTGGCGTTCGCTTTTCAGATATCGTATCGGGCTCCCATCAGATAAACCTCTTTGAGGATACCGGTGAAATACTTTCACTATACAATGCCCTAGATACTATTCGTAATAAATATGGGTCGCATGCCATAGGCACCTCCTACGCATTTCAAAATTACAGGACCAAATGAAAACGTTTCTTAACTGTCATTCATACCATAGCCTAAGATATGGTACAATACCGTTGGAGGAACTAGTAGATCTGGCCGCGGATCAGGGTGTGTCGACCCTAGGCCTGACCGATATCAATACGGTGACGGGAATCTATGATTTTGTCCGTTTGTGTGAGGTAAATAAAATTAAGCCAGTAGTAGGTATCGAATTTCGAAATGCAGACGAAAAACTATATACTGGAATTGCAAAAAATACCCATGGTATCGGTGAGCTCTGTAAATTTTTGACGGACCATAATCTTGGTAATAAGCCACTCCCGAATTTGGCCCCAAAATTTAAAAATGCCTTTATAGTCTATCCTATGGATAATGCGCCGGTAAGACTGGAGAAGAATGAATTCCTTGGAGTACAGGGTCATGAAACAACCCAACTCATTCAACCTAAATATCAAAAACTATTACATAAGACAGTCGCTTTTCAATCCGTTACCATCCGTAACCAAGAAGAATTTGAGTTGCACAAGGCGTTAAGATGTATAGACCAAAACATCCTGTTGTCGCAGTTACCCAAAGGTGCCCATTGCCATCCTTCTGAGGTCATGGATACTACACCAAATCTGGAAAAACAATTTTCAAGATATTCTGGCATAGTCCGCAACGCGGAACGATTGGCCGCTCGCTGTAGTTTTAGTTTCGACTTTACCGTGCCTAGAAATAAGAAACTATATACAGGAACGAAGTCAGGTGATATGCTCTTATTGGGTCAGCTCGCAAAAGATGGGATTCTACGACGATATGGCATAAAGAACAAAGCGGCCCGAATTCGCATGGAAAAAGAGCTCAAAGTTATCGGCGAACTCAATTTCACCGGGTACTTCTTGATTACCTGGGACATCGTCAGATATAGCAAAAGCAGAGGTTTTATGCACGTGGGTCGTGGTAGTGGTGCCAATAGTATTGTAAGTTATGCTTTGGGCATTACAGATATTTGCCCTATCGAACTAGACCTATACTTTGAACGATTTTTGAACCAAAATAGAAAAAGCCCGCCCGATTTCGATATCGATTGGTCATGGCAGGAACGCGATGAAATTCTTGATTATATTTTCAAAAGGTTTTCACCTGGCCATGTTGCCTTCTGCGGTACGATCGTTGAATTTAAACACCGTTCCATTATGCGTGAACTCGGTAAGGTCTATGGGCTACAAAAGGCAGAGTTGGACCAGCTTTCCAAAAAAGGCTTACGATCTGAAGACACCGATTCGGTCGTTGAACATGTAGCAAAGCTCGGTGCCATGCTTATCGGATTTCCCAATCAAAGAAGTATGCATGCCTGTGGCGTGATCATATCCGAAGAACCGATTACGAACTTTTCCGCCTTGGAAATAAAACCGAAGGGTTACCCTATAGTTCAGTTCGATATGCACATTGCAGAAGATATCGGGTTCGAGAAGTTCGATATTTTAAGTCAGAGAGGCTTGGGAACCATTGCCACCACCGTTGAATTGGTCAAAAAGAATAAGGGCATAAATGTCGACATAGAAAAGGTCGATTCCTTCAAGACCGATGCTCAGTGTAATCTTAATTTACAGGTTGGCAATACCTTGGGGTGTTTTTACATCGAGAGCCCCGCGATGCGCGGACTACTGAGAAGGTTGAAGTGCAATGACTATCAGACCCTAGTGGCGGCTTCAAGTATAATTCGCCCTGGAGTAGCCAAGAGTGGAATGATGAAAGAGTATATTTTTCGTCACAACAACCCGAATAATTTTGAGTATTTCCATGAGGTATTCGAAGAGTTCTTGGGCGATACGTATGGCATTATGGTCTACCAAGAAGATGTCATTAAAATTGCGCTTCACTATGGCGGCCTAGAGGCGACTTACGGCGATATACTTCGAAGGTCCATAAGCGGTAAATCACGCTCTAAAAAGGAAATAGAAAGTCTGAAGTATATGTTCTTCGAATCCTGCAAAAAATTGGGGCGTAATGAACAATTAAGCCGTGAGGTTTTTAGGCAAATTGAAAGCTTCGCAGGATATTCATTTTGCAAAGCACATTCTGCATCCTATGCAGTAGAGAGTTATCAGAGTCTCTACCTTAAGACCTATCACGGTATTGAATTTATGGTCTGCGCCATAAATAATGGGGGTGGTTTTTACCGAACGGAAATTTATGTGCACGAAGCAAAGCATTCCGGAGGTACCGTATTGGTGCCCTGCGTAAACCATAGTGGGCATGAGACTATTTTAAAAGGGTCCGAGATATATCTTGGTTTCGGTCTTGTAAAATCCATGGATGAAAATACTATTCATGGGTTGGTCGAGGAAAGACTGGCAAATGGAGATTTTAAGTCATTAGAGGATTTCTTATCTCGGACTGGCATTGGAGGTGAAACATTGCAAACCTTAATATTCGTTGGTGCATTTCGTTTTACCGAAAAATCTAAGAGCGACCTCATAATTATTTCTAAGATGTTGCAATCAGGAGAAGTGTCAAAGTCACCGACCCTTCTAATAGAAGAGCCTATCCAGGATTATAAATTCCCGGTAATGCATCGTAATATTATCGAAGATGCTTTTGATGAAATTGAAATACTCGGTTTTGCGGTATCACTTTCCCCTTTCGAACTTTTAAAAACAAAGTTTCGTGGTGACATCATGACCAAACAATTATTGGATAACTACAAGAAAACCGTTCGAATGCTCGCATACCTGGTATCGACCAAACAGGTTCCTACCAACAATGGCGATATGTATTTCGGAACATGGATCGACAATGATGGGGATTATTTTGACACGGCCCATTTTGCGTCCTCCTTAAAAAAATATCCATTTAAGGGGGGTGGTTGTTATCTTCTTTTAGGCCGGGTGGAGGTAGACTTTCATTTCCCCACAGTCGTAATATCCAAGATGGAGAAAATGCCCTTTGTTCCAGACCCAAGATATCAGACCGGTAGCGATAGGGAATATAGGGTACATGAAAGATTAAAAGAAGACAGAAGCACTACACATCGTGCACCCTACCCACAGGAACGTGAAATAGGTCTTCCAAGGCATAAGATGTCTTAGTACTCAACCTTACTTGTTGACTATAAAAGCGTGTATGATACCCGGAAGCCAGGCAAGCATCGTAAGTAATATGCTAACTAGAAGTGTCATGCCTACTCCATGTTTCATGAAGACGGCCAATGGCGGAAGAAGGATATTTAAGATGATGGTAAGTAATGACATAATAAAGGGTTTTAGATTGCAAATATCATATGCCAAGTTCGACCATGTGAACTCATACCCATAAAAATTTGACGTATAACTTGACCCTTATCAGTAGCTTCCATTAAAACTTACGAAAGTCCATCTGGTAGCTAAGTATACCTCTAGAACAAACTACCCTGCTCGTTAAGTTCGGGATAATCAACTTTGGTAATGGCAACTGGGGTATTCTTTTCGGTGAATTTAGGTTGATAAAGTTCCCGAGTCACAGGATAGCATTCGAATTCCTTGGTGGTAAAGCCTACCTGCATTAGCTCGGTGATATTGCCTTCGTTTAAATCATCGCGCAACCATTCTTCGATGAACTCAGGGTCTAAAACCAAAGGCATACGTTTTTTCTTATTGTGTACTTTCTCAAACTGCTCGTTGGCTTCCACGGTAATTATTGTACAGCTATGCAGTTCCTCGTCCAGTTCGCTATAAAGTCCCGCGAACATGAATAGACTATTATCGGGATGGTGACAGAAATAGGGATAGGCGTTCCCAGCCTCATGGTGCGGTTCGAAAAAACCGTCCGCTAGTATCAGACATCTATTTGTAACTGGGAAGTCCTTAAAGGATTTTTTATTGAAAATGGATTCCGAGCGTGCATTATTGGTATAGTTCTTTTTGAGAAACTCGTTTATATCACCTTTCATCGCCCATTTAGGCACCAGGCCCCACATGGCGGGCCGAATTAATTCAGGTTCCTTTTGGGGAATGATATATAGATTGCTATGATTGAAAGCCGATTGATAGAAATAGGGTTTGTATTCCATAGGGTAACGGAATTCCCTCTTCGTATCTTTCTCAATTTCTTTTTCGGTCTTAGTAAGTGTTGTAGAATAGCACATGGTATAAATATAATATAATCACCGCCAAAAAAACATTGGCCAACTTAATCTGTTAAAAATACAAAACAAGAAAATAAACATATGAATTAAATAAATCCTATTATGACACTTCAATCTGTAGCCTTCCCTAAAAATAGGACAGTTTAAAATTCAGATTTTCTAACTTTAAATTTTAACTGTCACATGAAAAAAAGCAAGTTTACCGAGAGCCAGATTATCCGGGCACTGAAAGAGAACGAACAAGGTAGGAGCGTCGGGGAGATATCCCGGGAGTTGGGAATCGACAAGAGCACCTTCTACTATTGGCGCAAGAAGTACGGAGGCATGGAAGTGGCCCATATGAAGCGCTTGAAGGAACTCGAGGAGGAGAACCGCAAGCTCAAGCAGATGTACGCCGATGCCAGTCTTGACATCCGTATGCTCAAGGACGTACTGTCAAAAAAGTTCTAGGGCCTTCCGACAAGAAGCAGCGCGCCAAATATCTCCAAGAGGCCTATTCGGTATGTGTATCGCGTTCCTGTGGGGTACTGGACCTTGCACGGTCGATGTGGTACTACCATAGTAAAAGGGACGACACCGAGGTAATCGACGCCCTTTCCAGGCTCGCCGAAGAGCTGCCGACAAGGGGATTCGAGGTATATTACAAGCGTCTGCGTCGCGAAGGCCGCAACTGGAACAGGAAACGGGTGTTGAGGGTCTACAGGTCCATGAACCTAAAACTAAGGAGGAAGCACAAGAAGAGGCTTCCTGCAAGGACAAAGAACCCATTGGAGGCCCCGATGCAGCTCAACGAGGTGTGGAGCATGGATTTTATGGCCGATGTGCTATCGGATGGAAGAAAGATAAGGGTGTTCAATGTCATGGACGACTGCAACCGGGAGGCACTGGCCATGGACGTGGGACTTAACTATCCGGCCATAAAGGTGGTGGAGACCTTATCACAATTGGGGGAAGAAATAGGCCTTCCAAAGACCATACGCTGCGACAACGGTCCGGAGTTCATATCCAAGGCCCTATCGCAATGGTGCAAGGGCAAACGGGTGGAGCTGCAGTTCATCCAGCCCGGCAAGCCCATGCAGAACGGATATATGGAACGACTCAACAGGTTTTACAGGGAAGATGTGCTCGATGCCTATTGGTTCAACGACCTGCACCAAGTAAGGACGCTGACCCAAAAATGGATGGAGGATTACAATACAAGGCACCCCCATTCATCCATCGGGGATATGCCGCCCAGGGAATACAGGAACCGTTTCGGGGAAGAATTCTTCCCCGAAACGAACAACATTAATGATAATTTTATGAATTTAGCGATGTCCTAAAAGGGGTAAGGCTACAAATCCTTGATGTATGGAGCTATTATTTGATTAACTATTTTCATAAATTGTACATTGAAATGTCACTATGCTAAACGAAATACTATGTTAACCGACTTTTAAAAGTAACTTACATAAAATCGATTATTGATAGATTGACTATTTAAATTTGTTGAGCAACTAAAGTGAGCTAGGATCTTATCTTAGTAAGTCTCAATTTAATTGTAATTAATATGGAAATTGAAGTATCAGACGTCATCGCTTTATTAAACACTTTTCGAGAAAGTTTTAAAGATATAAGAAAAGAGATACGCGAGGGTTTTGATAAATTTTATGATACCGGGCTTTCTAATTATTTAAATAAGTCTTACTCTGAAAACATATCCACAAAAACTTTTTTACATCCAGAGGGTATTCAGTTTTATGATACTTTTTACCCAATGAAACTTACAGATTCAAGAGGTCTGTTAATGTATGACTGTTCAGCTAAAGAAATATTCCGTCATTCACCCAGGTCGACAATAATTGGGACGGCAGGCTCAGGAAAGAGTTTAATCGCTAAGCATATTTTTCTGCAAACAGTAAAACAAAAATTAGGCATACCTATATTAATAACTTTGCGAGATTTGAATCATAGCAATATCTCATTTGAGGATTTCTTATACGATGAAATTTTTAATAATAGGCTCTATGAGGAAAACCGCACGTCCTCTGGTAAATTCAGTTCTAAAAAAAAGGAGAATGCATTTGAGAAGGCTATCAATGAAGGAGTATTTGTCTTTATACTAGATGGATACGATGAAATCTATTCTAATAGATTACCTCTAATTACAAAAGAAATTAGGAATTATGTACAAAAAAATCGATTCAATAAATTTATAATCACTTCACGCCCGGGTACCAGTTTAGAGAGTCTAAATGGTTTTAAAAATTTGTTTGTTAAAGATTTAGAGTACATTGATATTGATTCATTTATTAAAAAGCAACTACCAAAAAAATTATCTGTTGCTGAGGAAATGACAGCAGAAATAAATTCCCCAGAAAACAATTCATATAGATTCTTACTAAAGAACCCTCTCTTATTGGCCATGTTTATTACGACTTATTCCATTCATCCGGAAATGCCTAAAAAGAAGAGTCAATTTTATTGGAATGTTTTTGATACTTACTACACTAAACATGATTCTAGTAAAGAACCAGGATTTAAACATGAGAGACTTACGTTCTTACAAAAGGAGGACTTCATACAATTCTTAGATTGGTTTTCCTTTCATTCTTATTGTGAGGGAGTTTATAGTTTTAGTGGGTCCTTCATTGAGAAGTTAGCTCCAAAGATTTTTGAGGTTCTTGATTTAAATATAAGTATCGAGGATTTGGTGCGGGACCTGGAGGTCGGAATAGGCATATTTGTCCGTGATGGCCAAGAATATATTTTTCCGCATAGATCTATTCAAGAATATTTTAGTGCCGACTTTCTATCAAAAAGAAACATTAGTTCAAAGAAGAAGTTTTATTCAGATGAGTTCGAGGGCCTTTCGATGCAAACCAGTGATCCTACTAACTTTTGGTCCTTGTGTTTAGAGCTCGATAAAAATTTTTTTTTAAAATACTTTTTATTACCGAAGTTATCAAATTTCTTAAATGATGTTAAAAAATCGTCCGACTACGAAATAACTAAAGCAGTACTGAGCAACCTAAATATTGTCCATACTATTAGACAGTATAGTTCATACAAAGCATGGGATCCAGTTCGACATGCATCTTCCATTGATACTAAACTTATATCACTTATTTATCCTACATGGCTGAATTGTTTTGAAGTTAATAATTGGAACGACGAATTGGGTTCATTCACTATTGCTTTACATTATTTCGAAGGTAAAGGCCGCACGCATCGAATGGCAGAAGTAGCTACTCACAGTATAAATTATCATCAAGAATTTAATAAAGAACTTTACATCATTCTGAAATCTGTCAATATACCATCTCGAGCAGTTAAATTTGTTAACACATTGGATTCCATAGTTAGTGGTCTTAAATTAGAACTAAAAAATCAATCTCAAATTGAGATGAATCTATTTTACGAAATGAAGAAATCAAAAAAATCAGATGATTAAATTTATATTAATGGTTATGTCAGCATTTTTTAAAGCCATATGTCGTTTTGATTCTCTTCTTCCAAATGGAGTAAATCATGGATAACATCATTCTCATCAACATATTCGCTCAACCATTTTTTGCTGAGAAAGCCACTTAATATAACCCTTATCTGATTCCCAAATAGCCTCAACGAATTTCCCCCTATATTTACCAAAGCTGAATTTTGTAGCTTCAAACTTAGAAGCCGTTTCTGTTTGGACAATTTGTGGTAAGCATCCAACAGCCCTCCTTCCCTACATCTGTAATTTTTTCGAGGTATTTCACTATATCCACATCGAATAATGTTTTATATGAATTTCGATTGGCTCCGGAACGAAATAACCAACCAGAAGTCACCCCCATGATATTTTGGATGAAGTTTAAAAAGAAAATTGGCAGTGCTTTCTACAATGGGCATCAATGTTTCTTATACTCTAAGAGGATTTAATTTACGAAAAAATGACATTCTTATATAATTGAACAACCAATTCCCGTTTAAACAAATTAGACAGTTTTTTGGGATATAACATTCGAAAGCAAAATGATTCTGGAATCACTGGAGCTATTAGAAACGAATTACCCATCCAAGTTTAAAATCTATCCTTGTGCAAAAAGTAAGCTTATTAATTTAAAGAGTTTGTTTCTACAATGGTGTATTTCCAACCCATGGCACAAGGTCCAATTTGTTAAAAAGACTATCCTTTATTTGAACTTTCAATTAAATTAGGATTTATGAATTATCTATTCTTGAAAATGGGGAAGGTCATAACTTATCAAATTTTACTTTTAGATAAGACCAATTGGATAGACAGTGATTTCTGTAGCACCCCAACCACTCAAACATAACCATATAGCAATCAACACACTAAGCATACAGAATTATAACCCAACCATACAATTTCACATTAAATGAACAGTTTGATTCTATAATTTCAATACAAATATCAGATATCTAGGAGTTATGGAAAGTAGTATTGAACAGAAAAAGTTTGTCCCCATTGAGCCTATTCCAGAAATGGACCGTATTGAGTTAATTGACAATCTGTCGTTTAAGTTTGTCAACGCCAAGGAACAGATTGCAATTCAGAACATTAAAGACTTTCAAGCTGAAAACGAACAGTATTTTGACCTCAAAGAGGGTTTAGAAAATTTTGAATCACAAGATACTTCTAAATGGAAAAGAGAAAAAAAATCTATGTTTAGGTTTTTCTCTCTTCCATCTCAAGTTCTTTGGGATGAATTTCAAACCGGTATCAGAAATCAATCTAACCGTAATACGTGTTCCGGCTTTGCAATGGTTGCGGCCATAGAGGCCCGCTATAAACGTGATTATGGATTGGATTTAGATTTATCGGAACAATTTTTTTGGCATTGCTATAAATCTACGGGCATTTCTTACCCCAAAATTTTTAAATATGAAAACCAATCATCTTTTTGGGGTGGTGGCAACTCACAGGGCATCAAGCATGCCGTCAATTTTTCTATTCCTTTAGAGGAGCACTGCCCTTACTTGTCCGGTAGTGCTATGACAGCAATTAAAAATCAAATTCCTGCTGCCGGAGGTCTGCAGTGGAAAGGCGACCCGGCACTTAATACGGTAACACAAGGTGAAGTAGATGCTTTTGAGTACTCCCCACTTTACATTCCGCATAGTGCAAGACAAAATGCCAAATATGGCATAGAATCCTATCAGTTATTCTCTCCAGACGAAATACGGGATACTTCAAACCTCGAAAAACTATTGGCTTGGGGAAATGAGGTAATTGTCGATGCCAATCTAAAATGGAAAACGAACCCCGACACCGGGGTTAGAGAGTATGATTCCACAGCTTCTGGCGGCTATCACGTTTTTCTGGTTGTTGGCTATGACCGTGATCAACAGGTATTTTATATTAAAAACTCGTGGAATGAACCCGGGTTGATCCGAGTAAATTATGAATTCGCCGAAAATTGCTTTAGCTATGGATCCATTGTAACAAGTGTAACCGATCCTAAAACGCCAAATCGAAAAAATAGGGCAGTTGGTAAATGGAATATGAACCATGACGGTTGGAAAGGGAGTTTGACAATTAGACGTTTCACCAAGGAAGACAACCAAATTACCCGTCTAGGCCACTATAGCGCTTCAGATGGTTCCCTAAAGGCTATTAATGGTAATTTTATTCACGACGGTAGTGGAATTCAATTTTATATAACCGATGGCGAAAATAGTGAGCCAACTGCCCAGACCGGTCAACAATTTATCATCAATGTTTATAGTTGGGATATTACCAAGGCTGCGGGTACTACGGTTTGGAAGAATACCGATTATGGTGTCTATTTAAGTAGAACTGCCTTTAACAGTAAGCATGGAAAAGATTTTGTGCCCACAAAGTGGAAAGGAACCTGGGATATGAATCATGATGGATGGAAAGGCGTACTTACCATAACGCAAATGACCACTATACCTCTTCTCGGTTGGTATCTTCATTCTGAATATAAAACTTCAAACGGAACTACTATTGCGTTCAAAGGGTTTGTATCGAAACAGGACCCTCATATCCTAAGAATGAACATTAAATTTTCGGAAGCAAATACACAACCTTTCGTACTTCATTTTCATACCTGGAGTGCTGACCTGGCCAGTGGTTACACCTTATGGAATGGTAAGCGTTTTGGGGCAGTAGCAATGAAACGTTAGTTTGACCTCCAAATAATTAAAGACCACAAGGATGCAACTTGTGGTTTTTTATATCCCTCACATTCCATAAAAGTAGGTATCGGCTTTCCGGCTACCTTTATTCTATCATTTTATGATAAAATCATTTTCTTAGAATTTGATATTGCTACAATTTTTGGACTCATCCGTATTTTTTAAGACATATGGATTGTACCAAATAAAATCAATTTATACTTTTCGATAAAATTCTATTTTATGCATATAATCCAACAATTTAAATTTAATGAGAGATGTTGTTTTTAGAAATTATGACAGGTATGCAAGTAAGCATTTGCTAAAGGAAATAGGAGAGCACCGACTGCGCATGGAATGCGAAAATAAGCACTTAAGCTTTCCAAAAAGACTTGCTCTGTTCTACATAGAGGCAGGGGACAGCAATACGATGTTAAAGTATAAATACACTCAAAAAGGCACTTGCGGGCTGATGGTCATTGACCGATATGATTTACCGGATTCGGGTTGGGTAAGGGTTTATTTGCAATGAAACCGAACAAGGGCATACAGACATTCAATATCGGCATGCGTACATTGCATCTCATTGAAGGACTAGGGATTAAAAATTACCTACCTGAAGCCATTATGGGGAATGATCACATGGCCTTAGTGGATCAAAATATGAAATGGGAAGATGATGTCATTGCTAAATGCACCATGATCATTGGCAATGGTAAGTATGTCTCAATAATGTACGAACATGAACCCATTCGATTTAATGGGCTGCTTCTTTTTACATTCTGTCAAGATGCCAAAAATGGGCATTGCTTTGGTTTTTCAAAAAAGTGGAATCATATTGAGTATTATACTCGGATGAAGTAGGTTGGGTATCTACTTTCTAACCAAAAAGCAGTAAATATCGATTATATTTCAAAATTAAAGTAACACTTCCAAAGAATATGGAAATGCTGATTCCCTGCTCCTTAAATTTTTCTTCTCGTACGGGGAAAATCTAAATAATTCTAAACCATATTAGTCTCATTTTAGTACAAAAGTATTTAAATACTGATTCGAAGCCGTTTAGATCTTTCTTCAAAGGCTTGCTTCCCACCCTCCAAAATATCGCAAACAGCTTTTCGTATTTCTGGATTTTCAAGACCCCCACTCATATATCCAATGTCAGGTAGTGCCCCTTTTTTATGTTCGCCTCGCGACGCTACTATCACTTGGTCCGCATCAGTATTTACCACTAAATTTGCATTATGTGTCACAATGATAATTTGTCTTCTTTTTTTTGCCTCTTTGAATTTTTCGACCAATTCTTCAAAAATGGACTTGGGGTCTAAGTTTTCTTCTGGCTGATCGATAATTAAAGGGCGATCATCATCTATATCAATTGAGAGGTATAGTAAAAGAAGAACTATACCCCTTGTGCCTGGTGAGAGTTGCTGGACATCTACACCCTCATATTTTAGTCCGTAATTTACCTTGACATGATCAATACCATAAAGCCATGATGAAATCTGACCGTACCAATGCTTTTTGGTTTCTCTAGTCTTTCTAGCATCCTCAAAAGCATGATTCCAAAAGGCTTGTCCGTACTCTGTGCGAAACTCAGACATTGCTTTAGCAATTTCTTTGGAAGAGCCGTTTTTCCATACATGCTCCAATGCCTCTTTTATAATTCCTGTCAAGGTGCCAACACCCCTAAACGAACCGACCCTAGACCTGTCAATTAATCTCTCACCTGATTCGGCCCATTGTTCTATATTAACTATTCTATTAACAGAAAAGGTAAGTTTGGATAGAGTACCCTTCTGAGAATTAAGTCTATTTTGAAGTGGACTATAGAGTTGTGATAAGAGGTCTTCTTCCTTTTCAATCTGCCCAATTAAAAGTTCGTAGGTATTCTTGCGTTGTGCTAGTAGCTCTTCAATCTTTGAAGGAGCCACTTCGGCATTTTGCACTTCCTTATCACGTACCTTTAATGCGGTTTCTGCCTTTGCTATTTTGTTGGAAAGCTCTGTATATTTCTTTCTTCTTGCACTATCAACGCCTATAAGGGCTTCTAATCTATTTTGCTCCTTCAAGAGAAGTGTATATGTATTTGAGGAGAGATTATTGTAGGATTGTAGATAAGGTTTTGCGTTGACTTTATCCTTTGATTCTATTTGCTCCCCAATATTTGGACCTTTCAAGTTTTTTAACTGCTTTGAAGTTTCTGAAAGTTCTTCTTGCAACAGAATTCCAACATTTCCTTCATAAGTAAGATTGAAATTTGACCATTGTTCTTCGGTCAGCTTTGCTTCTTCATAATTAGCCTTGAGATCCTCAAGATATGGTTTGGCAATACCGTCCTCGAATTGGCCTACTTCCTCTTTTAAACCGTTAAGCTTGAGTTCTTTCTTCTCAATGGTAGCAATATTTTGGGATTTAGCTTCGGTTGCCTCTCTGACTTGATCTAGTTTTTTCAGCAGTTCTTTGTTATCAGAAGGTATCAGTTTCTTACGATCTAATTTCATACGCTCAATGGCTGCAAACTCATTGGCCCTTTTCTTCTTTAAATCTTCTACATTTCGAGCGAGGTCATCTTGCGTGGATATATTATCACCAATATCCAGAAGTAGCTTCTGATATTTTTCTATACTCCTTTTAATCGATTCCGTTTTAGTACTTCTTAATTCCTTAAATGTCCGTGCGCCAAGTCTTTCATCAACACTATGAGCGTCAAAAATCACATTTTCAATTGCGTTAACTAATTCATCGGCAAGACCATCTGAGGAACATAAGTGATCAACGAACTGTTGTGATAAATAGCGTACTCTGGGTTCTTCACTTTCCATAGGAAGTTGAGAAATGTCCACACAAAAAGTTGTTGTTTCAGAATTGCCCCATGTAACTGTACTTGTTGTACCTTTTAATAAAACCCTAGCTCTTTCTAGAAAAGAACGTTTCGTATGGGATTGATCAACACTTCCAGAACCAGCGGCAATCATTTCAACTAAAGCTGTCTTTCCAGAGCCGCGCGCACCAATAATAGCAACTAGACCTGAGTTAACACTAATCTCAGGGTTTTTAAGCCAAGATGCATCTTTCACCGAAACCTTGTCAATAGTATGGGAGGGAAAACCATCTTCTGAAACTTCTTTTCCAATAAAAACCCTTCTTTCAGGTTCAAAACATATCTGGCGTAAAGTTTCAAACTTAAGATCCCCTCGTAACCAACAGTATCTATCAAGATGAGGATTACCCACACTTTCAAGATTATGTGCGTCACTACCATGCAAACAAGGCTTTAAGCTTTTATACTTTCTCTTTATTTCTTCCGCAGAATCGGCTCCCCTTCCGCACCAGTATTCACGATCTCCCATACGACCGGAGAATACAAAATGTGACATTCTCTGCAGTTCCTCCCGCAACGCAGTAAGTCCACTCTCCTGTAGCTGAGCTGTACCATCATTTTGGCCAGCTGCAACACCTACCATAATATTTTCCCTTGCCCACTGATGATTTTTGAAGGCTTTGCTCAAATCATTAGGCGACACTTTAAACTGCTCAACACCTGCCCTTAATAGATATGCCTTATCATTGGAATTACCGACAAACGCCTTGCCAAGTCTTATTAGGTCATCATTTACACACCCATAATCCTCTCCATCGTACTCGAATTTTAGGTTCCTCAAAAAACGTTTAGTCTCTTCAATATGATCTTCGTCATCAGGTGACACTAACAAATGAACGTTTATTGGAGATCCCTTACCCGCGTTTACCGAAAAACGTAATTCTATGTTTGGAAACATTAATTCCACATTTGGTAATCCACCATTTTTAAAAATTGGTAAAATTCTCTCATAAGAATCTAAAACATAATAATCGGTAATTCCCAATGCTTTAATAGGAGGAGAAGAAGTGTTTATTTCTTGAAGAAAATCTTCTAATGTGGTGCCATTTTTGTAATCATTTTTTAGAGTTCCAGGAATGTGAATATGTGGATCCCATCTGTGCCAAACAGAACCAACTGGATTATTTATGGATGTCATTATTTATGATTCAAATATTTGAACTAATACGCTCGTTAATCAATAATCTAGTAAATATCGCGAAACTGTTAAAGAACGGGTATAAAAAGAACAACTAGTTATTGGCAGTAATCAACAAATCGATGAAGTGTAAGAATTTATAGACGAAAAGAGAGCGGGATAATTGTAAGATATTGATTGAGTCATGAAATCGGTCGTATAACTTAACTCTATCCAAAACCCGCTTTTTGCAAAGAGTTTAGTAAAAAAACTAAGCAGAGAAATCGTCAGATTTAGAGCATGGTATTTGAGCACCCTCTCAAAACCTTAAATTAAATCTAGCTTTTCCATATTTTGCAGCACTCCTTGAAAGTCAAGAAGACCTCATGAAATAGCTTTTTCAATATTATGGCCAAGGCTTTAGCAACTTCGATCATAATTCAAAAATTTTATCAGTGTTTCTATTATTAATAGCGCATAAGCGATAATACTACTTTGCTCTCCATTATGTTCCGCCTCCTCCCAATTCGACAAAAAACCTAATTCTAAAAGCACACTTGGGCATTGGGTTGTTTCCCGAAGCACTTGAAAATTCGCATCTTTAACGCCTCTATTTTTAAAGCCTAATTTTTCATTTAGTCCAATTGTAAATTGCTCAGCCAAGTTTTCGGAACGCGGCTCTCCTTGTTTAACATATACTTCAATTCCATGAGCTGCTCTTCGAACGGCTTGATTGAAATGAATCGAGACAAATACGTCGGCTTTTAAGGCCTTTGCGAGTTTGGTTCTATCTACCAAGGAAATAAGCGTGTCCGAGTATCGAGTAAGATATATTTCCAATGAATCATTGAATAGTGCTTGGTTAAGCTTAGCTACCTCCTTGGCAATACTCAAGACCACCTCTTTTTCCTTTAGTCCATTGATGCCGATTGCGCCAGTATCAGAACCTCCATGTCCGGAATCTATGATAACAATAGGTTTTTGATTTCTCTCCTGTCCAAAAATGGGTTGTAAACCAGAAAACAGTATCCAAACCAATACGTAAAAAAAATTGTGCTTCATTCGCTGAAAATCTTAAGTGCGTGTTGCACAATTTTCATCGATTTGAGCGATTGATTTAAAATCCAAGAAATTTTAACGTTCCCGACTGTTAATTTTTAGCCGATTCTCTGCATTCCTTCCTTTTCACTTCAAATTCGTCAACAACATTATATCAACCGCCCTCTTCGGGCACTAAAACGAATAGTGATGAAAAGAATAAACAAAGTACTCTGGTTGTTGCTGTTGGCAACGGCCCCTACTTATGCCCAAATTGGTGGTATCGAAGATTCGGTCAACGACATCTCGGATACCATACGTACCATTTTCCCCATTATTCTCGGGGTCATTTTTCTAGTAGGTTTCCTGTTCAATGCAGGACACTTCTTTGGTGAAAACGCAGATCTTAAAAAAGGCATTACGCGTGTTTTGGTTTTTGTGCTTATAGCCGGTGCCGTCGTAGGCATCTTCACCTACCTGATAACATTAGTCGTATAATGAAGAGTTATCCGATATACCGAAACATTCGTAAACGTGCACTGATATTCGGACTTCCAGTTTCGCTGTTCGCATTACAAATGGCGGCAGTTATCGGTTCACTATTGGTGATAATATTCTCTTTCAGTTTCCTGTTGGTTGTTGGTGGCCTAGGTGTCAATTTTACCTTGTATGCGATGCTTCTGAAATTAACAAATCAACCACATATGCTGCACCTTCAGAAGGTTTTTCCGAGTGCCATCTCCAACAAAAAAACAAGTGCACTGTGTTATGAGGATTAATCTCAACCAAAACTATCCGATTGTGGATATTCAGGACCATCTGGTCTTTGCCAATAATGGTAACCTGGTACTGTGTTATAAGGCTGATTTGCCGGAGGTCTATTCATTATCGGAAAACGATTTTGAGGACTTGCACGGGAGTTGGTTTCAAGCCTTGAAATCGTTGCCGGCCGGAACGGTTATCCATAAACAGGACATTTACCAAAAATTGGAATATTCGGCCGAGCGTTTAGCGAATACGACTTTTTTGGAAAAGGCGACCCATAAACATTTTAAGGGCAGGGAATATATATCGCATCAATCGTATCTCTTTTTCGTATGGCCGAAGAATAGAGGTCTCAACAAATCAAAATATGTGAATCCATTTCGAGGAATTCCAAAAGCCATTCCTGAAAAAATGACCGAAGCTGTAGAAAGTTTTACGGCATCCGTTCGCGATGCAATCGGTTTTCTCAACAATAGCTATAAACTTGATTTTACACCGCTGAGGGAAAGTGAAATTCTTTTGATGACCGACACTTATTTCAATGGGTTCAATCAAGGCTTCGATACCGACATAGTCCTCAATAAAGACCATGCCCAAATAGGCAATCATTATTTTGACGTACTTGCGGTCAACAACGAATTATGTTTTGGTGATACGGTTAGCAGTAGCAAGACCAATGATGCTTTTACTTCCGACGATTTTGTCTTCCATCAGGGGTTTATTGACGAATTAGGGCTAAATCTGAACGAAAACCATATCGTCAACCAGATTGTCTATTTGGACGATAGGCATAAATGGCGAAAACTGTTGGAAAAGCGTTTAGAAGAACTGAGCAAAAGTTCCAACTTCGGTACGCAGAACAAGGTCGTACATGGTAAAATCAGTATCATTCTGGACCAAATCAACCAAGACGATAATGCCCGAATCGTACGAGGTCATCTTAACGTGGTTTTTTGGAGCGACCGCCTGGCTGATTTAAGTAAGATTGCTTCTCGGATTAAAACGGAGTTCAAGGAACTGGATATCATACCGTATTATCCAAAAGGGGAAGAGCGAAAACATTATTTGCTGAATAGCTATTGTTGCTTCGCATCCAACTTTTCCGATGAAGATCTGTATGTCACCGACCTGAAACATGCCCTCTGTCTGCTGATCAACAATACCAACTATAAATCGGATGCTACGGGCATCATTTTCAACGACCGGCAACATAACATACCGGTCATTAAGGATGTATGGGATGAAAAAAAGCGGCGCATTAAGGCCCGGAACTTTGCAATTTTTGCTCCTACGGGAGAGGGCAAGTCGTTTTTGGCGAACAACATCCTTCGGCAGTATTTTGAAAACGGTGTCCGATTGGTCATCATTGATTTGGGAGGGAGTTATACCAAGTTTGCAAAGCTCTATCCCGATCAATACATCACCTTACGCTACGAGCAAGGAAAGAACCTGGGCATCAATCCCTTTTACATCAACAGTCTACATGACCTAAGCCCGGAGCGGTTGGAAGACCTTACCGTCTTCCTTTTGGAGCTCTTTGCTTCGGGTCTTAAGGTCGCCAAAGCGCAAGAGGTAGCCTTGAAAAAAATCCTTCAGTATTACTATAAACGTAATGCAAGCGAAACCCACTCGTTAGAGGCCTTTTACAATTTCGTCCAGCAGAACAAAGAAACCCTATTGGATGATTTGGGCATCGATAAGGCCTATTTCAATACCACAAACTTTCTGCACATCATGTCGGAATATGTAGGGGACGGACTCTACAGTTTTTTATTCGAGGTAAGTGAAGACCAGTCTTATAAAATAGAGGACAAACGCCTTATCGTTTTTGAACTGGATGAAGTGAAGGATAACAAGGAAGTCCTTTCCGTAATGTTGAAGCTTATCAAATCTGCCATTCAGCGGACCATCTGGCGCAACCGTGCCGAAAAGGGGATTATCCTGTTCGATGAGTTCGCAAAGCAATTGAAGTTTGAAAACGTACTGGAAAGTGTCGAATTCTACTATCAAGCCATACGAAAACAAAATGGGGCGATTGGGATTATACTTCAGTCCATCAACCAATTACCCAGTAATTCCACTTCGGCAAGTATTCTGGAAAATACCCAGGTGATTTATAGCCTTCGAAATGAAAAGGGGTACGACGAGTTGGTCAAAAGACTAAGCCTTTCTAGCCATGACCTAAATCAACTAAAATCCATCAAGAACGACTTGAAGGGGCAGCGGAAGTATACAGAAATCTTTATCAAGATAGGGAAGGAGAGCAACATCTTTCGTTTGGAAGTTCCCCCCGAGGTGTATGCGGCCTATCTCACTGACGGCTCAGAAAACGAGACCATAATGGCCATGTATGGTAAAACCAATGATATGGAAACGGCCATCATGGAATTTGTAAAACAGAAATTTCAAAAATCATATTCACACACTTAAAAAAGGAACATTATGAAAATTACAATTAAAACCATCATCATTTCGGTATTCTTAGTTATAGCGAGTACTGGTCAAACGAAAGCACAGGGCATTCCGGTCTACGACAACACCAATTTTCTATCGCTGATCAAGCAGTTGTTTGAATCCGCCAAACAGACCAGCGAAATGATCAAAACCGTCAGATTTCTCAAACAGGCCAAAGAGACGATAGAAAAAGTAAACAGTGCGGTAGCGCAATATGAGGCCGTCAAGGAAATCAATGAAAACAATGAAGCGTTGGTCAATATGGTCCGAAACGATTTGAGGGGTATCCTAAATTCTCCTTACATCCACCCTGACGAAATAGATGCCGTTTCCAACGCTTTCAATACCATTATTGATGGGTCACTTCGTAATCTGGAATTTATGAACCAGGTGCTCTCCAATGACTTTCTAAAACTCAATGATGCCGAGCGATTGGAAATATTGGAAACACACAGGGACGATTCCCAAAAAATGATAGCGGACATCACCCTAAAGAATAAGAGGTATAAGCTCATCATTTCCTTTCGAGAGATGCAGGACAGAATCAATAATCGGGAAACCAACTACTAAAAGGCTATAGCATGTTTTTGTCCATCGGGTTGGAATATGTCGATTCTGTTTTTCAGACCATTAAGGATAGTGATTTTGCATCCTATGTGATCGGTGGAATGAAAGTGCTGGCCGTTTTGTTTTTTCTGATCAATATTCTGAAAAAGTACTATGAAGGAGGGGCGACCATCCAAGGGGCTACATGGGGATTGACCCCCACAGAATTGATCAAAAATTTTGCGGTGGTCCTGGTGGTTATTTTCTCTACGGAAGTATTGGATGCTTTTGACTCCATTTTAGTGGCCATAGAAGGTCAGTACAGGGGGACTGCCCCAGCACTACTACCCTTGGAACTACAGGATATCGAAGTAGAAGAGGATTTGGGTCTTCTGGATGCGACCACAAAAGCGATGGGCATTCTATATGAATGGCTCACGACCCCTTTCTTGGGAATACGCATGATCGCCCTAGCATTAGGACTATTTCTTTGGGTGTTGGATTTGTTCATATATCCTTTGTTTTTGGCGGAACGCTACTTTCTGTTGGGAATCATGCAGGCTTTTTTTCCACTGGTCATCAGCATGGCCGTTTTTGAAAAGTTCAGACCTATGGGCTATCGCTTTTTTAAGCTGTACGCAGCTGTTTATATGATCGTGCCCGCATTCTTTTTGGTCAATGTTTTTGTTAACGAGCTCTATCAAGAAATCACCGAAAACTTTTGGCCAAACCTATTCGGTACTGATTTCGGTAGTGAACTATTTGCCCCTGTCATTGAATTGGCGGGAGTGGGTTTCATTATTCTGTTGAAGTTCAAGCTTTATAAGCGTGCTACCAGTTTCACCTTAAGGCTATTTGTCGAGTAATCTATACACCATGAAAAATAAACTAACACCCTATAAAAACATCTATAGCGTTTTGAAACTAAACCGCTACATCGTTTTGGCAGTCGTATTGGCCTGTCTATTGACCAGCATTTTTGCACTGCTAACGGTCTATCGTTTCAATCAGCGTATGCTGAACAGCACCTTTGCTGTAAACACGGATGGTTCCATAATTCCCTTGAAATTGGTTTCGCAAAAGGAGAATATGGAAGTCGAGGCACTTTCCCATCTCGATTTGTTCCACAACTATTTCTATGGAATCGATGAAAGTAACTATGAAAAAAATCTTGAAAAGGCCTTGTGGTTGGGAGATAGTACTGTCGATAATGTGTACCGGCAGAAAAAAGCGGATGGGGTTTATAACAGGTTGCTGCAGTACTCCCTGGTGCAAAAGGTTATCTCGGTCAATACGGAACTAATTTTAAGTGGGGAACGCATATCCTTTCAAACGGAGACCATTTTTGAGATCAATCGGGGATCTATTATCGATAGGTACCAATTAATAACCACAGGAAATCTGCTTCAGGTAGATAGAAATTTCCCTAATAATACCCATGGTTTATTGATAACCAACTTCTTTGAAAACTCTCTTAAAAAACTTAACATTCAAAAATAGCTTCAAATGAAACTAGATCGAAACAAAATGATATTCATCACCGTCGTCACCTTAGTAGTGCTATTTATAGTTGGCTATGGATTTCTCGTAATGGGAGATGGGGACGAGGAGAAGTCAGAACTGACCCAGCCTGTGGTGCCGGAATTGAAAGAGGAACAAAAAGAGTATTCCTCGAAATTGGATGCCATCAATGACTTGAAAGAAGTTCGGGAGTCCAATGCTCCAAGTATTTATGACGAATCACTATTGGATTCAACAGGACTTTATGACCCTATGTATCAGGAGAAAGAGCGTCAACGTATTGTGGACAGTATCTATGCCGCAGGAAGGATAAATTACGAATCTGGAGAATACAATAATACGGCGGACATTAGTTCATCAAAACCAATGGCTAGCACACCAAAAAATCAAATCGAAGAAACGGTCATCGATTTTGCAAACGCCCATCAAGGGTTTTTTGCCTACGAACCCAAACAGGTTTCATTGGTTGAAATGGAAACAAAAAAAGGAAGGACAGATGACTTTATCATGGTGGAAGTCAACGGAGAACAAACGGTGAAAAGCGATGAGCGTTTGGAATTACGACTGGCTGTTGATGCGCTCATCAATGGCGATTCCATTCCCAGAAATTCGTTGGTTTATGGTTTTGTCCGATTTAAGTCTAACCGGGTTTTCATCACTATTACGAACATCAACAACAAACCTGTCGATTTGAAAGCCTTCGATTTACTGGATGGCAACGAGGGTATTTATGTACGGAACAGCTTTACGGGCGAGGCCACCACGGAGGTTCTCGGGGATGTGGTAGAGGATATAAATATTCCCGGTGTGCCACAAGTAGGCGGTATTAAGCAAGTTTTTCGAAGAAACAACCGCAATGTGAAGGTGACGGTTTATAATCAATATCAGCTTATTTTAAAAACTGCATTATGAAAATGATACTAATCCTTTTATCGATTCTTATTTTAGGCCAAACAAGTGCACAAGAATTAAAAACAATCGGCACGAATGAAAGGGAGGTGGTTGCACTTTTCTTTCCGGATGAAATTCGTCAGGCGGTCGTTGGTTCACCCAACTTTACGTTTAGTTATAATAAAGAAAACCTTCAGCATGTAGGTTTGTTACAGGGGGTAAAGGGCCATGAAAGCAACCTATTGGTAGTAACGGCCACGGATGAAGTATACGCCTATAAATTGAAATATCTGAATGACTTGGATACGGTGAATTATTTTGTCCATAGAAATGAACGTATTGGTTTTGAAAGCCCTTTGTTTCCCGATCCTGTTCAACAATCGGCATCCGTATTAAAGGATTCTGTGACGAGGAAGACCCCACAAACCGATTCCCAGAATCGATTTGAATACTTTAAAAAATTCAGCGAGTTTCATTTGAAGCACAATCAAAACAGTCTAAAACGCAAAAGAAAAAAGGATGTAGTCCTACATCTAAAGGACTTGATTTACGACCGCACCGAGGTCTTTGTACTTGTGGAGGTTAAAAACAGATCTGGGATAGACTTTGAAATGGACTACCTGAAAATTTTCAAGGTAAATGGAAACAAGCGGAAAAAATCATCCTACCAAAAAATTGAAATTGAGCCTATTTACAGACATTCTCTTCCAAAAATCATTAAAGATGGTGAGCGCCGTGAGTTTGTGCTGACCGTACCCAAATTTACCTTTGGTGACCAAGAAAAACTATTGCTGGAACTCAAAGAGCATAAGGGGAATAGAATACTACAATTGCTTTACGATTGACATCCTTTTTACCGAATCATTATGAGCTATAATTTAACTAAACTATCATGATTTTTGGATATGCTAGAGTATCAACCCAAGATTAAAATTTAGAATCTCAGATAGACCTACTTAAAAATGCCGGTTGTGAAAAAATTTATAAGGACGTTGCCAGCGGTGCCAGGAGTGATAGAAAAGGGCTAAATGAATTGATCAAATATATGCGCGAAGGGGACACTGTAATCGCATATAAAAATGACCGAGTGTTTCGTTCTTTAAAAAATATGGTTGAGATTATAGATAAGTTTAATCAGGCAGGGGTTCACTTTAAAAGCTTAAGCGAACCTGAGTTCGATACGGCCTCGGCAAACGGGAAGTTCTTACTACATATATTTGCTGCCGTTGCTGAATTCGAAAGAAACCTTATCAGCGAAAGAACTAAAGTCGGCCTTGCCAACGCAAGGAAACGAAACAAATTATTGGGCAGACCAACTGGTTCTAAAAAAGAAACCATTGAGAAATACCATTTTGCAAAATACCTATACGATAAACAAGACCTACCCATAAAAACGGCATGTGAAAAAGCTGGTATAAGTAAGAGCTCCTTTTATCGTGTTGAAAAAGTCCTATAATTGGTTCTTTTTATGAGACTGTTTAATTTAAGGGTGAAAAGGTCCGGTCAAATTTATTGAATCCCAAACTTTCAGCTTATTAAATTATATTCTCACAATGTTGATTATTAAGGTTAATGCTTGAACAACTATTACTATTAAAGACATCGTGATTGTACGTTTACCTGTACACGGCGTTTTCCGCAATATTTCTATGGGCCTCTAAATCCATTGTTATACTTTCCAATTTGATCCTGATGGTCATCAATGCGACTTTACCCAATGACATGCGAAGCGTTGAGTTCTTAGAATGAACCAATGCTGCTATCGCCTATGCAGCTTTTACCGGATTACCCTCCTGTTTGCCATCGACACTTTTGAGTTTGGTTCTAAACGCACCCACGTCATCGATGACTCGTTTTGCGAGTCCTAGTCCTACTCCTACAAAATTGGTACTGAAAGGTCCCGGCTCCACTATGGAAATCTTGATGCCAAGTGGTTCGGCTTCCTGTGCCAATGCTTCGCTAAAACCCTCTAATGAAAACTTGCTGGCATTATAGATACCGAATTCGGTGAATGCCTTGATTCCCCGTGGGAGGAAATCTGAACAATACGTCCGCTTTTTTCTTTTCGCATAAAGGGCAGTACCTCCTGCTTTAACTTTAAGGTGTCAAAGAAATTTGCCTCGAAAACGTAACGCACTTCTTCATAGGAAGCCTCCTCTGCGGCTCCTGCGAAACCCACTCCTGCGATGTGGGCAAAAACATCTATCCTACTGAATTTTCTAATGTGTCGGGTAATGTTTTCTGTTCCAGAAGACATATCGCTTATGCCAAGTAAAATGGCGTGAGCCTTATCATCATACTTATTGTTGAACTTTTAGACTTGTTGTTGGTTACGAAAAGTTCCGATTACGAAATCTCCATTTTCGACTACTGTATCGGAAAGTGCTTGATCCAGACCGCTCGATATTCCTATAATAAATCAAATTCTTTTTGTATTTTACTAAGATTTTAAGATTGTTTAAGAGTTCCTTTTGTAAAGAATCGAAGGCTTCATTGCGTTACGTACTATTTTTTCTGCTCTCATCGACGCTCCGCTGAATTTGTAACAATAGGGCAATCAATAGGGACTGGGTTATAGTTGGATGCCGATTTTCTCGATGTTGCTCCCTAGAAATAAGGTGTATGAGCTCAAGTATTTCCCTAAAGTTGTTTTCACCAAACTATATATTGATGCTTGTACAGATTGTCTAAAAAACTGAGTTCGAAAAGTAGGTCTTAATTGATGTTGTTAAGTAGAAAAAAGTCTTCTGTAAACATAATTGTGTTTCCCTGCAAGGTCTCCCAATCTTATATGCGTTGTATTTAATCGGGTGAGATAAAGAAGAGGCTATTGGGAACGATTTTATATTCCTTGTAATTGATTATTTGTTTGCTAGTGCCCTTTTCTGTACATAAGATTTCATAGAAGGTATGCTTGTGACTCGGTTCTATATTGGGCATCTCCATTCGTTCGAAATGCATTATTTCAAAACCTGTAGAATTATCAAGCTCATTGATAAAGTGTAATAAAAGATTTTTCATTTTCGTCACAAAAGCGATACTATTTGCAAAGAGTGTTATAAATCTAATACAAGAGAAAGAGTTTGATAAAAGATATCGTACCGCTGGAAAAATTAATACACTTAGCTCAGTCCTAGTAAATGTCCGTTTAATTTTTCTAATTAGGACTTTGTTTGCCTTACTACGTATGTTGAAAATAGTAAAGCACTAGCTTCATACTATATGCACAATTCGTGGATACTTAAATATTATTATGGTTCACTAGGTTTTCAATCTAACTGCTTTTGAGGATTTATAACCGAAATAAGCAATAAACATAAAACAAAGCAAGGGAAGAGAGAAAGATAAATTCACTTCTGATACACCTAAAACTCTTATGTCCTTTACTCCGGAGCCGCCCATATCAATTATCATACCCTGTAATTTTGGCATTAAGGCTCCTCCTACAATCGCCATTACCAAACCTGCTGCACCAATTTTAGACTCCTCCTCATTCAGATCTTCCAAGGCGATTCCGTAAATCGTAGGGAACATTAATGACATACAAAATGAAATTCCGACTAGGCCATAGAAACCAATAATTCCTTCTATGAAGATGGTTATTAAACAAAGTGCAACCGCTACTATGCAGAAATTGGTCAGTAGTTTACCAGAGTTAACGACTCTTAGAAGATAAGTGCCGATTACCCTACCGACCAAAAATAACACGAAGGCTAAAAACTGATAGTTAGCAGCATCAAAACTCGAGATATTTATTGCCTCGGCATATTGATAAATATATGTCCAACACATGATTTGAGCCCCTACGTAAAATACTTGTGAAATTACCCCTAAGGCATATGTCTTGTTTTTCAAAAGGTTTCGAAATGTATTCGAAAGGTCGCCCGCTCCATCTTTTGATCTGGATTGAGGCATTTTATTCAGGATAATAAGCAAAGTCACTATGAGTACAACAAAGCCCAAGATGACCTAAGGGTCTCTTATGACCAGTAAATCTGAAGTTCGAATAAGGGCTTTCTTTACCTCGGTCAAGGCTCCAAAATTTGTAATATCGTCAGACTGTAATTTTTTGAGTACAAATTGCTGTGCTACCAACAACCCCAATAGTAGACCAATGGGATTAAAGGCTTGTGCCAGATTCAATCTTTGGGTAGCTGTTTTTTGGTCTCCCATTGCCAAAATATAGGGGTTAGCTGTAGTTTCTAAAAAAGCGAGCCCAAAGGTTAAAATGTAAAGACCCAAACAAAAGAACCAAAATTGTTCTGTAACAGCGGCAGGATAAAACAAGAAAGCGCCAGCGGCATAAAGAATTAATCCAATAAGTACGCCCGTTTTGTAGGAGTATTTTCTAACAAAGAGTGCAGCTGGCAGTGCCATGCAAAAATAACCACCGTAAAAAGCCATTTGCACCCATGCAGCCTGAGAATTGGAGAGCTCCAATACTTTTTTGAAAGCTTGAACCATTGGATCCGTTACAGCGTTGGCAAAACCCCATAACGCGAACAACGAGGTGATTAGAATAAATGGAAGAATACGTTTTTTGGGTACTACTGGAATTTTTTTCTTCATTGAACAGAGGTTATGCTTGGGTGTATTATTTGATTTTAATAATTGGCGTCTCTTTCAAAAATCCTATCGATTGCAAGAATGAATCAGTAGTTTCAACTGTACTTTTATAAGTATCAAAATGCCTGTAATTAAAAAATCCATGGCCTTGATTGTCGAAGAGATGTAAATCGCACCTAGTACCGACTTTTTCTAGAATCGTTTTGAAGTAGGCCAAGGTCTGAACAGGAATTAAATGGTCATCCGTTCCTGAAAAAATAATTGTTGGTGGATTTCCCTTTTTTACATTGTGCAATGGAGAAAAGTTCTTGTATTGCTCTCCAATCCTTTCATATCCATACCCTCCTGGGCCGTTATCAATAACTGGGTTAAAGAGGACTAGGGCATCGGGAACGCTACTTATCGATAGGTCATCCGTGCCTTCTTCAAATCCTGAGACCATGGCAGATGCCGCTGCAAGTTGACCACCTGCGGAACCACCGGAGGCGATAATCTTATTTGAATGGATATGAAGGCTATCGACATTTTTTCTTATAAAGCGAATTGCCGATTTGGCGTCCTTTAAAGATTCAAAAGGGGTTGTTCCATGAGAATTTTGAATTCTATAATCAGCCAAAAAGCACATAACACCCCGCTGTGAGAAATACTTCGCATGAGGTACAAAATGTTTTCTGGTTCCTTCTATCCATCCGCCACCAAAGAAGAAGATTATGGCTGGGTAAGACATTGTTTTGTCAAATTCTTTTGGTCGATATATTTCGAGGTATAATTTGATATTATCTATTTTCTTATATGAAATGGTATCCTGCGAAAACCCAATTTTCATGCTAACGATAATAGCTATGATGAAAGTGAATGTTATTTTTTTATTTGTTGCAGACTGTTGTTCTTTTTATGATTGATTTAAGGTCTGATATCATCGAGACATCTATTTTTCGTGCAGCCCTATCTTCCTCTCTCTCACAGCTTTTGTTGTCCAAATTTCTGATAAGTCGATAATTGAAGTAGTATTGGCTCGCATCAAAGTAACACCTAGTAAAATGGCAATATTTGATTTAATAGAGTCAAAATATGCATATCGGAGCTAAAGAAATTATAATAAATAAAACCCCGTAAAATAATCAAATTGTTGAACGGGGTTTTTGACAATTCAAATCATTATTCTATTTGAAGTAGTTTTTCCGCTGACCGACCATCGGTAAAAATGGTTTTCAGAACATAAAGCCCTTGTTTAAGGGTGCTTACTGAAAGCGTAATGCCCTGAGTCGATAACCTTGAACTTTCGCTTTTGTATTCTTTCACTAACCTTCCCGTCATATCGTATATTAGAACTTCTTTGGCTACATTATTACTTTGCGCTTGTATATTTGATAACGATACCGTGACAAAATCAGATGTAGGATTGGGATATATCGAGAACAGACTATTTTCTTCTGAGGGGGTATCAGGCAGTACAACCGTCAAGGCAGTACTGGATATTGGTTCTCCTGAAATTCGAATATCGTCCAGTCTAAACTTATAAACAACATTATTCACGGTAACATTGGTGAAGCGTACACCAAAATTCGATGGGGTATCTATACCTGTGTCCAAGGTAACGAACTGCCAAGATTGGTTGCTTCCGACAGTTGTAGGCAATTCAAAATCCAAAGGGGACCAACTTGCACCTCCATTAGCGGTCACTTCAACCAACAGTCTTGAGCCGTCCGCATTTCTGTTGTTCTTCCTTACCCCAAAGGAAAGGGTAATGGCTTCATAGGCATTCGCGTTTATAGCGGCTATTGCCAATTGCTTACCTACAGTACTTAGAAATAAATTATTGCCATTTGAGGGATTTTCGTAATCACCGGCTGTAGCATTATTGTTTGTGCTATTTATCGCACCACTGCCAGTGTAGGTTACGCTTTCGCTGTAACAGGGATACGATGAAAAGTCTCCACCGGAAACACCACAGGGTGGGTTGTTGGCATCTAAGGTTTCATTAAAAAATACTTCCGGATCGGACGGGTTCGGATTACTAGATCCGTCCCCAGCTGTGAATGTATATTCAAATCCTTCTACGGGAGACCAGGACGATCTTGATTCATCCCCGCACAATGCCCTTATCTGAACCAAGTAGGTAGTGCCCGTGGATAGATTATCCAGCTGGGTAGAACTGCCATTGGCTTCAGATAGAAACCAGCCATTACTCCCCATGGGTTTTATCCTGACCTGAAAAGAGGAAGGAGATCCCGTGGCGTTCCAGCTTAGACTTTCGGAAACATTCGAAACATTACTTGATGCTACGTTCGAGATAATCGAACAGGGTACACTACCCCCGCCTTTGGACAATTCAACGTCGTCAAGCCTATACTTTGATCCCATTTTGGCCGTAAATCTTAGTTCAAGGTTACTCGTTTGGGGTATATTGGATAGCGATGTAAATATCTGGGTCCAATCGTTCATCGAAGGCAGGGTGAGGTCTAGCACCGACCAGGCTCCACCGATATTTCCATCACGATAATCAACGATTAAACCTTCGCTTGAATTGGTCAATTGCTCTTGCCTAAGCCCGAAACTCAATGAGACAGCACCTGACGATATAGTGTTTATGTTCCCGATGATAATGTTTTTATCCTGAGGGTTATTAGTATTGGCATGCAATAACACCGAAAAACCGTTGGAAGCGCCTTCATATTCCGCAATGCTATTTGAGGTTCTCAATACCGCATTGCCATTATAGATGATCGGTGTACCATTGCTGTAACACGGATAGTTATTAACCCGTAATTGGGCATTGTTGGACGTGCTGCAACCGTTTGTCTCAAACACTTCCCTGAAAAAAATCTCTGACTGGGTAGCGGAACCAGGAATCGTGAAACGCTCACCAAAAACGAATTCGGTTTCTGTAGCACCACAAGCTTTTTTAACGCGCCATTCATAGGTTTTTCCGGTAGTCAACGCAGCACTCTTGTATTGTTCATCGCTTCTCAACGTTTGTACCAAAGGTTGCCAAGGATCGTTGGAATCCACTTCCCGTATCTGTGCCGTAAAACCGGTCGAGCCACCCAAAACATCTCGCCACGTTACGATGGCGGTGTTGTTATTTTCAATATCTAACAGTACTAAATCTGCTGGTGTTCTGCAGGTGCTGGCAGAAGACCTACCGACCAAGATGTCATCTATGGTGTGGAAGGTGGTCGCCTTGGAATTACTCAATCTAATAATAATTTGAAGTGAATTTCCTGATGGAATAACACCACTATTCAGTGTTAAAAAAGTATCATCCTGTGGAGCATCGCCAGTAATCTCGTCAAACAAAACAGGATTGCCGTTATCCAGCTTATAGAATGCCCTTAGATATCCATCATCATTTGCTCCTTTTTCTTTCGCCCGTAACGAAATTTGAAGAGGTTCGCTTATCGAGGAGATATCGATGGCACCCGAGCTAAATGTACTTTCGATTCCTCTCAGGTTTCTCGCCTCTAACTGCCTATTTTCGTTGACCTTGAAATAATTATTGAAATCCACAGATAGACTTCCCGTATCAACTGACCATGCCGTAATTCCAGTATCATCGGTAGCGTTATTCGGAACACTAAAATTTTCGAGCCATGGTATTTGTGCCCCGTTTAACTGTATACTGCCCCAATCTGAAGGTAAACTTGTGTTCAGTTCTTGACCAGAGGCAAATTGAATACGGTGCGTTATACCGTCGTTCGTGGCGTTATCCTCAATAGCTAAATCAAAACCGATTGGAGTACCTTTACCAGGCAATATGCCCAGATTATTCCATGCAATGGCTATTTCCGAAACATATCCGTTTCCGCTGCTTTGTGTGGCAAAGTCTGATACTAGATTCACTGCGTTGCCCGCTATGCCAATAATATTACCATCCCTTGTTAGTTTAAACACAAAATCATCGGCCCCATAAGAATTTCTTCTCTTTTCATTATCAACATCAAACGCTATGGTGATGGCATCCCCATCGTACTCCTGACCGTCCTGAAAATTGGAATTAGGGGTAGTATCATCGACATCCACTAAAATATACAAGTTATCTTTTGTATACGCCAATTTGAATTTACCATTGGTATTGGACGAATTTCCGACAATAACATTGGTCAAATCGGTAAAAGCTATTTGGTTCCATTTTTGTTCAATGTTCCCATCGATATTTATGGTTCCAGATATATTTTCGACCAATAACGGGCTCCCTAGTTGTGTAATATTTATCGCTGCATTAGTAACCCTTGAGGTAATATCTACGGTTACTGCCCTAGGTAAAACATTGGCGTTTACCGATGTGGTCTTAAAGCGTAAGGTCGTATTCCCATTTCCATTCAAGGTGGTTGAAACCGGGTTATTGTTGATCTGAATCCAATTCGGAATATTTGAGATTGTCCATGAACCGGAAACGTTCAGTTCAATCTCTTGCACCTCATTTTGTGCCTCACTCAAGGTTATGGAACTCGTGCTCACCGCAAGTCCAATATCAGAGGTGCCGCTATTTATTATTCTTCGCCATATTCCGGTACCAAAAGTAGGTATGTAGTAGTTTACATCACCATTATCTTCCCTAATGATTTTCGCATCGGCATTGCCAGTACGGGCATAATAAAATTCCTTTCCTTGATCATCTTCCGTAAAATCGGACCAAGTAGTGGTCACGTTTCCGTTCCCGGCGCGGCTAAAAACTCCTTTAAAGAGGCCGAGTCCTTTTTTATGCAACCCATTTTCGGTTCCAACGTAAATAGTATTACCATAACCAGCCATTGATCCGAATGTAATCGTTTCGTTGGGTTCGACCCATTCTTCGCTTCGCAGACTTAAGGTTTGCCCTATGTTGAGCCCTGCAGGTTTAAAATTTGTGCTATTGTTCCAATTAGCGGAGTTGGGATTTCTAAGGATGTAAATGGCAACGGGCGCATTATCAATAGAGGTCGCTACACTCACAATCGTTTCCCCCTGATTGTCCCAAACATGCATGTCCTGGATGTTGGTGCTATACTTTTCCCAAGTCCACTTGTTTATACCGGTACGTTGCCCTTTCCACAGGTTGGAGGCCGCCGCCCATAGCACGTCTGAATCGTTCGGGTCAACAAAAATGTCACCAAACCTGCCATCCGCAGACATTTCTTGGTTCGATATTTCTGCCCATTGCGATGTTCCATCGTAAACACCTTCGATATCTTCGGTAGCGTAAATGCCCCCAGAATTATTTGCTGTTCTTAGCCCCAAATAGACCCTACTAACATTTACCTCATCTACCGTGATGCCATGCACCTGCCTGTTCGCCATACCATTGATCAACTGCACATCGTTGAAACCCCCTCCAATAACCCTCCAGTCCGATGAAGAGGGTTGCTGGGTGGGGTCGGTAAGTTTTCTTGCAAACAAGGTAAGTTCAGTAGCTGATGGGATTCCAAAATCGTTTCTGGAATCGGCGATTACGATAGGGGGTGAAGTTCTGGCAATCGCAATGGACTGGGAGTTTTTAGATTCTTTGGGCGTGGTTTCCTTGGTCCAGCTGATTCCAAAATCGAAACTTTCCAGTATGCCTTGGTCTGCATTGCCCTGCACGGCATAATTCTCATAAGTGTCAATATCGTAGGTCACCGTATTGGTAAAACCGTTATTGACAAACGTATCCTTATCACCGTTTGTAGCACTTTCAATCCGGGTAGTATATAAAGGCAACCAGCTTTGGGCTACGTTGGGCCAGTTGGGCTGCTGTTCATTATTACTGAGAAAGAAATTATTACCGCCTGCCGCGATTATTCGTTTTGGGCCCCATGTGGTTGGGGTGTAATCGTAGGCACGGCTTATAAAACGCGCTTTTTCCCATCCAGCGTCAAAAGCTGCGGAATTGGTACTTCCGATTTTGAGTTTCTCTTCAAGAATGTTCTGCCAAATTTGGGATTGTAAGGATCCGTTGTTTGCAAAACTCAGGGTTCCTTCACAGAGTCCGACGCGATTTGGCCCCTCTTTGATATTTGAACCTATAATTAGATGCTGGTCCGTTGTTGTCGACCTTGGGTCGACGATAGGATTATACCATTGTACTTTTAAGCCATTCTCAATCGAATTGCCCAGACCTTCCAAGACGGTCCAACCCTGATTGGAGTTGCTAAGGTTGGCCGTTAGAGCAGTAAAAAGTTTCCATTCGGCCCTGTTGCCGAAAGCTTCGCCTTTGGTTTGATAAACAGCATAGATTCTTTCGCCATCCGGAGAAAAACCCATTCCGGAGCAACCTCCACTAAATATGTATTTATTGGTATTGACATTTTCACCATTGAAAAAGTTAAGTGTTTGAATTCCCCCATCCTCGCCCCGAAAAGCTTCCAAGGGGTTTGCTATTCTCGTCCAACTGTTTCCGTTCGTAGTAGATACATACACCCCTGCCGCACTCCCTATATAAATAGCGTCGGTTATAGGGTGAACAAAAACGTTAAAAACATGGTTATAACCTGGTATGGGCTCGTATGTCTTTTTATTGAAGGCCCCTCCGTTGACCGAAACATAAACATAGCGTTCCCCAATCAGCGGTTGAATTGGGTCGATAATGGTTGCTTGTGTTTTCTGCGGGTCTTTGGCATGCCAGCCTGGGGCCAGTACCTTAAGGCTATTGTCGGTACTAAAGGCCATTGTAGAAATGGCATCACCTTTAGTAGGTTCTATTCTGGTCCAGTTGACGCCTAGATCATCAGAGTAATGAGCACCCCATAGTCCACCTTGAAACAATCTGCCATTGGGGCTATTATCCCGTTTAATTCTAAAAGACATACCGTGACTCAGCTCTTTTCCTATAAAATTCCATGTTTGTCCTAGATCATCGGAACGATAACTGCCTTCCTGGTCACTAGAGATGTATACTCTATTTGGGACTATTGGGTCAAAGTAAAGATCTTGGATTTGACCTCCAGCGCCAAAAGCTAAATTGACCCAATTACTATCTTGACCGTATCCATTTAAATAGGTTAATAAAGTCAATACTATAACACCTAAGTAGTTATGAAAATGATAATATTTTTTCATTATTTATGTATTTAATTTAAAATTATTAACTCTTCATTAACAAATATGTATGATTTTGTTTGCCAATTTCCTCTAATTCGTAAATCGAAAGCTATTTTGAGAAAAAAATCTCCTTCTTGCTTTTAAAAATTGAATACACCACAAATGAATAGTTCTTTATCATACTATATGCTAATTTTTAATCGTATCGGGGATGCGTTTTTGAGGATATTGAAACATCGTCTGTTGGGTGTCACTTTTTTGATGTTTTCCATTGTGTTCTCGTTCGGACAATCAAAACAAAGAGAAAATAATCCCATTATCCCCGAATGGTATGCCGATCCAGAGATTTCAGTTTTTGACGATACCTATTGGCTATTTCCAACCTTTTCGGGTATTGTGAAAAAACAGGATTTTATAGATGCCTTTTCCTCGAAGGATTTGGTTACCTGGAAAAAACATGAAAAAATTATTAGTCCTAAAAATGTGCAATGGGTTACAAACGAACTTTGGGCGCCCGCTGCCATCGAAAAAGATGGGGAATATTTTGTTTTTTTTAGTGCCAACGATATCCAGACTCCAGAAAGTCATTGGTGGAATCCACAAAAACACGATAGTACCGAAGTGGGAGGTATTGGAGTTACCGTATCAAAAAATCCAATGGGGCCTTATAAAGACCACATAGGTAAACCTTTAATAGGCAAGGTCATCAATAAAGCGCAACCTATAGATCAATTTGTTTTCAAAGCCGAAGATGGAATATATTATATCATTTACGGAGGATGGGGGAAATGCAATATTGGAAGGCTCAACAATGATTTTACCTCTTTGGTTCCTTTTGAAGATGGTAAATTAATGAAAGACTTGACACCTGAAAACTATGTCGAAGGGCCCGTCATGTTTTTCCGTGAGGGAAGGTATTACCTAATGTGGTCGGAAGGCAGTTGGGGAAAAAACTCCTATAGAGTGGCCTATGGCATTTCGGATACACCGCTTGGTCCTTTTGATAGAATAGCAACCATTCTTAAGTCGGATGACTCTGTGGCAACCTGTGCCGGACATAATTCGGTTTTGCAAATTCCGCGTACCGATGATTGGTATATTGTGTACCACCGTCGACCCATACCCAATGAGCATCGCAATCATAGAGTCGTATGTATTGATAAAATGGAGTTTAATGATGATGGCACCATAAAACCTGTTAAAATGACCTTCAAAGGTGTTGATATGGTTTCGCTGAAAAAATGAGTACTCTTACCAGATTAATTTTGCCCTGTTATTTAATGTAGACATATTTGGTCTTCATTTTTGCCAAGGAACACTAGCTGCCTTCTGTATATGGCGCATCAATGCCTTATTTAAATCACGGTATATTTTAGGATGTTGTTGAATCAAATTATGCTGTTCTTTGGGATCGTTACTTAAGTTATACAGTTCATAGGCTTGTTGGGGTTTATTTTGCAGTAATTTCCAATCTCCCTTGCGTACGGCATAAATAGCGCGACCTCCATAGCCTTGTCCTCCTTCCCTTCGCGAGAAAAAAAGAGAGCGTTCTTGGCTATCGGCTTCTTTGGTATTAAGTAAATCTTGGCTGAACGACTCCCCTTCAATAGTTTCTTTACGACGGATACCAGCAAATTCTAATAGAGTGGGGTACAAATCAATAGTAGTAAGGATATTTTTTATAATACTTTTCGATTCAATCTTTTTAGGCCAACTAATACATGTGGGAACTTTAAGTCCCCCTTCGTACATGCTCTGCTTTCCATCACGAAATAGGCCATTGTTAGCTTTACTGGGCAAATGCTCTCCATTGTCGCTGGTGAATACAATAATTGAGTTATCATAGACCCCATTCTTCTTTAAGGCTTTTACTACCTGCCCGATTCCATCATCCATATGTTAAATAAATGCCTCTAGCGATGCACGCAACGAATCAATTTCTTTTTCTCTCTTTAGTACGTTTTGTAACTTTTCCTTTGGAGGTTGTACTGGGTAGTGAGGAGCGTTTTATGCTAGATAAAGGAAAAATGGGCTTTCATCAGAAGTCTTTTGTTCAATATAATTCGCAGCCCATTGACTGTAGAGATCTGTGGCATGGCCTTCAATATTAATAGTTTCCGTATTTAAACGCATGTAATTGATACCATGACGACGATGTGTTTGATAATCGTCCATCATATCTCCCAACCAAACCTGAAAGTAATCAAAGCCTCGCTCATTTGGAGTATTGGGATATTCTAGGCCCAGATGTCATTTGCCTATCAAGGCCATACTATAACCGTTGGTTTGTAGCTGCTTAGAAACAAGCTTGGCTTTAGGGGCAAGATGGCCCCAACTATTCTCTGGATTAGTACGGATGACCCCTGGCACACCAACATAATCTTGATGACGCCCTGTGAGAAGTGCCGCTCTAGTTGGGGAACAGACCGAACTAGTGGCATAAAAATTATCTAATCGTACACCAGAACTCGCTATTTGGTCAATATTTGGCGTTCGGATGTCGCTTGTGCCATAATAAGAAACATCGTGATATCCTTGGTCGTCAGTAAGAATAATTAAAATATTAGGTCTATCCGCAACAGGAACTTCTTTTTTAAAAGAGAAGATAATCCCAATTAGAAGACTTACCAGAAGAAAATATAATACGCTTGGCAAATTCTTACCCATTGATAACAGATGATTTTAGTATAATAAAATAGGCTAACATTGCTTTTTTTATGACTACTCCAATTTTTATGGTTTGCTTTTGAAGATGTTCGGATATTGTAACGAGGTATAAAAATCCTCCATAACGAGCGTCTTATCAAAATTTTCCCATATCGTTATTTCTCTACTATTTTCAGGGCGTTCTAGCCATTTATTATTTATGAGTATAGGAGCAGGTATAGTTTTTGACTCACCCCAGTTTTTATTTTTTAAAATGGCTGCGGCTACCATATCAAACATAGAGCGTGTAGGTGGGTCTGTATGATATTCAATATGTTTAAAAAGGCTTATGGAGTAATCACCAAAATTGGTAAAGTTGCCACCATGTCTTCCAATAATGCCGTTTTTGGCTATTGGCCCCAAACCCGGCATTCTTTGATTGATTTCCTCTGGACTGACCTTCACCGCGTCGGTGCCAGAAGGCTTGCCATATCTTACAGTAACCATTTCAAACGGAATCTTACTGTTCAATACATAATTCATGGCGATGGTATCATTATTTTGATTGTATTCGCCGGGTTCAGGATAATTAGAGCCTAGCCAAACCACTTTTGTGCGTTGCGCCAAAGTGGAATCTTTCTTCAATGCGAGTGCGATGTTCGTCAACTTCCCTACCGCTAAAATAATCACATCGGTATTACGTGTCTCATCCAAAATAAAATCAACAGCCTTTTGTCCGTCAAAGCTATCGTCCAATCCTTTGCTTAAAATTTCATTCAAATTACCATTCGCGCCTCTTAAAAGTGGAATTGAGTCCTTTAGATTATATAATTGCAAGATTCGCTCGGCCTCTTCGTACTGCTCATCAATGTTTCCCCCAAGTCTTGTGGCATTGACGGTTATACCATTGATATTAAAGGTGTGCCCGTTCGATAGCAGGTATGCCAAAGCATGTTGGTCATCTAGCTCGTTATTGCAATCGGTGTCGAATATCAGATTTACTTTCTGGCTTTTCTCCGTTGTCCTATTGGTTGGTGCTTCAACTATCTTTTTGTCTTTACACCCGAAAAAACTCAATATAAAACATAGCAAGAGATACGTTGAATATTGATAGCGCGTTATTGATTTTGCCATTTCTGCTAATTTTAAATATGTGACCAATATTTTAATCTAGAACTCTTCAATTTTTTCTTTATTTGGGTCAGATTCCTTTCATTTTCGGTTTTTAGTTTTTGAACTTATAAACTAAAAATCCGATTAGTAAAAATACTACGGCAACTATGTCAATTTGCATTACTCTTTCCAACGCTGTATTAACTCCATCCATTAGAAAATACAATACGATAAATGAAAACATACTTATCAATCCTACGGTTACTGATGTAGCGTAGTACTTTTTTGAAATAGCAGCGTATATCATTATTCCGCCTACTATTCCGAACAAAACCGCTCTATGTCTCAACAAAAGCTCAAAGTTTACATTTGGTATTTCAATACCGTATGATTTGGAGATTTTTTCGGGTAAAAACGCTAAAATAGAAGGCAATATGTTTATTCCGCCAGTAGTTAAAAGTGAGATTCGAAATACGGTTTCCGAGACTGTTTGTTTAGCTTGTACCATTTGGCGAAAGGTTACGTATTTTGTTTGTTGATCCAGAAGGGTGCCGTAAAAAGCCAGATTATAGTACCGACTAATATCAGGGTCTTATAGTCTTGTAATTCGAGCAAATTGGCGAATACCAAAAATGACGGAATCAAAGTGAGCGCAAGGCCGATGTAGGATATTATTTTGAGTGCTATTATTTTCATTGATTAGAAGTTAGAATGTTATATTATGGGTTGGTTTTGTACTGTTTCTGTTGCAATATCGCAAAGAGAAGATAACTGATTCCACCAATTATCCAACCGGGAATAGCAACAAAGAAATAAAAATCCGCTTCGGTATAGACATAAATAAAATAACTGGCCGCCACGGCAATGATCCAAGCGGCAAGGACTGAAAAATTAACTTTTATGTTTTTGAGGGAGGCCAGATTCTGGGTAAGACCGATTTTTGGGAAAATAAAAATATCCAAGATTACCACGGCACCTACTGGCGAGGCCAACAAGGCGTACAATCCTAGAAACTGGTCTAATTTACTAATGATAGCAGGAGAACAAGCAAGCACGGTAGCAGTAATGCCTACGATCATGGTAATTTTCCATCTGGGAAACTTTGGCAGCAATGCCTGTACCGCTAATCCCGCTCTGTAAATCGTTGGGTTTGCGGTTGTCCAGCCTGCAACTACCACACATATGGCACCTGCCAGTCCCGCACCCATAAAAGCTATTTCTCCAGGTGTCGGGTTTGAATTTCCTGCTTGTAGTGCCACCGCACATAAAATACCGGAGGCTATCCATGCCATGAAATGACCTATAAACATTCCGAAAGCTGACGCGAGCCCATAGTATGATTTTTTTGCATATCTGTAAATAGACATGTCCGCCAAGCCTATATGCATCGAGCTGTTACATAACCACGCAAAAATAAGTACATGCCAAAAGGTATATTTGGTTTGCCCCTCCGCTGGTATTCCAGTCCATATTTTTTCTTTTCCTATTTCCCAAAAATTATCGAAGGATGTAACCCCTAATTGGGGCAGCATCGCCAATCCTGCCGCTAAAAATACCAAAGGCATCCAAGGTGCAAAAATATTTGCGAATTTGGAGACCCTGTCAAAACCGAAGGTTGCTACAACGGTAATGACAAGACCGATACCTCCTATTGTCAAAATGTATAGAAAGCTGGTAGGGTACAAATCGGTCAATCCTGGTCCGGGAATATTTAACAACAGTGCTATAGCCGAAGCTGAAACGCCTATCATGGCGGATGCGGTTACACAGAAAAGAATCCCGTTTACAATATTGTACAAACTGACAAGACCAACACCACTTATTTTTTCTAATTGGTAGAAAATAGTAAGGCGTGTTTTTACGGCAGCGGGTGCGCAAATTAGTGTCCAACTTAGGGTTGCGAGTAGGTTACCGATAAAAAGCCCTAGAAATATGTCGACAATTCCAACACCATGAAGTACAAAAAGAGGTCCTATTATAAATTCGGTTCCTGCAATATGTTCACCGGCGACCATACCAACAAAACTCTTAAAGCCCTTGACTGCTTTAATAGGTACTGGTTCTCTCTCGTATTCGTTAATTTCCTTGAGTTGTTCTTTAAGAGAAGTTTTGCCTTCTTTCATTATAATTATGGTTGGTTGTTGTAATTGCCAAATTCAGAGTTATTACCTTCATTTCTCTTTCAATTCGTAATATATAAGCTATTAAAATGGTGTTTTTACGATATTTCGGTAAAATATTAAAAATGAAAAACATTTATGGGATTGCCGTCGGTTTACTTTTGATACATACGAGTTGTAAAGAAAGTGTCGTTGAAGTAGCTGAGGTTAGACCACCGAATATCGTCATTATAGTGGCTGACGATTTGGGTTGGTCAGATTTAGGAAGTTACGGTAATCCGTATTTTGAAAGTCCGCATTTAGACGCATTGGCAAAAAAAGGGATGCGTTTTACTAACGCCTACTCAGGCAGCCATGTTTGCTCTCCGACCAGAGCAAGTTTTTTAACAGGTCGTAGTCCCGCTAGGGTCGGTTTAACAAATTATCTTTTTGGCACGAAAAAGGTAGAAGACTCTCCTGTGCTTCCTGCGGAATACGTGAACCATCTCCCCTTGAAAGAGATAACTATCGCAGAAGAACTCAAAAAAGATGGATATAAGACAGCATTGATAGGCAAATGGCACCTTGGCGAGAATACGACTTTCGGAATGTCGGATCCAAAATTTCAAGGTTTTGATGTCACCGAAGGGTTCGATTACGAATTACTTCCTGTAGAAGACACCTATAAATGGTATAAAATCGGTGATACCACGAATGCCTTTGAATTGCCATATCTTACCGATGAGATTACGCAGAACTCCATTAAATTTATTGAACAACATAAGGACACCACTTTTTTCATGACCGTTGCCCATTTTGCGGTGCATTTGCCGTTGCAGGGGAAAGATTCGCTGGTCACCAAGTATCAGGAAAAAGAAAATCCCAGACCAGATGATTACCACCCAACCTATGCAGCGATGATAGAACAAATGGATGCATCGGTTGGTACCATTCTTCAAAGTCTAGAGGATAATGATTTGATGGATAATACATTGGTTGTTTTTGTATCTGATAACGGCGGATTGGCAGTTGGTGAGGCAGGAGACAAACCAACGGTTAACGATCCTTTGAGAGCTGGTAAAGGAACTATGTACGAAGGAGGAATAAGAGTACCTATGATGGCCTATTGGAAAGACCATTTTGACGGCGGATTCCTCAATCATTCCACTATAAGCACGATGGATATTTTTCCAACGCTGTTGAAACTTGTCCGAGGTAATGAAAGTGTTGACCAGACCATTGATGGAGAAAACAAACTAGCTGCCTTCTCCTCTGAAAAACTGCTACCAAGAAAATCGCTTTACTTTCACTATCCTCATTTCAGTAACCAAGGCGGGAGACCTAAAGCGGCCGTAAGAATGGGTGACATGAAACTTATCCTTTCCTTGGAAGATGAAACTACGGAGTTGTACAATTTAAAAAATGATATGGGGGAAAAAGAAGATGTTAGTACAAAATTCCCAAAAATCACCTCTCGTATGAAAGATAGTATCACAAGATGGTTGAAGGATACGAACGCCCCTATGCCAATTAAAAAAATGAAATGATAAAGAAAGAATGCACATTTCTATTCTTATTTTTTATTGGCGGATTAATTGCTGTGAGCTGTCAGAATCGTGCTAGTCAAACGGATACGGATACTTTATTTCTTCGAAACAATCATCTACAACTAATTTTAGATTTAAGAGGAGGTGCGATTACTTCTTTGAATGTTACAGGTAGCACACTTAATCCTTTCAACTGGTCTTTACCCGTGGAAAAACAGCCTGAAATCAATAAAAACGGATATCCTTTTCAAGGGCACTTTATAAGTCTAGGAACTTGGGGAATGCCTACTGAAGGAGAACAAAAAGAAGGTCTACGTTTGTACGGGGAAGCAAACTTGAAAAAATGGGAAATACAAGATTCAATCACAGCCTTAAGTGCGAAAGTCGGCTTTAAGGGTACAATAGAAAAACTAGATGTTGAGCGCACTTTGCACTTATATAAAAATGCTCCGGTAGTGCGAGTGACCGAAAGTGTTACCAATAGACATCCCATAGGGAGAATGTATAATTTTTTACAGCATGCAACTTTTGGTGGGCAATTCTCGACTAAAGATTTACAAATAGATACAAATGCCGGACGGGGATTTTACCAAAAAGCGGCTTATCCTAGAACCTCTTATGACAGCCTCGAAACTAATTCGTTCATTTGGCCAAAAGGTGTTTTGCCTGATGGGCCTATCGATTTAAGAAGCTCGGGTAGTCGAGAAATGACGTACTTGACCTCTCATGTTTTCGATGAAAACATAAGCATGGGTTGGGCAACAGCGCTTAATCCGAAAGAGGGTTTGCTTATTGGGTATGTGTGGAATATAAAGGAGTACCCATGGTTAAATGTTTGGCACCAGTACATTGATGGGGTTTACTATGGACGGGCCATAGAGTTTGCTACCTGTGGTCTAGGACTCCATTTTGAAACACTCGCAAAAGAAGATTTACGTTTTTTTGGAAAACATTCCTTCGAATTTATAGATGCGGGGGAGCAAATTACAAAGTCTTATACCCTATTCGCCCTACCTGTCTCAAAGCGCGTTTCGGAAGTGCAGAATGTAAACATCAGCGCGGGGGTAATTACTATCTACTATCTTGAAAAGGGTAAACTACAAAAAACGGAAATCGAATTGGATTAAGACTTTAAGGCTAAAGCTCTCCATATTTTCTAATGAAGATGGTTTTGTGTACCCAAGTATCTTATTTAGTTAGGTTAAATTCTTTTTTGTTTTAATGTTCTCAGTAACGAATCATAGATGTTACCCAAGTTAAAGACATTAACCGCTTTACATAAAAAAAGGTTGCTCCCATCCGAAAACAACCTTTTAAACTCAACTCAACTAACAATATTAATATCCTGGGTTCTGAACTAGATTAGGGTTGTCTATCAATTCTGCTTCAGGAATGGGTAATGTTTCATTTTTTCCAATGGTAAAACCTGGCATGATTTCAGGTAATTCCGAACTATTAATTTTTCCGGCTGCCGCCCATCGTACCAAATCAAAATATAGGGAATACTCGAATGTAAGTTCTAATCTACGCTCCGTTCTTAGTGCATTGAAGAAATCACTTGCACTTAAGCCTTCGGGCAGGGGGTCAACACCAGCTCTAAGTCGAACTTGATTAACGGCACCATAGGCAACGGCAGTAGGACCATTTACTTCGTTCTCGGCCTCGGCGAACAATAAAAGTACATCTGCCAGACGAATCACTCTATAATTGATTGAGTTTTGATTAAAAGTCTCTGGGTCAGAAGGGCCACCGGCATATTTTCGTATTCCCAATACGGGCAAATCCGGATCGGGAAATATTAATTGTCTATTTCTCCATTGTCCAGCTTCAACCGGGTCATCCGCTACTGGATTCCAAGACTCCCATACATCGCCTGGTCTGGCGAAAGTACCAGTGCGTCTTATAGCATCCTCTTCTGGAAACTGGGCAAAAAATTCTATGGTTTGCCTTCCAGGAACCGCGTTCCTAAATCCATTTCTGGCAGGGCTAAACCAGTTACTTATCCAGTTCGATTCATTTGGACCTCCTAAATTAGGTTGATTGAAAGCGGCACCAAAGCCCGCTTGAAATTGAATTTCAAAAATAGACTCTCCATTATTTTCATTGGTCTTGGGAAAAATATTAATGAAATCAGTTTCTAGCGTATAAACTCCTGAATTGATGACTTCATTTAAAATATCTCTCGCCGCCTGATACTTGCCTTGGTATAAGTACGCCTTGCCCAATAAAGATTTGGCCGCTCCGGAGGTTGCTCTTCCGAGATTACTGTTGTCATAACTCTCAGGAAGATTGGCGATTGCCTCCAACAAGTCCGTTTCTATAACAGCGTAAACATCCGATGCAGGGGACTGTAAAGGAAAAAGTTGACTTTCATCGGAAAGGTCCCCATTAAAAACCTGATTGTAAATAGGAACGTTTCCATAGAGTTTTACAAGCTCAAAATAATAAAAAGCCCTGAGGAACTTTGCCTCACCCAATACACGGTTTAAAATATCCTGATTAGGTGCTTCGATTCCGGGAACTTTGTCGATTACCTGATTGGCTCTGTTAATACCTTTGTAGCAGTCGGACCAAGCCCTTGGAATCAAATCTCCGGAAGCTGGATTAAAATTGAAGTTAACGTAAACCTGTTCATTGGGATTTGTACCGTTGGTCAAAGCAGTTTCACCCGTAAAATGGGCGATGTACATGTAGAAACGTTGAAAGAGCCCTAGTTCGTTTAACGGACCGTAAACCGCATTTACAGCACTTATAGCATCTGCCTCGGTCGAGTAGAATGTGTTCTCGTCCAATTCTCTAAAAACATCTGCTTCATCTAGAAATGAATCGCTACAGCTAATTGCTATAAAACTTAGCGCTAGCATTAAATATGTTGGGATTTTCATAGTATATATATTTTTCATGATTGATAGTTTAAAAGCCTAATTGCACACCTATAGTAAATCTTCGTGACTGAGGATAGTTCACCGGATCAAAACCGTTCAATTGTTGCTCTGGATCAAAACCACTATAGTCCGTTATGGTCAATAAATTTTGCCCTGCCAAATAAAATCTTGCATTTGAAACACCTCCTAATTGTTCCAGTACTTTTTGGGGAAAAGTATATCCAATTTGAAGGTTTTGCAATCTTAGGAAGGAACCATCCTCAACAAAGTAGGAAGATGCAATGTTATTATTTGAAAGACCATTAAAAACAGCCCTTGGCTGAGTGGTGCTTGGGTTTTCAGGTGTCCAAGCGTCTAAAACCCTAGTGGAAAGATTGCCGTTTTGAAAATAGCCCTCTGTGTAGAATCTTGTATCGCTAAAAATATCATTTCCAAAAACTCCTCTAAATTGAGCTGAAAGGTCAAACCCTTTGTAGCCAAGGTTAAAATTGAATCCAAATTGAATATCCTGAGTAGCATCCCCGATAATTGTTCTGTCGTCCTCGGTAATTTCTCCATCAGGAATACCGTCAGGTCCACTAATATCCTTAAATCGTAAATCTCCTGGCGCAGTATTGGCCAGAGGTGTCGGCCCTGCATCGATTTCGTCTTGTGACTGATAAATACCGTCCGCTTCGTAGCCGAAGAAATTAAATAAAGACTCACCCACCTGTACTCTAGTACGCGGAATATTACCGAACAAAGCGCTACTGTTTTGATTAATAAAATCGACTCCGTTCGCCAACTTTGTTACCTCGTTGTCCAAAAAAGTGACATTAAAGCCAGCACTGTAGGTAAAATCACCCTTTTTATCCTGGAAGTTGGCTGCTATCTCTAAACCTCGATTTTCAACTTCGCCCGCGTTGATAAATATATTATTAAAACCTGTTACCGACGGCAAGGGGAACTGTAATAACAAATCCTCAGAAGTTTTAATGAAGTAGTCCGCCGTCAAGGTAAATTTATTGAATAAGCCCAAATCGATACCGATATTGGTCTGAAATTGCTTCTCCCATTGTAAATTTGGGTTTGCAAACCTTCCTGTTGGGGCAACACCTATCAACTCTTGTTGGTTACTACCTATTATATAGCGCAAATCATTTTGAAGTACTGAGTTTGCAGCGTTGGCATTAATACGATCGTTACCAAGAAAACCATAACTACCCCTTATTTTCAGGTTGTCCAAAACCTTACTGTTTTTTAAGGACCCTAAATTGCTTATGACCAAAGCTAAAGATCCGGAGAAGAAATTATCAAAATAATTATCTTCTGTAAAAATAGAAGAACCGTCCCGTCTAAAATTGAACGTACCTAATAGCGTGTTGTCATAATTATATAGAGCCCTACCAATATAAGATAATGTACGTTGCTCTATTCTTCTTCCGGTAGCCGGGGCCGTGGATACGGTTGAACCACTTAAGATAGGTAAGCTTGGACTTATAAAACCACCTACATTTCTAGCTTGTAATCTAGAATCTTCATCATCTTGAACATTATAGCCGACCATAAGGTCTAAGTTGTTTTTTCCAAACGATGTTTTGTAATTAAGAATATTTTCCAATAGAAAAGATGTGCTTTCCCCTCGTGTTTCGTCTATCTCTGCTCCGTTAGATAACCCTACAATATCACCGGGGATACCATCTGGTACTTGTTGATAGTAAGGAGCAAAAAAACGATTGTGAAAATTAATTACATCAGCAGAAATGCTAGTTCTAAAACTCAATCCATCTAAAATATCATATTCCGCATAGACATTTGCCAGAAAACGATTGATGGTCTCTTCGTTTTCCACCAACGTTTGTGAAGCAACAGGGTTTAGCACCTGCCTGCCGCCATCATCATCGTCAGGACCGCCAAAACCACCTATGGTATTTGGGTTTAAAATACCTACGGTCGGTGCATTAAGAATGGACCAGGCCAAGACATTTCTTCCGTTGGCACTATTTTCCTTTTTGAACTCCGAACGGGAATAGGTCATTGAGTTTCCAAATTTAAACTTGCCCTTTCGAGTATCTGTATTCAGTCTTAAATTCGTACGGCTAAAACCTGTTCCAATGATGATACCATCTTCACTGTAGTGTCCTAAAGAGGTAAAATAACGAGTATCTTCTCCACCTCCGGTGGCACTTAACTCGTAGTTTCTTATGTTGGCGGTTTGTAAGACTGCATCTTGCCAATCAGTACTGCTATCAAAAGTTGTACCATCTAGATTAGGGATACGATTTTGACCTGAGTTATCAGATACTTGATTATACACCTGTTGGTATTCCTGAGCGTTTAGTAGGTCTAAACGATTGGTGGCCTCTTGAAAGCCAACAAATGTATTTAAACTTATTTTCGCCTTACCAGATGCCCCACGTTTCGTGGTAACGATGATAACTCCGTTCGCTGCCCTGGCTCCGTAAATGGCAGCTGCCGAGGCATCCTTTAATACGTTTATAGATTCGATATCAGAAGGGTTGATGGTGGATAATGGGTCACTTGAACCTCCGCCAGAAGTACTTATTATAGCACCATCTATTACATATAAAGGATTGCTGTTTCCAGTGATGGAACCAGTACCCCGAATCTGCACTTGGGTGCCCGCACCAGGTCTTCCCGAACTGTTTGTAACTTGCAAACCTGTAACTTGCCCTTGTATGGCATTCGTGAAATCCGCAACGGGTCTGCCTTCTATACCTTCTGCCGATACAGTACTTATGGCCGCAGATACATTTTGGCGTCGTTGCGTTCCATAACCGATAACCACTACTTCCTCAAGTTTAGAAACATCTTCCTGTAGGGTTATATTAATGGTTGCTTGGCCACCAACTTGTTCTTCACGACTCGTAAAGCCGATATAGGAAAATACTAGGATTGCATCATCACTACTAACATTGATTTCATAGTTTCCATCAAAATCGGCCTGTGTGCCATTTGTAGTTCCTTTTTCAAGCACGCTAACGCCCGGCAGGGGCAAGCCTCCAGAGTCAGTAATCGTTCCCGTAATTCGTTGGGAATAAAGCATTGCGTTCATTCCACAAAAAAGCAGACAGAAAGCAATAGTTTTTTTTCTCATCAAAATTTTCATCATAATTTGGTTTTAAGTTAGTTCAATTCTAGTACACATTAAAAGACAGTTGAATACAACATTATCAATTTAACTACACTAAAATTGAATTTATGTTAAAGACATCCCTTTTAATTTCCAAATTCACATAAAATAGAAGAAATTCTTTAAGATGATTCTTTCTCGAACATAGCCTTTATAAACCTAGTTTTACATTTTGGTTCAAGACTATTTTTTAGACTTTTTTTGTTTTTAATTATCTACTTATCAACTAAGAAGTTTCAAATCCGAAGTTAAATTCCTTTAAGATATCAGTTATTGGTATTGAAAAATTAAACCAACTTTGTAAATAATAGAAATTAATGAAAAAGAAAATGCAATACCGGGAATTTAAGGATAAGATACAAGGCGGATGGGTCGGTAAATGTGCGGGTGGTATTCTTGGGGCACCGATTGAGGGTTACAAGAGGTTCAACAATATCGAGATGAGTGATAGCCTTTTTGAAAATAACTTCGCGAACGACGATTTGGATTTGCAGTTGTTATGGCTAGATATGGTATTGAAGAAAGGTGCCCAAATACGGGAAAATGATTTTAAGGAACATTGGGTAAATCATGTAGCTTTTCCTTGGAACGAATATGGCATAGCGACAAGAAATATTCGTTTAGGCTTGGATAATCCTGATTCTGGTTCTCATAATAATGGGTATTGGAAACACAGCATGGGTTCGCCTATACGAAGTGAAATATGGGGAATGCTTTGTGCTGGTAACCCAGAAAAAGCTGCTTTCTATGCAAAGATGGATTCCACTTTGGACCATGAAGGTTTTTCCGTAGAGGCCGAACAGTACTTTTCAGCTTGTATGGCCGTGGCGTTCATTGAAGATGATATTTATACGATTTTGACCAAAGGATTAGGCTACATTTCACAAAATGGATTGTGTGGTAAACTTGTTCGTTCCATACTATTCTGGAATCGAGAGTACGGAGTAGCTACAGCATCAAAAAAAATCAAAAGTGTTTATGGCGATGCAGATTTTACTTCCGCCCCAATGAATGTGGGTTTTACTGTTCTTTCATTGCTTAATTCCGATGGAAAAATAGATAACCTTACCACCGCACTTCATTATGGTCATGATAGTGATTGTATCATCGCTACAGCTGGTGCCTTGCTGGGAGCAGTAATTGGATACAAGGCCATACCCAAAATATGGAAAGATAGGGTAGGCGACGAAATTCTCGTTAGTCCCGAGATAACCGGTATCAAATGCCCTAGTTCTGTAACTGAGCTTACACAGTTGACGTGTCAAGCGTCTACACCATTTCTTGGTTTAAATACAGATTTTGAACTTGTTGATGCACCCAAATCCATTGAAGTAGGTGAAGTGAAACAAGAAGAGTATGCGCTCAACTCTTTGGTTAGCAAGTATCCCCAACTTGAGTCTGGCTCAAAGGGCTCCTTAATGGTAGGTATAGAAAATTTTAAAGATGCTGCTTTAACTTTAAAGGTTGAATTGATATCCGAAGTTTTTGAAGGCGAAGTTCAAGAGGTGGAGGTGCCCGCAGCGACAATTGCGTATTTTGATTTCAATCTGCTATTTCAACCTGAGGCCGAAACAAACCGACCAAGTTTTTCTTATGTCTTAAGAGTCGAAAGTGAAGAAACGAAATATTTTAAGAAGGGAATACCTAACTATGGCACATGGTTGCTTTTGGGTCCTTTTATTGAAGATGATTCAAGTTTGGTACCTATGGATGAAAAGTATCCTGACCACGGTATGAGTTCATTGCCCTCGGTCATTTATATGAATCATGATGCACAGCGACCTAAAACAGAGTTTATCAAGGAAAAAGCTATTGCAGAACTCTTACAATCTTCGGATTATGGTGATTCTCCTTTTGGATGTCAGCCCATCTTTCCAAAATCAATGGAAATAAACCTAGGCGATTACTTTTATGGAAAAGGGGAGCGTACTTTATATCTGTACAGCCAAGTAGAAACTGAGAAGGGTCTTAAAAAATGGTTGAGTTTGGGTCATAGCAATTATTGTACGGTATGGTTGAACGAAGAAAAACTGTATCAAACTAATACGCCCAAACGCAGATGGCCGGGAACTGAAACTGTTGAGCTGAACCTGAATAAGGGTACAAATACTTTATTGTTGCGATTTGATTTTATAAACGATGACTTTTTGGTCAATATCGGCTTAAAAGAACATCAGGAAAAACATCCCCATCAATCACAATGGGATACGGAGCTAATTTTTACTATTCATTAAAATGGATCTATCTTATTTTTTCATAAGTGTTTTAAAAATTTATAAAAAAAGCTCTAAAGTTTTTGCTTTTATCTTTTTGGCGGCCATAGTCTGTGGTTGCCAAACTTCGAAATCAAAAACTACTGCCATCAAAGTTGAGGTAAGTACATGGAAACCTGTTAATACGAACCTCATTGGTGCCAATGCAAACCTAATCAGTTTCGATGCCCCATGGAATAACGAAGATTTACTCGAAGTAACCAATAAGACAAAAATAAAAACGCTGAGATATCCTGGTGGTACCATCGGTAATTATTGGGATTGGGATATTGGTGCAATCGATAGAAATGTTGCCGATAGCTTGATGATAAAATGGGTAGTTGCCAATGACCTTACAAAAAGTCCTGAGCGCTATACTCTTGAAAACTTGGCAGAATTGTACAATAAGACAGGAATTGTTCCGGTTTTTATGCTCAATATGCTGAGTAAGGATCTAGAGCACAGTCTTAGAAATTTAAGAAAGGCAAAATCATTGGGAATTCCTATTAAATTTATTGAAATGGGCAACGAGCTTTATTTCAACATCCCTTTTCCGTTATTGAAATATCCTACTCCGGAAATTTATGGTGAAACTTGCCAACTATGGATTACGGTACTAAAGGATGAATTTCCAGAGGCCTCTTTTGCAGTTGTGGGTAGCTATATGGAGCGACATCCGCGCCAGGTAAATTGGAATCAAAGGGTACTTTCTCAATGCACCAATGCCGATGCCATTACCATTCATTTTTACTCGCCCTCAGGACTCGATGGCCGATTAGAACGAAAAAGGATAAAACCTGGCAAAGAGGGTTTAGGTAGTAAGCAAACCGCAATCAGAAAGGGACCAAAAGATTTAAGAGAACGACAGCTATGGGAAACGGAACTTCTGCAAGACAAGAATGCCTATGCCAATATGTTTACCACGGCCCACTTGAATTTAAAAAAATTGAACAAGTTGTTCAAACCAGAGGACATGCAGCTATGGGTAACTGAATTTAATATCAGGGATGACAATTCCGTTGTGCTACATAGTTGGGCGCAAAGTTTAATTTTGGCGGAGTATTATTTTGAGTTCCTAGAAAATGATGTGACACTATCACACTTGCATAACCTTATAGGAAAGCTTTTTGGTATGATACATACCGATACTTTAAGCTATGATCATTTAAAATCACAAAATGTACAATCGGTGCCGTATAGTTTGTCGGCTGGTGGACTTACTACAAAGATATTTGGCGAGGCCATGTCGGGAATGCAGGAAATGGCACCTTTAGATTTCAAAAACGTTCCTTCTTTGATAGACGACAGAGATCAACAATTTGATGTACTGAAAGGATATGTTTTCAAGAATGGAAAACAAAAAACTGCAATTGTAGTCAACTATGATTTTGAGAAGCATGAAATCCAGTTTAATGGTAACCCTGAGGAATACACTACCCTGTATAGCTATTCTTCAAGGCCTTCGAATCCTGTGAACGGGATAAAAAATGTTGTGTTAGATACCGTTACATTATCGAAGGAAATCGTATTGCCAAAACATTCCATATCGATAATCCAGTTTTAACTTAGAATAGAATGAATTTAAAAAACATACGAGTTCTAGTCTTCCCTTGCGTATTATTATTGTGCTGTGGGGCATGTAATATGCAAAAGCAATCAGCAGGTGGAGATAAAATCGAGCAAGGTAAACAAAGACCTAATATTATTTGGTTGGTAGCTGAAGACCTCGGCCCAAGATTTACTGCTTATGGTGATAGTTTGGCTTACACACCTAATATTGATAGTTTGGCTGAAAAAGGGATTGTGTATGAAAATGCATTTACGGTTTCAGGAGTTTGTGCACCTAGCCGTTCTTCAATGATTACCGGAATGTACCCTACCAGCATTGGAACACAGCATATGAGACAAAAGGCAGGTGTGATAAATATCTCTGGTTTTCCTAAGTACAATGCCGTTCCACCAGCGGAGGTAAAAGCTTTTCCTGAACTTCTAAGAAAGAACGGATATTGGACCTCCTCCTACCGAAAATTAGATTATCAATTTGGGCAACCCTTCACAATATGGGATGAAGTTTCAGATAACCCCTCTTGGCGAAATAGGAATGATAAGGATAAAGAACGCCCCTTTTTTATCTACTATACTTTTGAAATAACACACGAAATCAATATTTGGCCAGATAGTACAAAAACCCGTTTCTTTGACGAATTCAAAGTCAAAAGAACTGCTTTGGCTCCTGATGTTTTAAAACGTCCACCCTACGATGAAAGCCATAAAGTTGATAAAAGTAGGGTTGAGGTGCCTCCTTTTCTGCCCGACACGTCTATTAGTCGAGAACATATCGCTAGGCTCTACGACAACATCAGTAGAATGGATGTGCAAATAGGTAATATCTTGAAAGATTTACGTGAAGATGGATTGTTGGAAAACACCATCATCATGTTCATGAGTGACCATGGTGATTGCCTCCCGCGAAGTAAAAGATGGATCTATGATAGTGGAATAAAGGTACCGTTAATCGTACATTATCCCGAGAAATACCTTCCTAAGAATTTTGAACAACCCTCACGAGATAAGAACCTATATAGCTTTGTCGACCTTCCACCTACGGTTTTGGAATTGGCGAAGGTAGAAATCCCTGAATGGATTCAAGGGAAGTCTATGGTTTCTGAGCTTACCGAACAACCAAGGAATTATATTTACGCGGCACGTGATCGTATGGACAATCGATACGATATCAGAAGAGCGGTACGTGATAAAAATTTTAAATACATTAAGAACTACAAACCAGAGGTCGCTTATTCACAGGAGATTACTTTTTTGAACCAAATGCCATTAATGGCGGAAATAAAAGAGCTTCAAAAAGATAATAAGTTAAATCAAAATCAATCGTATTGGTTAGAGGGGCCAAAACCAGATGAAGAACTCTATAATTTGAAGGAAGATCCCTTTGAGTTGAATAATTTGGCCTTAAACAAAAACTACCAAAGTGATATGTCTCGTTTGGAAAAGGCCTTGGAAAATTGGCAAAATACCTATGGTGATTTAAAAGACGTACCTGAACTTGAGCAAGCGGAAAAAATGTGGCCTAATGGTATACAGCCAAAAACCAATAAACCACGTATCAAAGTCGAAAGCGATAGTATTTTTCTAAAGTGTGGGACTGAAGGCTCAACAATAGCGTATAGGATTCAAGATAATGGACGTTGGATTATCTACGAAAATCCAATACCAAAATCCGATATTCAAAAAATAGAGGTTAAATCAATCAGGTACGGTTATGAAGAAAGTGAAGTTACCGTCAGTACATTTGAATAATTATTACGTTATGAAAAGTCAATATGTGCGTTTGAATAGAAATCTGGTTTATGTGAGTATCGTCTCTCTGGTTTTTTGCATTTCTTGTAAAGATATGAAGGAGAACGTAACCAATAATTATCGAACAGTTGTGAAGAGCAGACCTAATATTGTCTACATTTTAGCTGATGATATGGGCTATGGCGATATTAGTGCACTAAATCCTGAAGCTAAAGTTAGTACGCCCACTTTAGATTCATTGGTGTCTTCGGGGATGCGTTTTTCAGATGCGCACAGTTCGTCTTCCGTTTGTACCCCAAGTCGGTACAGCATACTCACTGGCAGGTACGCATGGCGCAGTTCATTGAAAAGAGGAGTTACTTGGGGATATTCGCCTCCCCTGATTGAATCTAGCAGAACAACCGTAGCTTCCTTGTTAAAATCCAATGGCTATACAACAGCATGCATTGGAAAATGGCATTTAGGTATGACGTGGCCTTTGAAAGAAAATCAAATGCCTCCTTGGGATAATCCTGATCTTCACCCTTCTCAATATTCAAATGAGGTAATTGATTTTTCAAAACCAATAGCGAACGGTCCCACTGCTCTTGGATTTGATTATTTCTTTGGAATTCCCGCGTCTTTAGATATGCGACCTTATTGTTACATTGAAAACGAAACCATACTAGGGTTGCCGATGAAACCTGTCGAAAAAGAGATTTTAGCAGAACGTGACAGTTTGGTGCAGTGGAAAGCCGGTATGGCCGCATCTAACTTTAAACATAATGAGGTGCTGCCCAAACTGACCGAAAAAGCGGTAAGCTTTATCCAAGAAAACAAAAACAAACCTTTTTTTCTATATTTTCCGCTTACTGCGCCACATAGTCCAATACTTCCTGCGGGTAAGTTTAAAGGAACAAGTAAAGCAGGTACTTACGGAGATTTTATACATATGGTCGATGATGTTGTAAAAACCATTTCCAACACCGTACGGGCAGAAGGACTGACCGAGAACACACTTTTTATATTCACCAGTGATAATGGTACCTTTCAGCGTGCGTATATAGACCCTGATTTTAAACACGATGGAAATTTTATATACCGTGGTCAAAAGGCCGATATCTACGAAGGGGGTCATAGAATACCGTTTATTGCTAGTTGGAAAGATATTATCGCTCCAAATTCAAGTTCGGAAACTCCGATACTACTGAATGATTTAATGGCAACCCTAGCGGATTTGCTAGGGAAGGAACCCAAGGAGAGCGAAGGCGAGGATAGTAAAAGTATATTACCCCTTTTGATAGGGCAAAGTAAAAAAGTAGAGGGGCGAGATTTTTTAATACACCACTCCTCCAGAGGATTTTTTGCTATTCGAAAAGACTCGTTAAAACTAATCGACGGCCTAGGTTCTGGTGGTTTCACCAAACCTTTTAGCTTAAAACCCGCTTCGCACAAAACGTCTTTTCAGTTGTACGATCTTACCAAAGACGTAACTGAAACTGATAATATTTTTGATGGTACTAAAAAAGAATACAAGACCTTGATTAAGACTTTGGATGAGTTCACCAAAGAAGGTAAACAGGATTTTTAGCACCGTGTTCAATGAAGTTTATCTAATAGTATTGAACGTATTTTCTACCAAAAACAAATAATCCTATTAGTAAATGAATTTGATATTTTTATATAACTTAACCACCAATAGTTTTAAGTAAATGGCAGTAATTTTCTTTATTTGGGGTTTCGTTCAAAGTTTGATCGTTGGAATATTTATTCCAATAGTCAAGAAGGCCCGAAATAACTATTTATTGTCCATCATATTTTTGGTAACCTCTTTAAATATTCTCTTTCAATATTTATTGCGTTATCAAGATTGGAAAAATCACTTTCCCAAGTTACTAGTCATACCTGACATTCTAGATCTATTTCTGCCAGCATTACTATTTCTTTACATAAAGGCCGTGGTAGGTAACGGAATCACCGAAAAAGATAGAAGGTATTTTTATTTGCCCGCTGCTTTCGGGATGGCCTTACTCGGCGTTACATTATTCAGCAGTAATTTTTCTTTTGACAACTATATAGGTTCTATCTATCATAAAATTGTACTTTTTGTCATTTTCTTATGGAAGTTGTTTTTGTTTATAAGAAGTTGGAGTCTCATAAAGGGACATGGTGTTATCATTAAAAAGAAAGCTATCTTATGGTGGCCAAAAATGCTATCAATTTTTATAGGTGTGTTAACCTATATTGCTTTTATAAATCTTTCTTACTTTGTTATTATTGTAACCAATTTTGACAAGGGAACTACTATACGTGATGTGATACAAAGACTTGTTGAGCTAAACTATATTATCTTCACATGTTCAATTTTATTTATTACGATATTCTTTTTCTTTAAGTATCCTAAAATACTATCGGGATTACCCATATTTAAATCTAAAAACACTTCTAAAGTTCCGGACGGCCAGGTCTATATCGATAAACTTAATCGGTTGATACGTGAGGACAAGATTCATTTGGATACGGAGTTAAATGAGCAAAAGTTAGCTGATATCTTAGGTGTTCAATCGTATATACTTTCAATTGTGTTAAACGATTATTTAGGGAAATCTTTCAGTGCTTTTATAAATGAAAAAAGAATAGAGGAAGCCAAAAGGCTTTTGGAAAGTGAAGAACACAAAGATTTGACCATCTTCGCAATAGCCGTTGATAGTGGGTTCCGTTCGGAATCAGTTTTCTACGTCAATTTCAAAAAACTTACTGGTTTTACGCCAAAGCAGTACAAAAAGGAGTATGCTCAAAAGAGCTAAGTGTTTTTTTTATCTAAATGAACCTTAAAAATTTAGAGGCATTTGATTAGCTCTTTCTATCCAGTTTCGTTTGTTGACAGTATTACTCTTTTGTCAAATTAGGTATTTCAGAAAACCGACGAAAGGCTTATTTTCAGAATGTAAGGTTTGTCCTGAACGTTTACGTTAAATAATCTCTCTTATTTTCCAAACTAACAGTATTGCAGAATACAACTACTTTAAATTTAATGCTTAATTAACACGTTTCCTTATGAAGGGATTTAATTTTTTTTTGACTGGCATCGTGATATTACAGTTATTATTTTTAATTGGATGTAAAGATGCCACCAAAGAAATTATTGAAGATAAAGCGACCACTCAATGTATCAATTTTGTAAATCCGTTCATTGGCACTCAAGGTAATGGAACCAAGCATTCGATAGGCAATGTTCATCCCGGAGCTGTACTGCCGTGGGGAATGGTTGCTGTTAGCCCGCAATCATTTGACTTTACCCAAATGCAATCTCCAACCGGCTACCGCCATGAACAAGAGAGAATATACGGTTTTAGTAATGTGAATTTTTCAGGTGTGGGATGTCCCGCTACGGGAAGTATCCCTATCAAGTTTTTTACCCGAACACGAGCTGAGGCTCGCGGTGGTTCCCTATTTTCAGAACAAACGGCAACGCCAGGCTATTATGGTGTGCGATTGATAGATGAAAAAATTAAGGTTCATGTAACAGCGACCAAACGCACCTCTATTTTTAAATTAGAGCTCCCAGCCGGAAGAAGTAATGTTTATCTGGACCTTATGGCTCAACAGAGTCATATCAAAGGTGGAGTAATAGAAAACTACACGACTGAGTCTGCTAGCGGTTATCAATTGGAAGGTAACTTCTGTGGTGCTGCGAATAGAAGTTCTGTGTTTTTTAGTGCCCATCTCGATACAAAAGCTGATTCCACCTATTTGGAATACACCAACAAGACGGATGCGAGATTCAACCAAAATCTGGAGAAAAATCCAAGTGGTATAGTTTATGTTTTTGAAAACGTCAAACCATCGACCTTACATTTAAAAGTCGGTGTATCCTATGTGTCCACAGCTAATGCACTAGATAATTTGGAAAAAGAACAAACAGGCTTTGATTTTGAAAAAGTCAAAAGAGATGCTGAAGAGGAATGGGAGTCAGAATTGAGCAAAATAAAGGTTGCCACAAGTTCCATGGATGATAAGACCGTTTTTTATACAGCATTATATCATAGTTTATTGATGCCCATAACTTACAGTGACCACAACGGCGAATATTTAAAAATGGGAAGTAATGAAATAGGTACATCTCCGTACACGAGATACACCGGTTTTTCACTTTGGGATACATATAGAACTACCCACCCTTTACTGACATTGGTTTATCCTGAAAAGCAGACCGAATTCGTTCGTAACATGCTCGATATTTATGATGAATCAGGATGGCTTCCCAAGTGGTCTATCTTCAACCATGAAACCTATTTGATGGTCGGTGATCCAGCGCCTATTGTCATTGGTGATACCTACATGAAAGGAATTACTGGTTTTAATTTGAACAAAGCCTATGAAGCAGTCACCAAAAGTGCTGAATATGAGAAAGGGAATTTGAACCGACGCGGAATTAAAGATTATAACTCCTACGGGTACATTACCATGGACGGCGATTTCAGCGATGTCGCGAATTTTCAGTGGAACAACGGAATTGTCTGGGGAGCCGTTTCGAACACCATGGAGTTTAACCTATCCGATTACAATATTGCTCAAATAGCGAGATTAACGGGTAATGAAACCGATTATCAAAAATATTTGAAACGTTCAAAATCTTTTATGACGTTTTATAATGACAAACTTGGAGTATTACAACCAAAAAATAAGGATGGAAGTTGGTATGAACCTTTTGACCCTACCCAAGAACGTTGGGATAAAATGAACTTTGGTCTTCGCGGAGGCCCCGGATTCGTAGAAGGTAGTGCGTGGCAATATCTCTTCTCCATTCCGCACGGTATCGACACCTTGAAGAGTCGTATGGGCGAAGAGCGGTTCTTGGAAAATCTGGATACTATTTTTGAGACTGGCTATTTTGATATGACCAACGAACCGGGATTTGGGTTCCCGTTCTTCTATAACTATACGAAGGAAAAGAATTGGAAAACCTCAAAAACGGTACATGGATTGTTGGACCGATTTTTTACCAACAGCCCAAATGGACTTCCAGGTAACGATGATGCAGGAGCCATGTCGTCTTGGGTGGTATTTGCAATGATGGGTTTGTACCCGCACACCCCGGGAAATCCCGAATATATTCTTACTACTCCTGTTCTAGACCAAGTAGAAATTCAGTTGAATCGTGACTATTATAAGGGTAATAAAATTACCATAGAACGTAATGGCCCGTCTGAAGGTCATATTAAGGCGATGAATCTTAACGGTAGTCCTGTAGATTATAAAGTAAAGCATCAAAGTCTTACCTCAGAAAACAGTATGCTTGAGATTAAAACAGAAAATTAAATTTCATTCTATTTAAACTTATATTTTAGTCCTGCAAGGAGCATTCGTATACTTTATTTTTGAGCCGAATTTTTTTGTTGCATTATCAGATGTTTTGGCAAATCTTCCACACGTTCACAGCACAATTGGTCCATGACTTGCTTGAACTGTGTTTTTAACATCGAAATGGTGTGGTCACCACCTTGGTTGCCGAGCGCTCCGCATCCATAGAGAAAAGATCTGCCCATGAAGGTGAATTTAGCCCCACTCGCCATCGTTCTGGCAATATCGGGTCCAGAACGAAGTCCACTATCCATCATGATTTCTATCTGATCACCGTATTTGGCTGCGATTTCCGAAAGTGAATTAATGGTCGATTGAGCGGCATCAATGTCTTCCTTCGTAGATTTGGCCTGAAATATTTTGAGGTTTAGCTCGTAATAGTTCTTGACCATAGTATCCAAGGAATCTTTATGGGCTTTTGTAGCATCTTGGGCTTCAATTTGATTGGTCACGAGCAGTAGTAAAAAAGCAAAAATTAAAATTTTCAAATCTGTTTTCATATGATGAGTTTGTTTGTTCAAATTTTGAAAGAGCCCATAAAGTATGGAACGGACTCTTTCTTACCCTCTTTTGACTGACAATTATGAGATTATTGATGTCATTCCCATACTCCCGTAGCAACCGTTTCACGGGCATAGGTCTCAAAACTCTTGGGCTTTCTGCCCAGCACCTGCTCCACATCGTTCGTAATTACCGCGTTTTCTTCGGTCAGTATTTCTGTGAACAAATAGTCGATTAGCCATACGTAATCTTCAGGAACACCCGCCTCTTTCATTCCGGAAATATAGGCTTCTAAAGGTATGGATTCAAAGCTGATTTCTTTTCCGGAAGCCTTAGAAATTATTTGTATAACCTGTTCAAAAGTAAACTGTTGCGGTCCTGTAAGTTCATAAATCTTACGGGAATGTTCGGCTTTCAGAAGGACTTCGACCACCACATCGGCAATATCATCGGCATCAATATACGGTACTAAGGCTTCATTTTTGGGCAAGGCCACATGGCCCGCTAGAATGGAGTCCAAGAAAAAGCTCTCGCTAAAATTTTGGTTGAACCAACTGGCCCTTACTACGGCCCAATCCAATCCTGAATCCATAATTACCCGTTCGCAGCGTTCGGCTTCTTTTTCGCCCCGGCCTGAAAGTAGTACCACATTCTGAATGCCCGCCGAAACCATTGCTGCCGTAAAGGCTCTAATGGTCTCAAAAGCACCCGGAACGGCCAAATCTGGCTGAAAGCTGATGTATACCTTGTCCATGCCTTCCAAGACTTTGGGCCAAGTCTTGGGGTCGTCCCAGTCGAAAGGGGGATTCTCTTGTCTAGAGCCCCTTCGGACGTGATGACCCGATTTTTCCAATCGGGCCGCAACTCTTCGGCCTGTTTTCCCTGTAGCCCCGAGGACTAGATTTTTTTGTTTTTTCATAATGTTTTTTTTTGAGTATTGAACACTACAAAATTGAAGGTTTTGGTCGCGACCTATCTGTTTGAAACGGATTCAGATTTGTTCCAAAGGGATTATTGCTTTAGCCCGCTTGGCCTGATGCCAAATTTTTTAATGAACGCGTTGGAGAAAGAACTTAGGCTTTCGTAACCTACGGACCAAGCAACTTCTTGTACCGTTTGGTCCGAGTTTTCCAATAATTCGTGGGCCTTGTTAAGACGTTCTTGCTGTAAAAATTTATAAACCGGGAAACCGAACAGTTCCTTAAAGCTTTTTTTGAGTTTGAAATCATTCAACCCGACGAGTTTCGAGAGTTCCGTCAAAGAGGGCGGATTATCCATGTTTTCGGATAAAATGGCTTTTGCCTGATATAACTTTTCCCTATCCACGTTTTTGAGACCGTTTTCGGGTGCGATATCCGACGATATCTTGGCCAGAAAATGGGAGAGTAGTTCGGTAATCTGACTTTTCAGGAACAGCATTCGTGTAGTCCCCGTATACGAAGTGGAAAAAATTTTATCGATGGTGGTCTGCATCGTGGGTGACATGAAAAAACGCGGTCCTTCCACAAAATCGTCCACAGGATGGAGTAGATGTTTAAGGTATTGATGGTAAAGTTCCTTCTCTTGTGCTGGTAGCTTTTGGAGGTTTTTCAACGGGTAACAAACCACCACGCATCGTAACGGTTTCTCTGCGGAAACGGTATGAATGAACTCAGTATTTTGATTGGCAAAAAAGGACATGGCCAGTCCCTTGGTATTTAAATAACCTTTCCTTTTATTTCCATGGGCCACATGAAGCTCCACATTTCCCGACCCATAAAAACAGAATCCGATGTTGTCATCCTCAAACGCACAGGTATCTACCGTCGTATTACCGGTGACGGCATGTTCAAGAAAAATACTGAAGTCTTTTAATTTGAGGCAGTCTCGATTCATGTTTCAATGCTAGAATAGCGGTCTAATTTACAGATTTTCGCCAAACTAGGGTTTTTGCTAGTCACTTACGAATGCTCATTCCATTTCATATTTGCCCAGTATATCCCAGATTTCGATAAACTCTTTTACTCCTTCTTTTCCTAAATCTGTATTCACCATTAGAATTTTGCCAATTCGTGTTTTAGGATCAAAAAACATGAAGGACGCTACACCGGGATCAGATCCGGTATGCCCAATATAGCCGGCAGCTGAAAAGCCCATAAAAATTCCGCTGTTGTATTCGTCGTTATAGTCACTCTCGTTTCTTTCCTCAAAGTTACCCGCTGTCAATTGTGGGGTAAATAACTCACTAAAACTGGTTTTCGTTAAGATTTTACCTCTTCCATTTTGGCCGTTAATGAGTTCTGAAAGGTACTTGCCCATGTCCGAAGCAGATGAGATAAGCCCGCCATCGGCATAGTTGACCAAGCTGTAGAACGGTAGCTGCGTTTCGGTATCAAGATACAGTTTCGAGTGTTTTGACATATCGATATCCACGAAGCGCCAACCTGAAGCGGACATGCCCAACGGTTCAAGAATATGTTTCGCAGTAAATTCGGAAAATGATGTTTCTGTGGCCAGCTCTATAATATACGCTGCCAATCCCGCCCCTAAATTAGAGTACTCAAAAATTTCGCCGGGTTTCATTTTCAGGAAATTACGCTTTTTGTACCATTTCCCCTTTGGATTGAAGATAGATTCAAGAAACACCTGCATGGCAACGATTTCTTCTGGAGATTTGAAATTGGCATTCGCTTTTGTTCCGGTCTTATTTACTTCTTTTAAGATATAGCCCCGTTTTTCATAGACCGAAGGGTCTTTTAAAGTTGCGGTATGAGTTGCCAGTTGCCGGATGGTTATGGGTTCATCGGGAAAATAGGGGTTGATTACTTTAAATGGCAAATAGTTATTGATAGGGTCGTCAAGTGTAAGCTTTCCTAGTTCTTGGGCCTTTAATAGCGCAATACCGATAAAAGTTTTGGAAATAGAAGCGATATTTTGAAGGGTATGCTCCGTATAGCGTTCGTTCGCTTTTCTGTCGGAATATCCAAATCCTTTTGTGAACAGTATACCATCCTTATTTACAATCGCAACGGAGAATCCGATGATATGACTTTCCATATATATTTGCTCCAATTCTTCGGTAAGACGAATTTTATCAGCATCATTTTTTTGCCCCAAAGCTGGCATCATATATAGTAGAGCGGCAAATAGGATAGTTATTTTATTCATTTTTGAAATCGTCTTACCTTAATCAATTGCGTATTTATCAAAAAGATGTTCAATAGCTTTTTCTATAACTAAATCATTTGAGGAATTAATATCCTCCTCGGTGTTTTTCATATAAACCTCGGGAACATGGCCTATGCCATCTAGGCTTTTCCCATCCGGTAATAAAAACTTTTGGATAGAGTATCTGTAGTGCCAACTATTTGGTAAAAACCGCATGTTACTTACCGTTGAAAAATCGCCGGCGGTCGTATCTCCTATTTGCACCACATGTTCAAAAGATTTCATGTGCAATAGGAATACCTCACCCGCGCTGATTGTTTTTCTATCAGTTAAAATAATCACAGGTTTTAAATAGGAATCGGGTCGTTTAGATGCTGTATAATAGGATTTCTTTTGGTCAAAATCATCATGGTTTACACCATTTCGGGTTTGTACGGTGTATATAAAATGTTCACCATCGGAGAAGACTTGTGCAATTCTTGCAGAATATCTGTCGTCTCCTCCCGTATTTTGTCTTACATCTAAGATTATAGCGCTGTACTCTTTCAATTTATCTAGTATAGCATCGATTACAGCGGGGTTTTGACCGTCCATCGTGCCTAAATAAATGTAGCCTATATTTTTACCCTTGATTTTTCCATAGGCAAGATTGTCCTCTGAGGTAACTTCAGTAAGAAAATCCAAATATTTTGATGTTATCAGTTCTTGGCTAATTTCAGATTTAGACTTTTCGTTCAATTCATACCCTGAACGATAACTATGTCCGTTACCATCATACAAAACCGTATGGCTATCATCTAAATGTTCTATTAGGTTTGATAGGATATTCCATAATTCCGTATCCGAAATAGCATCATTTACTTGCGGGCTATACATAGTTTTTAACTCATTCCAGTTTGTACTTCTAACATCGAACAAACTGTAGTGTTCATCAAAATCCTCCCAGAATAGTTCAAAATTGTTACTTTGGGTATTTGGTTCATCTTCCTCGATTAATGCTGTCGTACAGGATAAAATCAAGATTGGCACCAAAACGAATGCTAATTTTTTCATGTTAAAACGTATATGAAAAACTGGTTGAAATTCTATTGGTTATACTTGTAAACGTATCTGGATTCTTTACTTTTTGAAAATTAAAATCATAAGCTACTTTCCAATCCAAATAATCCGAAATTTTATACCTATAATTGACGTTCCAGTTAAAAGCTTGGTATTGTTTGAAAGAGGATAATTTTCCGTCAAGAACGATTTTTATGGGATTATCTTGGTTTTCAATGATATATTCATCTACCCCATTGTAGGGAGGCCGACTTAAAGCCTGTAGTACCGGAATTGAAACTGTACTTTCTATATAGTGTCTTGATGCTAGTTGGTTAGATATAGCAGCACTAATAGATAACCCGTTGGTAGAAATATAGCTGAACGCATCTTGATTGTACCAATCCAGATATAATACCTTAAGATTGTAGGTTCCACCAACGTAAAAATTGATGACTTTTTTTTCAGCAGCCATATTTTTTAAATAGGTGGCACCAATATTCGCCTTGTAATAAGAGGATTCAAGCCTATTTGAAAGTCCCGATTTTAGAATACCATCGCCATAATTAATATTTATTTTTAATATATTGTTTGAACGACGTTCGTAAAACATGGAATAAACCAAAGTGTTTCCTTTTTGATTGAGCGGAGAGAAATTCGTGTCCTTGATATAATCTAGACTATAGCCTAGGCCTAATCCTATCGAACTTACAGGAAGAGATTCTGGTTGTTGGGCAAGGGCACTATTCTGAGACAAGAAAATAAGGACAACGATACTTAATAAGGCAAATGCTTTCATTGGAAGATTAAAATCTGATTGATACTGCAATAGTAGTTTCAAGTAAGACTTTAACAGTCCGGTAAAGTTAGAAGTGAATTAATCAGGACTTTTTTTGCATCAATTTGAACTGGTTTGGGGTGCATCCTGTCTTCTTTTTGAATTCACTATAAAATGTAGATTTAGATTGGAATCCCGATTCTAGACCAATCGCTACGATACTATATTTGTCGAATTCGGTATCCAATAACATCTCTTTTGCGTCCCTTATTCGGTACTCATTGATTAATGAAGTAAAGTTTGATTTGGTAGAAGCGCTTATCAATTGCGAAAGATACCCTGTGCTCACGTTTAATTCCGATGCAATGATATCCCTACTTATATCCGGATTGCGATACAGTTTCTTTTCGTCCATCAATTGCAGAAAGTTAGCAAAATGTAATTGCTTGGGGTCTGCCGTACTATTGAGGTTTTGGTTAGGTGATGGATTGGTTTTTTCGATTTCTTTTTTTTCTAAAAGGTCATGAATCTCTGTTTTATCTTGGGAAAGTTTTAATTGAATGAGTCCCCTAAAAATCAACCAGTACACATAAATGGAAACACCCAACCAAACGGGATAGGTAATATCTTTATGCTGAAAAGGATAGATCTTATCAGGAATGAAGGTGTTGATGACCCATATTAAAAGTAAGGCTGCATTAAACAACCAGATGTTTTTGAGCCATTTTTTTTCATCAAAACTGATTGTGCTTTGTTTTATAACAAAGTAAGAGACCGTACAAAGGGTGACATTAAATGCAATTGAAAAATAGAACTCGATTTGGTACATCGCCCTGTAGTTTTCTTCCACAATGCTCCACTTTATGAGACTAAAATCCAATTGTAAATCAATAATGAGATATACTATGAAAAAGAAAAGGAACGGAATATATAATAAAAACAGCTTTTTACTATTGGCAAAGCTGTTTTTGGCCGACTTTAAAAAATAGATAAACATGGGAATGTAAAACAGTAGTAACCATGGAATATCGTCTCCAAAATAATCAACTAAATAGTATTTTTCGTCAAGGTTTTTTGCTACCAGTAGTTCAACAACACCTATATAGGACAATATAAGTGTGCTGTATGCCAAATATTTGTTAGCCTTTACCCTAAACTTGCTTTGAGTTTGAAGAACCACAAAAAAAAGAAAACCTTGCAGTAAACTAACAAAAACTAGAATTTCTAAGATGTTTAATTTCATTGCTGAGGAGTGGGCGGTAGTGATAAGTAACTGTAAAAAGTGAGGACTCTTATTTTATTTTAATAGTGTCTCAGCGCCAAATTTACAATTTTACTTTGGGTCTCCTTTATGATCTAATCTTTCTCTCAAACAAACTTTTCTTCTCACTACAAGTGCATTGAGCATATGTACTCTATGCGCTCAAATATAGCTGATAGACAATATGTATTGTTTATTTAAACTACGTGTTATGAACAAATAATAGAACGCAAATAAAAATGAAGTAAGAAATAATGTTCCTTAAAATTGACGTCTTATAGCACTAGTTGATAGTCTTTTAATACTTATTACTTATACGTGGCATTTATGGCCTTTTTATAATAGTCCCAGATTCGACCTTTTAAGAGACTTATTTAATCAACAAAAAAATATTCTTAAATCAGAAGTGCCTTGGTTTAATGGTTCAGCATAAATTGATCTGCCCCATTCTTCAATACCAAAAAAAGCCAAGTCAGTATGGTCATATAAGGCATCAAATTCTTCTTCAATTTTCCGAACAGCTTCCGTATCCGTTACTCGAATTCTAGTTTCATAGTTGTATTTGGTACCGCTCTCCGTAAAGTTCAAAGAACCCAAATATGCCGTATGGCAATCGATGATATAGATTTTACCATGGATAAACATATCGTTGATTTGATAAGAATCCGGGGCAACGAAAACCTTAAATGGAAAAAGCGATGAATAGGTATACGAGTAAATTTTGATATGCTTAGTTTTTCTCCTCGCATATCTGCAGCACAAAAAAAGGAGGAGAGCTATGCCTAGTCCGTAGATATATCCTGAATCGTACGAAAATATGGTTAATACAACTAAAAATAGAGTTAAGGCAATACTGGCACCCATCAATACTTTTTGGGTTAAAAGCCATCGTTCTCTAATCCGATTGGCCTCCTCATCCAAATGCCTGTTCTGAACCACCAACGGTTGAATACTCTTTTCCTGGCGATAGCTTCTACTGTCAAATTTATCGGAAGTTATCAAGGTGACCTTTATCCCTTTTTTATGTAACCAAACCAATTCGTCGACCATTTTTGGGGATAGGTAGGGCGAGGAAATTTTCACGGAACCTTGGGCGTTTCCGATTTCCTTTAGCAACTTGGTACCGGCTCCGGTACCCATATAAATATCACATTTTGCCTGATTGAACCACACGATTTAGGGATTGGGATAACTATTAAATATACGAAATTTCACCATCAAAATGAAGCAAATTTCATCTTGATTGGATGTCGCTAGGTCCAATTCGCATCAGGAGAATAGCCTTCGAACTTCAAGATGTATACGTTGAAAATTGGCGCGAATCTCAGGATGGTTTTGGGCAAAGACCGGCTTTGGAAGTTCTCTTTTTATGTCAGGCTTTTCAAACTTGACCCGCTTGTCCTTGCCATCGGCGAAGGCTATAAATTCACCTCGTTTCAATCGGAAGAAAACATCTGCGCGAATCTTGCTGACATCCTTTTCCCCTTTAGTGATCCGTGCATCAAAATTCCAATTACTGCTCTTACTGACACTTCGGGTGGGCTGTTTGATGATTTCAAAAAAACGTTCATAGTATTTTGCCGTATCTGGGTCGTTGGCCTTCCCGAAAAACTGGTAGGAGAGATTGCTCAATATGGCTTTACTGGCCTTGTCCCCGTACATCAGATCGTTTTGAATCTTATCTTGGAGTACATAAACGGTTGCAATATCATAACTCCGCAAGGTAGCCGGGATACGTTGCATGTTCAACAATCGAAAAGTGGATGCTTCCTCTGCAAGGAAGAAAGAAGATAGCCGATTGCGAACACTCATCTGTTTGGTAATGGTATGAACAATAGTGGCGATAACAGGGGAGTAGGCAATATCGAACTTTGGATTGTTAACCACGGAGATTACCGAGGGATGCTTCGGATTATTAATATCCAAAGGAATTTCATCAGCCGAAAGGGTCATAAAGATACGTGGTGTACTGATTTTTTTGAGGGCGTTCGCCAAGGTACTCATCACCCCGGCCGTTTGTCGATCGGAATCAATCCCGGAAATAAATGCATCCGCCATGGCTTTTGAGGTAAAGTCAGAACTAAGAAAGGAAACGAGCTGCTCGGTATCCAGATATTGGTAGGTCGCAATCAAATGGGGCAAGGTGCAATAATCGGGATGTGCCATTTTAAGCCTCCATATCAATCCGCCCAAAAGGCCTTCAACCGCATCGTTGAAAAACTTGGAAGATCCCGAGGCTACCGATTCTTTTTGTTCCAATAGGTTCTCCAAGAGCACACGGGATATTTCATTGACGCTTTCCTCATCTTCCATATAACGTGGTGCAATGGGATTGACCCGTTTATAGATATCGTCAAAGGAAACGATGTGAAAAGGAACTTTCGGATCCTGGAATAGGGGATATGCCATTTCGGTAATCTCAAAATGTTTATAGTCGTGAATTACCCCACAGAATCCATACTTGTTGAAATGTTTGAGAAAACTGAAGACAACGGATTCCGTTTTACCGCTTCCTGCTGATCCAATGATGGAAACACCCCTACGGATGTTTTTCATATTCAGCACCCCGTTTCTAAGCTGAAATTTAGCTTGATATTTTTTAGGCATACTGGTAGTATCACTTTCAATTAAAGCTGCATGACATACCATGCTTATGGCGTACAAAGGCAGAATCCATTTGAAACAAAAGAATAAACCGAATTGAAAGCTGTTTCCCCAACATCCCAAAACACCCAAATACAAAAATATTAGGGCAAGACTTACAAAAGCATGGTGGTAATAGCGATGTACAAGGAGAATCAATCCGGAAGCGTAAACGTAAAATAAGAGGATGACTGAAAGCATTTGCATATTTTGTTAGATTCCTATAGAACTGGATGACCGGGCCAAGTCCATGGCCTTTTTGAACTGTTTGATTGTCTTAAGGGCCATTTGGACCTTATTCGTAGGAATTTTCATCTGGGGAACCCGTACCCCCGCTTTGCCCAAAATTTTAAAAGCAGCACTGCGCTCGTTCATGGGAAGCCCGAGTAGGTGTGCAAAGTAGTGATGGGGGTCTTTGAGATAGGATTTTCTGGCCTCGTAGGTTTCCACAAAATTGCGTTTGTAGTTGAATAGGGTATCAAAGGTCTTTTCGGCACTTTTGTAAAATAGATCACGGTTGAAACCGCGCTTGACCATCTTACCGTTCAACTTGCTTTCCGACCCCATGTATTTACTTCCAGGGGATAGGCTATACCGATTGCTGGCATCCTTTCGGCTTACGATAATATGAACGTGGGTTTGAAAACCGGGTTTTTTCATGCCCTGTTCAATGGACTTTCCTTCCAGTTTATGGGGAATTTCAGATTTCAGTTTTGCTATTTTTTTATGCATGGCCGCTACATTGCCCGTGAGTTCCCCTCGCTCCACTTTCCGAATGTCATTTTCAAGTCTAACGATTTGTGCCCGGTAGGGTTGATTTTCTCGGATTTCTCGGTCAAAACCTTTAAAGGTTCGCTCGTGTTCAATTTTCGCGAAGTATTTGATGTCGTCTACGGTAACAGGTTGGTCCCTGTGAAAGGAAGCCGCATAGTCCTTCATGACTTCCCTTACATATTTTTTAAGTTGTTCAGGGTCGTTATTAATGGCCTTGAGTTCCCCTTGACTCGGATTGATGGTCAGGGAATAAAATTTGGGTTCGACCTTCTTAAGCTTGGCAGTATTCCCATCGATTTCTTTGATGACCTGTTCCGGTGGAATTTCGTCGGTCGTCTGATTAAAAAAAGGTTCTTGCATTTCAGGTATGACACCTTCATTTTCCTTTTCCAAATAATCCACGAAATCGGAAGAACTTTGTGAGAAATTGTTGTTCAAATGTTGTTTTGTAATACTGATGTACATGGCTCAGATTGTTTTAAGTGATTCTTTTAATTGAGTATATTCTTCCAGCTTCATATTCAAATACAATTTTGATTTGCCGAAACTTGATTTAGTTACTTCAATCTTTTCTAGGGTTTCCATAAACTGTTGCTGTAGCTGTTTAAGATTTTGCTTCATTATGGTATTCTCTTTCTGCAGTTCAATGGTTTCAAAAGCCGATTTAAAGAAAGCATCATCCTTAACGGGCGCATCTCGTTTATTGGAAGATGGAGATTTTTGCTGCTTGTTCTGTTGAGGCGCATGCTCGAAGAGTAGTTCCATCATGGCCTTGGTAGGCGTTATTCCTCGGTTGTCCATTTCCTTGATGATCGCTGCCATGGCGTTGAATCTTTTTTTAATCAGCGTCTCCAAGGTTCTGGCTGTAGGTCCAAAGCGTTCCAAGGGTGAAATTTCATTGTAATGGAAAAAATCAAGCATGGTTTGTAAGGCTTCGGTATGTGTACTAAAGATGCGTTTGGAAAATTTCCTGAAATTCTTAGCCGTTTTAAATTTTACCCGAATGGTACTAAAGGTGTCCTTAGCTTTTTGAAATTTTTCCATTTGACTCAAATTATCGCCTGTTTATAGGCCTTTTCAGCGTATTTGACGCAAAAATCGGGATTGATAGCGGTTAATTTTGAAGATTAAATTCAATTAAGCAACTGATATTCAATGATTTGTAATCAATTAAACTTCCGTAACGCTGCGCCAGCGCGTTACCCTCTTGCTCTTCCTTTTTACTCCGCAGGAGAAAAATCCAGCCTTCATCCCAAATTAGTTTGCAGTTCGTAAGGCGGATTTCATATCCAAAATTTTAAGAGTATGTAATGATGACTTTTAAGGAATTTTCAGGTTTGGGATATAAATGATGGGAATACTCAAATGAAAAAGGCAACCGAATAAGGCTGCCTTGTATCAATCCAACTAGTGTTGATTTAGATGGTAAACTTGAATTTGTGGTTATAGAGGTTTTTAATGGCTTCCTCTTCCAAAAGCGAATCGTAATATAGATAGTTTTCATCGGCGTACTTTTTCAAGTCCTCACCGAATTTGTGTTCTATCTCGTGCTTGGATTGTTGCATGAGTTTTTCTTGTGTTTCAAGGTCGAGGTTATTGAAATTTAGACGAAAAGGAATAGCAATATGTATATCCATGGCCTTCTAATTTCTCATTAACCCGTTATCCCTCAAACTAAAATAGTTGCCATCAGGAAGTATAATCAGATGGTCTAAAACTCGAATATCAAAAAGTTCGGCAGCCTTTTCTATTTTTTTGGTCAATGCGATATCGGCACCACTGGCTTTGTTCGTTCCCGATGGATGATTGTGCGCCAATATAATAGCCGTAGAAAGGGTTTTGAGTACCACCGCAAAGAGTATTCTCAAATCTACCAATGTGCCGGTCAATCCACCGCTGGAGGCTTGAAAGGTGCCTTTGACCTTATTGGCATTATTGAGCAATAACACTTTAAAGGTTTCATGAAGTCCGATAGTGTTTTTATCCCATGTTTGGTATAATAATTCGGCAACCCTATCGGAAGAGTTCGCAGGTTCTGAATTGAGTACCCCTAATTTTTCGCAATAGCTTATTTGAATTTCATTAACTTCGTTTCTCATTGTTTTATTATTAAGATTAGACGATGAAAAAGAGGGCGTAACTTTCCACGGTGTCGCCCTCTTTGTTTTTAATACTCGCTTGGTAGCATCAACGTATTATTGGTAAAAAATAGGCGGATGGTTTCCAAAGGAAAATCCGCTAAGTGATATTTTTGCGTTTCCAGAATGGTATCGTTTCCGTCGCTATACTCTATAACAGCGGCATAGCCAAAAACCTTTTGTTTCTCGGTTGATAGCTTTTTAAAGTCGACCGTAATAAAGGAGCTTCGGTTCATCAGACTTTTAGCGACTACCGATGCATCCGTTACCAACCAAAAACAATTTGCTTTATTAGCGAGGTATTGAATACCATCCGTGATGACCGTATTCAATAAGGGAATCTTGTAAAACGATTCCGTTCCCGAAAATGCGGCCAATCGTGCTTTAAGTTCCTGTGGGTTCATTTGTGTTTCCATGTTCGTATTTTAGGATTATAAAAGGGTGCTGTCAAAACCGCAGCACCCTTTTAATTGATTTACTTGGTGGCAGCTGTTTCGTTCTTGCCTCCTAAAAGCAGAATTTCGTCAGCAACTACTTCCGTAACCCTTCTTTCGTTGCCTTCTTTGGGCGCGGTATATGTTCTGCTTTTGAGTTTACCGACTACAGCTACTTGCTTGCCCTTGTGAGCATATTGTTCAATGATTTCAGCGGTCCTGCCCCAGGCTACGATGGTGTGCCAGTCGGTTACCTGTTGCTTTTCCCCTTTTTGGTCTTTGTAGGTTTCGTTGGTGGCCAATGAAAAACGAGCCACTTTTTTACCGCCATCGAGGTCGGTTACTTTAGGGTCATCCCCGATGTTCCCTAATAGATGCACATAATTTTTGATACTACTCATAATTGAAAAATTTAGAATTAATTAATACGCCTGTCCGAACCTTTCGAACAGCTTTAAAAACCGATTTACTTATTACACCTAGAGCGTTTTCCTTTTTGTTGTTTTTTAACTTTTGTTCCACATCATTTTTGAGGTTTTGATATGATTTCATGGTTTCCGGTTTTGATTTACTTCCCACAGAGCCGTCGCTGTTACCTTTTTTGTTGCTTACATCGTTTCAATATTCAGGCTTGGTAAGACGTATAAATAAGTGGGGCAGGGGCCCCCTGGTTTATGCCGTTGCCCAAGAATGAATGTTGTTTTTTCGCCGTCAAAAAAGGGAAATGGTGGCGGTTCGGGCAGTGGGTCAAAACCTTGAATTGTGAAGTTTTAATAGCCTCTTTATGCGGAACAAAACGCTATTTATCAATTTCAGTTCAAGCGGACTTAATTCACTGTTTTGGCTTGCAATGAAGAGTTCCTTACCGGGTATGGCGGGAAGGGTTAGCGGAATGGAAAGTCAAAAGCGGGGATTGTGTCCAAGACAAGTCGGTACGAAGCTTATTTCCAGAATGGAGTGTAACTGAATGAAGTGGGAATGGGCTGAGGGATTGGTAGTAGATGGTTTGTTTAAACCACCGTTTAAATAAACTTTACTAGCTATACCGGATTGTTAATATTCGAGAGTTTACTATTACCGTACACTTTAATAGTTTACCTTGTACACGTATAAATACCACAAAATGAAATTCGGGTACGCAAGGGTAAGCACCAAAACACAAAAGCACGATCTGCAGGTCGATGCCTTTTTAAAAGAAGGCGTGGAATCCAAAAACATCTATGCAGATATTTCGTCTGGAGCCAAGGCGGAACGAAAGGGCCTAGATGAAATGATGTCGAAGTTACGCGAAGGCGATACCGTAGTGGTCTGGAAACTGGACCGTATAGCCAGAAGCCTCTCTCATCTTGCCAAATTGATCGAGGAATTTGAGCAAAAAGGCGTACATTTCAAGAGCATTCAAGAAAGTTTTATCGACACCACCTCCCCCCATGGTCGGTTTGTTTTCAACATTTTCGCATCCGTAGCCCAATTGGAAAGAGACATTATTATTGAACGGACCCGCGCCGGACTGGAAAGTTCACGGCGTAGGGGAGTACGCCTTGGCCGTAAACCAGGCTTAAGCAAAAAAGCCGAGCACAAGGCCATATTGGCTGAGCGCTATTATAGGGATAATGAACTCAGCGTTGAAGAAATCATGAAACTTATTGATGTAGGTTCCAAAAAAACGCTCTACAAGTATCTTGCTATCCGCGGACGTAGAACATGTAAGGAATGTGGTACTTTGTTTTGGGATAAAGAACAAGATTTAGAGAATGCTTTTTGTAGCAAACATAAGATATAAATGAAATCAACCGAAATACAACATAACGTCCAAAATGTAATCGACAACTTCTCGAAAGAAGATTTTGTATTTGATTTACTGATTGCCTACGGAATTTCAAAAACCTCAGTAACTCGTTTGAGAAAAGGCGACTACAACTTATCAAAAGTTGATGGCGAAATTCTGTACAAAAAGAAAATCTTCTTTAAAGTAGAAGCCACAGGACAACTACTTAATAGCATTGACGAAATTTCAAAAGAAGAACGCATCTTAAAACACAAGCCAAGATTTGCGATTCTAACTGACCACAAACAAATTGTTGCTAAGGATTTAAGATTAGGGAAAAACTTAGACATTGAAATCAAAGAATTGCCGAACTATTTTGACTTCTTTTTACCATTAGCAGGTAGCGAGGTTTACAATGCCACCAATGACAATGAAGCCGATAGAAACGCTTCATACAAAATGGCTTCCTTATATGATTTGTTAATTGAGGAAAACCCTGAAATCTATAACTCAAAAGAAAGTATTCATCATCTGAATATTTTCTTATCACGTTTGTTGTTTTGCTTCTTTGCAGAAGACACAGAAATATTTGAACAAGAAAGCATTTTTACGAATACACTTGCACAACATACTGCAGAAAATGGAAGCGACACACATTCTTTTTTAGATGATTTGTTCGACCGTTTGGACAGCGAAAGTGGAAAAGGTTATCCTGACTATTTAGCGAAATTTCCCTATGTAAATGGTGGTTTGTTTGGGCAAAAAGTAAAATCGCCAAAGTTTAATACAAAGGCACGAAAAATATTGATTGAATTGGGCGACCTCAATTGGTCCGAAATCAATCCAGATATTTTTGGCTCGATGATACAAGCTGTTGTAATTCCTGATTATCGTAGCGATTTAGGGATGCACTATACTTCTGTAGCCAATATTCTAAAACTCATTAGACCATTGCTTTTAGATGAATTGTACGAAGAATTGGAAAAGGCTTCAACAGTAAAACAACTCAATGCTTTAATACAACGCATTTCTAAAATCAAGTTTTTTGACCCAGCTTGTGGTAGCGGAAATTTCTTGATTATCACATACAAGGAAATCCGTTTATTGGAAATTAAGATTCTACAAAGAATTACGGATTTAGAACCATCGCCAACTTTTAAATGGACTTCTGTAAAACTTTCACAGTTTTACGGAATTGAAATAGACGATTTTGCTCACGAAATGGCAATCCTTTCTCTTTGGTTGGCAGAACACCAAATGAATCGCATTTTTGAAGAAATGCTATTTGATTATGGTAAGTCCAAGAACATTTTACCGCTTAAAGAAGCAGGTGAAATTACTCACGCAAATGCTACTCGAACAAATTGGAATGAAGCCTGCTCAATTACAAAAGATGATGAAGTTTACATCATCGGAAATCCACCATATTTAGGATACAAAGGTTGGGATGCAGACCAAAAAAAAGATATGTCTGTTGTGTTTAATGGATTTAAAACAGTTAATCGTTTAGACTACATAAGTTGTTGGTTTAAAAAAGGAACTGATTACATTAAATCAAAAAACGCAAGACTTGCATTTGTTAGCACTAATTCTATTTGCCAAGGAGAACAAGTCAGTCTTATTTGGCCTTATGTATTAACTCATACAGAAATAGGATTTGCATATACTTCATTCGGTTGGTCTAATAATGCTAAAGGAAGTGCAGGTGTTTCAGTCGTCATAATTTCCCTTAGAAATAAATCATCAAAAGAAAAAATTCTATTTGACGGCAATAGAAGAACTATTGTAAAAAACATCAATCCTTATATAACACAAGGCAATAATATTTTTATACAAAAAAGGAACGAACCACTTTCAAGTTTACCAGAAATGGTTTTGGGCAGTAGTGGTATAGATGGAGGTAATCTCATACTCTCAGCCGAAGAAAAAAAGCAATTTATTGCTAATGATTCTAATTCATCAAAGTTCATAAAGAAATTTATTGGTGGCAATGATTTTTTAAATGGAGTTGAACGCTACTGTTTGTGGATTGATGATGACAAAGTTAAAGAGGCAAATAAAATAAAGGATATTGAAAATAGAATTGAGGAATGTTACGTATACAGAATTAATGGTGGCAGAGATGCAAAAAAAGCATCAGAAGTACCTCATAGATTTTTTTATAGAAAGTATCAAAATGGTGAATCAATTATAATTCCTTTTACAAGTTCCTCAAACAGAACTTACTTACCAATTGGTATTGAACAAGATGGAACAATAATAAGTAATGGTATGCTCGTTATGTACCAATTTGAACCTTACCATTTTGGAATCTTGAGTTCAAAACTGCATATGTTATGGGCTAAGGCAGTTGGTGGTAAAATGAGGGATGATATTAGATACTCATTAAGCTTGATATATAATACTTTTCCATTTCCAGAAATCAGCAACAAGCAAAAAGAAAACCTAAATCTTTATGTCTTTGCCATTTTAGATGAACGAGCCAAACATCCAAACAAAACAATCGCTCAGTTATACCATCCACTAACAATGCCTAAAGGTTTGCTACAAGCACATCAAGAATTAGACACAGCTATTGAGCAATGTTACCGTTTACAACCGTTTAAAAACGATACCGAGCGTTTGGAGTATTTGTTCAAACAATATGAGGAAATGGTAAAAAAGGACACGCTTTTTGCCAAACAAAAGAAAACAAGAAAAAAGACTGCGAAAAAATAAGATATGCCAGATTTAATTAAGGTAACATACAACCAAACAGGGCAAAGCAAAAGTACCAATGCATTAGGAATGCGAGAAATGCAGGAAAAAGCTTTTGAAGGTAGAACTGCACAATATTTATTGATTAAAGCACCGCCAGCATCAGGTAAATCAAGAGCCTTAATGTTTATTGCTTTGGACAAACTGAAAAATCAAGGTATAAAAAAAGTCATTGTTGCTGTTCCTGAGAAATCAATTGGTGCATCTTTTGGTACAACAGAATTAAAAAAATACGGCTTTTTTGAAGATTGGAATCCAAATCCAAAATACAATCTGTGTACACCTGGACCAGAAAAAAGTAAAGTAACGGCATTCTTGGAGTTTTTAGAATCTGATGAACAAATTTTGGTATGTACACATTCAACACTTCGTTCTGCTTTTGATGGTTTAGACCCGAAAAAATTAGATGATACCTTGGTGGCTATTGATGAGTTTCACCACGTGTCGGCCGAGGGCGGTAATATTTTAGGTCAAGTACTTAAAAGCATTATGGCAAATTCTACAGCACACATAGTAGCGATGACAGGTTCCTATTTTAGAGGCGATAGTGTTCCTGTTTTAATGCCAGAAGATGAAGCAAAATTTACCAAAGTAACTTACACGTATTATCAGCAGTTAAATGGCTATGAGTATTTAAAATCGTTGGGAATTGGATATCATTTTTACACAGGAAAATATTTTAAAAAGCATCTTGACAAAGAAATGTCTGCCTTAGCAGAAATTTTGGACGAAAATCAAAAAACGATTATTCATATTCCGAGCGTTAATTCTGCCGAATCTTCAAAAGAGAAATACGAAGAAGTCAATCACATTATAGACGTTTTAGGAGTGTTGGATTATCAAGATGAAGAAACAGGCGTTTTATACATCAAAAGCCATAAAACAGGTAAAACTCTAAAGGTAGCTGACTTGGTTAATGATAATCCAAAGTCAAGAGATAAAATAAGTGCTTATTTACGCACTGTAAATTCTGCAGATGATATTGATATTATTATTGCTTTAGGTATGGCAAAAGAAGGTTTTGATTGGCCTTATTGCCAACACGCTTTAACCATTGGTTATAGAGGTTCATTAACCGAAATTATCCAAATTATTGGTAGAGCAACAAGAGACAGCAACAACAAGACTCACGCACAATTTACCAATCTCATTGCGAACCCTGATGCTGAAGGTGAGGAAGTAAAACTATCTGTAAACAATATGCTCAAAGCAATCACAGCTTCGCTATTGATGGAGCAAGTATTAGCCCCAAATTGGAAATTCAAAATAAAAAAAGATGAAGATGATGAGGACGAAGATGATGACGATAACACGATAAAGATTAGAGGTTTCAAATTACCTACTTCGCAAAGAGCAAAAGACATTATTGAAACGGATTTGAATGATTTAAAAGCTAAAATTCTCCAAGACCCACAAATGCTAAAAGCAATGCCAGGAAATATTGAACCAGAGGTCATAAACACAGTTCTGATTCCTAAAATTATTCGAGAAGTTTATCCTGATTTGGACGAAGAAGATGTTGAAGCTGTGAGGCAACACGTAGTTGTAGATTCAGTCATTAAGAATGGAACAATTGAGGAACAAGGTGATAAAAAGTTTATTAGAATGGCAGGTAGTTTTGTCAATATCGATGATATTCACATTGACTTAATCGACCAAGTAAATCCATTCCAAAAGGCATTTGAAATTCTGTCAAAATCGGTAACGACACAAGTCTTGAAACTGATTGACGAACATATTCAATCCACCAAAATTGAAATGACCGAAGAGGAAGCCATCTTGCTTTGGCCAAAAATCAAAGAATGGGTTAAAAATAATAACGGAGAACAACCGAGCATACAAGCGTTTGACCATAAAGAAAAACGAATGGCGGAAGCATTAGTGTTTTTGAGAGAACTGAAACGTAAAAAAGCATTAGAAAATGGCTAAAAAGAAACTAACAATAGACGACATCTTTAACGATGATGATTTTGGATTGTTAGATTCTAAAGTCAAATCTTCAACTGTAAAAACAGATGAAGACAGGCTTATTGATTCTTTTGAGGAAATCAATGTGTTTATTGACAAAAATGAGCGTGAACCTAATAAATCAAGTATGTCAGAATACGGTTTAATGGCTAAACTCAAAAATTTTAGGGAAAATGAAGACCAAAAGAAAATTCTGAAACCATACGATAGGCACAATTTATTAGGTCACGTTGAAATTGAAGAGCAATCAATTGATGATATTTTAAATGATGAGGACGAATTTGGTTTGTTGCATTCAGACAAAGATTTAGATATTTTTAAATTTAAGCATACACCAAAACCAGAGAATAGAGCAGAGGCGGATTTTGTTGCCCAAAGAAAACCAATGAAAGAAAAGGAATTTGAGAAATATGAGAAAATGTTTCTACAGGTCCATAAAGAAATTAAAGAGGGAAAAAGGGATATTGTTGGTTTTAATTATGAATCCTTAAAAGTTGGCGAGTTTTATATCGCCGATGGAATTATGCTTTATTTAAAAGATGTCAATTGGGACAGGAAGATTCAAAAATTCAAAAGTGGAATACACGACAGACCTGATGGACGGACAGTTACCATTTTTGAGAACGGGACCAAATCAAATATGAATTTTCAATCCCTGTACAAGTTATTACACGGTTCATCGGGCAAAATGATAACTAAAACAAATGACCAAATTGAACAGGACTTGTTTGTGAATTCAGGGCTTGTGAAAGAAGGGGATGTTCCTTCAGGTTGGATTTACGCTTTACAAACAAAGTCCTCCCATCCAGAACTTTCATCGATGAAGGACCTTTATAAAATTGGTTTCTCGTCAACACCAGTGTTGGAAAGAATAAAAAACGCTAAAAATGAAGCGACCTATTTGTTTTCAGATGTTAAGAATTTAAAAGCTTGGAAAGTCTACAATCGGAACGCTGATAAACTTGAAAATTTACTACATCGATTTTTCGCCAATGCTTGTTTGGATATTGACTTGTTCAATGAGAAGGGACAGCGACTAAACCCGAGAGAATGGTTTGTAGTGCCACTTGAAGTAATAGAAGAGGCAATTCATTTGTGTATTAAAGAGAATATTATCTATTATCGTTATGATGCAGAGAACCGCAAAATTAAACTTAAGGTTTAAAATTTTTAGTCTTTTCTTCTTAACGGAATTGATATAAATAATAAATGGGAAATATTAGATACGATAAATCATCGCTTTGGCTTTATTTTAATAATAAAGTATTCTTGGATTTTAAATTTGACCCAATTATATCTTATTTGACCGAGTCCTCTTCAATGATAGAAAGAAAAGGAGTGGAAATCAAACATAAATTTGATACATGGGAAAAAGAACATAGGGGAAATCTAGATGCTCCCGACGCTTTTGATATGTACGAACAAGATTTAATAAATCATGAGAAATTTCCAGAGTTATTGAATAACTCTATGTTTCTAGTAATTTATTCTATGTTTGAAACTCATTACCACGAATTTTGTAAAATGATTTCCCAAAAAATAGATTGTATTCTAGGAGTTAATGATTTGGCAGGATCGAATTATTTAACTCGGTGTTTAAATTTTTTAGAAAAAGTGGTTGGAATTGATTTGACCCATTTAAATCCACTTTGGGAACAAATCAAGAATTATCAAAACATTAGAAATTCCATTGCTCATAATCAAGGGAAACTTCAGAAAATAAATCCGGCCATACAAAGATTTGCAGCGCAGAAACCAGGCATAGAAATTATAAACAGGAAAATCTTTATTAAGGAAACTTCTTTTTTAATCTCATTCATTGAATTGATTAAAGAATATTTTGTGAATTTAAATAAAGTTTTGGTCGAGCATTTCCGTAAAAAATAAATTTTGAATTTGGCTCCATATAAAGTTCTTTCAAGGATTAAAATTGCAAAATGATATGTACACTCAGCTGTAGTCTTCGCCATTTTCTATAATTGATGATTCATAAAATGTATCTTAGGGGAAAGTTCAAATAAACGATTAGGTTCTATTATGACTGATAAGGGTACAAAAGAGCAAAAAGGATGGTTGAATACTTTAGCAAGAGTAATCCTTTTTTATGTCTGTACCGTGGTTGTTATAATATCTACTTCGGCTCTTGCAAATAATATATCTACAAAGCTTAATAATCAATTATCAGCGCTCCTTGCTACAATCTTAACCTTCTCCCTGATTCTGGTATTTATACGCTGGGAAAAACTTGATCTAAATGACGTGGGAATTGTTCCGGGTAAAATGAGTGCGGCTCGTTTTTCTATTGGCTTTATAGGAGGATTATCGATGGCAATTATGCAAGCCATGATAGTGTAGCCTTCCCTAAAAATAGGACAGTTTAAAATTCAGATTTTCTAACTTTAAATTTTAACTGTCACATGAAAAAAAGCAAGTTTACCGAGAGCCAGATTATCCGGGCACTGAAAGAGAACGAACAAGGTAGGAGCGTCGGGGAGATATCCCGGGAGTTGGGAATCGACAAGAGCACCTTCTACTATTGGCGCAAGAAGTACGGAGGCATGGAAGTGGCCCATATGAAGCGCTTGAAGGAACTCGAGGAGGAGAACCGCAAGCTCAAGCAGATGTACGCCGATGCCAGTCTTGACATCCGTATGCTCAAGGACGTACTGTCAAAAAAGTTCTAGGGCCTTCCGACAAGAAGCAGCGCGCCAAATATCTCCAAGAGGCCTATTCGGTATGTGTATCGCGTTCCTGTGGGGTACTGGACCTTGCACGGTCGATGTGGTACTACCATAGTAAAAGGGACGACACCGAGGTAATCGACGCCCTTTCCAGGCTCGCCGAAGAGCTGCCGACAAGGGGATTCGAGGTATATTACAAGCGTCTGCGTCGCGAAGGCCGCAACTGGAACAGGAAACGGGTGTTGAGGGTCTACAGGTCCATGAACCTAAAACTAAGGAGGAAGCACAAGAAGAGGCTTCCTGCAAGGACAAAGAACCCATTGGAGGCCCCGATGCAGCTCAACGAGGTGTGGAGCATGGATTTTATGGCCGATGTGCTATCGGATGGAAGAAAGATAAGGGTGTTCAATGTCATGGACGACTGCAACCGGGAGGCACTGGCCATGGACGTGGGACTTAACTATCCGGCCATAAAGGTGGTGGAGACCTTATCACAATTGGGGGAAGAAATAGGCCTTCCAAAGACCATACGCTGCGACAACGGTCCGGAGTTCATATCCAAGGCCCTATCGCAATGGTGCAAGGGCAAACGGGTGGAGCTGCAGTTCATCCAGCCCGGCAAGCCCATGCAGAACGGATATATGGAACGACTCAACAGGTTTTACAGGGAAGATGTGCTCGATGCCTATTGGTTCAACGACCTGCACCAAGTAAGGACGCTGACCCAAAAATGGATGGAGGATTACAATACAAGGCACCCCCATTCATCCATCGGGGATATGCCGCCCAGGGAATACAGGAACCGTTTCGGGGAAGAATTCTTCCCCGAAACGAACAACATTAATGATAATTTTATGAATTTAGCGATGTCCTAAAAGGGGTAAGGCTACAATAGTATTGAGTTTTGGTCATTTTCAATTAAATCTCGTTCCCGACCTAACTACGGCCGAAATAGGATTATCCTTGCTTTTGTATATATTGGCAGGGGCTAGAGAAGAATTAGTTTTTCGCTCCTACTCTTTGAGAAGCTTAAGTTACTCCCTGACACCCCTTATGGCTTTGATCATTATGACCGCAATCTTTATTGTCGAACATCTGGTCGGTGGAATGACATGGCAAAACGGAATACTAGGTGCTGGTACGGGAGCTGTATTATTTGGTCTGGCGGCCCTAAAGACAAAAGGATTGGCCTTGCCCTTAGGACTTCATATCGCATGGAACTTTGGACAATGGTCATTAGGGTTTAAGGGAACATCGGGCATATGGGAAGCTATAGTTGAAGAGGGACATGAGGCGCATGTTCAAAATATTGGTATGGGTGCTTATCTATTTGTGATGGGCCTAGCTATTACGGGAGTCTGTATTTTCTATAAAAAGGAAAAGTTATTTTAGACGGCAATACTACGGCTAATGTGGCTATAACAAATGAGCGGAAAGAACAAAATTGGTTACACGCACTGCTTTATACACAAGGATAAATTTTGTTTAGACCCTAAAATCGAACCTTTTTTTGGGACAGCATAAATTCTCCCTAACTTTATTTTTAGATTGAAAGTTCAAAAAAACGATTGATTAAATTCATATCGATTCATACTGTTATGGTACCCTTTTCTTATATTTATAATTCGAAAGCGTCAAAACGCTGAGGCACATGTCCTTACACGTGTCTTATTTTAGAAAAAATATTGTAATATACTGATTTACAAATGAGTGTGGCTAACGGTTCTAACTCTGCCACCCCGACTTAACTATTTTCATATAGTTGCATGACGTTGCAAATCACCTGATTTGCAACGTTTTAAGTTTTTAGGGGTACCAGATGAAACCTCATGAAACTACCTGAAAACACCGCTCTGGTGTCCATAAAGGGATTTTGAAACCACCGTATTTTTTGTACATTGAAGTAGCTTTAGTAGGTATTTGACCCTGTGTTTTTTACCATTTTATTTACTAATTTAAAGCTATGTAATATGTTGGAAAACAGTAGATTATCAGTCGTATTCGTCACTCGAAAACTCAATTTGGAAGCAGGAAACATCAGGCTCTATGCAAGGGTCACTGTAGACGGCAAAAGAGCCGAATTCAGTTTAAATCGGGAATTGCAGGTGTCACTTTGGGACGAAAAACGCAAAAGAGGCAAGGGATTTTCAAAGTATATTATCTCCTTAAACAAGTATTTAGACCAAGTTTTTACTGGACTACATGAGGCGCATCGGCAACTTTTGCAAGAGGAAGTTGACATTACTTCTGCCGGAATAAAAGCTCGATATTTAGGGGAAGATGAAAAAGGCAAGACACTACTAGATTTGATTACCTATCACAATACTGCTATGCTCACCGTGCTAAGAAAAGGTACGATGAAAAACTACTATACTACGGAACGCTGTATTAAGGAATTCTTTGAAGAAATGGGTGTTGAAGATATTCCGCTCAAAAAACTGAACTACGCTTTTATCGTTGATTTCGAACAGTACATTAGAAAGTATAAACCTGTTACAAGAATGGGTTGTGCCAATAACGGTACCATGAAGCATATGGAACGCCTAAAAAAGATGTCAAGATTAGCTGTAAAATTGGAATGGTTGGAAAAAGACCCCTTCATCAATTTCAAGCTGCGATTTGAAAAAACGGAACGCCAGTTCTTGACGGAACCAGAGCTTCAGCGCATTGAAGAAACTATCTTTAAAGTACTAAGCACCCAACATATAAAAGACTTGTTTGTTTTTGCCTGTTATACAGGGCTGTCTTTTATCGATGTGCAAGAGTTAAAAGCCGACCATTTGGTAAAGGGTAGGGACGGTAACGATTGGTTATATACCAAAAGAACAAAGACTGACGAACCTTTAAAAATTCCCTTGTTGCCAAAAGCCAAGGAAATTATTGACAAATATAAAGACGACCCTGATTTGTTTGAAAATGGAAGATTGCTGCCCATGTACAGCAACCCTATGATTAACCGGACTTTAAAAGATATTGCAAAAGTGTGTGGAATTCGTAAAAAGGTAACTTTTCATGTGGCGAGGCATACGTTCGCAACCGCCATAACACTTTCAAATGGAGTGCCTATTGAAACTGTTTCTAAACTTTTGGGCCATACTAAACTTTCGACTACTCAAATTTATGCTAGGGTGGTGGAGAAGAAGGTAGGCGAGGATATGCAGAATTTGATGGCTATTATGAAAATAAAAAAGAACAATTATGAAGGTTCTAAAGTCACACTTTAAATTTTAGTAAAAAGGTTTCTTCTTAAAGTTTAATTTAACATTCAAAATATTGTTGAAAAATATTGTATTGAATGTTGGCTAAAAATTCTTGATTAAAATTGAAAACTGATAATTTCGGAGTTCGAGGATATTAATGAAATAATTAAAAAATATGCCGATAAAAGTTGTGGAACTTTTTGCAGGAGTGGGAGGATTTAGAATAGGTCTTGAAGGTTATCCAAAAAGGGAAGATTCGAATTATGAGGTGGTTTGGAGCAATCAATGGGAGCCAAGTACTAAAACTCAGCATGCTAATATGGTATATGAGGAACGTTGGCCAAATGCTAATCATTGCGGAGAAAATATTGAAGAAGTAATTGAAAATGACTTTGAAATTATTCCGGATCATGATTTATTAGTTGGTGGATTTCCTTGTCAGGATTATTCCGTTGCTACAACACTTAGAAACTCTAAAGGGCTTATTGGAAAAAAAGGCGTTCTTTGGTGGAGTATTGAGGCCATTCTACGAAGAAAAGAAATCAAGCCCAAATATTTATTACTAGAGAATGTAGATAGATTACTGAAGTCTCCTTCTAAGCAAAGAGGAAGAGACTTCGCGGTAATGCTCGCATCTTTAAATAATCTTGGGTATGCGGTAGAATGGCGAGTAATTAATGCCGCCGAATACGGAATGCCACAAAGAAGACGTAGAATCTTTTTTACAGCCTACCATCATAGTACGGAGATTTATAGACGATTGAAACAAACTAATTCAAAAGAAGATTGGTTAGATTCTGACGGGGTTTTTGCTAAATCATTTCCAATAAGGGAAATAACAGAAAAAATTACAACAGGTAAAATAGGAAAAGATTTAATCAAGGTTTCAAATAAATTCAACCTAAATGAGAAGCTGAGTCCATTTAAAAATTGTGGGTTAATGATTGATGGTAGTTATCATACGACAAAAGTATATCCATCTTATAATGGGCCTTTCAAAACCTTAGGTGATGTTCTCATAGATTTTAAGGACGTTCCACAAGAGTATTTTATAACTCAAGAAGATGTGGATAAGGAGAAAGGTTGGAAATATCTCAAGGGTTCAAAGAATGAGCCAAGATATAATAAGGCATTAGATTATTACTATAATTATACTGAGGGAAGTATGGTTTTTCCTGATGCTTTAGACAATGCATCTCGTACTATTATTACTGGTGAAGGAGGAAAATCTCCTTCGAGATTTAAACATGTTATAGAACAAAGCGGAAGATTACGAAGACTTACTCCATTAGAACTAGAAAGATTAAACACATTTCCTGACAATCACACAAAACATCCTGAAATTACAGATACCAAAAGAGCATTTTTTATGGGAAATGCACTAGTCGTACAAGTGATTGAGCGAATTGGAAAACAGTTATATAATCAAATTAATTTACCGGTAGAAGAACTTGTCTAATAATCTTCCATATGACCTTGAAGACCCAATTTCTATAAAAGCTTATGCAAAGCATCTAGAAAACAAAAGCCTACGACAACTTTTTGGAGACGACCTGCAAAACAACTATTCTGGCAAAGGAAAACTTGGCCAACTTCTTGAAGAACTATATTTTAATTATAAACCAAATTCTAATTCAGAGCCTGACTTCGTAGAAGCTGGACTTGAATTAAAGACTACACCATTAAAGAAGATTTCTAAGGGCCTTGTTTCAAAAGAGAGGCTGGTTTTCAATATTATCAATTTCGAAGAGGAATATAAGTTCTCTTTTGAAAACAGTAGTTTCTGGAAGAAAAATAAACTACTCCTTTTGATTTTTTATCTGCACGAAAAAGAGAAATTGGATATTGATTATGTTTTTAAAATAGTTAGACTATGGCGTTTCCCCGCAACCGATTTAAAAATAATAATTGATGATTGGAAAACTATAGTTGCCAAAATCAAGGCGGGAAAAGCACACGAAATATCAGAAGGCGATACTTTATATCTTGGAGCCTGTACTAAAGGTTCTACAGCCGAAAAATCGAAACGAAAACAACCTTTTTCTAAAATACTGGCTCCGCAAAGAGCATTCTCTCTTAAATCTAAGTACCTAAATTTTATTATAGAACGAAGTTTTAATGGTGATTTTGAACTGCCTCCCGTAAACGAAGGATATATTAAAGTTTTAGAAAATCAAAATGATTTACTCAAAAATGATTATGACGACCTGGTAATTCTCTCAGATAGTCATGAAGCGGTAATTAAGGATGTCTCAGAATATCAAAAGGGTCAAACATTCGAAGATGTAATCGTTGAAAAATTTGAAAACTACTACGGGTATTCTGAGCAAGAAATAGTCTATTCATTTGGTCTCGATGTAAATCTAAAAGCGAAAAACAAGAATTATATTTTGGCACGGGCTATTTTAGGAGTTACGAAACAAAAGATTGAAGAATTTGAAAAAGCCGAAATCCAGTTGAAAACAATTAAGTTGGCAGAAAACGGTGTTCTCAAAGAGAGCATGTCCTTTGCTCAAATTAAATTTCTTGAAATAATCAATGAGGAATGGGAGGAGTCGTATTTGTACACTACATTGACAAAGAGATTTTTCTTTGTGATTTTTAAGAAAGATAGGCACCAAGTTTCTCGATTACACAAGGTCAAATTTTGGACGATGCCTTATTCTGACTTAATAGTGGCTGAAGAGTTTTGGAAAAATACAAAGGAAAAAATTAGTCAAGGAGAATATAATCAGTTTTGGAAACTGAAGGACCATAATGTTTTCCATGTAAGACCGAAAGGAGTTAATTCCTATGATTTGATGGAAACACCTCAAGGGACCATGGAGAAAAAGAAATCATATTGGCTTAATAGTAGATATATATTAAAACAAATATCCAATGATTAATCCTTTTTGCAAAAAACGGGCATAGTATACCACCTTCGGCGGGTCAAACTGAGCCACCCGCGGCGGACCAAAGTGAGCATAGTGGGGCGGATGAAAGTGAGCCACTAAAAAGATCGATTCTATTTGAGTGTTGCGATGGTTTCTTTTGTAAAAAAGACCATGGCGAACAAACAGATAGATATGGGAAAGGCAAAAAGGATTTACAAATTGTACGGCGAGGGTGCCAGCAAACGACGCATCAGCAAGGAACTGGGCATCTCCCGCAACACGGTGGCCAAGTACATCGAGTTCTTCAAGTGTTACAGGCTGACGCCCTACGAGGTCTCGGAGATGACCCTGGAAGAAATCCACAGGCTCTTCAAGGCTGACCAAAAGCCCAAGAGCGAACAGCTGATGACCTTAGAGCGGTACTTCCCCTATTTTGACAAGGAACTCCGCAAAACGGGGGTCACGCGCCAGTTGCTCTGGGAAGAGTATTATGCGAAGCACCCGGACGGGTTCAAGCTCTCCCAGTTCAGGTACTGGTACCGTGAATGGACCAAGGAGACCTCCCCTGTGATGCACTTCACCCATAAGGCGGGCGACAAGCTCTTCATCGATTTTACGGGCAAAAAGCTTCATATAACGGATAAATATACGGGGGAGATCCAAGAGCTCGAGGTATACCTGTGCGTACTGGGCAGCAGCCATTATACCTACGTGGAGGCCTGTCGGAGCCAAAAACTGGAGGACTTCATGCGATGTACCGAGAACGCACTGTGGTTCTATGGCGGGGTCCCCCGTGCCCTGGTGACCGACAACCTGAAGTCCGCCGTTACCAAGAGCAGCAGCTACGAGCCGAAGGTCAACGAGGCCTTTGCCGATTTTGCGGATCATTACGATACCGCCGTGCTGCCGACAAGGGCCTACAGGCCAAGGGACAAGGCCATCGTGGAGAACGCGGTGCGCATTGTCTATACCAGGGTGTTCGCCCCCTTGCGCAACAGCACCTTCCATAGTGTGGGCGAGATCAACTGGGCCATCCTGGAACTGCTAAGGGTTCATAACAACGTTTCCTTCAGGGGAAGGGAATACTCCAGGTGTTCCCTGTTCCGGGAAGTGGAGGTGCCGGAGCTCGGTCCCCTCCCCTTGAAACGGTATGAGATAAGATCTTATGCAGAGGGCACGGTCCACAAGAACAGCCATATCTACCTTGGCAGGGACAAGCACTACTACAGTGTTCCATACAGGCACATCGGCAAGCAGGTGAATATCGTCTACACGGACAGCTTCGTGGAGATATACCACAGGCATGAACGTTTGGCCGTCCATGAAAGGAAGAGGCAACGGTACGGCTACACCACCGCAGCGGAACATATGCCCTCCCACCACAGGTTCGTCAGCGAATGGAGCAGTGAGAAGTTCATCTCCTGGGCCGCCAACATCGGCGAGAACTGCAAGGGGTACATCATCGGGATACTCGACAAGAAACAACATCCGGAACAATCCTACAAGTCCTGCATGGGCATACTGCACCTGGCCAAGAAGGTCGGCAACCAACGGCTGGACAATGCCTGCAGGCGGGCATCGGACTATGGAGCCTATAATTACAGCATGGTGGAGCGGATACTGAAAAAAGGGTGGGATACCCTGGAGGACGACCCGGAGGATACCTCCGAGGTCCCGGACCACGATAACATCAGGGGAGGAAACTATTATAAATGACAAACATTAAAACAGACAACATGAACACAAAGACAATGGAACAGATGAAACAGCTCAGGCTCCACGGGATGCTCAGGGCCTTTGACACCAGCCTCTCGCCCGAGAGCATGGACTATACCAACGATGAACTGGTGGCCTATCTGGTACAGTCCGAATGGGACGATAGGCACAACCGCAAGATCGAGCGCCTGACAAAGGCCGCAAGGTTCAGGTACGGTGCCGTTATGGAGGCAATCGATTACGGCCCCGGAAGGAACATAGACAGGAACAGGATACAACGCTACGCCTCCTGCGGATTTATACGCAAGGGTGAAAATATGCTTGTCACGGGGAGCACCGGGGTCGGCAAGAGCTATCTGGCCTCCGCCATCGGGCACCAGGCCTGCTCAATGGGGTACAGGACCATGTACTTCAACACGGCCAAGCTCTTTACCCTGCTCAAAACGTCAAAGGCGGACGGGTCTTATCTAAAATTCATTGGAAAGCTTGAAAAACAGGACCTGCTCATACTCGATGACTTTGGCCTAAAACCGTTGGACAACATCAACAGGCACTCTTTGATGGAGATCATAGAGGACAGGCACGGCAAAAGGTCCACCATCATAGCCTCACAACTGCCCGTGGAGGCATGGCACGATGTCATCGGGGAAAAAACAATCGCCGATGCCATCCTTGACCGTTTGGTTCACTCGGCCCATAGGATCGACATAAAAGGGGAATCAATGAGAAAAAAAATTAAAAATAAACGTTAACTTCAGCACCAAAATGAGTCGATCTTGTGCACTTGATTTGCACTGCTCACTTTCATCCGCCGAAGGTGGTATACATTGACCGCCCTATCCACTTTTACCAGAATAATTGCAGATTGGGAAATATCAATTAAGGATAACAGTGTTGTGGGACGAAATAAGTCTAACCCTAACAAATTGAATTATTTGAAAGATGATAGAACTTGTAAAATAATCGGATGTGGGAATCAAATTAATGTGAGAAGGACTTCCGGTTTATGTAACAATCATCTTAATCATGAACATGATTTGTTATTAGAATTAAAATATAATGGAGTAATTAAAGGAGCTCCTACACACAAAGAAATAATTGATGCACTCGTTAAATGGTCAATTACCAGAAACTATAATTTAATACCCCTATTCTCAAGCTTGTCATTTAATGTCTTGGGTAATATCCCTGATGTGACAACATTAGCAGAAAAAGTGATTCATTTGGGCATACCAGCATTACTTGATTTAGAAGATATTTTTGATAATCTAATAGAAGTCATAGAGAATTTTTTTCCTAAGGAAAATAATTCCTCTTTTCAACCATTGATAACACCTAAAGGTGATTTTCCAGTAATTGTACTTGCTCATATTTATGTTGGACTATTGTTATGTGAGGAGTCAAACAGAGGCGATAGGTGGTTTTGTAGAATGGTTAGAAAAGATGAATCAAGAACTACACAGTCAGGTGCAGGTATGTCCATAGGCTATTTTGCAAAGAAGACTTTCCCATGGGGCGTTGAAATGAAAGATGAGGTATTGTATCGATTATAAAAACTTTTCAGCGCTACAATATGGCATTGAAAATGATGTGATAGGTTTAGTTCCTTCATAAAAGTTTTTGCTACAAATGTTAATGACCAATAGTATAAGGTATACAAGAGCTCCACTATTGCATTAAATTCCTTAGGAATAAACTCTATTCCTTCGAAAAGACATAGACGAATAGGGCGATGTGTGTGAAATGGTATTTTACTACAATTTTATGGTTTCTTGTACCAATACGTAACTTATTACTTGTTAAAATTTGATATATTTGGTTGAAACTTCAGTGATTTAAAATCCCCAAATAGGTGAGATATTGATTTGTTAATTAAATGGATACTAGATGTCTATCAAATCTAGTTATACCCCACAAATATGAAATATATATACTTAAACGGTAAAAAATCCGTAGCATTAAGTTTTAAGAATGGGACTGAGGAAGTCGAGAATGTTTTTATTGATGGAAAGATTCATGATTTTAAGAATGAAGATAATCCAAATAAAATGGCCTATTCATTAGCCGCTAAGCGAAAAATGTATGAGCAATTCTTAAACCATCAATTTGAGAACTTAAATATTCTTACAGGAGCGGGGTCATCCGTAAATATTGGAAAAGGGAATAAAGGAAGATTGTTATCTCAGTTATGGGATGATGTTTCAGCGTCTCTTACAGAACCGATTTTAAACAAATTTTGCGAATTAGTTCATTATACGGATAAAGAGCAAAATGGAGAATACACTAAAAACCTAGAAAAATTACTTTCAATTGCTAATGTGGCCAAAGATTATGTTGTCGACACACCACCACAAGAGGAAGAGGATGGTTATGAGGTAATAAAAATCCCCGATATCATAACCAAAATTGAAGAGATAATTAGGGACAAATGCTCACTAGATTTACCCGAAAATAGTCCCCATAAAGATTTCTTAGAAAAAATTACCAAAAGAAAAGTAACTGCACCCAGAGTGAAAATATTTACATTGAATTATGATACTTTTTTTGAACAAGCAGGCAGGAGAAGTAATTATACCATTATTGATGGTTTCGCTTTTTCCCTACCTCGGTCATTTAGTGGTCGAAACTTTGATATCGATATTGTTTCAAGAAATTCTAGTAGGGTAAAAGAGGAAGATAACTTTATTCAAAAGGTTTTTCACTTATATAAACCTCATGGTTCAATTGATTGGGAAAGAGATGGTGATAACATCTATCAAAAGGCAGGAGTCAAATTCCCACTAATGATTTTTCCAAAAGATAGTAAGTATGAAAGTTCATATGACCAACCTTATTTTGAAATGATGTCTCGATTTCAACAATCCCTAAGAGATGAGAATGTACTTTTAATATGCATTGGATTTAGTTTTAGTGACAAACACATTGTTACCGCAATAATTGAGGCTCTAGAACAGAATCCAAGTTTTCAGTTATTTGTGGCAAATAAAGGAATTGACGAAACATCGGATAATTTCAAACCCTTCTTTGAAGCAGCTAAGAAGTATAATAACATTGCGCTAGTAGATGAAGAATTCTTAGAGTTTGCGAAATACTTTCCTGATTTACGATCTTACAACCATGAGGATGATAAAAAGATTATAGTAAAAAGTAATTCCGAACCTAATGAATAATAGCCCTTTTAATCATACACACTTCATTGGTTATATAAATCAAGTTACACCCCAGTTTGTAAAGGTCCATTTTCCGTCTTCAGTTTTAATGAAGACTTTTTCATTCTATGGGGAACAACTAAAAGGAGGGTTAGTTGGAAATTATGTGGTTATCGAAGGTGATCAATTTGGGTTTTTAGGTAAAATATTGGAATTAACTCTTCCGGAGAAAGAGCGTCTCGAACTTAGCGAAAAATCATTTAATACTAAAGAGTTTCATCCCACAGGAAAGATTGAAATCTTACTTTCTTTTGAATTGTTCGATCCATCAAAAATTGATAAAGGATTAAATTCCCTACCCGTAATTGGAGCCAAAGTCTTTATTTGTTCATCCGAATTTATCAAGGGATATTTTAAAAGATTTGGAGTGAAAAAGGAGCATGAGGATACGGCACCAGTCATTGAATTTGGTCATCTGACATACGATAAATCAACTAGTGTCGAACTTTCTCAACAGGCAATTTTCGGAAGACATTGTGCGATAGTTGGAACCACAGGTGGAGGCAAAAGTTACACACTATCTAAATTAATTGAAGGAGTAGTTTTAAATAATGGAAAAACAATTTTAATTGATGCCACGGGGGAATATAACACTCATGATGATGAAAAATACTCTTTCGATTCGGCGAAATTGTCTGATAACTCATTCTTTCATTATACAAATTTAACCGTAGGAGATCTATTTGTTCTATTGCGACCATCTGGCCAAGTTCAAGCACCAAAATTAATGGAGGCTATTAAGTCATTGAAAGTATTGAAAATGCTAGAACAGCATAAAGATGATGACGACAAGATTACGGCAAATGCAGATGGCACATATTCAATTTTAATAAACCCACAAACAGGTCTTCAGGAAATTATAGTAACGAACGCTAGCACAATTGTTAAACAAGGTAATATCATGAGGCCGTTTAACAGAATTTATAATAAGTACATTGGGGAGATAGAAAATATAGATTCTGACTTCGATATTAAGGCTCTCTCCAACCAAATTGTTCGTGAATGCATTTGGGATGTAGACAGAAATGACTATAAGAAATGGGGCGGTCGCAATGACGCTCATCTCAACAACTGCATTAGTCTTATTTTGAGAGTTAATAATCTTATAAATAATCCGTTGTTTGATAATATTTTTGGTTTCAAAAAGTCTAAAAACGCTAACGGGGAACTAACGAAACATATTATCGACTTTCTTTCAAGTGAAAAGAACCTATTGAGAATAGGCTTCGAAAAAGTTGGCTTCGATTTTCAAGCAAGAGAAATTGTAGCAAACTCAATTGGTAAATTTCTTTTAGAAAAAGCCAGAAAAGGTGATTTTTTAGATACTCCACTAATTCTTTTTGTTGATGAGGCACATCAATATCTAAATAAAGGTGTCAGGGATGAATATTTCGAATTAACTCAGCTGAATTCCTTTGATTCTATTGCCAAAGAATGTAGAAAACATGGGTTATTTCTTGGTATTGCTACTCAAATGCCACGGGATATTCCTACAGGAACGTTAAGCCAAATAGGGACATTTATTGTGCATCGGTTGATTAATCATTTTGACAAAGAATCTATAGCCAATGCTAGTTCCTCTGCTAACAAGAGCACTTTAGATTTTTTGCCCGTACTTGGGGCTGGAGAGGCTATTTTGATGGGTGTTGATTTTCCCATGCCTGTAATGTTAAAAGTGATTATGCCGAACATAAAACCGGATTCGGATACCCCATTATTTAAAAATGTAATTCTCGAACCAACAAGCCAAGAGGAGGAATAGACGTTGCCAATAAACGAATGCAGTTAACATCTTAGACGCTGAGTTTTCAGAATCAGCCGATGCTCCAATACAATTTAAATTACTTGACATTATAGTCAAAAAGCTTTGATAGTAAAAAATTTGCCAAATTACCCGTGATTCATTTTATCTCTCAAGATGAACAAGGATTTAGAATGAAATAAAATTTTAATAGTCATCCAAACCCCTGCGGAAGTCGCACAAACCTTCCACTTCAATCCTCCACGAGCGGACACGCTCCGCTGGTCCGCACGGGAAGTCTTTCCGTTCCGGCCTACCTGCCTGTGGCAGGTTTTCACGACATCCTCGGAGCCGCGCGAAAGAACAAGCGGCGAAAAGCCGCTTGACCTTTCTTCTCCCTGCCCACAACGATTTGGGACACTTCTGTCCAATTTATGACCCCTGACATCGAAAATGAAAAGCAGTATAGTTTCTTTTAACTATCTTGAAATCAAGAGCTAGGAGCATTGAAAAAGCTAATTGATAATATCGCCAATTGGTTGGTTGGCCTTAAAGAAAGGAAAGACACGATCGACCAAGACACTACCACTTTTCTAAAAAGAGGCAATAATTTCTTGCTCGTTTGGAGCCTGTTTTTTGGAAGTATATTCATTTATTTTTCAGTCGACCTATATCTTAAGGACGGAAAGTTGTTGTCTTCCTTAATCCCATTATTGCTGTTTGTTCTAATATTATTTGTAGGCGTGATATCCGACGCTTATAGGAAAAAACTAAAGCAGCGGAACCGAAACACTAGAATGAAATTGGTCGGGTTCAATATGGATTTCAACGAACGCATTCTTGAAAGGATTTTTAACCCTTTGATACGGTATGAATATTTGGACGAGAACCTGACCACTTTCGGGCATTTTCATGATGTCATGGTCCTTGATTTCGACGAGCACGTATCGGTTTTACATTTTAGCTGTACACAGGCTGAGTTGAAATATATACTGGAAAAGTTCAAACCGTTCAAAAAAGGGTTGGGTCTGGCTGCATTCGAACGCTCCGGGAAAATCTACAACAAGGGTAAATTGATTTCCGCAGAAAGCCTATCAAAGAGTTACAACAAAAACCCTCCGACAAAGGAATTCGAAAACCTTATCGATTCTTTCTTTGACTTTTTGGGGGATATTTAAAAAAACTTAGGGGGAGACTTCCCCTTTTTGCCCTTCCATCTGCTTTCATCCGTTTACATTGCATCGCACATTTGTAACACAAGCTACCAACCTTACGGTCGCTATTTAAAGCATGTAATATGGAAACGGAAAACGATATGGTGGAAATCCTGAAAGAGATCAAGGGGCTTCTTTCCCATCAAAAGAAAGTGATGAACGTAGATGACCTTGTTGCCTATACAGGACTCTCAAAAAGCAAGATCTACAAGCTGACACAATTGCGCTTGATTCCTATGGGCGGCAACAAACACATCCGCCAGAAATTCTTCAATAAGGATATTATCGATGCATGGCTGATGGGAGAACCCAATCTATCCGATGACTATTTGGAAAGGGAATTCGATAAACAACTTTCCGATAATAAAGAAGAATAATAAAGTGAAATGTACTGAATAATTATAACACTATGAATATAGGATGTATGTGGATAGGGAGAAAAAAGAGAAACGAGGACATTTCTCCTTAAATCCGTCTGAGTAAGAATTCGAGATGTGTCATTGTCATGACAAATCTCGCTTTTGCTCCCGTTGGTCGCAAAAGGGTAGGAACTGTTAACCGTGTTTTCGATGTGTGATTTAGAAGAAAGTTTATTGATGTGATTATAGTGAAAATTTACTATTCCAATTAAGAAAAATAAAAAGTGAAAAGAGAGTTCGTACAATTTCGATGTTCCATTTATGAAAAAAAACTGCTTAAGGTCAAAGCCGATAAGAGCGGACTTTCCATAAGTGAATATTGTCGTCGTGCAGCATTCGACGATAGGATTATCGAGCGTTTGACCAAGGAACAGATAGAAATGTACAAGATGCTGAACAAGTATGAACTCAACTTCAAGCGCATCGGTAACATGTTCCGAAAGCGCGATCCGAAACTGGCCGATGAAGTGGTTCAGTTGGCCAACGAGATACGCAAACATCTAATGGGTTTCAGAAAATGATAGGCCTCGGAAAATCCATATCACACACAGGAGCATCCATGGGCTACGGATGGGACCAAGAAAAGGATGCCGAAGTAGTGTATCGCCAGCATCTGTCGGGTGATAACCCTAAGGAAATTACACAGGAATTCAAGGTCATACAATCGCAAAACCACAAGTGCAAAAAGAACACCTTGAGTTTTGTACTGAGTCCCACCATAGAAGATGGCCGGGAATTGAAGGAAAAGGAACTAAGGGAAATCACGGAACGATTCGTCAAGGAAATGAGATTACAGGAACGACAGGCCATTGCATTCGTGCATCGGAACATGAGCCACGTACATATCCACCTATACGTGAACCGGATAAACTTTCAGGGAAAAGCATATAAGGACAACTACATCGGAAAACGGAGCCAACTCGCCGCCGAAAATGTGGCGAGGCAAATGGGCATGACAACGGTAAGGGAGGTTCAACAACAAAAACTGGATAGGGTCAAGGATATAAGAGCGGAAGTAAAACAAATCCATGAAAAAGTCATGACCGAAATGAGGCCAAAGGATTTTAACCAGTATATCAAGTGTATGAAGCAACGGGATGTAGAAGTCGTTCCGAGCATCAACAAACAGAACCAACTTCAGGGTTTTCGATTCGCGTATAAGGGAGAAAGCCTAAAAGGAAGCCATGTACACCGCTCCATGTCCATGGGGAGAATAGCCGAGCGGATTGGGATGGATAGAACGGTAGCCCAAAAAATAGCTAGGGAAAGCACAATGAACTTGCTTGGAAAGACCGTAGGGGTGTCGCCGAACTTGGCAGCGACCCTAGCAAAGAAGGCCATCAAAATGGCCGTCAAAAAATCGATTGGATTAGGAATGGAAATGTAATACTATGGCAAAGCTGGATGAAATTATGGAAGTGCTTACCCAGGAAATATCGGGGTTCAACAATTCCATTGGAAAACTGGAAGAACTTTCTAAAAAGTATGATGACACAGAAATTAAAATAGATACCTCTCATCTAGAGTTCCAGATCAAGGAATTCTTAAGGCTTCAGAACCGCACAAAGGATTCCTACGAAGAACGGATAGAGGAAGTCCTTGAAAAAATTGAGAAGTCCAGATGGACGCCAAAATGGGAGCTTGCGTTGTTCTATATCTATGTAATTATCAATACCATTGCGTTCAGTTATTTCGGCTACTATTATATCAACTATGAACTTAAAATGCAGGATGCTGTTAGTACAGCTAGACAGGAAGGTCTTGGCAGGGCAAGGGGCTATTTTGAAGATCACGAAGTCATCTACCGGGATTTTCAAAGGTGGGCCAAAAAGCAGGATAGCGTTCCAAATCGAGAGTAGGGGTGCGCCCTATCCGGTTTTTGCTTAACGCTAATCTGCCGGAATCGCTACAAAAACCGGACAGGATCCACGCGCAAAGTTTTGAGGTAAGATCTGGGACGGACTTACCCCAAACAGAAATTACCATCGAATTGTGAATAAATCAATGTATTTGGTCAATAGGAATTTGTGGCCTGAAGGGCACTTTTTGTGGATAGGGGGAAGGAAGAAAAAGGTTGTGAATTGTCATGTTCCAATAAAACTTTTTGTGATATTTTGCGTGCAGGGCTAATCTTGGTATAGCAGGCTAGACTAATTTCAGGACAATATTTACCCTGACTTTGTTACAAAAAAATGAAAAAATTACCCTTACTCTGTTACAAACAATCATAGAAGTTTATCCTATAAGCTCTTTTTAAAAGATGAGTACTCATTGATTTTCAAATTAATATTTCACTAAAATGAGTATTATTATACCCAAAAATAGTATATTTGGGATAAATATTACCCAAAATGAAAAATAAGAAAGCTGTCCTATTCCCAAAATATCAAAAGATAATGGAGCAGGTAGGTGAAAATATCAAGCTTGCCCGTAAACGGAGAAAGCTTAATACCATTCAGGTATCGGAAAGGGCTGGGATAAATAGACGAACCCTTTACGAAATCGAAAAGGGGAATTCAAAGGTAGCGATTGGTTCATATTTTAATGTTCTGATCGCACTTGGTTTGCAAGACGATTTCTTAAAGTTGGCAACAGATGACGAATTCGGAAGAAAACTACAAGACTTGGATTTATTATAAAAGGAAATAATGGCACAAGGTAAATTTGACATATACGTTTATGCACATTGGCAAGGAATGCCGGAAGCTAAGCTAATCGGTGTTCTTGCAGCTCATTATGCCAAAGGGAAAAAAGCCTTTAGTTTCGAATACGATAAAGATTGGATAAAATCGGAACAACGGCTATTATTAGATCCGGATATTCAATTCTATACCGGTCCGCAGTACCCCAATAACAAAGAAAATTTTGGAGTTTTTTTGGATAGTATGCCCGATACGTGGGGGAGAACACTAATGAAAAAACGAGCGGCCCAACTTGCAAAAGAAAAAGATCAAAAGGCCCCGACTTTATATGAGGTCGATTACTTATTAGGAGTTTATGACGAAAGCCGGATGGGGGCTTTACGCTTTAAAACGGACCTTAAAGGCCCATTTCTAGATAATAGCGAAAGCAATCCCACCCCACCATGGTCATCGGTTAGAGAGCTTCAAGAAGCAGCCAAGAATTTTGAAAACGATGCTGACAATGATGAGGTAAGAAAATGGCTGGCCGTTCTCATGGCTCCTGGATCTTCCTTGGGAGGTGCAAGACCCAAAGCCAATATTTTGGATGAACACGGAAACCTTTGGATAGCTAAATTTCCCTCCAAAAATGATACCATAGATAAAGGCGCATGGGAATTTTTGGCATATCGATTGGCAGTTAATTGTGGTATCGAAATGGCGACTTCAAGAATCGAAAAGATAGTTGGAAACTATCATACGTTTTTTACGCAACGTTTTGATAGGGCACAAGAAGAACGCATCCATTTCTCCTCTGCAATGACCATGACCGGCAATAATGAGGATACTATCAGAGATAGTCCGGCAAGTTATCTGGACATTGCCGAATTCATCCAAACCAATGGGGTAAGCATTGATAAAAACCTACACCAATTATGGCGCAGGATTGTTTTTAATATCACTGTTTCGAATACCGATGACCATTTGCGCAATCATGGTTTTATCCTAAAATCCAAAGGTTGGATACTTTCTCCGGCTTATGATATTAACCCATCAATAGACAAAGACGGATTGGCATTGAACATTGACATGGAGAACAATTCTTTGGATTTGGAATTGGCAAAAAGTGTAGGCGAGTACTTTCGTTTGGACGATAAACAAATGGATACCATTATCGAAGAAGTACTAGAAACGGTGGTGCAATGGAAAATGATAGCGAACGAAATCGGAATTCCAAGGGCAGAGCAAGAATTAATGGCAGCGGCATTTATGGATGGCTAGTTGTCATATTTGTTAAATATGTCGATAAAACTCTAAAATTTCGACATATTCAGCATATCTGTCGATGGTATAGACATCTCGCCCTATTGCATACATAGGGATGTGCCGTAAAAGGTTAATTAAAGAGAATACAAAAAGAGACCTTGAATGAGAATCTGCACCTATAACCCTATTTAAAATTAAACTGTTCCGGAAAACAGCACTATAAGAGGTAATTAAATTATTGGAATTGATCTATGTCAATATACTTTAACCTGGCCATTGTGAACTTATCCCAACCATAACCAACTGTAAAATAAAAACGTGGAAAACATTTTAATTATACTCCAATCGATTTCTGTACTCGGTTGGCGTAGTACCCAAAACCTTTTTCACATATCGAGTGAAAAAGGACCGACTTGAAAACATCATTTTATCCGCGATTTCTGCAATATTTAGATTTTTGTTCTGCAAAAAAAGTATGATACGCTCCTTGGTGTATCGTTGGATCCATTCAGACGCCGTGGCACCTGAGTTCTGCTTGCAAACAAAATTCAAATATTTAGGGGTAACACTAAGTATATTGGCGTAATACCGTACTTCCCTTTCGGCCATACAATGTTCTTGTACCAAATGAACGAATCGTTCGTATAACGAACCACTTTGCAAGGTTCGTTTTCTGCGCTCATATTCGTTTGCAAATGTGTGCCACATTTCAAGAATGAACAACCGCATTTGTAGTTTCAATACCTCTTCATAAAATCGATGTTCCCTATTTTGGAATCTTTCGTGCAACCATTTAAAATTTGATAAGACCCTTTGCCTGTCATTCTTATCGTTCAGCTTTTTGATAGGGTATTGACGAGAATGCAGGATGGCATCGATACTCCAACTTTGATCAGGGATATTATTGTATAAAAAATGCTTCTCCACCAGTAAAATGGATGCCTTAAAAGTCTTGGAAAACACCAAATTTTTCAATTGGCTTTCAGCGAACCAAAACAGAAATTCATTGCCTTTGCATTGCATCTCTACGTTCTTGAACAAAAAAGAAATACTTCCTTGGTGACAAAACAAATGGGTGTGGTAATAGGCATTGAAATCTATCGGAAACCCTGTTTCCCTAGACAATTCCAGAAGCACAATGCGTGGCTTATTTTGATCTAACTCATTCAATTTAACTCTTGTTTTAACTAAAATAAGCAATATTTGACATTATTGGTGTAATTCGTGTAACAAATGTAACTATCCGATTTTTACTTTTGTGGTATCAAAACTCAATTAATCAAAATGGATAATCGGACCATAAAAAATCTATTTGTGCTACTGATTGTTTTTCTATGCGGTTTTAACACGAGGGCGCAAGAAGAAACAGAACCCTTTCTAGATGATTTCACGGGAACGGCGAGCGTTACCCATAATGGAATTTCGTTGGTACCCTCCTTTTCTTTGGGAGATCCCGCACTATTATTTGATTTAAAATTTACCAAAGGAAAATTAAGTTTTGAACCCGATATGCGCTTTGCGTTGGAAGGCAAGCCTTGGTCTTTTATTTTCTGGTTACGGTATAAGGTGATAGAAAATGAACGATTTTCGTTGCGCCTTGGGGTGCACCCCGCCCTGAACTTTAGAACGGTCAATGTTGTTAGGGACGGTCAGCCCGAAGAGCTTTTGGAGTCGCGGCGGTATATTGCCGCCGAGGTGGCACCCACCTATAAGATTTCGGATAAAGTGGGTCTTGGGATTTATTATCTTTATGGCAGTGGATTTGATGAAGGGGTAAAAAACACCCACTTTATGGTATTGAATTCATCCTTCAACAACCTGTATATTTCCGAAAAACTGTATTTTAATGTATCCCCCCAAGCCTATTATTTGCTTACGGACGATTTAAAAGGATTTTACATTGTGGGCTTTGTTTCCTTGATAAAAAAAGATTTCCCCATTTCGGTTTCGGCCATCCTAAATAAGGCTATCGATACTGAAATAGTGCCAGAAGACGATTTCACATGGAATATTTCCCTAGTGTACAGCTTTGGCGGTCCCAATAGGCCAATGTCGAAACGAAAAATATGATGAACATTGAAAAAAATGTAATTTGTGAAAATGGATAAATTAGAAAACCAAAATCAAAATAATAGTTCCCATCCTCTTGATAGCGACATTTTTGAACGGTTAAAGAAAGGCGAGACCATTCAGCCCAACGACCCTCAAGCCTATAGAATGCGTGAGGCCTCATATACCACGAAAAAATTGTTGGTGCAGATGAATAACGCCACAGACCCTAAAGAAATCAGGGATTTGCTGGGCCAAATCACAGGTGCAGAAATTGACGAAAGCGTTGCCGTTTTCACCCCTTTGTATATTAATTATGGTAAGCATACAAAAATTGGTAAAAACGTATTTATCAACTTCGATTGTACTTTCTTGGACCTGGGAGGAATTACTATTGAAGATGGCGTACTCATTGCACCCAAAGTCAGCTTGCTGTCAGAAGGACACCCTCTTTCGTCTCAAGAAAGACACTCGCTGGTTCCGAGACCCATCCACATTAAGAAGAACGCTTGGATCGGTGCGAATGCCACCATTTTGTACGGCGTAACCATTGGCGAAAACTCTGTAGTTGCCGCGGGTTCAGTAGTCTCAAAAGATGTTCCAGACAATGTTGTTGTAGGAGGAACTCCTGCAAAAATTATCAAGAAAATTTAAAACTGATAAAATGAAAACAAAAATCACACTTGCAGTCGCCTTACTACTATTCATAGGTCAGGCCTGCAGCACAAAAGTTGAAAAGCAAGAAAACACCGAATCAAATCCTTCTGAACAAGCAATTTTTCCTAGGGGTGAAGCTGGGAACGCTGATAACTTCACAGGCAACGCTTATAATTATGGTTTAGTTGCAAATGATTCTATCTACAACACCCTCGTGGGGAATGTTTATTTCGAAAAAAGTGCCAGATCAAATTGGCACTTTCATCCGAGCGGACAAATTCTAATTGTACTCGATGGTGTGGGATATCATCAACTGGAAGGACAGCCGAGGGAAACCATGAAAAAGGGTGATGTAATAAAGGTTCCCGCTAATACAAGGCATTGGCATGGCGCTACTGAAAAGAACAGTCTTACCCAGATGTATATTTTGCCAAAAACAGAAAATGGATTCGTTACCTGGCTTGAGCCTGTGACGGATGAGCAGTATACATCTAAGAATTAAAGCAAATGGAGTTTATCAGATTAGGTGCTCAACCATCAGTTAAAGGCCCGTAAGACGCAAGATATAATGAGGCTGGTGAAAGCTTGACTGGGTGATAAGGAATTTTAAAGGCAAAATAAATTCATGAAATCTATACTTTTGATGGTTTTAATATTTACTTCAGCTAAAATTGGCAATCCATCACCTTGCGAAAAAGAAAATGCACCCATCAAAACGGAAAACAATGGCACAATGGCAAACGAAATAATCAAAATCACGGTAAATTCACAAATTTTTACCGCCACGCTTTTGGATACTGATTCCGCAATAGCATTTAAGGAACTATTGCCTATGACCATACACATGACCGAGCTGAACGGCAATGAGAAATATTATGATTTGCCCAAAAGTTTACCAACAAATGCCACCAATCCTGGGTCGATTAAAAATGGAGATTTAATGTTATATGGCTCAAAAACTTTGGTCCTGTTTTACAAAACCTTTCCAACCTCATACAGCTATACAAAGTTGGGAAGCATCGATGACGCCACCGGACTTGAAGAAGCCTTGGGCACCGGTAATGTTAGTGTTACTTTAGATAGCAACTAGCATAATATGTTGAAAATGTCAGGAATAGACCGTAATTTCTTTATTAAATTTATTTAATAAACTGAAAACCGACCTAACTATGAAAATAGTTCAACTTTTATTTCTTGTTATGGCGTTACAGGTATCCCCAACGTCTTTGGGTCAAACCTCCAACCCAGTAATTGACGTATTTCCCAAGGGTACCATTTTACATGGAAATGTCAACTATGCCAACGATACCCTGCAAAAACATTTGTTGGATATTTATTTACCTCAAAAAGTATCCGGCAAAATACCCTTGGTGGTTTTTGTTCATGGCGGCGGATGGATAAGTAATGACAAGTACGCCGACATCGGTTATATGAAGAATACGGTAGCGGAAATCATTAACAATGGATATGCTTTAGCTTCCATAGATTACCGATTTGCAACACAGGCCATTTTTCCGGCCCAGATTCAAGATTGTAATAGCGCGGTTTCTTTTTTATTCGATAACGCTGAAAAGTATGGGTTTGATACAGAACGGTTTGCATTAATGGGATTTTCCGCAGGAGGACATTTGGCTTCGTTTCAAGGACTATCAAACAATAACCAAATTGATGACTTCTTTATGTCCGACACATCCCGTGATTTTTCGTTTGAGGCCGTTGTGGATTTTTACGGACCTTCGGAACTAATACTATTTCCCGGTGCCAATGACCCAAAATCACCCGAAGCTTTATTAATAGGCGCAGTGCCCCTTGACCGGCCTGACCTTGCAAAGACCGCTAGTCCTACCAACTATGTGGATAAGAACGACCCTCCTTTTTTAATTATACATGGTGAAAAGGACGATTTGGTTTCCCCCAGCCACTCTCAATTACTAAGTTCTTGGTTGACTGTAAAAGGTGTGGAAAACGAATTGATTATGGTAAAGGATGCACCGCATTATGGGGAGATGTTTGATGTGGATGATATTCGAACAAAAGTTATCGCTTTTCTGGAAAAAAATTTAAAGTAATATGTTATACCTCCATCGAGTAAGCCATTCTGAATACATTAAGCCAATTGATTTTGAATAGTATATGAGAAAAATAAAAATTATTACTATGATGATTTCGGAAAATAGACCCAAATATTTGATTCCATTAAGTTTAATGTTTGGGAGCCTATTGCTATCCTGTGGGGACAACAAAGAAAATTCCTTGAAGGCGGGTCAAAGCCAGCAAAAGTTGGAATACCGCACGGTAAAAATACTTGACATAGACGGGCTTAAGTTTAAGGACCTAAATAAAAATAATCAACTCGATGTTTACGAAGATTGGCGTTTAAGCGCCGATGAACGAAGTACAGATCTGGTATTAAAGCTTAGTCTTGAACAGAAAGCAGGGCTCATGTTAATCAGTACAACCCTAATGGAAAACGATGCCGGAAGAGGGCCAAGTGAGAAGCCCATCACCAGTGGTTTTTCTGAATCAGACCGGGTAAGCGAAACGAACTTTTTTACTAAAAAACCATTGGCTGCTCCGATGATGTCTTCAGCGGGTACTACCAAGGACGTCCAGCAGTTTTATAAAAGGCATTTTATTCTAAGGGCGAATACTGCGATTGACACCCTGGCGAAATGGGCCAACCGATTACAGGAATTGTGCGAGGAAGGAGACTTCGGTATTCCGGCTACGATTGCCTCAAATCCAAGAAACCATATTACTACGGATGCCTCTGTCGGTTTAAGCATGGGAAAAACTGCTTTTACCGCCTTTCCCGGGGAACTAGGTCTGGCCGCGATGCGAGATTTTGATTTAGTGAGGGAATTTGCCGAGATCTCCCGTCAAGAGTGGCGTGCCGTAGGTCTCAACAAAGGCTATATGTATATGGCCGATTTAGCAACTGAACCCCGTTGGCAGCGAATAGAGGGAACATTTGGTGAAGATGCCGAACTAGCCGCACGAATGATAAAAGAAATTGTTTTAGGGTTTCAAGGGGATTCGTTAAATGCGACTTCGGTAGCATTGACCACAAAACACTTTCCCGGAGGTGGGTCGGGAGAAGGTGGCCAAGACCCCCATTTTGATTGGGGAAAAAAGGGTATCTACCCTGGGGGCATGTTCGAAAGAAACCTCATCCCATTTAAAGCGGCCATAAATGCCGGAACCTCCGCGATTATGCCGTACTATTCACTTCCGTCGGGCACCGAATATGAAGAAGTTGGCTTCGCATTCAATAAACGAATTCTACAGGATGTTTTAAGGGATCAGCTCGGATTTGATGGTATCATCAATTCAGATACCGGCCCTATCGAAATGATGCCCTGGGGCGTGGAAAATTTAACTATTCGAGAACGCTATAAAAAAGCTTTGGAGGCCGGGGTTAATCTCTTTTCTGGCCAGGCCGACCCTGGATTATTGATAGGTACCCTTAAAAAATACCCAGAATTACTGCCTCTTGTAGATGCTTCGGTACATAAAATATTGATTGAAAAGTTTCAATTGGGGATTTTTGAAAACCCATATGTAGATGTAGCTGCAGCCAATCAGATTATCGGTAACGATAATTTCAAGAAAAAGGCGGATGAGGCATTACGCAAGTCGATTGTAATGTTGCGAAATGAGGAAGGAACCCTGCCTTTAAAGTCAAGCACAAAGGTATATTTCGAGACCTATATGCAAATTAGGGATGGTGCTCCCTCCAACATATTCAGTACCGAAGAGAATAACTGGGGCGTGACATTCGTCAACAATCCCCAAGAAGCCGATGTAGTACTTTTATGGTTGATACCAAAGGGGCCGTCCTTATTTCAATCGAAAGGTGGACCATTACACGTAGATCTATCCAACAACGGCATCGATGTTGACTATGTGAATAAGATTTCGGCCGCAAAGCCGACTATTTTAGCCATTAACTATACGAATCCTTGGGCCATTGACGAAGTATATCAAGAAGGTTCAAAAAACATAAAAGGGATTTTGGCCACATTTGGTACAACTCCCGAAGCTGTTTTGGATATTGTGACAGGTATAATTAAGCCTTCGGGAAAAATGCCGTTTACGACTCCCATTAACGATGAAATCGCGCAAAAACAAAAATCAGATGTCCCCGGATATATGGAGGGCGCTTCTTATGGCTTGTTTCAATTTGGTGAAGGATCGACTTACAAGTGAATGTTTAATTGAAGATTCTCAATATTTTCAAGAATATAAAAAATGACAAAATCCACATACTGGCCTCTGCTCTTTAAAAGGGCGAGATATCCTAATCAATAGGTTTGAAATTCGTACGAGTTGTTGGATTTGAATCTATTTACGTATTCGCAAATTTTGTAAATTAGAAATGTTTATTCATTTATTCTTTAATTATGGCAGCATTCAACTTAAACATAAACGGAGTACAACACGAATTAGATGTAGACCCGAACACCCCAATGCTTTGGGTACTGAGAGACCATGTAAAATTGTTAGGCACTAAATACGGTTGCGGTATCGCCCAATGTGGTGCCTGTACGGTGCATTTAGGCGACAATGCTGTACGTTCTTGTCAGTTGCCCGTTTCCGCGGTAGGTGAGCAAGAGATTACTACTATAGAAGGTTTGAGCGAGAATGGCGATCATCCAGTTCAAAAAGCTTGGTTGGAAATTGATGTGCCTCAATGTGGCTATTGCCAAGCGGGACAGATAATGTCAGCTTCCGCCTTGTTAAAAAGAACCCCAAATCCTTCAGATGAAGAAATCGAATCGGCCATGAACGGTAACATCTGTCGCTGCGGAACGTATACCAGAATTAAAAAGTCCATTAAAACAGCCGCAAATGCCGAAAACGTTTAATTAGAAAAAATCAGAAGATGACAAAGATAAACACGCATATTGGACGTAGGGCTTTTATTAGGAATACAAGTTTGGCAAGTGGGGGATTGGTCCTTGGATTCAGTTTTTTAAATTCCTGTAAGCCTGAACAGGCAAAAGAGATGGCCGGTACAGAAATGCCCAACGAATGGTTCGAGATGAATTCGTATCTGAAAATTGGGGATAACGGGATGGTGACCGTCATCACACCAAATCCCGAATTCGGTCAGAATATTAGAACATCAATGCCCATGTTAGTGGCAGAAGAGTTGGATGTTGACTGGAAAAACGTGGTGGTAGAGCAGGCGCCCTATCATGCAGAAAAATATGGCTTTCAACTCACAGGGGGTAGTACGGGAATAAAAGCAAGATGGATACCGCTTCGAATGGCAGGTGCAACAGCAAAACAGATGTTGGTGGCCGCGGCTGCACAAACATGGCAGGTTCCCGTAGAAGAAATCACTACTGAAGGAGGAATTTTGAAACACGCAGCTACGGAAAAATCGGCCGGCTATGGCGAAATGGCTTCGGTTGCGGCAACACTTGACGTCCCTGTAGAAGTGCAATTGAAAGAAGTTAAAGACTTTAAGCTCATCAGCCGCTCCCATAAAAATGTTGATGCGAAAAACATTGTAACCGGGGTACCCATGTTTGGTATGGATTATCAAAAGGATGGCATGTTGATCGCTATGATCGTGCATCCGCCGGCCTTTGGAATGACTTTAGAATCCGTTGATTTTGAATCCGCTAAAGCCATGCCCGGCATTAAGGATGTAATAACCATCCAAAGTTTTAAGGAGGGATTTCAAAAACACGGGTTTGACACCAACGCTTTTCCTGAATTGGTGGCGATAGTAGGTAACTCTACTTGGGAAGTGATGCAGGCCAAAAAGAAATTAAATGTTGAATGGAAGCCTATTACTCCAAATACTGAAATTGTAAACGGTTTTTTTGGACAGGAAACAAGAAATACCCCTGCGGGACTGGAATCCACACAGGGCCACAAAGCACAGATGGAGGCACTTTCAGCGATACCGGGAAATATCGTCCGAAAGGATGGAAATCCGGAGGCTGCCTTCAAAAAAGCGACAAAAATTTTAGAGAGAAGCTATTCGGCCCCTTTTCTTGCCCACAATAGCATGGAGCCTATAAATGCTTTTGCGCATGTGGAAGGTAATAAAGTAAAAATTGCGGCACCCATCCAGATTCCATCCTTTATCATTCCTACGCTAGAAAGCAGTTTGGGAATACCGAAGGAAAATATTGAAATGGAAATGCCAAGAATGGGAGGTGGTTTTGGAAGAAAGGGCTATGCCCACTTTGTGGTGGAAGCGGCCTTAATTTCGCAAAAAGTAAATGCTCCCGTAAAGTTAATTTATAGCCGTGAAGATGACATGACGACCGGCATTTATCGTCCTGCTTACCACGCAACCTATCGCGCGGCTTTTGACGAAAATAATAATTTAACGGCGTTACATATAAAGGCGGGCGGTATACCAGAAAGCCCATTGTTCGCCAATCGTTTTCCGGCAGGGGCGATCGATAATTATTTGGCGGAAGAATGGTCCATTGATTCCAATATTACGGTTGGTGCTTTCCGCGCTCCCCGTTCCAATTTTATGGCCGGTGCCGAACAGGCATTTTTGGACGAAGTGGCAGAATTCATGGGCAAAGACGCTATTCAATTTCGATTGGACCTGCTAAAACGTGCCAGGGAGCATCCTGTTGGAGAAGAGAACGACTATGATGCCGAGCGGTACGCCGGTGTTTTGGAACTGGTGCGTGAAAAATCGGCCTGGAACCAAAATGATGAATCGAAACATCGTGGGTTTGCCGCCTATTTTTGTCATAACTCCTATGCAGCGCATGTGCTGGATCTAAAGATGGAGAATGACAAACCTGTGGTGGAAAAAGTAGTTTGTGCAATTGATTGTGGAATAGTGGTAAATCCCGATGCGGCCACAAACATGGCAGAAGGGGCGATAACCGATGGTGTCGGTAACGCTTTTTTTGGGGAATTGACGTTTAAAGATGGAGTTCCTCAGAAAAACAATTTCCACCAATATCAAATGATCCGGATGAAAGAAGCGCCAAAAGAAATCGACGTGCATTTTGTACAAAATGAAATCGACCCAACGGGTATGGGAGAACCTCCGTTTCCTCCTGTTTTCGGGGCGGTGGCCAATGCCCTATATAAAGCCACGGGGCAACGGCATTATAGTCAGCCATTTATAACGAAAAAGGAAGTAGTAGGATAATGGGGTTATATCACAATTAGAGGGTGACCTTTTAAAAACAGCGATTGTAAGGCGTTCATTTATTTGCGGATTCATTTTTCAAAAAATGGTCTTAAGAATCGAACTTTTTATGAGACAATTTTTTAAATTGAGCAGAACTCTTGGGAGGTATGTTTGCTAAATATGGATTCACCTTGTTGTGTTAGACATTTATAACATTTGATGATATCGATTTTCTTCGTAATTTTATCTTATAAATAACACATAATCAATATGTTCTGAAGTTACTTATTAATCGAGTGTCCATAAAGGGATTAGATTTAGATAAGTGCAATCAAAATACTGAAAATCAATTATTTGCAATGATAAGTGGCATGCTGCCACCCCGACTTTAGTATTCGAACCCTGATAATCTTTTTGATTGTCAGGGTTTAATTTTTTTGTCCCTTCTCCAAATACTACTTTCTAGCCATGTTGACCTATTAAAAAGTTAACAAATTGGTTGCCAAATCTTGTAATGTTCTCAAATCAACTAAAATACGGATATTCCTAAAATAGTTCATCGGAAAACGAACAAGGATCTTATCCCATACATTTTGGCCTTAACTGCTGGACTATTTGCTCTTTCATATTCATAATAAGAACCGAAAATATCTTTAAGTTTGGAGCACTGACCCAAATATAATTCCAGAATCTGCGATAGGCTCAATCCTTATTTCCTCCCGAAAAACAATAAAGGCTCCATCCGTTATAAACCCCTTAAAATGTGTAAGTCAGCAGTTCGATTTTTATGGTCTTTCAAGTTGAGTCTCAAGAATACTTCACCGCAAACACTGTAAAGGAAAATGGTGCGATGATCTTCCAACTATGCAGCGGACTCGGTCCACGATTTTGGCTCGGGAACGCAGCGTTCCTTGTATCGGTTCTTCCTGTAGAATACGATTTGTTTCCTGAATCGGTCATAATTGTTTGTCATGGTTATTGGTTCAAACGAAAATAATTCCAACTCTTTCACATTGATTTATTACCATGAGCCGAAATTTTTCAATCTTGACGGTAAGTGTTTGAATTACTAATAGAATTTTTAGGAGTAAAACCTGATTTCCAAGTAGCCTACCTTTCATTTAAATTGTAAACTAAGTAAAGGTGGAAAACAAGATTGATAATATTTATGATGAAATTAGAGAGATTCTCAAGAAGAACCGAGATGCTCAAGAAGGGTTTGCCAAGGCTGCAGAAAATGTGCGAAGTCCGGCTCTCAAGAATTATTTTGAAAGGAAATCGAATGATAGAAAGGATTTCAACGAAAAGCTTTTAGCAGAAATTAGAAATAGTTTTCCAGATAGAGAAATCGAGGGTTCTTTCTCTGGAACCATTCATAGGGCATGGATGGACTTCAAGGCGCTTTTTTCGGCAGATGATGACAAATCTATGCTAGACGAGGTTATTCGGGGTGATAAAGCTGCAATTGAAGAATATAATGAAGTTTTAGATTACAAACTTCTTCCCATTGGACTAAATCATTTACTAAGCGAACAAAGGGAAAGAATTATTACGGATGTACGTAATAATGCGACAGTAGAGGATATAGAGTAAATTTTTGAATGGAAACGCTTCTGCAGGCTAAGTTAGATTGTGTAAAATAGACTGTTAACGGTTTATCTTTAAAGTTGCAGATTACATGGCTATAATGAAAGTTTTTGAACGGCTAGTTCTTATGCTAAACTTCAAACATTTAAAAAATTATGGTAATTAACTATCCACAGTATTTCCGGAGTGAGATTAGTAACTCATATTTAAAATTTTGAAAATATCGATTAATTTTTTAAAAATCGCGAATACGCGATTTTCATTTATTTCGATGTACTCGTTGGGGGCATGTACCCTAACAAACTGTGCATTCTAAAGCCGTTATGATCTGCCATGTGAGAGAACCAGGAATGCTATTCAGGGTATGAGCACTCCAGGTGCCACGGCATCTAATCTTCCCGGAACGGTGACTGGGGTCTTGGAGACCCTAATATTATTATGAAGCGTTGAACGACAAATGTAGACGGTACTACCCAAAGAAGTACCCCCATCCAAAGAATTTGGCCAAAAATGAAGGTCACCTGTTTATTCCCTAAAACGCTCTTCTATGGTCTATATTTTAAAATATAGTCAAAATCGAGCTGGCCTGTAATATAACTAATGGATATAAAACCATATATTATATTTTAAAAATCATTTATTGTATTGCCCGATTCATAAAATGAGCAACTTTAGTACAATGAATTATATTCAAAAGATAACCTTTAGATTGAAGTCTAATAATCACTATTTGAAGAATGCTACCTCCTGTCTTGGAATTGGAATACCCGTTGCTTTTTTAATAGCTTGTCTTGTTTGTCCTCTAATCTTTTATGGACAAAACAATTATCATTTTGAACATATTGGTACTAAAGATGGCATGTCTCAAAGTGATGTAAATAGTATTTATCAAGATTCTTATGGCTTTATGTGGTTCGGTACCCATGACGGGCTCAATAGGTATGACGGTTACACCTTTACCGAATACAAACCAGACCAAAACAGTACGGGCATAAATAGTAATCTCATTTTTACCATGTCGGGTGATCAATTGGGTAATTTATGGATAGGCACTACGGGCGACGGACTTTTTTACTACAATCAAAAAAAGGAAGATTTCACACAATTTCAACATATAAAAGGTAATTCCAAAAGTCTATCAAATGACTACATATCACAAGTATACCGTGATAGTAAAAACAGACTTTGGATTGCTACTAAAAATGAAATCAACATGCTGGATCTAAACCGGCCCTTAGATTCCGCAGAATTCAAAAAATTTGAATTTGATTATGGTCAATCTACAAGGTCGGAAAATGCCAATGTGATCAACGTCATCTATGAGAATCATAAAGGGGAGATACTTTTAGGAGGTCATTTTGACTTATTTCAACTTTCAATTGATGAAGAAGGTAATTCATATTTCAAGTCAATCTATAGGGAAATAGGATTTCAACAAGCCTCGATTAGAGCTATGGCCGAAGATCGGTTTAATAGACTGTTTATTGGCACGGGAGATGGATTGTATATGAAGCAATCCGAGACAGATTCAAGTTTTGTAAAATTAAATGATGGAACTTTCACCACTATTGCCACAGATAACGAAAACCATATTTGGGGAGGTACGGATAACGGACTACAGTACTTTGATAATTCTTCTGAGTTCAATCCTCCCAAATATTTAGAAACTTTTCGATATAGGCCAGAAGACCTGAATAGTCTAAGTAAAAATGTAGTAACATCGTTATACATTGATAAAACTGGTATTATTTGGATTGGAACCAATGGGGGAGGAGTAAATAAGTTTGATCCTAAACGGAAAAAATTCAGACATATTAAAAGAAATCTACGTGCCAATAGTTTGAGTTATGACAAGATTAGATCGATTTTCGAGGATAGCAACGGAACACTTTGGGTTGGTACGGAAGGGGGCGGTCTCAATCAGGCGATAACCTCGGAAAATAAATATGAAAGCTTTAAACACTTTAATGAACTTAATAAGGTTTTTGCCATGGAAGAGATTTCCAGAAACGGCAAGAAACTTCTTCTGCATGGGGGGCAAAACCCACCTTACCTATTTAGAGTAGATATTACAGATCCTAAAAACACGGGCAAGGTTCAAGAGGTTAAAGGGTTGAACCACAGTGTTTTTAGTATTTTAAATGACTCTCAAGAAAATTTGTGGATTGGTACTTATTCAGGAGGACTTCACAGATGGATTAAGCGAGCGGACGGTAGTTATGAAAGAACCAATTTTAAAGATAATCCTGATAATCCTCATAGTTTATCCAATAATATAATCAGGAATATATATGAGGATAGTAATGGTCATATATGGGTTGCTACCGGTGACGGACTTTGCAGATTATCTGTTAGGGAGCGATACAAAGAAAATCCAAAATTTGAGATTTTTAAAAATGATAAAGAGAACCAAGGGACTATAAGCCATAATTATATTTTAGCACTTTATGAGAGTAGAAAGGGTGATATATGGGTCGGAACTTTTGGTGGCGGTCTCAATAAATTGAGATATGACAGTGAAAACCAACCGCATTTTACCTCGTATACTATTAGTGAAGGCTTGCCTAATAATGTGATAAAAGGAATATTGGAAGATGAACAAGGGCACTTATGGATATCTACGAACAAGGGGCTATCAAGATTTGATCCAGAAAAGGAAATTTTTAAAAACTATGATGTTACTGATGGCTTACAGGATAGTGAATTTCAAGAGTTAGCATGTCTAAAAAGACAGGATGGAGAAATGATTTTTGGAGGAGTAAACGGCTTTAATGCCTTTTACCCTAGGGAAATTGAGGACAATGCTACTCTTCCAGAAACGGTGGTTACTAAGCTCTCTATTTTTAATGAGAATATTTCGGTAGGTGAAGAAATTAACGGGAGGGTTCTTTTGGATAAGGCTATTTCCGAGGTCGATCAAATTATTTTAAACTATTCAGAGAATAGCTTTTCGTTTGAATTTGCTTCCTTACACTTTTCCGCACCCAACAAAAATCAATTTGCATATAAGTTAGAGGGTTTTGATCTAGATTGGGTTTATACCACTTCGGACAAAAGGTTTGCCACCTACACAAATATAGAACCAGGTGAATACACCTTAAAGGTTCGTTCCTCCAATAATGATGGGGTTTGGGATACAACGCCTTATACATTGCACTTAATGGTAAAACCACCCATTTATAGAACCAGTTTTGCCTACGCCTTTTATGGTCTGTTACTATTGCTTTTATTCATTGGTCTTTGGCGTTTCACCATTATTAGTTCTTCTAAAAAACATCAGTTAGAATTGGAGCATTTAGAAAAGGAGAAAAATGATGAACTACAAACCTTAAAGCTCGATTTTTTTACCAATATCTCCCATGAGTTCAAGACACCTCTTACGTTGATCAAGGCACCGTTGGAATATCTTTTGAAAGAAAATGGAGCCATTGAAGAAGCCACGGTAAAAGAACAATACCAACTAATGCATAAAAACACCAATTACCTTTTGAAGTTGGTAGATCAACTGCTCGATTTTAGGAAAATAAACCAAGGAAAAATGTCTTTAGTGGTAAGGAATACCGATATGATTTCTTTCATAAAGGAAGTTGCAGAGCCTTTTCAGTTCCTTGCATTGAAAAAGAACATAAAATTTGAGATAAAATCAGATTCAAAACATTTAAAAACATGGTTTGATCATAGTGCCTTAGAAAAAGTATTGAATAACTTACTTTCCAACGCATTTAAGTTTACTCCGGAACATGGGAAAATTACAATTGAAGTCGCTGCCGTTGAAGGGGGGAAAGAATTGAAAGTGCCTTTTGACGAAAGATATGTAGAGATTAAAGTAAAAGATACTGGTGTAGGTATTCCGGAGGATAAAAAATCTATAATTTTTGAAAAATACTATACCGAAAACGAACACGAGAAAGTAAACTCAAAAGGGGTAGGTATTGGTTTGGCGTTTACCAAAAGTTTGATTGAACTTCATTTAGGCCATATAGAGGTTAAAAATAGAAAAGGAGGAGGAACTTGTTTCAAATTGGCTTTGCCAATGGATAAAAGTATTTATGAGGCGGCCCCGGATATAAGTTGCAAAGAAATAACGGATAATGACTTCTTAGTTCGTTCTTCGGAATCTGAGTCTTTAGCAATTGATTTGAATGACGAGTTGGAAGATTATCATTTGGCAAAGATTAGGTCTACATCGCCCATACTCTTGGTTGTAGATGACAACCCAGACATTATTCAATTTATAAAGCAAGTCTTAAGTACTACATATACAATTTTTGAGGCCCATAACGGACAAAAAGGCCTTGAGATTGCCAAGAAAGTCTTACCTAATATTATCATAACAGACGTGGTTATGCCAGTTATGGGAGGAATTGAATTTTGTCAAACACTTAAAACTACGAATGTCACTAGCCACATTCCGGTAATTATGCTTACGGCAAAATCTTCTCAAGAAAGCGAAATAGAGGGGCTTTCCCATGGGGCCGATGCTTATCTGAAAAAGCCTTTTAACGTACAAGTATTGGAGCTTAAAATTGCCAATATCCTAAAAAACAGAGATGAACTGAGAAAAAGATTCAAACAAGATTTAACCCTTCAACCCACCGAAGTGGCAGTCACCAGTTTAGATGAACAATTCCTTCAGCAAGCTGTAGAAGTAGTAGAAAAACACATGATGAACACCGACTTTAATGTAGAAATGTTGGTAAAGGAAATGGGCCATAGCCGTAGCAATCTCTATTTAAAATTTAAAGAGTTAACAGGTCTGTCATCAAGTGAATTCATTAGAAACATTCGTTTAAAACGCGCAATTCAATTGCTTGACAACAGTGATTATTCCGTCAAGGAAATAATGTTTAGAACAGGCTTTAATACGGCATCCTATTTTTCTAAATGTTTTAAAAAAGAATTTGGGGTAGTACCGTCTGAATACGTAAAAAAGAGAAAGATAATACAAGACTAAACCAAATACACCAACTGCAAAACAATGACCAGACCTAAGTTCGCCCTTAGTTTACTATTAGCGGTGTTTTCAATGGCTTGTAAAGAGTCGAAAACAACACCGGAAATAACTGAAAAACAACCAAACGTTATTTTAATCGTTACAGATGACCAAGGCTATGGCGATGTCGGTTTTCATGGTAATTCCATTATAAAGACGCCCAATTTAGATGCTTTGGCAGCCGAGGCTACAGAGCTAACGAATTTCCATGTGGGTACAACCTGTGCACCCAGTAGGGCAGGGTTGTTAACGGGTAGAAATAGCAATAGAAACAATGCATGGCATACTATTGGCGGTTGTTCCATTTTAAATTCCGAAGAAGAAACCTTAGCCGATGTATTTAGTCAGAATGGTTATCGAACATCTATGATCGGCAAATGGCATTTGGGAGACAATTACCCTTATAGACCACAAGATAGAGGGTTTAAAGAGTCGCTTTACCATGGTGGTGGCGGTGTTGGTCAAACCCCCGATTTTTGGAACAACAATTACTACAATGATACGTACTTCAGAAACGGCAAACCTGAAAAATTTGAAGGCTATTGCACCGATGTTTGGTTTTCAGAAGCGATGTCTTATGTCGATAAGCAAAAGGAGCAACCTTTCTTTGCTTATTTGGCTTTGAACGCCCCTCACGGACCTTTTAACGTGCCCCAAGAATATTTAGATTTATATAGCGATGCTGAATTGACCGATAGACAGAAACGTTTTTATGGGATGATTACCAATTTAGATGAAAATTTGGGAAGACTCGTTAAACAATTGAAGTCAAACGGAGAATGGAATAACACCATTTTTATCTTCACTACGGATAATGGTACCGCTGCAGGAATTACAGGTAAGAAAGGAAGGCAAACTGGCCACAATGCTGGTTTAAGAGGAACGAAAGGCAGCCAGTATGATGGTGGTCACCGTGTTCCCTTCTTAATCTCTTGGCCCACGAAAGGTATTACGAGCTCCAATATTAAATCGACAAATGAATTGGTAGCCCATGTAGATTTATTGGCGACTTTGGCCAATTTATGTGGTTTCAACTATACGGCTAAGAATCCTTTGGATGGTAAAGATGTGTCTTCTGTATTATTGGGTGAAAATGATACCGATGACCGTATGTTAGTGGTGGACACTCAACGAATTCAATGGCCCGAAAAAAACCGTAACAGTTGTGTAATGCAAGGCGAATGGCGCTTGGTCAATGGCCGCGAACTGTATAATTTGGCTGATGACTTTGGGCAAGAAAAAGATATTGCCACTGACTATCCTGAGAAGGTGAAAGCAATGCAAGATTTTTATAACGTTTGGTGGGCAAGTACTGAAGGTGATATGCACTATGCGAAGATTCCTCTAACGGCGCCTAATGAAGATGCTGTGTTATTGACGATACACGATATACATTCTGAACAGTCCATTCCATGGAATCAAAATTTGATTCGTGAGGGAAAACAAAGTCCAGATGAAGGTTATTATTCGGTAGTGGTCACCGAAGCTGGTAAGTATCAATTCGATTTATATCGATACCCGCCAGAATCTGGTCATGCCATGAACGCCACAGTAGAAGAAATCGAGTCTAAGCCCAATTGGAGCGGCCTATCGGAAGGCATAGGAATTCATGCAGTAGAAGGGCAAGTGAAATTAGATAATGCAAGTTTTAAACAAGAGGGTACTGCGTCTGACACCCATATTTCGGTGACCGGAGAATTGGAAAAAGGCACCTACAAACTATCGGCTTATTACACCACAATAGAAAAGAACATAATTCCAGCTAATTATATAAACATAACCAAAAAATGAAACTAAAATTTGCAACATTCGTTTTTGTTGTTTTTCTGTTGAATGCATGTAATTCAGAAAAGAAAGCAGAAAATCAATCTACCGATCAGCCGCCTAATATCATCTTTATAATGTCTGATGACCATACTACACAAGGTTTGGGTATTTATGGCAGTAGACTGGCGAGTTTAAATCCCACGCCCAATCTAGATATGATAGCGAATGAAGGAATGATTTTCGAAAATTGCTTTGTAAGTAATTCTATATGTACGCCAAGTAGGGCGGCCGTCATAACAGGACAAAATTCACAATTAAATGGTGTGCTCGACCTAGATGGCAAAATTGAAGCGGCAAGGCAGTATTTGCCGATAGAGATGAAAAAAATGGGTTACCAAACCGCTATTGTTGGTAAGTGGCATTTGAAAGAAGAGCCGGCTGCCTTCGATTATTATAAAGTGTTGCCCGGGCAAGGCAGTTATTTTGACCCAGAATTTCGTGAGCGGGGCGAAAAGCCTTGGCCAGATAATGTGGTGAAGACCAAAGGTCATTCTTCAGACAAGATTACCGATATCACCTTAGAATGGCTCAAGAAAGAAAGAGACCCCAACAAGCCTTTCTTTTTAATGCATCATTACAAAGCCCCGCATGACGATTTTGAAAATGCACCTAGGTACGAAGATTACTTGGCCGATACCTTTATTCCCGAGCCGGAAAGTTTATATGAAAAAGGCAACAATGGCTCTGTGGCCACTAGGGGCAAAAATGATAGCTTGACGAGAATAATAGGTTCTTCCGTTTCCCATAGGAACCTAATTAGAAACCAAGCCATGAATATTTATGTCGATAGCAGCATATATAAGAAATATAGAGATGCAGATGGTATAAGACCGGAGGAATACGTAAAATGGACGATGGATGAAGATGAAAAAAAACACACGAGCCAAGTATACCAAGATTACCTAAAAAAATACCTGCGATGTGTAAAAGGAGTCGATGATAACATAAAAAGACTAGTTGATTATCTTAAGAAAGAAGACCTTTTAGATAATACTATCATCGTTTATACAGGTGACCAAGGCTTTATGCTAGGGGAACATGATTTTATTGATAAAAGATGGATGTATGATGAAAGTATGCGTATGCCTTTCTTTGTCAGATATCCTAAGAAAATTAAGGCGGGTAGCCGTACGGACGCTATTATCAACAACACTGATTTTGCCCCGACCTTAATTGAAATGGCCGGAGGAAGTGCGCCCGACTACATGCAGGGGCATAGCTTCAAAACTATTTTAGAGACTGGTCAGGAGCCTGAAGACTGGCAAAAATCGACCTATTATCGCTATTGGATGCATTTGGCACACCGACATCAAAATCCGGCACATTTTGGTGTGCGAACCAAAGACTACAAACTCATCTTTTTTTACGGTAAGTATTATGTGGATACAACGGACCCTGACGCAGAATGGGATAGGAATAATTGGGGTAATGATTTTACCAATAGTACACCTGTAGCCTGGGAATTTTATGATCTTAAAGAAGATCCTAAAGAAATGAACAATGCTTACGACGACCCCGAGTATGCGGATGTAATTGCAGACCTTAAGGAAGAGCTGATTCGATTAAGGAAAGATTTAAATGAGACGGATAAAAACTATCCTCACATTCAGAAAGTAATTGATGGACATTGGGATGATTAGTTAATAATAAACACCAAAATAAGCATTGGCTACATGGAAACCACTTATTGGTAGCAGGTTCCATGAGCTTTGAGTTCAACGAAGTGGTTAGCTATCAAGTAACTCCTGAAATTGAAAGGGAAGGCAAACAATTACCCCATATCGTCAATCTAAAATATAAAGTAGAGGCTACCCCGGAATAGGTGGAAAGTGCTATGTAGACTTTTTTGGATTTAGAGAAAATCATCCCAGAAATTGTTTCGATAGAATGGGGAGAGAATGACAGTACAGAAGGGCATAGTGAAGGATTTACCCATACCTTCATCTTAACTTTTAAGGACGAAAATGGTTGGGAGAAATACCTGTTTCATAAGTCGCATCTAGATTTGGTAAAGAAAGTGGGCCCCATTTTAGGTGGCGTTTTGGTATTGGACATTTGGACGGATTTAAACTAGGTAAAGATCAAACTATACCCCAAACACTAAATCATAAAAAAACGCACCCAAAAAAATGAGTGCGTTTAAAACTAACTCTAAACTAACTACTACAAATTTGTAATAATCTCATTGGCCATTGTAATTTCTAAACAATGGGCATGCTCACCTTCTTTTTGTCCAAAATCATTTATAAATAGGCCGTTTTCATCTTGAGAAAACTGTAATTCGTTCCCACTTTCAAGTAATCTTATTTTTTCAATATTTAAATCTTGGGTCAATTCTGTTTTGGCCGCCAAGGATTTAATGAGTGCCGAATTGTTTTCAGGCCATTCCAAGAATATGGCGTAAAGCTTGTTGCCCTTTTTGGTAAACCTAATATCCTCAGAGGTAAATCCTTTGTTTCCTCCTTCTGAGTGATGTCCTTTTTTTACTTCGGTAGGTCCTTCTCCAAATACACTCCAGTATTCGGTACCGTAGATGGCATCCCCATTTACCTTTAGCCAATCACCTATTTCCAAAAGTATTTTTTGTTGGTCCTCAGGAATAATCCCGTCCGGTCTAGGCCCTATGTTCAAAAGAAGGTTTCCATTTTTAGAAACGATATCAACCAAATCATCAATGAGCTCATTGGTGTTTTTAGATTTCCAATTGGTTACATAACCCCAAGAGTTCTTTCCAATAGAGGTATCGGTCTGCCACGGCAATTTTCTGATTCCGGGAAGTTTTCCTCTCTCAAGATCATAAATAACGGTTCCCTCTGGAAAGGCTTCATGGTCAAAATTCTTGTCGTTGATCACCACCTCTTTTCCCCATTCAATTCCTTTATTGTAAAAGTAGGCCGCCAATTTGGGGCGATATTCTTTGTAATCGGGTATGTCTAAATAAAAATCGAACCAAAGAATATCAGGTTGGTAGTTGTCTATAAGATCAATCGTGCGGTCCCACCATTTTTTCTTGAACTCTTCAGAAACGGGTTCGGTTACATCTTTCCCTTTGGGTGAATAGAGGTCTGCAAACTCTGGATTCATGGTATCAAAATGCTCTTTTTTATTATAGAAAGACCAGTTAAAGGCATAATGGGAAGAGGCGCCCATAATTAGACCTTGGTTTCGACCTTCTTTAAACAATTCTCCCAGAATATCTTTCTTTGGTCCCATCTCCGCAGCATTCCAACGGGTGGTGTTACTCTCGTACATAGCAAAGCCGTCATGGTGGTCCGCTACTGGAATTACATATTTGGCACCGGATTTTTTAAAAAGGTCGATCCACTCCTTGGCGTTAAAGTTTTCACCTTTAAATAATGGAATAAAATCTTTGTAGCCAAAATCTTTCTGGTCTCCCCATTTTTCCTTGTGATAGGTATAAATTTCATTCGGACCCTCTTTTTGCAATTTTAATTGTGCCGTGAAGGTAGCCGTGTCCATATACATTTGTCTTGGATACCATTCAGAACCATAAGAAGGTACGGAGTAGGCTCCCCAATGAATAAAAATGCCAAATTTTTGGTCATTGAACCACTCAGGGTCTTTATAGTTAGCTTTAATAGATTCCCAATTGGGCTCATATACAGGAGTGTCTTTTGCTGTATTCCCCGCTATTTGTTTTTTGTCCGCTTTGGTTTGGCATGATGTGACCCCAAGTACTGACAGAACTAGGGCTAGCCTTGAAATTTTTCTTAAAATCATTCTATTGGTTGTATTTTATTAGGTGCATTTCTCGATACAGCTAAATTCAACCATTTGATTTTATGACGTCATAACAGATGTTTTAATGACTGCCACAAATGGGTATGTGATTTGTAATAATCTGTTTTGAAATGTGTACAAATACACGCAGTCAAAGGGTAAAGAGGTAAGTAAGACAAGGAATGTTGTTTGGAATTTGCTATACCAGGGTCATAAAAATCCATAGACAAAAGATTATCTCGGGCGTGCATACCTAAAGTAGACCTTTTCCAAAGCCCAAAACAAATAGATTCAAAATCAAAGGAGAAACACGGAGACAATAAAGACTTTACATTTATTGCATTATTCATTTAGATAAGCCATATGTTTCCTTAACTAACCTATTTGTGATAGGCTCTTGGCGGTTTATTGGATAGTTTTAAATCCTAATTTAAATACAGGATATGAAACCATACCAAAACAGATTTTTCCTATGCGCATTAATGCTTTCTGCTTTAGGTTACGCGCAAAAAGGACCTTATTTTGAAGAAGGAGAAGACCCCAAACCATCCAACACAAATTGGCAATTGGTAAAAGGAATGTCAGACGAATTTAATGGTAAAAAAGTTAACCAAAAGAAATGGCAGATTTCAGGTCAGGGCTGGATTGGTAGGTCCCCTGGGTTATTTATGGCCAACAATGTTTCGGTTAATGATGGCTCATTACAAATTACAGCTACAAAACTGGATACGACCGTTGAAAAACAAGGAAAAGCGTTTACCCACGGAGGCGGATATGTAGGCTCATATCAAGACAATACCTACGGCTACTACGAATGCAGAATGAAGGCAAATAAAACATTCATGTCTTCTACGTTTTGGCTGATTAATGATAAAAGGGACGCTCAAGGATGCGATAAGCGAACCACCGAGTTGGATATTCAGGAATGTGTAGGCGAGGTGACCACTGACCAAGAATGGGCTCAAAAAATGCTGAACCACATGAACTCCAATACCCATAGTAGAGACATTCCAAAAGACTGTTCTATTTCTTCCGGCACTTTAGGTACTAAAGAGCCATTGAACGAGATGGCATCCGATAATTTCCACGTATACGGAGTTTGGTGGAAAAGTAAAGACGAGGTCCTATATTTTTTAGACGGAAAATTTCATGCCAAGGTGAAACCGGCGGCCGACTTCAATATTCCTATGCATTTACGAATGGTAGTTGAAACTTATGACTGGAATCCGGTTCCAGAAGATGGTGGTATGACCGCAAATAAGGAAGACCGGACTACCTATTACGATTGGGTACGGGTTTGGAAACTAAAGGATTGATAGATATTTAGTCGATTATGAAAAGATTTAAATGTAAAATATTTAATCTAAGCTGCATTCTTTTTTTTGGTTGGTTTTCCCAGGTTACACAGTCCCAAGACCGACCCAATTTCATTTTTATATTAACTGATGACCAATCTTACGGGATGATGGGCTGTACTGGAAATGACATGGTACAAACTCCTAATTTAGACCAATTGGCAAAAGATGGGGTCTTGTTTACCAATGCTCATATTACCAGTGCCATTTGCACACCTAGTAGGGCAAGTATATTGACGAGTCAGTTTGAGCGTAAACACGGAATCAATTTTAATTCGGGAACAAGTATGTCCGCTGAAGGCTGGTCCAATACCTATCCGGTAGTAATGCGTAACAATGGTTATTACACTGGCTGGGTGGGCAAAAACCACGTTCCTGTAGGGGAAGGGGGCTATACCTCCGGACTCATGGAAAATAGCTTTGATTATTGGTATGCAGGTCATGGGCATTTGAGTTTTTATCCTAAGGACCGACACAAAATTTTTGAAGATGCCCAATCGGACACCCAAGTAGAGGTGATAGGAGAGGGCATTACCGATTTTCTATCGAACGAGCAAAAGTTGAAAGGAGCCATAACTTTTTTGGACAAACGGCCGGAGGACAAGCCTTTTATGTTATCGGTCTGTTTTAACCTGCCTCATGGTAACGGTACCTCTTCTATGCAGCAACGGGAAACCGATGACGAAATCTACAAATCGCTCTACCGCGATAAAGATTTGCCATTGCCAGAACATTACGTGGCTAAAGCGGATATAAAAAATCTGAAACTACCGGAAAGTATTCACCGAGCTTACGATAGGCAAACGGGCTACGCTTATGTAGACCGACCAGAAACACTTAAAGAAAGGTATATCAGACAACTACAGGCCATGACCGGGATAGACCGTTTGGTAGGGCAATTACGTGCAACACTTAAGAAACAAGGGCTAGACAAGAATACGGTACTTATTTTTACATCGGACCACGGATTGTTCATGGGACAATTTGGTCTTGGAGGTAAGGCATTTTGCTACGAGCAAACCACCCATGTGCCAATGATAGTGTACAATCCAGCTGAGAAAAAGAAAAACAGAGGTATAACTTCAGATGCTTTGGTGCAAAGTATAGATGTAGCACCTACCATGTTGGCTATGGCAGGTATAACCCCTCCCACTACCTACCAAGGGAAAGACCTATCTAAGTTGCTTGCTGGGGAATCCTCCGAAGTTAGAGATTATCTGTATACAGAGAACTTATGGTCTACCCAGTTTGGTAATCCCCGTTGTGAGGCTGTTCAAGATAAAGAGTGGAAGTACATTCGCTATTACAAGAACGAAACATTTTCCGCGAAGAAAAAAATTGAAGCGGCACAAGCCCTTGGTGTGAATATCAATAAGATGCTGTATAAGGTTAACGATATAGATTTGGCCCAGTACCGTGCTTTCGTAGAAGACCCTTTACAAGGGGAAAAACCTGTTTACGAGGAGCTGTATCATTTAACAGAAGACCCCAAAGAAACTACCAATTTGGCTTTAGAAAAAGCATATAAAGATAAGTTAGAATACATGCGTAACGTTTGGACAAAGGAAATAAAAAACGCCAGAGGAACAGAACCTCCCATGGTTTTACGGTATACAGCGGACAGCGAAGCAGAAAGAGGAAAAATAATACAGCCAAAATAAATGAAGATGAGCCATCGAACCAAAAAACATGCGAGGAACAAATATTTAATTCTGCTTTTGGTATGTTTTGGCCTACCACTAATGTTGAAGGCGCAAAAGTATAAAGCCGAATGGAAATCTCTGAAACAGCACCAAACTCCGGATTGGTTTTTAGATGCCAAGTTCGGTATTTACTGTCATTGGGGGCCATATTCCGTTCCAGAGTTCAAGAATGAATGGTATTCGCATTGGATGTATGTGAACAAGGATAATCCAGAAGCCAGCAACGGCAAGGCTAGTGAATTTTATGATCATCATGTGGAAACCTATGGTAAGTTGAACGAGTTCGGTTACAAAGATTTTATACCCATGTTCAAAGCGGAGAAGTTCGATGCTTCCGAGTGGGCCGAGCTGTTTCAAAATGCGGGTGCTAAATTTGTGGGCCCAGTTTCGGAGCACGCGGATGGTTTTGCAATGTGGGATAGTGACCTCACGCGTTGGAACGCGAAGAATATGGGGCCACGACGTGACATTATGGGGGAACTTTCCAAGGAAATAAGGAAACGTGATATGAAATTTATCGCCACTTACCACAGACATTGGTTATTAGGATGGTTCCCAACATGGGATGAAACCACGGACGCCAGTAACCCGGAATTTGCGGATTTGTACGGTCCTAAAATGAAAAAAGGCGATTTCCAATACCCGCCCTCCACGCATGATTTGGATGCTGGAATAGAAAAGTATTATCCCATGGCGGGAGAAGACTTTAATAAAGAGTGGTTGGCCCGTTTAAAGGAAATTGTGGATAAGTACAATCCAGATTTGGTATGGTTCGATAATAAGATGGATGTAATTGATGAATCTTACCGCAAAGAGTTTTTGCAGTATTATTATAACCAAGCTGCAAAAAAAGACCAAGAAGTTGCCGTTACATATAAGTTTTATGATTTAGCCAAGGGTACTGCAGTATTGGATTTGGAACGTTCTAGAATGAAGGAAAAAAAAGATTTTCCCTGGTTAACGGACGATTCTATTGACTGGAACTCATGGAGCCATATAAAAAATCCAAACTATAAATCCGTAAATAGATTGGTAGATTTCCTTGTGGATGTTGTAAGTAAAAATGGGGCCGTTTTACTAAATGTAACCCCTAAAGCTAATGGTGAAATTCCTCAACCCGTAAAGGAACGCTTGCTTAAGATGGGGCAGTGGTTAAACGTAAACGGAGAGGCCATTTACGGTACTAGACCTTTCAAAATATACGGAGAAGGAGAAACCAAAGTGGTTGAAGGGCATTTAAGTGAGGAAAAAAATCCTGATAATAGTGCAAAAGATATAAGGTTCACCACCAAAGGCCATCAGTTGTATGCCATTGCATTGGATTGGCCCAAAGACAACGTCTTAAAAATCAAGACACTTAAAAAGGATAATCCCTACCTACGTAAAACTATAAAAAAGATTACCCTTTTAGGGTATGATACTGCCTTAGAATTTAAGGAATCCTCCAGTGAATTATCTATAGTATTACCGAAGAAAAAGATGGGGGATTACGCCTTCGTATTTAAGATTTTTACCGATTAATCTTTATCATAAATAGATTATCAGCTTACTTTTTTATAAAACGAATTATGCATGTATTGATATTGGTGTTTTTTAACCTAATAGTTAGCCACAAATTTTTTGGGACCATTGCGAATAAAAAGTAGAACAAATATATAAATGCACACAAATGAACCAAACTAAACAGCAAGGCATTTCTAAATCAAAAACAAACTAGAAAGGAGAAGAAAACTATAGAATTACAGCCATGTTAAAATCCCTCTCTTCTAATGACACAAAAGTTTTAGATTACAATATTCTCATCTTAAAATTATAGTAGAATAGATGGCAAGCAGCGGTTGTTCTGATCATTTATCCCTTTAAATAGATCATTTGTACTAAATAATCTGCACGAACAAGGCTATCCTTGTACTGTACATATTGTACACCTTACAACACATACCATACGACAACATATATGAATAACATTACAAGATTAATTGGCCTTGGAGGTTTAGGGGTTAGCCTAGCCACAAATTTTACGCTCTACGCACAGGACAAATCTTATGAGCCTACTTGGGAGTCCGTAGCGGAAGTAAACCCCATACCAGAATGGTTTTTAGATGCTAAACTTGGCATCTATGCACACTGGGGACCAGTATCAGGCGCTTTTGAAGGTGCAGACCCCAATAAACATTATGGGGGTTGGCATGGAAAATTGATGTATGAAGATGGCAAAGTGGTGAAAACGAAAAGCGGAAAATCGAGTAACAACTACGTGCACCATAAAAAGAAATATGGTAAACCCCATAAAAAAGGATACATAGAAATCATAGAAGACTTTTCCCCTACTGCTTTTAATGCTGAAGAGTGGGCGCAATTGTTTGAAGATTCCGGTGCTAAATTTGCCGGCCCAGTTGCTATGCACCATGATAATTTTGCCATGTGGGACAGTAAAGCTACCCGTTGGAATTCAATGAACTACGGCGGCATAGACCCTTCTGCTGAACTAAAAAAAGCAATATCAGGTAAGGGAATGCGCTTTATAGGTTCTTTTCATCATGCGTTTACATGGAAGTATTTTGCACCGGCACATGCTCATGGTAACATCAATCCAAAAGATTACGATTTGTATACCAACCCTCATAGTATAGACTCGGAAACAGTAGATGCCGATTTCTTAAAACAATGGTGGGCGGTATTAGAAGAGTATATAGATGTATACCAACCAGATATTATTTGGTTTGACTGGTGGTTAGAAAATTTACCAGAAGAAGACCGCCTTAAATTTTTGGCGTACTACTACAACAAAGGATTGGAGTGGGGCAAAGATGTAGCGGTTTGTTATAAAGAAGCTACATTTAATGAAGATGTGGCTATTAAAGATTATGAGCGTGGTAGACCCAACCAACCTAAAGCCAATGCTTGGTTAACGGACACTTCTCCAGGTGCATGGTTTTACAGACCTGATGCTCAGTTTAAAACTCCTAATGAATTGATAGATATTCTAGTGGATATTGTGGCTAAAAATGGACTTATGTTACTTAATGTACCACCAAATCCGGATGGTAGCATACCGCAAGAAATGAAAGACTTACTTAAAAATATGGGCAGCTGGTTAAAAGTTAATGGCGATGCTATTTATGGCACAAGACCATGGACGGTTTTTGGTGAGGGCCCTACGCGTTTGCCGGAAGGTGGGCACAAAGTAGAAGAGAAACTAACCATTGTCTATAAACAGGACGATATCCGTTACACCAAGAAAAGCGATAAAGAGTTTTATGCCATTGTCTTGGATACACCTACGCAAAATATTGTTATGAAAACCCTATCTACGGATATTGGAGCTTTAAATTCAGCTATTTTAAAAGTAGAATTATTGGGGAGTAACGAAGAAATGCGATGGGAACGGAATGCCAAAGGCTTGGTCATTAAAAAACCAAAAAAACTGCCAACAGAATATGCGCATGCGTTTAAAATTACCTTAGAAGGGTACACAGAGAATGATATAGGGGGCAATGAAGATGCCCATAAAGATTAGAAGTAGTTTAGTTTTAGTTGGGCAGTGGAACTTCTTTTTAGGAGCGCTACTGCTATTTTTTGTTTTAGGTCCGGAGTGGTAAGTAATTCTAAGGTTAATAGATAAGCTAAATACTAAGTTTTTGGTACTAGGTGTTTCACTTAACTACTTAAAAACATGTATAAATAGAACTTGACCATATGTTCTATCCATCTAACCATTTGTAGCATGATATTGAGGGAATAAAAATCAATTTTGGAAGACTCTAACCAAGTTATTCAACTCAATTAAACTTTAACACTTATGAATGGAAACAAAACTAATGCTAGCAAATGGCGACCCCATTGCTATAAGTTCCTAGTTCTTTGGTTTATAGGCCTTTCCTTTGGCTTTTCCCAAGAATTGACCATTAACGGAACGGTATCTGATGAGCAGGGAATGCCTTTGGCCGGCGCCAATGTGCTGATCAAAGGAACAACATCAGGTACACAAACCGACTTTGATGGTAATTATACGATTAATGCTGAAAGCGATGCTGTTCTGGTATTTAGTTATATCGGTTTTACGAAACAAGAAATGGCTGTGAACGGTCAGTCGACCTTAAATGTTACACTATCCGAGGATGCAAGTCAATTAGAAGAGGTTGTTGTAATCGGGTATGGCACACAGAAAAAATCCGATTTAACCGGAGCTGTAAGTACTGTTGATAGTGAAGAAATCAACAAGTTCACTTATAATGATGCCGCACAGGCCATACAAGGTCGTACTGCCGGTGTACGGGTAGAGGCTAATGGCGGTTCGCCAGGCGCAAATGCCTTAGTGACCATTCGTGGGTCAAGTACGTTGTCAGATGCAGGGCCTTTGTATGTTATAGATGGAATGCTTACGGGAGATATGACTACCCTAAACCCCGGCGACATAGAATCTATTTCGGTGTTGAAAGATGCCTCCGAAAGTGCTATTTATGGTTCTAGGGCGGCCAACGGGGTTATTATCGTTACCACTAAAAAAGGTACGAGAGGCGGTGATATTAAAATAGATTTGGATTACAGCTATGGCTTGCAATCTACAGTTAAAAATATCGATTGGGCCAATGCTCAAGAGTATGCCACCATCGTCAATAGAGCTCGTGATAATGATGGTAATCCTAGATTCCCTGCCAATGACGCAGAATTCAACCCGAATATAGATAGCGATATCCAAAGAGAGTCGTTACGTACAGCAGGTGTTATGAATGCCAATGCCAGAATTTATGGAGGAACCCAAAATAGCACTTACAGTTTATCATTGAACCATTATGACCAAGAAGGTATTGTAAAACAATCAGGTTATGAACGTACAACTGCCCGAGTGAACGCAACGCTTACTAAGGGTAGGTTTCGTTTAGAAAGTACAATAGGTTTAACACGTTCTGTTGACAATCCCAATCCCTATTTCAATAGAGAGCGTGATTTGATTCCTACGATTGCTATCTACGATGACGAAGGCAACTTTAGTGCAACCGACCAACCTTTAGATGTGGCTGTTGGTGCCTTTTACGGAGTTGGAAATGTAAGTAACTCTTTAGGTCTGGCCACAGTGGAAGACCGTACTGTAACTAGAAACACTGTTCTTGGTAATATTGCAGGTTCTTTTGAAATTATTGACGGACTAACATACAAGTTAAATTTAGGACTCGATAATTACGCGGATAATAATTACAGATTTACCCCTACCTATGTCTTTAATACGGCAACCTTTGGTAACAATCAATTTGCTGAGTTGGCGGAAACCAATACTAATTTTCTTTCTACCCTTATTGAACATACTTTGACATACAGCAAAGAGTTTAACATGCACAACATCAACTTGGTTGCAGGTTACACAGATCAAGTTTCAAATACGCGTTCTTTAGGAGCTTTGGCAAGAAGGTTTCCTTCCAATGATGTTCGTGTGGCATCAGCGGCTGAAGACAGGGTAAGCTTTCCTTCTCAAGATTTGACCAAAACCATTCAATCGTATTTTGGTAGACTGAGCTATGGTTTTGATAGTAGGTATCTATTGACCGCTACAATTCGTAGGGATGGATCTTCCTTATTTAAAAATGATTTGCGTTGGGGTACATTTCCATCGTTTGCGTTGGGTTGGAACCTAGGAAACGAAAGTTTTATGGAAGACTTTACCGCACTGACAGATATAAAAATTAGGGCGAGTTACGGTGAGGTTGGATCCGATAACGTTCCAATTTATTCCTTGAGCCCAGAATTAAATCTAAATAGTGAATATCCTATTGGTGATAGCCAAGAGAGAGTCACTGGTTATTCGATTACTAAGGGTATTAATGATGAAATTACTTGGGAAACCAGTAAGACCACTGACATAGGTCTTGAGTTTAGAGCTCTAGATCAGAAACTGAGCATCACCATGGATTACTTCATCAAAAAATCGGAAGATGTTTTGGTTGAATTGGGTCTGCCGTTATATACGGGCTTTGGAAACAGGGTGCCTTTCAACACTGCAAGTATCGAAAATAAAGGTTTTGAGTTTTTGGCAAATTACTCAGATAGCTTAAGTGAAGATTTCTCATTTAGTATCAGCGGTAACTTCACTACTTTAAATAATGAGGTAACGGCTTTGGGAGATGCAACTCCCATAATCGAAGGGCAATTTACTTCCAACGGGTTAAGAGGAACCAAAACTGATGTTGGTCAGCCTGTATCCGCTTTTTATGGATATGTAGTCGATGGAATTTATCAAACCGATGCTGAGGCCGCAGCAGCGAACGATAATAATAATCCGCAAGCGGGAGACTTGAGATTCAAAGATATTGGTGGACCGGATGGTTCCGGTCCAGATGGGGTAATAGATGAAAATGATGAAACGTTTTTGGGTAACCCAGCGCCCAATTTTGAATACGGCTTCAATATTTCGGCTAATTACAAAGATTTTGATTTGAGCCTCTTCTTCAATGGGGTATCAGGGAACAAAATTTTGAATGCCAACATTTATCGAGGTTATTTTGATACGGAAGGCCCTTATTTAACCAATGCATTAAATGCATGGACGCCCTCCAATACCAATACCAACATTCCAAGAAATACACAGACCGACCCTGGATTCAATAGAAGACCATCTGATTTTTATCTTGAAAACGGCGCTTACTTCAGATTGAGAAACATGCAGTTGGGCTATACGGTACCATCCAGGATTTCTGAACACATGAAGATGACGAAACTTAGAATTTATGGATCTGCAACCAATCTGTTTACGATTACGGACTACACAGGTTATTATCCTGAAGTCGGTAGAAATACAAGATCATCTAGAAGAATCTTCAGTTCAGGTGTAGACGAAAGCGCTTACCCAACAGCAAGAACAATTCAATTAGGGGTACAGGTTTCATTTTAATGGCAAATACAGAAAGAAATGAGAAAAATTAAAATATCAAAAAGTTTATTGGTAACACTGGTTGTTTTGCTAGTGGTTACTTACAGCTGTCGAAAAGACATCTTGGAACAAGAAAACCCGAATGCCGTTACACCACAATCATTTTGGAAGACTGAGGATGATGCGGAAAAAGGCATAATAGGTGCCTATAGTCCGTTTACCCATATCTGGTACTATACACGATTCGAGATTTTCTTATCGGATTATAGAGACGATGTTGTAAATGCCTTTGCAACTTCTGAAAGAACGGCAGCGGGATCGTTTAATGGAATTCCACAGAGTAACGGAGCATTTTGGGTATGGAGTGCCATGTTTCAAGGGGTAACACGTGCAAATGAAGTATTGGCCAACGTTCCCGATATTGAAATGGATGAAACCAAAAAGCAAAATATTTTAGGTGAAGCCTATTTCATTAGGGCTTACAACTATTTTAATTTGGTAAACGGTTGGTTGAACGTACCGTTGATTACAAAACCCATTACCGATATTGAGAATCCTAAGGAAGTACCTCAAGCAGATCCTGCCGATGTATGGACGCAGATTGAAAGCGACCTAAAAGAGGCCCAAAATTTGGCTCCGGATGCTTGGCCATCTGCGATGACCGGACGAATTACTTCCGGGGCGGCGACAGGTTTTTTAGGAAAAGTATACCTTTATCAAAAGAAATATGCCGAGGCAAAAGCAGAATTTGCCAAGATTATGGATGGTAGCTACGAGTTGATGGAAAACTATGCCGACAATTTTACGGAAGCGGCAGAGAATAACAAGGAATCCTTGTTTGAAGTTCAATTGGTCAACGACGGAAACACAGGTTGGGGAGGTGACGCTCCCGGTGCAGGAAAAGGTGCGGCCTTTCATCCAGATATTGCTCCTCGAGGGTTTACCGGTCAAGATGGTATGAGAATCAATGATTGGGTGCTGGACCTTTTCTTGGACGAGCGTACCGTAAATGGAGAAATTGACCCAAGGGCCTATACTACCTTATTCTTTAATACAGATGAAACCACCATTTATCAAGGAGATACCTTGGTTTCTCAAACATACGGCAACAAATCTTATGAAGAAGTTTATGGGGATTTAGATTTGGTTTGGGGCAATAAATGGCTCGATATAAAATTTGATGATAAAACAGGTTCTCAGGACAACGGCTGGTACCAATCGGGCAATAACTTAAGACTCTTGCGGTATGCAGATATATTACTAATGTATGCCGAGGCTGAATTTATGCTCAATGGTTCTACGGCCGATGCCCTAGGTGCCATTAATCAGGTAAGGGCAAGGGCAGATATGCCTGCATTGACAAGTATTACCATGCAAGACATCGAAGATGAAAGGGTGAAAGAATTGTCTTTGGAAAGAACTAGGTATTTCGATATTCTACGATGGGGTAAAGTGGAAGAGTACATCGTTAATAAACCCGAGCTGAAATCGGAAAGTGCAGGTACTAGTTCATACAAACCCGGTAGGGAGTATATTGCAATACCCCAGAATGAAATTGATGCCAACCCGGTATTTAAACAAAACCCCGGTTACTAATCCAATTAAAAGGATTTTCAAAAGGAACCATGTAATGATGGTTCCTTTTTATTTAAATTGAATTCTTTAACCCCGTCAACTTGAAAAAAGTAGTAGTTCTTTTAGGCATCCTTATTTTTATTTCCTGTAAAGAAGAAGTGAAAAAAATGCAGCTGATTTCCGCTCAGGAATCAGGCATAACGTTTACCAATTCTATTAATGAGACCAAAGAGTTGCATTATTTCAGCTTTCCCTACATTTATATTGGGGCAGGGGTAGGGGTAGGTGACTTTGATAACGATGGCTTGACGGATATTTTTTTTGCCGGAAATACTGTCGAATCCAAGATTTATAGAAATAAAGGTAATTTCAAGTTTGAAGATGTATCGGAAAAGGCGAGTATTGGAGGGGCTTATTGGGCAAACGGAGTATCCGTGGCAGATGTGAATCAAGACGGTCTACTAGATATTTATGTCAGTGTGGGTGGTTTTGCTCAGGCTGAACAACGAAAAAACAAACTTTTCATCAACCAAGGTAATTTTACTTTTCAAGATAAAGCAGAGGATTATGGTGTTGCAGATTCAGGTCATTCCACCCAATCCGCTTTTTTTGATTATGATTTGGATGGTGATCTCGATTTGTATGTAATGACCCATGCCAATGAGTCTCCTAAGGAAATAGAGAAACTTTATACCAAAAGTGATGGCTCCGGACCTAGTACAGATAAGTTATACGAAAATCTAGGAATTGGGTCGAATGGGGATCCTGTTTTTAAGAACGTCTCCGAAAAGGCCGGAATACTGATTGAAGGCTATGGTTTAGGACTTGCGATTTCCGATATGAATGAAGATGGTTGGCCCGATATTTATGTGGCCAATGATTTTGTGGCCAACGATTTTTTGTATATCAACAATCAAGATGGCACCTTTACCAATCGTCTACCCGAATATTTTGAGCAGAGCTCAAGAAACGGAATGGGGGTAGATGTATCCGATATCAATAACGATGCAATGCTTGATGTGCTGGTGATGGATATGCTTCCTGAAATCAATAAAAGGCAAAAGACAATGACCGCCAATATGAACCATGAGCACTTTAAACAGACCTTGCGCGAAGGTTTTTCACCTCAGTTCATTCGAAATACGTTGCAATTAAATAGGGGCAAAGACCGTGATGGTAATCCAACTTTTAGTGAAATCGGTAGATATTCCGGTTTGCATCAAACAGATTGGAGTTGGTCGCCCTTGATTGCGGATTTTGATAATGATGGTTATAAGGATGTTTATATTACCAACGGATTTAGAAGAGATATAACCAACCACGATTTTACCGAATATTCAAGTCAGGTTGGTATTTTTAAAAGTGGTGGCCTTTCGGAAGAAAAACTAGTCAACCGCTTAAAAGAACTTGACAGTATTTTTTTGCCGAACTTTATGTTTGCCAATAAGGGCGGCTTACAATTTGATGATGCCACAGCTACTTGGGGATTAAAACAACCCTCCTTGTCAAATGGATCAGCCTATGCCGATTTTGATAATGACGGCGATTTAGATTTGGTGGTAAACAATATCAATGCCCCCGCCTTTTTATATAAGAATCATGCCGGTTTGGATCAAGAAAAACACTTTGTTACAATACGTCTGAAAGGCCCAAAAGGAAACAGTTATGGATTTGGTACCAAACTCACCGCTTATCTACCTTCCAACGAAAAACTGTATCAAGAATACCATCCAGTGAAGGGCTATATGTCTTCCTCTTCCATGGATGTGCACTTTGGTGTGGGTTCCCACCAAAAAGTGGATTCCTTGAAGATTGTTTGGCCTGATGGAAATTCGGATATATTGAAAAATGTGGCCGTAGATTCTCTATATCAAATTGATTATAGAAAATCAACAAGACCAAAAAAAGAACTATTCCCAGATAATATTAAACAACAATTCGACGAAATTACGGATACTGAAGTACTCGATTTTCTTCATCTTGAAAACGATAATAGCGATTTTAGGGGAGAACCTTTGTTGATGCATCTATACGATTTTAACGGCCCTGGACTGGCGACGGGAGATGTAAATGGTGATAGAAGAACTGATATATATGTAGGTGGGGCGCGCAATAGTAAGGGTACTATTTTTCTCCAAAATGAAAATGGAACTTTTGATTTTGTAAAGATTAAAGGCTCTGAGAAATATGAGGATTTGGGAGCTTTGTTTTTTGATGCCGATGGAGATAAAGACCTTGACCTTTACGTAGTTAGTGGCGGTAGTTCCGTGAAATATTTTGAAAAAGGTCATTACCAAGACCGTTTGTATATCAATAAGGGTGATGGCCAGTTTGAAGAAAAACCCGATGCCCTTCCGGAAATTAGAGCTAGTGGTTCCTGTGTGGTGGCTGCGGACTATGACGCTGACGGAGATCTAGATCTTTTTGTAGGGGGAATGATGGTTCCGGGTAATTTTCCTAATATGCCAAATAGCTACCTGCTAGAGAACGACAACGGAAGTTTTACCGATGTAACTGATATGAAGGCCGAAGGATTGAAGAAAGTGGGTATGATAAGTACAGCCTTGTGGAGCGATTATGACAATGATGGGGATCAAGATTTGATGGTTGCCGGAGAATGGATACCCATTACAATTTATAAGAACGAAAAAGGGCGATTGACAAAAGATGAAAAAACTGGATTATCCAGCTTTAAAGGATTTTGGAACAGCATGATTGGGGGCGATTTCGACCAGGATGGCGATATAGACTATATCGCCGGTAACCTTGGAGAAAACACCGCTTTTAAAGTGAATGAAAATCAGCCCCTGAGGGTGTACGCCAAGGACTTCGATTCAAATTCAAGTATCGACCCCATTATTACCAGATATATAGATGATAAAGAAGTTATGCTGGCCCCAAGAGGGGAATTGGCCAAGCAGTTAGTAGCTATTAAAAGAATATTTCCGACCTACGACAAATATGCGGAAGCTGGTATTGAAAGCCTATTGCAGGCCCTTGATACCACAGATATGAAGGTTCTAGAGGTTAATTACATCAGCTCTAGTTATATTGAAAATTTGGGAGGGGGAAAGCTGTCAATTAAACCCTTACCACAAGAGACACAGTTTTCTCCTCTGTTCGGATTGAACAAAGGGGATTTTAATGATGACGGTTTTCTTGATGTTATTGGAGTGGGTAATTATTATCCTACTGAGGTTATTTCAGGATGGTATGACGCAGGAAAGGGAGTGGTTTTGGAATCTAATCGGCAAGGTGGTTTTGCCTCCATTTCCCATAACACTTCTGGATTTAAGGTTGAAAAAGATGCCAAAGCTTTGGTGAACCTAAGAAAAAACGATTCAACGATCTTGTGGGTAGCTTCCGTTAATTCTGGTAAGCTTAAACGATTCAATCAGCATACCACTTCCTCCATACTTGAATTCATGCCTAGGGAAACGAAGGCGAAAATATTTTATAGAAACGGAAATGTTTCCGTTGCGGAAAATTACTGGGGCGCCGGTTATCTTTCGCAATCCATTAATGCGATTCCTGTACACAAATCCATACTTAAAGTCGTTTTTTATGACCCATTGGGTAACAATCGTGAAGTTGTGCTGGAAACTGAATAATTAACGAGTCTATTATAACTAAAGAATACAGTTTTAACTAGGAGAAAGATATTTGTCGAACTAAACGTTACCTTAATTTTGTGTTTTCAATGATAGTCACATCCAACAGCGTCATATTTTCTAAAACTCAATATTTAAAATTAATCTTCATTTTCTCCGAAATTTTCTCTTCAGGAATAGGTTTTATTTCAGTACCGGTTTGTAAATACGGATCCAGTCGACTTTAAAGGTGTGGTCTTCTGCATTTTTCAGCTCATTGTCGGTAGGGGTATAAGTATCCGATTGTTGACCTGAAGCAGGGCTCGATCGCCATGTTTGATCTTCGGTATTGATAATTATATCCATTTCTTTGCTAAGTCCGGTACGCGTATCACTAGAGGTGTCGCCCGGGTTGGTGGCGTTGGTGTAAAATTGGGGGTCGATCATATCTTTGCCTGATACGGTTCTTACCAATTCACCGTCAATATAATATTCTAAATGCCAAGGATTTTTCCAATAGATCCCATATTGGTGGTAGGCTTTGTTCCATACGGTACCGTTAGAGTACCAAGATCCGGCATCTCTTGGTTGGTAATCCTGAAAAGGATCTCTTATAAACACATGGTGGCTGATATGTATTTTCTTTGAAAAGTACGAATGGCCTTTTTGGGCACTTTCCGAATAGTTGGCACCATAAGCCTCTACAATATCAATTTCTTGGGTGTCATCGGGGCTAAGCAACCAAACGTCCGAAGCCAGTGTGGAATTCATTATTTTGGCTCTTGCTTCAATATACACAGGGTAAAGAACCCTAGTTTTGGAAGTAATGCAACCCATGTTAATTTTATTGGAACCAGGTTTTCTTTTGGCCCACATTTGCAATTGACCATCGGCAACCAAGCTATGTCCACGTTTCCATTCAGTAAGGCCGGGACCCGCCCAGTTGTTATGGTAAAAATCATCCCATCTAGATAGGAATTTTTCACCCTTATTTTCGGCTACCGCCTTGTATTCAAAATCGTCCGAAATCTCCTGAAATTCCCAGACCATATTCGTTCCGGCTTCGGCCGGAACAGCAAGGTCTTTCCAAGTAATATTTTGAGATTCGGCTTGCTCTTCTTCTTCAGCAACTTCCTCACTTTCGAAAGATGATGGTTTTTCAATTTCGGTATTGGTGGCTTCATCAAGCGTTGCACTTGTTCCGCAACCCATTAAACTAAATAAGAAAATGTATAAAAGTTTTGTTTTTATTCTCATACCAAAAATTGATTACATGCTTACTACGATAAAAAAAGGGAGAACTAACTATTCTCCCCCTCTCAACTCAAAAATCCAATGAACTACTATGGTCTTTCTTCTTTTACGATAATGGAGAAATTATCATAATAGACGGTCATATCGGTGGTCTTCTCCGCATTCGGAAGTATTCTTAAATAGAATTGGGAAAGTGGAGTGGTACTTTGGTATTCCACCGTATGTGTTTTCCATTCGCCTAGCGGATGCGCAAAATTATTCCAGAATTGAAAGCCCCAATTTTGTAGAAGAAAGAGTCCTGTACTGGCAGCTCCGTTAGCTCCTACGGCACCCGGTGCTATATACATATCGTAGGATACAATATAGGTTTTACCTTCTTCAAAAATGACAGGATTCGCGAACATTGCGGTAGCTTCTGCATTGTCTTGCCCAGCGGTGATTTGTAATTTTAAACTGTATTCGCCGCTAGCTGCTTGTTCGGTAGAATAGGAAACCGTTCCGGCATTGCTCCAATAAGCACCCCAACTATCAGCTCCGTTCTCAAGGCCCGCTATATCTGCAGGTATCAAATTCACCGAACTCATAATAACGGGAACATCCGTAAATGGCAGCGCTTCCCTGGTATCCGCAGATTCTATACTTCCTCCGGAGTAGGATACGGTAATCATATCCGGTCTGTAAATTGGATCTACCAATTTTATATCTAACTTGGTGCCATCATTGGAATTTACGGTAACCGATGCAATTTCAAATTCAACGCCGTTCACTATTACGGTAAAAAACTCTTCTTGCCCTCCAAAAGGAGCGAACTCCCCATTGTATGATACTTGAATGGTCTCATCTTCCAACTCCATAATTTCACCTGTAAGCTCAAATGGCTGTGATGAAGGAATGACACGTATGGGTGCGTTTACGGTGTAATTCGCAAAAGCACCCGGAATATTTTGCCCTGATCGTGATATGTTCACACTGGCCCTAAAACTGCCCAAACGATTAAAGGTTAAATTGGCAACGGAGTCTCCACTGCTTGCAATCACTGGGTTTTCGGCTATTTCTTCATCTGGTGCAAACGCCCTGATAATGTTCCAAGTACGACCGGTAGGTTCCCCAATGGTGGATAGGTCGGTAAACTCCAAAGAATTTCCGGCCTCCACATAAATGGTATCATTTGCTTCATGGTTCATCGTTTGCCCTTGCTTACTCACCTTAATTGCGGGAACCAATTTTGGATAAACTTTAACCATAAAAGTTGTGTCTATTACGTACACATCCCCTTTTTTTATGGCTGCCATTTCATAGTCTTCATCGTTTTTATTACCCTTAAAAACTACCATTTCGTTAAAGGTGTTTAGAAGCCTTACCTTTTTCGTGCCCGCAGACTGAAATAGCACATGAACGGTTTTTTCATGGGAGACAGGGGTTCTTGGTTCGATTATAAACCTTTCCAAAAGGGAGTCGTTACGGTCTATTGGTCCTTCTAAATAAGCGTCAGTCGCTTCAATGGTCCACGAATGTGAAACCGCCCCTTGTGAGAGATCGCTGAAAGACATATAATCATCAAGGTTGAGTTTTAATTCGTCTAATGTACCTTTACTGGTATAGAAGCCTACATCGGAGAGTTCAAACGGAGGCTCGTATTCATCGTCGCATGCCATGAACAACACCGAAAAAAGGGCTATTGAGAGTTTAATTATTTTTTTCATCTTACAAATATTTTATACATTTTTTTGAGGTCTACCATTTCTCTTTGGTTACTCGTTCAACTTTGGATTGGAAATTATTTCTGAATTGGGCACCGGCCAATACGCATGTAAGGATTCGTTGTAATTGGCGGCAGCTTCTTGAAACTCATCCCAGGCTGGGTCAATATCGGGATCTCCATCGGGAAGTTCTTTAAGTATAGAGGCCCATCTGGTTACCTCTTCTCCGTTTTCGTCTATTAATGTATAATGATCTGCACTATAATTTCTTTGGGCCAATTCCATAAATCTTTCGGCCTTAATGCCCCATCTTCTTAAATCAATGTTCCTATTGCCGTCTCCTTCGCCAGAGAGTTCTAGAGGTAGTTCCGTAAACATAAGATGCTCCATGAGCATTTCGGCATTGTACGAAATATTATCATGGTCGTTGGCAGGGAACTCTCCGGTCCCCGCAAGGCCTAACAATTGTACCCCAGATCGTCTACGGACCCTGTTAATGTAAATCAAGGCTTCGTCAAGGTTGCCCAATTGTATTTGGCATTCGGCATATTGAAGATAGATCTCGGCAAGTCTTATGAGCCGTTCATTAACCCCGGAGCGCACTTTTCCCGGAGAAAGTTCTTCTTCAGAACGGGTAATGTCCCAATTGGTATGCTTGCGCCAAAAGGCGGTCATTCTCACATTGAAAATAGATCCTTGACCTGTTTCTTCCCTAAGATAGTAACCCATGTCGATATCGTCTACCAAGGCAACGGACCAAGAAGTTCTAAGGCTGAAAGTTCTGAACCTTTCCGTACCATTTTCTTCTACAACTTTGTTTCTGGGATCTGAAAAATCCAAGGGGTCGTTGCGGTATTTTAGAATAAGCCAATTGGCGGGTATGGCACCGCGCCAGGCACCATCGCCACCGGTAAACTGCCTTACGTAAGCAGTATTTGCAACATCTCTGCCATCCCAGGGGCCTAGTTCGTTTTTGTAGTCCAGGGAATAACCTACTTCTAAAATAGATTCCTCATTAAACTCGTCCATGGTAGTAAAATTGCTGCCTATATTTTCCGTTAGCGCATATCCAAAATCATCGATTACGCTCTTAAAATGGGTGGCCGCAGTTTCGTAATCACCTTCATAGAGGTAAGATTGCCCCATAACTGCTACCGCCGCACCAGCTGTAAATCGCCCTTTGTCTTGTCCTTCCCAAGAAATGGGCAGGTGTTCTGCGGCAAATTTTAGGTCTTCGAGATAAAAGGTATTAACATCTTCTGGTGTGGCCAGAGGTTGGTAGAATTCACTTTCTTCTACGGGAACAAAGTCGTAAATGGGAACGGATCCCCCATTAAAGGTATTGTACAGATTAAAATACAGGTACCCGCGCAAGAATCTGGCTTGGGCAAGAATAATGCGCCCCTCTTCCTTTTCTTCGTCAGTAGTATAGGTGTCCTGTAATTTGGTGGCAGCTTCAATTACCTGGTTGGTCCTGAAAATGGTGGTGTAATTGGCACTCCATTTGTCATTGGGCGCAGAAGAGGCCTCATTAAAGATCTGTAGGTAATACGGGTTGGTATTGGTTGGGCGCTGATATCCGCTAGACCAGGCTAAATCTGTTCTAGCAAGCTCTTCTACCAATTTTATGTTATTTGCACTCGCAAACCCCTTATAAGCCGCGGTAAGGCCTTGATCCAAGTCTTTATTGTCTTCCCAGAACGTTTCGGTTGATATCTGGTTGGGATTAGTCTGTTCAAGAAAATCATCTTGGCAACCAATAAGGACCAACATGGGCACGACTAATAAAAGCAATCTTTTAAACCTAGTTGTTTCCATAACTTTATATTTTATATAATTTTTATCGTAACTATTCATCTTCATTTCAAACGGTATTAAAATTCAATTTGAAGTCCAGTTCGTATCTGGGAGCTTACGGGGTAGGTTCCTTTATCGATACCTCTTGTACTGAGTCCGTTATTTCCTACCTCCGGGTCATAGCCATCATATTTGGTTATGGTTACCGGGTTTTGTGCGGCTACATAAACCCTGAATTTCGTAATTCCTAAAATCTCAGTGTAATCCCTAGGTACTGTATAGCCAAGCGAAATATTTCTTAACCTTACAAATGTTCCGTCTTCCAACCAATAATCGGTTTGCCCTCTATAGTTGTTGTGGGTAGCATTTCTATAAACAGGTATATCCGATGTGCTATTTTGGGGCGTCCATTGGTAGACTAAATCTTGATGTGTACCATCTTTATAGGCCAAAGCTTTGTTACCGTTGATGATTTCTGAATTAAATGAACCATACCATTGCATGGAGAAGTCCAGGTCCTTCCAGTTGGCTGAAAAATTAAGGCCCATTTCAAAATCCGGTGTACCGCTACCCATGTATTGTCTATCATTAATGTCAATTGTACCATTGTTGTCAAAATCAACGTACCTCAGGTCTCCAAGTTTAGCATCTGGAACCAATTGTTGGTATTCTGCCAATTCTTCTTCATTTTTAATGGTTCCGTTGGTTTCGATCAGGAAAAAAGCACCGCCCTCATAGCCTTCTGCCAGGGCAGAGACTAAGTCTTGGTCGTTATCATGACCTGAAATGCTACTGTCATCAAAATAGATGATTTTGTTGCTTCCGCTCATTTTGGTAATCTCATTTCTGTTTCGGGTGTACGTAAAGCCGGTGTTCCAAGAAAATTTCCCGTTATGCTGGTAGTTCAATGCAAACTCTACTCCTTTGTTGATCATGTCCCCCACATTCAGGGTTACCTCGGCATCCTGTCCGCCACCAGCGGTAGGAGGTAGTAATACTGGAAAGAGCATGTCTTGCTTTTTGGTCTCGTACATATCACCGGAAAGGGTCAATTTGTTATTGAAAAAACCAAGGTCGAATCCGGCATTTAAGGAGACTGATGTTTCCCATTTTACACGGGGATTGGCAAAGCCTGTTTGTGTAGCCCCCAATACTAGGTTTTGGTTGCTGCCGGCACCTAAGACATAATCATTATCCAAGGTAATAGTTGGGGTATAGGTATAATCCGCGATACCTTGGTTGCCTGTGGTACCACGGCTACCTCTAAGTTTAAAGTTTGAAATTGTATTTTTTATCGGATTCCAGAAATTTTCATCGGATACGTTCCAACCTGCGGTAACAGATGGGAAAACGCCCCATGGTTCTTCTTTAAACCTACTGGAACCATCTCGTCTTACCGCCCCACTCAATAGGTATTTACCTTTATAGTTGTATTGCAAGCGTGCAAGCATACCAATAAGCGTACTCTCGCGGTCTTGCGTCCATGGATTGTTTCCTGATCCTACATTGGGATCCGCCGTTGCCCCGTTCAACACCGTAATGTCATTGGAGGCCAAATCACTTTTCTCGGCGAAAAATTCAGAGTAATTATATCTTTCCGAAGAATAAACTCCAGTGAAATTAAAGTTATGGTCGCCAAAACTTTTCTGGTAGTTAAGTATGTTTTCCCAGGTGAATTTTTTGGCCAAACTACTTAGGTTTCTAATTCTTGATCTTTGGGAAGTAACTTCAGAACCATCGTCCCGGTACGCAATAAATTTTGGGTTAATGGTGATTCTTGTACCGTTATCATAACTAGATGCCACCCTAGAGGTAATCTTTAAATTATTGGTGAAGTTATAGGTGACGCTCAGGTTACCATCAAAATAGTTGTTTTCCTGATTGTCTTCCTGTAAAAACTGATATCCCAAAAAGGACAAGTTGTTGGCTCCCGTCCCATCTCCTGCATTGTCCAATTGTGAAGTATCTGGGTCAAGATAAGGTTGGTACGGGCTATAACCTATGGCGTTACCCAATAACCCCCATGGTGCGTGTTCCCGATCTTCCACTCTAAATGAGATTCCTGTAGCAATATTCCATTTCCCCTTTACAAATTGTGAATTGGCTCTCACATTGAAGCGGTCGTAACCGGACTTTATAATAGCTCCTTCTTGGTTAAAATAGCTTCCTGTAAGGCTGTAGGTAAGTCCATCTCTACCACCGGAAACCGTAAGGCTATGATTTTGAATGGGAGCCAGATCATTTTCGATTACTCCCATGAGGTCCGTATTGTTGGTTAAGAAGTGCGGACTTTGTTCAATAACCGTCCATGTATTACCATAACGCGTATCGCTAAGGGCCGCTCCCTGTATAAATTGCGCGTATAGACGATCCTCTACATTTAATAGGGGAGTACCAGAGGTTATGTGCTGCAGACCATAGTAACTGTCCACCGCAATTTTCATTTGTCCCTCTTTACCTTTTTTTGTGGTAATCAATATAACCCCTGCGGCACCTCTTGTACCATAAATGGCAGCGGAGGCTCCATCCTTAAGAACATCAATGGTCTCAATTTCATTGATACTAAGTTTGGGGTCGCCGTCAAATGGTATACCATCAACAACGTACAAAGGTCTGTTAGCACCATTGATGGAAGTAAGACCACGAATCATCACGTTGGCCTCTGCACCTGGTGCACCGGAGCTGGCTACTACGTTTACCCCTGCAATTTGTCCTTGTAAGGCCGTACCAATATCGGCGGTGGAGGTTTTTAACAACTCTTCAGATTTAACTTGTGCTACTGCTCCCGTAAGCTCCTTTTTCTTTTGGGCTCCGTAACCTACCACTACCACTTCTTCCAAAGCGGATACGTCTTCCTCCAATTTTACATTAATGGTCGTTTTTCCATTAATACTAACATCCTTGTTTTTGTAGCCGATAAAGCTAAAACTCAAAACCGCATTGGAGGCTGCGGTAATTTCATAATTGCCATCAAAGTCGGTAGCGGTACCGTTATTGGTACCTTTAATAAATACCGAAACTCCGGGTAATGGGCCGGCGTCATCACTTACATTACCTGACACCTGCACTTGTTGGCCATAGGTGTAACCAATTCCCAAAAGGAAGAGGCCCATAACCGAAAAAAGTGTTTTCAGTTTAAATTTTTGTTGTCTCATATTTAAATTAGTTATCTATGAGCCTAATTTTTAAAATTTTGTTAAAACACCACGTCACAAATGGTTTTGTGTTGTATACATATGGTTTTGAGGTGGAAATATTTATGATTGTAGAGGGTTAGATTACAGCTCTATCCTTGGATTTAGGGGAGTTTGATACATTTTAATCTAGTCGTGTACTTCTAGAAATTTAAGTAACCTTAGTTATTACCTAATTTGCAAATAATCATTTGTAGTATGCCAGAATACAATTGTTGCAGAAAAATGAATTAAAAAATCGCAATTGTTTTTTAAAAGGTGTGTTCTTGTGTCAGTTTGAAAAAAACCATTCAAAATTTGCGAAAACAAAGGTTTGGATAATGGTGTAAACTAAAAAAAGACGGTTCTAATCCGTCTTTTTTATATCTAAACTATAGGTTGAAGTTTACATTTTGCGTAAGAGCAGCACCCAATCTTCTTGATTTTTTGAAGGCTTTTTGCCTAGGTCAATGGTTTGTCCACCCTTCACTTCTCTTACTTTACCTTTAATTAGTTTTCCACCTTTTTTAGGGTTGTACCAAGAGACTTTGAATTGGTTATTGGTATGTGTTAGGTCTATTTCCGCGTTTTCACCACTATTAATGTAAATTACATAGGTTTCGCCCTTTTTAGCAAGACAATAAATAGTATTTTCATCTTTAGGATTACCAACAAGTTCATTATAATTGGTCATTTCTTCAAAAGGAATGGAGTGTTCTTCAAAAAATTGTAGCGCAATTCGCGCTTGGTCCCAAAATAAATCCCTGCTTCTATAATCTTCACAGGTTAGGTCTGAGTGGGCATGGTCATAACCAAAATACCATTCATTGCCCCAACCACCTGCCATTAAGGTTCCCCAAAGACCATTTCTCCTAGCCAGATCATGATCGGGGTCTTCGGCGTCCGGGAGTAGTGAATGTTGGGCATCTCCTGGTTCGTCTACTGCAACGGCCCATGGGAAACCTGCATTCCTAGAGCCCTCCAACAAGTGCAACACCTCTTTGTGAATACTTGCGAAATCTTTTCGGTGGGTTTGTACGGAAGGTCCGGTAATTCCGGATTCGGGCCCTAAAAGGTCATCATACTTTATTCCGTTATGTATTACCAAGTGATGGTGGTACGGGTCATTTTGTTTAAAATAATGGGCCATGGCTAAACGTTCCGGTGTACTTTGAGGGGGAGTTCTATGGTTCTTTATCCATTCTCCATTTTCTTCGCATAAATTCCAATTTAAGGCCAAGTGGTGCCCAAAACGCGCGATGAGTTCGCGGTAGTATAATTTGCTATTGGCTCCAACTCCACCATTGTCCAAAAGACCTTGGTTCTCTACCTCCAACGTTTTAAAATGAAGAAACAAACCTAGTTTTTGCGCGTGTTCAAAAACAATTTCCCATTGGTCCATTTTAGATACATCAATCCGGTCCCATGTATCATAATCAATATACGGAAAGACATTTTGATCATCACCTTCAATATTATTGGTCAAAAAGGAAAAAGCGTTCAGCTCTTTACTGGCCAAGTAATTGAGGGCTCCTATCATGGCTTTTCCTTTTCCGTTTTTCCACTCAGGGTCACCGGTTTTCCAATCCTTTAAGTGGCTGCTCCATGTTTTGACAAGCTCGTCTTTATGACCGTCGTTATGAAAAGTACCGTCAAAATCAGCATACGCAAGAAAATTTTCAGGTGCATCTGCTCCTTGTTTTAAAAAATACGCTCCCGTTTCAGCAAATTGTAGATAATGTTCCCCTACATATTGAAGTCTACCTTTTCCCCTAAAATCGTCTCCCGTCTTATCGGTGGCCTCTATTTGAAAAGTACCCTTAAAACCATCCATAAACTCTGCACTTTCACCGGTTTCCTTTTTGGGACTCACGGCACTCCATCGGCCTTTTCTAAAATCTACCTCAAAATCCCAGTTTCCGGTTTCGTCCGGGGCAAAATGTACCCGCCATTTATTTCCACTTGTTGAAGAAGTCTCCGCGGCATTCCCATCTGCGGCAAAGTAACCGGGAACCAGATATTTTTTTCCGCTGTCCGAGTGCGTAAACAACACATTGAGCCTGTAATTCATAAATGGATTATAGGCATCATTTTCAGATGTTTCAGGTCCGTCAAAAGTGAAGGTTATTTTATGCCATTTCTTCAATTCTCCACTAACCATAGGTTGTTGGGCAAAAACCACTGATAAGATTGGTAACAGAAGGCAGGTGAGTACACTTTTTAAATAAGCTCGTTTAAAAGTTGGGACTTTAAACCTTTGTATTTCGAGAATCCCAGTAAAAAATAGCTGCATGCATTTGTTTTGTTGGTTGAGCTACTAAGATATTGGTTATAGACTTTAGATTTACTTGTTTTTCATCGGTGTTGGAAACTGAACACTAAAACACTACCACAAATGATTTTGAGGTCCAATAAAAGGGTATGCGCAAACTTTAAATTGAACTATTCTTCTGTTTGCGGAAATTACCGGGTGAGGCTCCTGTAATCTTTTTGAACGTTCTTGAGAAATAGGATAAATTGCCCATACCTACTTTTTGTGCAATTTGGGGAATTGAACTGTCCGTGGTGAGCAATAAGAGTTGGGCCCTCTTTATCCTTTGTTGTTGAATGTATTTATTTGGGCGCATTCCCATTTTCTGCTTGAAACTCCTGGAAAAATGGTCAACGCTTAAATGACAATAATGCGCCAACTCCTCTACGGTAAGGTTTTCATCAAGATTTTCTGCTATATGAACCAAAACATCGTATAGGTGGTTTTTGCCCTTGGAGTCTAATTCTACGACGTTTGAATGTTTGATAAATCTCGAAAGCAACACAGCAAGAATGCCCATGGTTTCTAGATAGGACGATGTGGTCAACTGCTCATTTTTATTTTCAAAAGTGAGGAGGGAGGTTGCTTCTTCAAAATGTCTTTTGGGGTCACTATTTGCTATTGAACGATCAGGATGCATTTCAATCAACCTTTTAAAAAGCGCTTGGTCTTCAGGAGTTGCTTTAACTGCATAATCAAAATCTTTGAAATCGTAAATGGATAAGCCTGTTTCCACCTCGTCAAAGAAGCTTACATAGAATTGTTCGTGGTAAACTGGGCAGTGGTAATCGTTAAGGACGTTTTTGGGAATCAAATACATGTTTCCAGCCTCCAGATCGATATCTTGACCAACCTGATACAATTTGGCACTACCCTTAGCGATTAGAAATAACCGACTGAAGGGGCTTACCACATCATTAAAACTCCAGTGATGGTCTAGTTTTGCATATCCCGTATGCAATAGGCTGAGCTTTAAAGAACTTAAAATGTTTTTCATTTGGAACCCACTTTTAGACGTTGACCCTCTCGCTTCTAAATACAACAGGTGTTTTACCGGTATGCTTTTTAAAGGTTTTTGAGAAATAGGAAAGACTATCGAACCCTACTTTTTCGGAAATCTGTTTGATGCTGTAATTGGTAGTTAATAACAACATTTGAGATCGCTCAATACGTTTTCCCTGTATGTATCTATTGGGCCTAATTCCATATCTTTTATAAAATAAACGTGAAAGGTAATCTGAGCTAACATTATAATTTTCGGCAAGTGTTTCTAGACCAATGGGGTTGTGTAGATTTTCTCCTATATATGTTAATATGCCCTTAAGTCGATGGGCATTTTCTCCGCTGTCCTTTTTATTCCCACTTTCAACCATAAACCTAGAAAGAAGTATGGATAGTATTCCATTAGTTTCCAGTTGTTTAGCGGTTTTGTTTTTTTGTTGTGCTTGATGTAAAAGCGCTTCAAATCCCGATGGCTTTTCATCTTTAAGGCCCATATTCGGATTGAGGCTTAACAAACGGTCAAAATAATTTCGGTCTACTTCTCTCGCCTCAATCTCGTAAATGAAGTTTCGCAAATTATAGATGGAAAGTCCTTTTCCTATCTCCTCATAAAAATGAATATAGTACTGCTCATGGTAGAAATCACATTGGTAACGGCTATAGGTGTAGCTAGGTATCAAATACATGTGATTCGGTCGCAGATAAAATACCTTATTGTTATGGTGCACTTTGGCGCCTCCGGTTGTGATGTAGTACAATCTTGAAAAGGGACTGTGAATATCGTCATGGTCCCAACCATTATCCAAACGGGCATATCCAATATTCTGGAGACTAAGTTTTAGTGATTGTAATGATTTCTGCATTGCCACCTAATTTATAATAATCGTTTTTTTTATAATTTACTTTTCTACTTCTCGTGTAATTGGTGAAAGTGTATAGTGTAAGAATCTGTTGTTTATTGACTTAAGTTGTGTGTTGTGCGGGGTTACGTTTTTCAAAAATACAAAATGACGGATTAGTACATATTTATTCCTGATTTGGATAACATTGTAAACTCCTGAGCATTTACTTTTGAAAAACGCGTAAATGGTCAGGTAAATGGTTGGCGTTCTTAAACGTTTTACCTTCTAGTTTAGACCTCATTGGGCGTCTGATTGTCCTTATTTCTATGGTGGTGTAACCATTTTTAAACATCTGTTGCAGTATACAAACGATATGTTAGGTCCTAAAAACCCTGTTTGAAGTATGTTTAGGGTTACTAAAAGAAAACTAAATGAAACCGGAACAACAAAGCGATAAAGCCTTAAAAATGTCAAAAACGGACAAATCTCAAAATTACAATGCAAGAAGGGCTTTCCTCTTAAAATCAGGTTTGGCCTTAGGGGCCATAAGTATAGTACCTAGGCATGTTCTCGGTAGGGGATTTTTGGCGCCCAGTGACAAAATAAATGTGGGCTTTATCGGGCTTGGCAAGCAAAGTCGTGGTTTGGCAAAAAATGTCATTAAAAATGATGCCGAAATCATTGCTTGCGCCGATGTTTGGACGACCAAAAACGATTGGTTCCAAAACCATGTAGCGAGCGGTTACAAAGAAATAAATAATTTAAGTAGGCAGAATAGTGTGGATAACTATTTGAATTATAACGAAATGCTATCCGATAGTTCCATAGATGCGGTGGTTATAGCATCTCCGGACCATTGGCATGCAAAGCATGTTTTGGATTGTATTGAAGCGGGTAAGGATGTTTATTGTGAAAAGCCCCTTTCACATAACATTGCGGAAGGTAGGGCTATGGTAAAAGCCGTTCAGGGCTCTGGCAAGGTTTTGCAGGTGGGTAGTATGCAACGTTCTTGGGAAACCTTTAGAAAGGCCTGTGAATTGGTTCGAAACGGCTACTTGGGTGATATTGAAAGAGTGGAAGTCAATGTCGGTACCCCGGGCAAAGCATATGATTTAGAGCAAGAAGCGATGCCTGCCGAAGTTAATTGGAATAATTGGTGCGGGCCTGCGCCCTTATTGGTGTACAACCATCGCTTGGCTCCATCGAATAACGATGTCAAGTTTTGGCCAGATTGGCGCTTGTTTGAAGAAACGGGTGGTGGTATTCTAGCAGATTGGGGCGCGCACATGTTCGATATCGTTCAGTGGGCCTTGGGAATGGATCATTCAGGTCCGGTAAAACTAGTCCCGCCTAAGGACAAAAATGCAGTGATGGGCCTAAAAATGTATTATGCAAATGGCGTAGAGGTGGAGCATAAAGATTTTGGCCGTGGCTATGGGGTTCGCTTTTTCGGATCCAAAGGGCAGATGGATATCAGTAGAGATTATTTGGAAACCACGCCTGCACACCTATTGGAAACGAATCTAACGGCCAACGATATGCGATTGTACAAGTCTGATAATCATATGGGAGATTGGTTAGGTGCCATCAAACAACGGAGCCAACCTATTTGTGACGTGGAAACAGGACATCGTTCGGCATCCGTTTGCCACTTGGCCAATATAGCCTATAAACTTGATAGAACATTGGAATGGAATCCGGAGAAAGAAAAATTCAAAGGTGATTCTGAAGCCAACAAATTACGCTCCAGAAAAGAGCGAAAGTTTTAATAAATGAACAAAGAATATAAAAGTGAACTCTGAGGCCTGTTTTAGGAAATTGCTAAACACCGTTTCATTAGAGAATTCACGAATTAGATTGCAAACACTTAAAATCGAATGATAAAAAGATTTTTCATTATTTCAGTTGTATTGGGATTAGCGTCTTGTGGTGGACCCGAATTGCCACAAGAGGTAGCGGCAGAATATGAAGCCCTACCGAAAACACTGGATTTTAATCAAAATATAAAACCTATTTTATCTGATAAGTGTTATTTATGTCACGGTCCAGATAAGGGTAAAATTGAAGCTGGTTTGCAATTGCATGAAGCTGAATTGGCATATTCAGAATTACCGGAATCGCCGGGTAAATATGCTATAGTACCTGGAAAACCGGAAAAAAGTGAACTTTTTCATCGTATTATGAGCGATGACCCAAATGTTGTTATGCCATCGCCAAAGTCGCATTTAACCTTAACCGATAGAGAAAAGGCATTACTTACAAAGTGGGTTGCGGATGGTGCCGAATATAAAGATCATTGGGCATTTTTACCACCTACAAAAGCAAAATTGCCACAGACTAAAAATAGTAATGTGGTAAATGCCATAGATAATTTTGTTTTGGCAAAACTAGAAGCTAAAGACTTAGAGGCGTCTGAGGAAGCCGATAAGGAGACATTGTTGCGTAGGGTTTCTTTTGATTTAACAGGTTTGCCACCAACCCCGGAAGCAGTACATCGGTTTGTAAATAACCCTGATGAAAATGCCTACGAACAAGAGGTAGATTCTTTAATGGCATCAAAGCATTACGGCGAACATATGGCTTTGGATTGGATGGATTTGGCGCGTTATGCAGACACACATGGTTATACCGTTGATCGCTATAGAGATATTTCGATTTGGAGAGATTGGGTCATAAAAGCTTTCAACGAAAACATGCCGTACGACCAGTTTATAGAATGGCAATTGGCAGGAGATATGCTTGAAAATGCTACCAAAGAGCAAATTTTAGCTACGATCTTCAATAGGCTGCACCCACAAAATTTAGAGGGTGGTATTGTAGATGAAGAATTTAGGTCAGAGTACGTATCCGATCGCGCAAATGTAACTGGGCAAGGGTTATTGGGGTTAACAGTGGCATGTGCTAAATGTCATGATCATAAGTATGATCCCATTTCGCAAAAAAATTACTACGAACTATATAGCTTCTTTAATAATGTGAATGAGACAGGGCAAATTCCTTGGGATTTTTCAATGCCTGTCCCCACCTTAATGCTTCCTACAGAAGAAGAGGAGCAATTTTTAAGCTATGTCAATAATTTGGTAGAGGATAAGGAAGCGGTCGTAAAAACAACAGTGGCAAAAGAAAAACCATCCGCTGAAAGATGGATAGCCTCAAAAGGATATAAAAACTTATCTGCCAGCAAGAAGCCAAGTGCGCTTTTAGTAGATTATGACTTTAATGACGGTCGTTTGTACAACAAAATAAATCCTACGAAAAAAGGGGAAATGCGTACCAATTTTACTAGAAATGAAAAACCGAACTATGTAGATGGTTTTAAGGGTAAAGGTCTTAAAATGGACGGTGATGTCTGGTTAGATCTAGATGATTTGGGCATCTTTCAGCGCCATGAACCTTTTAGCATAGGTATTCGAGTGTTTGTTCCGTCCGATTTAGAGGAAGGGGTAATCTTTCATAAAATGCTGGGCACGCGTTTGCATAGTTACCGTGGCTATCATTTGAATATAAAAGATAATAAGGTTGAAATTTTAATGGCACATGTATGGCCAGATAATGCTATAGTTGAAGAAAGTATAGACGATATTCCTAAAGACAAATGGGTACAGTTGACCATGACCTACGATGGTTCTAGTAAAGCAAAAGGCTTTAAAGTGTTTTTAGATGGTGATGAAATGAAGACCAAAATTGTACATGACAATCTTTACAAGGACATCATCTTTAATAGTTATAGGGACATTATCTATAAAGGTCCGCAAGAGCCAGGATTAAAAGTTGGGGCACGTTGGCGCGGTAAAGGCATAGGTGGTGCCACGGTAGATGATTTGTTGGTATTTGGTAAAGAACTTTCTCCATTGGAAATCAAGCAAATAGCAAACCAAAAAGAATTTCACAAAATTATTGATAAAGAGCCAAGTAGTTTAACAAGTAAAGAGATAGAAGCGTTAACTGCGTATTACTTGAACAAAAACTCTAAGAAATATCAAGTTTCTTTGGCGGCTCTAAAAGAGGTGCGCTCGGTACAAAATGATAGTACTGAAAAGGTCAAGGAAATCATGGTGATGAAAGAAATGCCAGAACCACGAGAGACTTTTATTTTAGAAAGAGGGCAGTATGATGCTTATGGCGAAAGGGTATATCCAAACACTCCAGAAGCAGTATTGCCATTTGCAGATAGTTTACCAAAGAATAGATTGGGACTCGCCAAATGGATAACCCAAAAAGAAAATCCGTTAACGGCACGGGTAGCGGTAAATAGATATTGGGCAAAGTTGTTTGGAGTGGGTATCGTAAAAACGGTTGAGGATTTTGGAAATCAAGGTGAATTGCCAAGTCATCCTAAACTATTGGATTGGCTGGCAGTGGATTTTATGGAAAGCGGATGGGATGTTCGTGCCCTTCACAAGAAAATGGTCATGTCGGCTACCTATAGGCAATCTTCGTTAACATCAGAAGAGTTGATGGAGCTTGATATTGAAAACAGGCTATTGGCAAGAGGACCGGCAAAAAGGTTAACAGGTGAAATGTTACGTGATAATGCATTGGTAGCATCGGGCTTATTGAATGATACCGTGGGCGGACCAAGTGTAAATCCGTATCAACCGGCAGGATTATGGAAATTGAACGGATCGGAATATGTACCCGATACCGGCGAAAAATTGTACAGAAGAAGTATGTATACGGTGTGGAAACGCTCTGTGCCGCATCCTACCATCGCTACATTTGACGCCCCCGATAGATCTTTATGCGTTACAAGAAGACAAAAAACCAATACACCTTTACAAGCATTGGTATTATTGAACGACCCAACTTATATAGAAGCATCACGGGTAATCGGGAAAAATATGATGGCTTATGAAGACCCTGAAAAAGGAATTAAAGATGCTTTTCTTCGATTGACCGGCAGAAATGCCAAAAATGAAGAATTAGACCTATTGGTAGAATTGAGACAGAACGAATATGAAAAGTTTAAGACCAATGAGGCCAAAACATTGGGTTGGTTAAATACGGGTGAGTTTAGAGTGGAAAATAGTAGCGATAAGGCAATGGTAGCAGCAAATGCAGTAGTAGCAAGTACCATTATGAACTTAGATGCAACAATTACAAAAAGATAATGAAAAATAGATTCCTATGTGTAGTGGACATGATACGTTAACATCGGATAATAAAGATTTGCAGGAAGTAGAAAAGCAATGGGACAGAAGAAATTTTTTAACCAAAACGTCCTTAGGAATTGGAGCGCTTGCTTTTGGGTCTTTGTTAAAAGCCGAAAAAGCATTTAGTAATCCTACGGAACCAGATGCTGTGGAGAATTTTGTAAAGAACAAATTAGGACTGCCGCATCACCTACCTAAGGCTAAAAGAATAGTTTACCTATTTCAAAGTGGAGGGCCATCGCAATTAGATATGTTCGATTATAAGCCGAAACTTAAAGAGATGTTTGGGCAAGATTTACCGCCATCGGTAAGACAAGGACAGCGATTGACGGGTATGAGTGCCCAGCAATCTTCATTCCCCATAGCACCTTCCATAATGGATTTTAAGCAATATGGAGAATCGGGCTCTTGGGTGAGTGAATTAATGCCACACACCGCAAAAGTAGTAGATGACATCTGCATCATTAAATCGATGCAGACCGATCAGATAAATCATGATCCAGCCATTACATTTATGCAAACAGGAAATCAATTGCCGGGTAGACCATCCATTGGTTCATGGTTAAGCTATGGTTTGGGAAGTGATAATGAAAATCTGCCAACATTTATTACACTGGTCACAAAAGGTCAAGGAGGTCAACCTTTATACTCCCGTCTATGGGGTAACGGGTTTTTACCTACAGAACACCAAGGTGTTCAATTTAGATCTGGTAAAGACCCGGTATTGTATTTAAGTGACCCCGAGAATTACGATGGTAATGATCGTAGAACCATGTTAGATTATTTGGGCAAACTAAATGGCGTACAGAATGATGCTTACGGTGACCCAGAAATTTTAGCCCGTATGAAGCAGTACGAAATGGCTTTTAGAATGCAGACTTCGGTGCCAGAAGTAACCGATCTATCAGATGAGCCAGATCATATTTTTGATATGTATGGTAAAGATAGTCGTGATCCAGGTACGTATGCAGCCAACTGCCTTATGGCGAGAAAACTATTAGAAAAAGGAGTGAAGTTCGTGCAATTGTATCACCAGGGATGGGATCAACATATTTCATGTCCCGGCGGAGTACGAAATAAATGTAAGCAAACAGACCAAGGTACTGCAGCGTTACTTCAAGACTTAAAGCAAAGAGGTATGTTAGAAGATACCTTAGTGGTTTGGGGTGGCGAATTCGGTAGAACAGTATATTCTCAAGGGCAATTAACAGATACCAATTACGGTAGAGATCACCATCCAAAAGCATTTACCATGTGGATGGCGGGAGCCGGAGTAAAAAAGGGGATGACCTATGGAGAGACCGATGATTTTAGTTACAATGTAACCGAAAATCCGGTACATGTGCACGATTTTCATGCTACCTTATTGCACTTGTTCGGCGTTGACCACGAACGCTTAACCTTTAAACATCAAGGAAGAAGATTTAGACTAACAGATGTACATGGCCATGTGGTCAAAGATATTTTAACCTAACATATCAATTATGTCCTCACGACGAAATTTTATAAAAACCACCGGGTTGGCAGGGTCGGCCCTCGCTACCGCCTCAATGGCTTTCGGGGCCACCGTCATCGGCAGTAAAAAGAATCCTGAGCGTTTGCTGAACGAAACCGATACTATTTTAGGCCATGGAGATTACCGCTACAAGCTCGTTAAAAATTGGGCGCAAATTAGCGCTACTAGAATTCCCCTGTTGAACTGCCATGAAATGGTTATGGATAGCAAAGGAAGGTTGATCATGGTAGGCGACCATCCGCAGAACAACATCCTTATTTTTGATAAATCTGGTCAGTTGTTGGACTATTGGGGCACGGCCTACCAGGGCGGTCATGGATTGACCTTGCATGATGAAGGTGGCGAGGATATGCTCTATATTACCGATTCCGGCTGGGCATTGGGCAAGGGCAATCAAATGGTACAACACAACGGTCGCGTGTCAAAAACGACGGTCGATGGTCGTGTGCTGTTCGATATCGGTCACCCCATGACCATTGGAGTTTACAAACCGGAAGAGTCATTTTGCCCGACCGAAACGGCCATTGGGCCCAACGGTGATATTTACGTGGCCGATGGTTATGGGGAAAGCCGCATCATTCAATACGATAGCAACGGAAGGTACATCCGCCATTGGGGCGGACAAGACAATCCGGACCCGAACTACAAATTGGTAAGTGCCCACGGGGTAGCCATCGATTACCGGGAAAAGGACAACCCCATGGTAGTAGTAACTTCAAGGTCACAAGAGTGTTTTAAGTACTACACCTTAGATGGTGTATATGTGAAAACTATAGAAATGCCTAATATGCAGGTATGCAGGGCAGTTTTTGATGACGATAATTTGTATGCGGGCGTATGTTGGTCGCAACCGAAAGAAGGGAAGACCAACTGGAAAGACCATACCGGATTTGTGACCATTATGGAAGGGGACAAGGTGGTCTCCAATCCCGGGGGTACCGAACCGGAATATAAAAACGGAATTTTGCAAAAAAGCTATCAATTGGAAGAAAAACCTATTTTGCACGGCCATGACGTATGTGTAGACGAAGATAAAAACCTGTACATCTGCCAATGGAATGCCAACCACTCCGCGCCCTATAAGCTAGAGCGTATCTAACCAAGAAAATAAGCATGCAAGAAGTATCTGATTTTGTGTTGTTTCTAGGCAGGTTTCACCCTTTAGTGGTGCATTTGCCTATCGGATTTTTAATGTTCGCCCTGATTTTGGAGATTGTAGAGCGGTTTACCAAAAATGCCGCTCTCTCCGCAGCGGTGCCCATAGCCTTGCTGGCAGGTGCCATTAGTGCCGCACTTGCCTGTATTTTAGGCTATATGCTGTCTTTGAGCGGAGATTATAATGAAGACATGCTGAACGGACATTTTTGGTTCGGGATAGTTACCACCTTGATAGCCTTTTTTGCGTGGTTGGTAAAGGCCGATAAACTATCGATCAAACCATTGCAAAAAGCGAAACCCAATATGGCCATGCTTACCGTAATGGTGATTTTGCTCAGTGTCACCGGACATTACGGCGGAAATTTGACCCATGGGGAAGATTATCTGGTAAAATATGCACCCTTTCGGGAAAAGAAGGAACCCTTGCCCCAATTGGCAAAATTAGAAGATGCTACCGTCTATCCGTATTTGATTCAGCCCGTTTTTGAGGCCAAGTGTACCAGTTGCCATAATGACTCTAAAAAGAAGGGCGGACTGGCCATGCATACGTTTGAGGAGCTTCTCAAAGGAGGGGAGAACGGACCCATAGTGATGGCCGGCGATTTGGAACAATCGGAACTGTTCAAAAGAATCACCTTGCCGGAAGACCACGAAGATGTCATGCCTCCCGAGGGAAAAACGCCCCTGACCGAAGAAGAAACCGCCTTGGTAAAATTCTGGATCGAAAGTGCACAAGGCAATCAAGAAGCTACCTTGGGGAGTGTGGAAGTACCGGAAGAGTTACTGCAAATGGCGGCAGGGCGATTGGGTTTTGCAGCTGAGGGCGGTGGTGGACATGGAGCAAGTGAAAGCTTGCCAACCGCAGCACCTTTGAATGTGGCCCAACTCAATGAATTAAAAGCGAAGGGTTTTGGGGTTCGGGAACTGGTCGATGGTTCCGGACTGTTGGAGATCACTTTGGAGGATAATACGATTACCAATGAGAACCTTTCCGACTGGGAAAAGCATTTTGAACTGTTGGCTCCCCTACAGAATCAAATTCTGTGGTTGGATTTAGGCGGAAACACCCTTTCCGAAAAAATGGTCCAGCAAATAGCGCAATTTGAAAACCTTCGGAAATTGGTACTGGACAATACCACCATTACCGATGCCCAAGTGCAACAACTTTCGGCTCTTCAACAATTGGAATCATTAAATATGTACAACACCGGAGTAGGGGACGAAGCAATTCCCAGTCTCACCCAAATGCCCAGACTTAAAAAAGTATATATGTGGCGCACCAAGATTACCCCAGAGGCGATCAGCAGCTTAGGACCAGAAAGTAAATTGCAGGTGATTACGGGGGCGTGAGGGGTGTAGTTAAAAGGTATTTAAGTTAAAAGGTTTAAGTTAAAAGTTATAAGAAAAGTAGGGTAGGTGGTGGATACTGTCTTTTTATTGGCAATAAAGCCATAAACTATAGTAGTAATATTTATGTCGTTTTATGGGCTCATTTATTCCTTAATTCCAAATCTATCAAGTATTTCTGAAAAGGGATCAGCAAAAGTGGAATTAAGTATTTTGCTGTCCTGAATATTTGAATAGTCTATTACATTTATATTAGTCATTTTTAAATATTTATCTGAATTATATTCCTCATCTTTTAATGTTGAAGTCAATATAACTTGTTTGTCAAGTTTTAAAAATTCTTCTATCATCAAGTTTTCTTTGGTGGATGATAACTCTCCTTCCCTAAAAGAGTCAATGATTATCGGAAAGTTGTGCTTCAAGACATTATTTAGAGCCAAAAGTTTGCAGAAATAATATTCCTGCTCTTCACTACCAGAATAGGTTTCTCCAGTTTTAGTAAATAAATCTTCAAAAGACAATAATCCTTCCGAATCAATTTTATCATAAAGTCTTTTCATTTCGACAAGAATTTTACTTAAAATGTCTTTTTGTAATTCTTTATTAGATACTATGTCGTTTTCATTATTATTAATTTTCTTTTGAATTTCATCAAGTTCTTTTTGAAGTTCAAATACGATTTTATCGATATCGCTTGAATCTGTTATTTCGTCTTGAAATAGAATATAGTTTTTGGCTTCTGGTGTCGTGCTTTCCAGTAGTTTTTTTATCTGTTCTTGCTCTTTATTAATTTCACTATTGAATTCATCAACAATTTCTTTTTTAATAGATATATTTTCTTGAATTGATTTTAATATATTTTTGCGAACAAAATTATTACTTACTTCAAACTCAAATTCTTGATTTGCGAAGATAATTTTGGTGCTTCCACATTCAGAACAAATAACATTTCCTTCATTTAAACTTCTGTTTAATGAGTTTAGTTCGTTAATTAAACTTTCAAGTTTGATTTTACGGTTTTCTTCTCTATTTCTTTGTTTCCTTAAATCAGCTATACTGCTATGCAGTTCATTTAATTGATTAGATGTATTCTTAAAGTCAGTATCATTTGCTACGGAACTAATGAAAGAGGCAATTTCTGGGTTTTTCTTTATTACAGTTATTTTTCTTTTCTCTACTTTAATTTTTAATTCAATCGATTTTTTCTGTTCCTTTAATTCTTCAATGTCATATTTATTTGAAGTAGTTACTAAAACTCCATTGATAGAATATATCATATTTTTAAAATCCTGCTTATTATTTCTACCCTTAATAATTAAATTGGAAGTGTTTCTCTTGTCTTGTCCTAAAAAGAATAATTCGTACAGTAGTGTAAGGTCAGCAGGTTTTAATTCTCCATCTTTTTCAATTCTTGGAATTTGATAGATGTTTTTATCGAAAAAATATTTGAACTCACTTATACTATTAAAAACATTTAAATTCCCATTCTCAAGTATAAGTATTGAGTTTCCTTTTCTTATAAATTCATACATTTTCTTATCAATCTCTACTTCTGAATAGAAAAAATAGTGCCTATAATTGAAACCGCTTGGAAATATTGAATCATAGCCAAGTGAATGCAATAAACCTTGCATCACTAATGTTTTTCCTCTATTATTATCATTGCTGAAAATAATATTGACTGTGTTTTTGTAGCGATTCTCAATAAAAGCTTCTTCTGTATTTCCAAATGCACTCTTTCTTATAATCATTCTTTTCCTTCTATAATTATCGCTATTAAATATTTAATAGTAATGGTTGTCAAATATGATAGTTTTGGTTTGTATGGCTCTAATGTGATATTAAACACATCATCAACATCAGTATTGTCATTTTTTTCTAAAAATGTTATTAGCATTTCGCATATGTTCCAGAATATGCGATTACTATTTTTATTAAAGAAAGCTCTTGATAAATTAGAATTACATTCTTGAATTATATCTTTTTTATCGTCAACGCTTAATCCCTCTAATAAAGGCGAGAAATATAGCGGGATTGATTTATAATCAAATATTTCAACACCAATTATTCTACTAATGATAAGTGTTTCAATGTCTTTAGAAAAGAGATGTCTCTTAAAGACTAAAACATCTCTAATGTTTTCTATTATGGCATTTTCTATATAACTATTCTTTTTTGAAGACTGAATATCACGTAAGTCCTGAAAAACGCTTTTATAAAAAGCATCTGTTTTAATGTCTGTTTTTTTAAATTTAGTTACGGTTTTAATATATTCATTGCCAGATTCATTGTCCTCAACAATCAAGATTCTTTTTAAAAAACTTTCTTGTTCAATTTTGTAATCTTTTTCATTTCCTTTAACTCTAACTATTTCTTCATTTAGACCATTTTTTATTCGTGTTAGTGTTTTGTCCTCGAAATTATCAATCCCATAAATTTTTAATTTTTCATCTTTTTTGTAGTCCAATTTGAGAATGGGTGAAAAAAATATAAATTCTTTAAAGTCGAATGAGGAAAGATAATTATCGAATAATGTGTAAAAGTATTTTCCAATTTTTTTTGGATTTAAAGACTTCTCATTTTTGGATTGAATGTCCCAAATCTTATCAGAATTCTTATTTACACCACTTACATCGTTGAAACAGTCAAAAGTTATATATTCAATTTCTTTACTGTCTTTTCTTCTTCCAATAAGATATAGTAGAGATTTAGTTTCAAAGTCAGTCGCCTTCTTGTTGTTTATTTCAGTATTCTTGAAAGTATATTTCATTAATTCTGTTTTATCTATAGTTGTTGAATTCAATCTTTTTGAAATAAATTGCTCATAGACTTTTTATCTACGAATAACTATAATTGATAAAGAAAACACCCATCGCAAAACTGCTTGGGTTGGGGGAAGATTTCTGGCTAAATATAACTAATAATTTCTTACGAAAGTGAGAGTAGGGGTTAGGGGTGAACAGTGAACAATTAGCAATGAACAATTATCAATTAGCAGTTATCAGTTAGCAGTTGGCAGTTGGCATTACCCTGTGAACTATTATCTTATAACTTCAAACTTTAAACTAGGGATCAAGGATGATAGACTTAAGACTTATGATGTATGACGTAGGACAACGAATAACGAATAACGAATAACGAATAACGAATAACGAGAAACAAGCAACCAACAACCAACAACCAACAACCAACAACGAACAACGAGCAACCCTCAACGAGCAAGCTTTCTCCCGTGTTCTTTTCTGTAGACCGTAGGAGTGGTACCATATTGTGCCTTAAACTTTTTAAAGAAAAACGGTAAGGTTTCATATCCGCATTTAAAGGCAATGTCCGCCACGGTAAAATCCGTATCCACTAACATTTTAGCGGCTTGGTTAATGCGGTATTCGTTCAGATAGGTAAAAAAGGAGCGTCCCATCATCTTTTTAAAAAATCTAGAAAACGCCTGTTCAGAAAGATTTACCATACTGGCAACTTCCGCTAACTGCACTTGTCTTTGATAATGGTAGGCCACAAAATCATGAATTTTTGCCATGCGATCATTGTGCTCCCAAGGAAGTTCCTTGGTAAATTTGGCAGTTGACAGCTGCGTATAACCGGCACCACTTAGAAAGTGTAACACTTGCAATAATTGCAAATATTGTTGGGTGCCTTTTAGATGGGGAAGGGTTGCTATCTGAGGTAAAATTTGCTGGGTATCCTCTTTATGGAATAAAATTCCGTGGCTGGCCGCTTGCAAAAGTTGTTCAATGGGCTGCATTTCTGGAATGGGCGAACAAACGGAAGCGTTCCACTGCACCACAATAGAAGCACTTTTTTGCTGCGCTTGGGCGTGATTTTTCCAACAATGGGGCAGATTGGCATTTAAGAGTACCAGCTCACCGGCGTTATAATTGCTAACATGGTCGCCTATGAATTTGGTGCCTTCACTAGAGGTAATATAGGTAAGCTCGCATTGCGGATGTACGTGCCAAGGAGCATCAAAATGAGCTCCCTCATACCTATAAGCTAAAATATTACTGTTTTCCGGGAATGGTATGGCCTCTAACTGGGGTTTCAATTTTAATTTGTTTTCTATTGTGTTCGTAAAAATAGCATATATTCAATTAAGTAGACATAATAGATTAGTATTATGCGAGTATCCGTTACTTGTTTTTCCATCCTTTTGTTGATTTTTGTGGGTGTAGGTCCGTGATTTCTAAGGAATCGGCATTCCTACGAACATAGATTGTATAAATCGTTACTAAAATGAGGAATATGGGAGTGAGTGATTTTCCAGATGCGTTTAAGGAAACCAGGGAAGCCAAGGGAGTTTGTCCTTTTAACGACCAAGATGATCCGGTAGCCATGCTTCTTAGGTTCAAGGATGTGCGGAAATCGGCACACGATTACAAATCCTTTATATCCGAGGCGGCACCGGGCCGCATTGTTATCCCGTCCGAAGTTAATATTCGCGATACCCGCCAGATTCCTTTTGAGGTGGACCCTCCAGAACATACGGAATATAGAGCCTTGGTAGAGGATTGGTTTAAAAGGCCCTTGGATTCAACCTATGAGGCCGGACTGGAGTCGATCATTCTTTTGGAATTGGAAAAGGTTTTGAAAAAAGGAAGTTGCGAGGCCATTTCCGAACTCTCTTTGCCCATTCAGTCCCGTGCGTTGACCTTGCTGTTAAACATCCCTTTGGAAGAGGCCGAAACCTGGATTTCTTGGGGTACCCATGTTTTTAGAAGTGAGGACAGCAATTTGGATGCGGACAAGGCATCTATCTTATACGATTATATCGATGCTGAAATTGATAGGGTTATCGCCCAACCGGATGATAGCCTGTATTCGGTGTTATTGAACTCCGAATATCAGGGAAGGAAAATGACCAAAGAGGAGGTAAAAGGGGTATTGGTACTCACATTTGCGGGGGGCAGGGATACCATTATCAATTACCTGACCAATACCATGGCCTATTTGGCCGAGCATCCGGAAGCTATGGACCAATTAAGGAACAACCCGACTTTGGTCAATACCGCCATTGAGGAATTGGTGCGCTATTTTTCTCCTTTGACCCATATGGGGCGGGTAGTGGCCCAAGAAAAGGAAGTGTGTGGTCATGAAGCAAAGAAAGATACACGAATAAGTCTTTGTTGGGCTTCGGCGAATAGGGACGAAGCGGTTTTTGAAAACCCGAATGAGGTTGTCCTAGACCGCAAAATGAATCCGCATGTGGCCTTTGGTTTTGGTACCCATAAGTGTTTGGGGGCTACCCATGCCAGACAACTGATGAAGGTGTTTTTACGTGTGTTCACGCAGAAAGTAGGGAAACTTACCGTGGTCAACGCGATGGAAAATATAGAAGACTGGGGCGAGCACCAACGCAAAGTCGGTTTTGATAGTTTAGAAATTGAATTAAATCCTATAAAATAATGGCAAAAATTACGTACATCACTAAAGAGGGAGAAAGCATGGTATTTGAGGCAACCTCCGGAAGTTTAATGGAACTCGCGGTGAAGAATAAGGTGCCGGGCATTGATGGCGATTGTGGGGGTGTTTGCTCTTGCGCCACTTGCCACGTACACGTTGCTCCTGCGTATTATGAAAAGCTGGAAGCGCCTTCTGAAATTGAAGCGGATATGTTGGAGTTTGATGACAATGTAAACGAGTACAGCCGTTTGTGTTGCCAGATTCCGGTATCAGATGCCGTAGATGGTATTACCGTAAGCGTGGCAAATTAAATCAATTGTGGATACTACAAATTTAAATTGCGTAATTATTGGGGCAAGCCATGCGGGTGCTAATTGCGCTATGGAATTACGCAAACAAGGTTGGGAAGGGACAATTGTTTTAATTGATGCGGATGAAAACCTGCCTTATCATAGACCTCCCTTATCCAAAGCGTATTTGACTTTAGCGGAAGGGGGCGCATTGAACCCATTGTTTGCTGCAGAGCGATACGAGGAAGAAAACATTACCCTTGCGTTAGGTGTAACCGTTACCGGTGCAGATGTGACTACCAAAACCTTGGAACTAAGTAACGGCACCAGCTTAAAGTACGATGTTTTAGTACTAGCGACAGGAGCATCGGCCTTTGTGCCTCCCATACTGGGTATTTCCAATTCTGGAAACGTTCAGGTATTACGCAGTTCCAAAGATGCCTTGGCCATACAGGCAGCCTTTAAAAATGCAAAGAACAAAAAAGTGGTGGTCATTGGTGGCGGCTATATTGGTTTGGAAACGGCTGCCTCGCTTCAAAAATTAGGTGGACAGGTAACGATATTAGAGCGAGAGGAGCGAATTTTGGCCCGTGTAGCCCCCATGGAACTCGCCCACTTTTTTCAAGAACTGCATACAAAGAATGGAGTTACCGTTAAAACAGCAGTCTCAGCAAAAAAAATAACGCAAACCGAAGATGGTTTGTTGGTTTTGGGAACGGATGAAAACGTTTATGAGGCAGATTTGGTCTTGATAGGTGTTGGGGTACGGCCCAATGTGGCTTTAGGGGAGCAATTGGGAGCGGCTTTGGAAAACGGGATTAAGGTGAACGCCCATTTACAAACGTCCATACCCCAGATATATGCCATAGGTGATGTGGCCCAGTTTCATCACCCTAATTATAATAGATGGATGCGATTGGAAAGCGTTCAAAATTCGGTGGACCAAGCAAAAGTGGTCGCAGCAAACATTACAGGTATACCAACTACTTACAACGCTTTACCTTGGTTTTGGTCAGACCAATTCCACATTAAATTACAAATGGTAGGGTTGTCCCACGGCTATACCGACTTGGTAATTAGGATAGAACAGGAGAAAGAAGATTGTTTTTCTATCTGGTATTTTAAAGACGATTCCCTACTCGCGGTAGATGCTGTAAATAATGGAAAAGCCTTTGTGCTTGGAACAAAATTTATCAAAAACAATACAGTGGTAGACAAGGAAAAATTGGCGGATGCTAGCATTCCTTTTAAACCGAATACCCTCATAAAATCAACAACGAATGTCAATTAAAGCTAAAACTGCCGTAGCCACGGGCGATGGTCAGTTTAAAATTACAACGGTCACCCTGGCGGCGCCCCAAAAGGACGAAGTACTGGTTAAAATGAAGGCTGCCGGGCTGTGCCATACCGATTATGATTCTCTTTCTTGGGGCAAGCCCGTTGTGATGGGGCATGAAGGTGCTGGCGTTGTGGCTTCCGTTGGCGATGCTGTAAAGGACTTTGCCGAAGGTGACCAAGTCATCCTTAATTGGGCCACTCCTTGTATGCATTGTTTTCAGTGCCAAGAAGGCAATCAGCATATCTGTGAGAACAACTCGCCCGTAGTGGCAGGAGGTAACGGTCACACGCCTGGCCATGCCCATTTAGAAGGTACCCAATGGCGCGGTGAAGCTATTGAACGTTCCTTTAACTTGGGAACGTTGAGTGAATATGCCCTGGTAAAAGCCTCGGCTTTGGTCAAGGTTTCCGAGGAGAATTTAAACTTCTCCGCAGCAGCTATAATAAGTTGTGGCGTAATGACGGGCTACGGTTCCGTGGTGAATGCTGCAAAACTTGTATCTGGGAGTACAGCGGTAGTCTTAGGATGTGGTGGGGTAGGACTCAACGTTATCAACGCCTGTGCCATTTCTGGAGCTCAAAGCATAATCGCCATCGACATCAATGCCCATAAACTGGAATTGGCCAAACAATTTGGTGCTACGGATGTGATTTTGGCCCAAAAGGAAGACAAGGGATTGAACAATGCGGCAGAAGAAGTGAAAGAACTATTGGGCGGTAGATTGGCAGATTATGCTTTTGAATGTACGGCCATTCCGGCCTTGGGAGCAGCACCATTAGCGATGGTGAGAAATGCCGGAACGGCAGTACAGGTCAGCGGAATTGAAGAAGAAATTACCATAGATATGCGATTGTTTGAATGGGATAAGATTTACATCAATCCGCTGTACGGAAAATGCCGGCCACAAATTGATTTTCCGAAATTAATGGGTTTGTACAAGAAGGGCGATTTGCTCCTAGACCAAATGATTACCAAAGAATACCGACTGGACCAACTGGAGGAGGCTTTTGATGATATGTTGCAAGGAAAAAATGCCAAGGGAGTGATTGTTTTTGATTGAAACTAAAAAAATATGCAAGGTTCCTTTAGAACAATAGAATTGTCCGATGCTCCCTATGAGTTTGATGGATTGCGTTTTTTAACCGTAAAAACCCCAAATTTAAAGGGTAGGGGAGATATCTGTTTGTATGTGCCAAAAACCGAAGAACCCTTAACGGATTTGCCCATCTATATCCTCTTGCACGGGGTGTATGGTAGTGCATGGGTATGGGCTCTTAAAGGCGGAGCACATATATCTGCAGCGGAAATGGTGCAACAAAAAAAGATGAAACCCGCCATAATTGCGATGCCTTCGGATGGTTTATGGGGCGATGGTTCTGCCTACTTTGCGCATCACAAGAAAGATTTTGCACGTTGGATTGTTGAAGACGTACCCCTGGCCATCAAAGAGAATATTCCAGAAGCAAGTACGGAAAGCAAGCTGTGCATTGGAGGATTGTCCATGGGAGGCTATGGCGCTTTGTGGTTGGGTAGTACATATCCAGAGAAATTTAGTGCCATTTCAGCGCATAGTGCTATTACGCGTTTAGAGGAAATGAAGCTCTTTGTAGAAGAACCTTTATCGGATTATACCCAAGAAACAGAGACACCAAATGTAATCGATTTGATAAAGACTCATCCAACTAAAATGCCACCGCTTCGTTTTGATTGTGGTGTAGATGATGAGTTGCTAGCAGGGAACCGATTATTGCATCAGCAACTACAAGAACTTAATATTCCGCATACCTACGAAGAATTCCCGGGGGGGCACCAATGGGAATATTGGCAGACCCATGTACGGAAAACATACCAATTTTTTGATGCCGCTACTTCCTGATAGTATTTGTATACGCCCTTATTTCGGAGTGTTTTCCCCTTTGATTCTTTCCATTTGTTCGGCATTTAATCCTTGACGGTAATGAACATCAGGTTGATGAATAACGCGATGTTCTTTCATTTCTGGGTCATGAACATCTAAGCTGAGGTCACAATCGAAACGCACTAATTTACTGTGGATTTTTCCTTTGCCCCCTTGATTGATAAAATGGGCCAATCCCCAAGTAATACCCCGGCCGTCTTTGGTGTCGGTAAAGGCATCGGGCACATAAGGTGCGCCGGCATAGGGCATTAATTCAGTGATGGAAGCGATTTCAAAATTGACCCAATCTTCTGCGTACTGTACGGTGTTATGTTCGGGACCATCTTTGTAGACTAAGGCGGCTACACCTTTTCTAAAAGGGAACAAAGAGGTTTCATGCCCTGAAGTAATCACTGGGTTCAAAGGGTGTTTTTCAAAAGGTCCTAGAGGGTTATCAGCAATGGCCAAACCTTGCATGCGGACTAAATCTGGACGTTCGCCAAAATCGGATTTGTAATAAATATAAATTTTGCCATCGTGTACTAAGGGGTAAGGGTCGTGAATGGAATATTGGTCCCAAGCGCCTTCGGCACCATTGGGTATTACAATTTCGTTATGGGGCGTCCAGGGGCCATCGGGTGAATCGGCATACGAAACGGCTACGGGGCAATCATCGCCTCTTTTTCCACTTGCTTCCATAAAACCCTGGTAGTAGAGGTAGTATTTCCCTTTCCATTCCAATATATCCGTAGTGGTAACGGAACGCCAACCGACCAATGGTTTTTCGGGCCGCTGGATAGCTACGCCTTGTTCTTCCCAAGTAAATCCGTCTTTACTGGTGGCATACCATATTTCCGAAAGGTCCCAATCACTTGAAGGGATGGTATCGTTACTCATGGCAGCACCTCTTGGTGGTGTTTTGGTATTCCTATAGGTATACCAGACATAGTATGTACCATTGTGCAATAGTATTTTTGATGGGTCTCGGCGGGTTATGGTACCATCGTCTCCATTGTAATCAAAACCTTGGAGCTTTGTATACTTGAACTGACTGAACAGTTCATTGTTTTGAGGCTCGGGAGCTTCATAATCCGTATAAATACGTTTCATTGCAGCGCTCAATGGTCTATTGGGTTTTTCATCAGGAAGT